>NZ_JBALCS010000048.1:0-22262 GCF_036919555.1 Nostoc sp.
CTTTATCTTATCTGGAAGCAGGGCAAACGCATCTTGTCAACAAGAGCCTCTAAATGACTTGCTACCGTAAATCAAGTCTTCCAGCTTATATCTCATTGCAAAGAAGAATTTAATTACACATTATCACTAGCGATGTCTATGACGGGCTACGCCTACGCACCAGTTTTTCTTTATCTTATCTGGAAGCAGGGCAAACGCATCTTGTCAACAAGAGCCTCTAAATGACTTGCTACCGTAAATCAAGTCTTCCAGCTTATATCTCACTGAAAGAAGAATTTAATTACACATTTTTTTAGCTTGAATGGTCTATGTTTCGGCTATTTACCCTGCTCATCAATACCATGCAAAACTCTTAGAAATATTTTTTTAATTTAATTACCAATTTTCTGAACATCCAGAATTTAATGACAAATATCTTTTATAATATTTGTAAGTTAGTTGCAAATTCAATCCTTATTTTATAAATCATAAATAACCTTTTATCTTAACATAAAATAAACTGAATTAATTAATAAATCCATATTAATTTATAAGCTATAATTTCTATTCCTACTGAAGGGTGTCGAACACAGGCACAGAAAAAGTCTTCCTCAATAGAGGCGGCTTTCCGAAGGGTTCTTGGTGATCCTCTAAAAGTTCGCTTTGAGATTCAAGATTCATAGCAAATCCCTAGATTGATTAATGGGATATATGCTTTAGTTCCAGAGGGTGAGCAATACACCCTCTTTTTCATGTGCAGTACCTACAACTTAAAACAAGGTTAAATTAAATCTAGCCCTAGTTGAGTTGAGGTACTACCCATGACAGCCTCAGTAGAGTATATCCCCGTTACCCCGATTGAGTACCCAGATGAAGACGGTAAGCCAATGGCTGAAGGAGATATCCAGTGCAGTTACTTGACTTATGCAATAAATGCACTACGGATTTATTTCCAAAATCACCCAGATGTATACGTTGCTGGCAATCTATTTATTTACTACGAAAAAGGTTATCCAGAATCAGTCGTAGCCCCAGATGTATTTGTGGTGTTTGGAGTGGAAAACCGTGATAGACGCTCTTACAAAACTTGGGAAGAAAATAATCAAACCCCAGATTTTGTTCTAGAGATTACCTCAAAAACCACCCGCAGCAAAGACCAAGGTGCAAAGAAAGGAATTTACGCCTTTCTGGGAGTACGTGAATATTTCCAATATGACCCTACAGGCGATTATCTCAATCCCCAACTCCAAGGTTTACACTTGGTTGATGGGAATTATTTCCTAGTGGCAACTAATACCCTACCAGATGCTACAGTGTCCCTACCCAGTGAAGTTTTGGGGCTAGAGTTACGCCTATAAGCAGGAAAACTGCGTTTTTATAATCCAGCGACTGGTGAAACACTCTTAACTCATGAAGAGGAAGCAGCTGCACGACAAACCGCAGAAGAGAAAGCACAAAGATTAGCTGCTAAACTTCGAGAATTGAATATTGATCCAGATAGCCTTTAGCTAAATCCGGCAGTGTTAATAAAATAATAAGGTGAGTATGATTTACCCACCCTAATTATGCTTAGGAATAAGAATTAAATAACATACAATTTATGTCCCTGGCTTACCTCACCCTCAATCCCTCTCCTTATAAAGGAGAGGGAAGCTAAATAGAGGATGAAGTTTTGCATTTTATTTAATCCACGTTCCTTACTGAAATTAGACAATAATCTTAAAGCTCTCCGTTAATCTTACGCCTGATGATTTCCATCTGGGCTTGCATATCAGCTTCGGTAACAGGCATAGGATACTTCGGAGAGTTAGGATCGCGTTTGCTCATCAGAAAACGTAGAGCTTCAATGTCTTCGCGGTTTTCCACGACATAAGCTCTCAATTCTGTAAAACTCATTTGCTCATAATTCTGGTTCATTGACAAACTCCCATTCGCCATTGCGATAAACAATAATTTGAAGTTCATCCGCAGATAGAATGTAAATTTCTCCGGTTTTATCGTCAAATCGAAATAAGCGGATGTCTTTATAAAGATTTGACAGCATTTGACAAACCCTTACACAGGCTAAGGCTTGCTCTGTTGTTGGTAAAATAAACGCTCCTCACTACTAATATAGGGTGAGCAATGCCCACCCTACTGCTGTTGATTATTTTTTGTGAAACTATAGCGGACGGTAGACGCGATAGTTGATTTCGGGGAAGATATTATCCATTAACTCGACTTTTTCAAGCCAACCACTATCAATTTTGCCGATTTTCACGTCTTCGTAGAGCTTATTAAACCGCATCAAGTGCGATCGCGTCCGTCTGACTGCATAGGGTACCATTGTTCCTGTCCGCATAATAAAAGCCCAGTCAGAAGATTGTGCTAATAACAATTCTCGCGCTGCTTGGTTCAATGCTTTCCACCCCAACTCATCCTCTGGTTCCAGGTGCGATATTTCAATCATCCGTTCCGCAGCTTTGTGCAAATGCGGGTAAATCCACGCATTCGTTTCATTCAACCAATACTCGTGGAAACCCTTGAAACCCCAACTAGACTGCGAAGGACGACAGACTTGTTGCGTTGGCTGATCCCGCAAATAGTCTGCTAAATGGGTCATTTGATATGTTCCTTGGTCATACCACGACTTGCGGAATAGGTAATCGATGAACCAGGGGCCTTCATACCACCAATGTCCGAATAACTCTGCGTCATAAGGCGAAACAATAATTGGCG
Organism: Nostoc sp.; assembly: GCF_036919555.1. GTDB lineage: Bacteria > Cyanobacteriota > Cyanobacteriia > Cyanobacteriales > Nostocaceae > Nostoc. The sequence goes on from NZ_JBALCS010000048.1 coordinate 2,698, forward strand.
GACGGTGCATTAGAGCATAGAGATGCTCAGATTGCCGCTCTCGGTTATACATAAAGTTAGCAGCGTGTTCTGCTGCCTTTTCCTTAGCCCAATAGGGATCGTAGAGCGCCTTATCTGACAGCCCTAAACCGCGTCCAGTAATTTTGTGATACTTAACCCCCGTATTTTTCCGCTGACCATTGGGCATGATGTAGGGCTTGATGTACTCATATTCTGCTTCCCAGCCCAAATCTTTATAAAATTCTCGATATTCCGCCGCTCCAGGATAGCCCACCTCAGAAGACCATACCTGTTGGGAAGATTCCTGATCTCGACCAAAGGCAGCAACACCAGTTTCTGTATAAATTGGGGCATAAGTGCCAAAGCGGGGACGGGGACGGGCGTAAAGAATGCCATGCCCATCAGTAAGGAAGTAGCGTAACCCAGCATCGGCTAGCATTCGCTCTACACCTTCATAGTAGGCGCATTCCGGCAACCAAATGCCTCTGGGTGCTTGTCCAAAGGTTTGCTCGTAATGTTCGCAGGCTACCTGAATTTGCGCCCATACTGCTTCTGGATACATTTTCATCAACGGCAAATAGCCATGAGTAGCACCGCAAGTGATGATATCCAGGTTGTTACTGTCTTGGAACTTCTTAAAAGCTGTCACCAAGTCACCGTTGTAGCGTTCCCATAGCTGACGCGCTTCCTTAAACTCAGTGGCATAATGTTCGGCTAAATAACGAAGATGCCCGTTATTGACATTATGTTCTGCTTCTAGTTCTATAAGTTTTTCTAGTTGGGCTAAGTGTGCTTCATAGCGTTCTTGAAGCAGAGGATCGCGAAGCATCGACACTAGGGGCGGTGTCATACTCATCGTGATTTTAAAGTCGATACCGTCTCGCTTTAAGCCTTCAAATACTTTCAATAAGGGGATGTAGGTTTCTGTGATGGCTTCATAAAGCCATTCTTCCTCCAGCACGTAGTCACTTTCCGGGTGACGAACGAAGGGTAGATGTGCGTGGAGTACAAGCGCGACGTAGCCGATAGCCATAATGATTTTGGGGTGATACTTGTAAGTTGAAGGTCGAGAGGTTGGGCTGAAATTAACAATATTTTAAGACTTTATGGGGATCGTAAGAATAGTTTTCAATATGAGTTAAATACAGTGTTTGTAGAGGTACAGCCAACATTGTTGTGCCTCCACTGCGTGTTTTTGCTGTCACGTAAAAACCTAAACTCAATATTCCCCAACATATTGTGATTTGAACATTACGCAGATGGTAGCGTTCAGGGGGGCCTACCGAGATCAACCGAAGAGTACAGTACATACTGTTTACTAAGACTGTATAATAATGGGTTGTTATTATGTCCTTCTCTAACACGATCTATCGCATAGTTGATGGCGTAACCATTCCTGGCGTATTTCTGCAAGCCTTTATCAACAATGGAGACCACTATTATGTCACCGAAATTAAGGTCTACAAAGACGGCAGAATTGATTGCTGGGGGAAGGTTGACTTTGATGGTTTCAAAGAAAAAGTGAGCAAAGGTTGGGTTAGAACTCATCTGCCTGAAGGATCAAGAGTATCAATGATGGTGTCTGGTCTTAATTTCACCGCCCATCAAGTGAAGTCAAGAGTTGAGGAGCAGGAGTTTGTTAAAGAAGTTGAAGACGAGATCCGACGACTCAATGGGCAGCTAACAATAGGAGAGATTTGCCGACAGGCATTAACACAATACAAGCATGAGCCAAACGAGGCAAATAAGGAGTATTTGCGCCAAGCCTATGATGCTGTTCCTAAACACTGTCGCATATATTTAGGTGATATGGACGACAAAGATTTGGAATATCACTCAATTCTATACAGACGCAGCGACTAGGAGGAACCAACATTGGTACAACATTTCGTTGGAACGGCGGGACAGGGGTATCGGATACGAGGCAGAGGTTATCTCCGATCCTCAACTGTTTCGTTGTGCTTCGTCTCAAATTTAGCCCAACGTTAACATCAATTATAGATAGAAGTGCGACACCGAACAGCCCGTCGTAGAGATCGCACTCTTATATTCCTCATCCCGATATAACTCCTGCAAGTCCTGTAATTGAGTCTTGCGGGAAATTCGGCAATATTTTTACTTTCTAGCTTGGGTTGGTATTAACTCTGTCCTTTGCCTTTGCCTTTGCTTTTTAACTTCATGGTAGAATCTGGATCAGCTTGTTGATGCAGCTGAGTTTGATGAGCGATACCTACGGCGGGCTACGCCTACGCCAGAATTATCCAAAAAAACGCTGAACTCGAACGCCAAAACCTGGTAAAAGTGGTGATGTGATTTCGTCATCAGCCAGCAAGGTTGCGATCAGTTTTAATTGGGCATTTTCTCTGCGATAAACTTCTAGCTGTTGTAATTGCCAATTTGCAATCCAATATTCTTGAACTCCTGTAGATGAGTATAGTTTGAGCTTGGCTTCTCTATCTCGACGTTCGTTGGTTGTCCCAGGAGAAAGCACTTCTGCAATCAGTTCTGGCGCTCCTCTCAAATGCCCTTCATCATCTAGCAATAGTGCTAAACGCTCATGACTAATCCAAACTACATCCGGGATGACATTATCGGCATCTGTAAAAATTATACCAGGAGCTTGACTGGTTTCTCCCACCCGACTAGAGCGTGACCAAATTTGTAACTCTAAGCATATATTACCCGCAGTCCCTTGATGTCTCCAGTGAGGCGCTTTACTCACAAATAGTTCTCCATCAATAATTTCATAGCGCTTCCATTCGTCAGTTGTGAGTAATTCTAAGTCTGAGGTTGTCCAACGGACTTGATCAGATATTGTTTGGTTCATAGCACTATTTTTCCATGCCTAGTTTAAAGAGAAAATTCTATTTTCAGAATATTTGCTCAGGGTCAATACCTGCGACTCGTAAGCGTTCTGCTAATTTTTCAGCCCGTTGGCGTTCCTGTTCTAGTTGTTGATTTGCTTGCTCTAACTGTTGATTTGTTTGCTGTAACTGTTGGTTTGCTTGTTGCAACTGTTGGTTCGCTTCTTCTTCTGGCAATATTACCAGATGCCCATCTGGGGTAAAAAAACGTAATTTACCAGACTCAACTCCTAAATACATATCTAACTGCTGACTCCACAACCAACCCAACTCAGTGGGAGCAAGTTCTTGATATTGCCCATCAACTATGTGAAATCCCTGCAATTCTAGGTTATTTGGATCAAACCAGAAGTAATCAGGAGTGCGAAATGTATTCTGATATATTTGCTTTTTCAAACCTTTATCAACCGAGGCCGTGGAATCAGATAACATCTCAATTATCACATTGGGATATTTACCATTTTCTTGCCAGACAACCCAGCTTTTGCGGTCTTTTTTTTCTGTATCTAAAACTACAAAGAAATCAGGTCCTCGAAATTCCGCTGATTTTTTCTGGTTAGGACTAAAATAGATAGTCAGGTTGCCGGTAGCATAAAAATCCTGACGATCGCGCCACCACCATTTAATCAGGCGGATCAGTAAATCAATTTGTTCTCGGTGCAGATCAGATTCCAACGGGGGTTCGTCACTATAAATGTCGCCTGGTGGGAAAATTATACTCTCAGTGACAGCTTCTAAACTAGGGGTGGTGGCAAGGGGCTGAGACATAGAAGATAGTTTTTCTGTTTGTATCCATGCTATCGTGACAAACTTTTATATAGAAGTGCGTCACCGAACAGCCCGTCGTAGACATCGCACTCTTTATTAGACATCTGGTGAAATTAAATATGCATTATCCAGAACCCTTGTAGAGACGTAGCACTGCTAAGTCTCTACATTGTGTAGCACCAGAAGTCTATTCCTCATCCCGATATAACTCCTGCAAGTCCTGTAACTGAGTCTTTCGGGAAATCCGGCGATACTTCTTACTTTCTAGCTTGGGTTCGTATTGACTCTGCCCTTTGCCTTTGCTTTTGCTTTTTAACTTCAAGCTGGATTCTGGATCAGCTTGTTGATGCAGATGAGTTTCATGAGCGATCGCAGCGTCCAAAAATTCTAAATAATGTTGATATCGTTCCCAGTCTCCGCGCACCGCACACTCAGGCTCATCTCGATGCACACAATCACTAAACCGACACTTAGCAACTGCCAACCGCTCTCTTGCTTCTGGGAAATAATGGATTAATTCTTCTGGGTTACAATCCATGTCAGGCTGATTAAAACCCGGAGTGTCTGCCAGCAAACCACCGCTAGGTAACTCAAATAATTCTATATGGCGAGTGGTATGACGACCACGAGCCAGTTTGCCAGAAACTTCTCCGACTCGCAGCTTGGCAGAATCAATCAGCGCATTAATCAGGCTGGATTTACCAACGCCAGAAGGCCCAGCAATTACAGTAATTTTATTGCTCAAATATCTGGCTGCTTGCTCAGTATTTATACCATCTTTAACGCTGATAAATATTGGTTGATAGCCCCAACCAAGTAGGCGATCGCTAACTTGCTGCTGTTCTGGCGGTGAAATTAAATCACTTTTATTCAAGCATAAAAGCACATCCAAACCAGTAGACTCAGCCTTAATTAGAAACCGACTTAGCTGGTAAGGTTCCAAAGGTGGATCGGCGACGGCAAATACCAACAGGATTTGGTTCACATTGGCGATCGCTGGACGATCTAACTCACTTTGGCGGGGTAAGACATCAGCGATCGCTCCCCGTCCCCCAGCCCAATCTGGCTCTTCTACCACAACGCGATCGCCCACCATCACCTGTTGCCCAATTTTTTTCAGGCGGGTTCGGCGAGTACAGAGGAGAAGGGGAGGCGAGGGGGCAGGGGGGCAGGGGGGCACAGGGGCATTTAAATCTAGTTTCGCCTCTGCTCCCCGACTCCTCTGCTCCCCATCCTTGTGATCTAGCTGTACTCGGTAAAAATTAGCCTGTACAGCAACCACCGTACCCAATAACTGTCCAGTTGTGGTAAAAATTTCCCCTGTCATTCAATAACTGGACGGCGCACTAACAGAGAAAAATAACTAGTGTAGTCTGTAATTTTTTCCACCTGATAACCTGCCATTGTCAGACTATCGGGAACCTGCTCAATCGGCTCACCTGGGTCTAGCCAGACTTCTAGCAAACCTCCCAATGGCATTTTCTCCAGACGTAGTTTTGTCCGCACAAAATTAATTGGGCAAGGGGTGCCGCGCAAATCAAGTTGAGCATCGGGAGTTAAAACAGAAGAGGGCTTCATTATTATTTAAATAGATTTCCCAAGAATCCTTCTAGACCGCCTTTACCAGTGCGATCTCCCTTAATTTTAGCCAGCTTCTCCAACAGTTCCCTCTCCTCTGGGGTCACTTTGTTGGGAATATCAATTAATACGTTCAGCATATGATCCCCACGACTGACGGGATTACCCAAACGGGGTACGCCGCGATTTTCCAACTTCATCACCGTATTCGGCTGGGTTCCAGCTGGAATAATCAATTCCACCGGACCATCTACCGTATCTACCTCAAACCGACAACCTAAAATTGCTTGCAGGTAGCTAACTTTGATTTCCGAGAGAATATTAATGCCATCCCGTTGGAATTCCTCGTCCTCATTCACGAACAAGTAAACGTACAAATCCCCAGGAGGACCACTACGTTGACCAGCATCTCCTTCACTAGAAATCCGTAAGCGTGTGCCATTATCCACCCCAGCTGGAATGGTAATTTTGAGTTTCTTTGTAACTTGATTTGCGCCTTTACCATCACACGCATCACACTTATCTTCAATTACCATCCCTGTGCCATTACAGGTGGGACAAGTCGAGACTTGGGTGAAACTGCCAAAGGGTGTTCTGGTGACACGGCGGACTTGACCCGATCCCGTACAAGTCGAACAAGTCCGGGGGCGGGTTCCAGGTTTAGCACCAGAACCGCTACAAACTTCACAATTTTCTAGATGGGAAATACGAATTTCCTTTTCACCGCCAAATACCGCTTCCCGAAAGTCTAACTTCAGGTCTAACCGTAGGTCATCACCTCTGGCAGGTCCACTGCGCCGTCTTTGTTGCGTGGGACTACCCATACCGCCGGCAAAGCCACTAAAAATGCTTTCAAAGATATCGGCAAAACCGCCCATATCGCCGACATCTTGGAAGCCCGCGCCAGCAGCACCAGACACACCCTCTGGGCCAAAGCGATCATAACGAGCGCGGGTTTCTGGTTCCGAGAGTACCTCATAAGCGCGGTTAATCTCTTTAAAGCGATCCTCCGCCCCCGGTTCTTTGTTCACATCTGGGTGATACTTCCGGGCTAAACGGCGATAGGCTTGTTTGATTTCTTCTTTGTCGGTGTCACGAGAGACACCCAGGATTTCATAATAGTCGCGGGCCATATAGCAAAGGTAAAAGTTAGAAGGAAGAAAGCAGAAGGTGAGCCTGCGCGGTCTTGGGGGTTTCCCCCATGAGCGACTGGCGAACTCGAAGGACAGTAGAAGGTCACTCACGGTCACTTGCTACCCTGTGGGAAGGCGTTATGCCTAAAGCTCTGGAAGAGCAATGCAGTGTCCTTCAGAGGGCGGCTTGCCGGAGGTCAGGTAGAAGATAAAATTAATTTTTGTTAATAACTGATTTTACCCTTTACCTTTCACAAAAATCAGCGACAAATCTTGAGCAACAGGTGGTTTCCTCGTGGGAGACGACAAAAGCGATAGAAGTTAGGAGCAGGCAAGCCTCTGCTCAGACTTCTCACTGCCGAGTCGGCTGTCTCTTTTACAATTGTGCTACGTAGGAGAGGAAAACCTCGCCCATCAACCAGAGGGGCTAGCCGCACCATTAGGTGTGGAAAACCACCCATTGCTTTCGATTGCATCTGAACTGGCATAGTGCCTAGCCCAAAGTAATTTGCTTCTACAATCTAGCAAAGCGCTGGGGTCTTGTGAAACTTCGCTAAATTTATCGAAAAGTTGGGTTTAAAACCCCGTGCTTCTAGCACGGCTTTATCTTTACGAGTGTTGCATTTGCCACTAATATATTGAGATACTAATTAGTACCGATGGACAGTCGGGAATCCAAAACGCCTATGCAGACGGTTTGCTCTTGTACTGAGATATCTCAGTCTAGGTCAAAGTCGAAATCCCGTAAGGGAGTAACTAGGAAGTCTTTGAAGTGATTCTTTAGTTGCCTCCCTACCTTCAGGAAAGGAGTCATGTCACAATCAATATATTTATTAGCTAGCATAGAGACATAAGCTTTTTTCGACCAAGGAGTTAAGGCTTTGTCCTTCTTTCCTTGCTTTAAGTACAATTTTTTTGTGTAAATCAGGGTCAATTCTGACCATGAATTTACCAGAGAATGGTTTATCAGGCTCCTCTCCACCTTCTCTACAAAAATCTAAATAATCATCCACTGAATCAGAAAAAGCAAGCTTAAGTTCGTCTACGCTACTACCTTGAAAAGTAATCACGTCCCGAATATTAATTACTTCACCGTGAAAAATTTCTGCTTCAGCGTCAAATTCTACAATTGCCTCATATCCTTTATATTTCATCATTTTCAGTCCCCGTTTTTTTAATCCCCGCTTCTGTCAAAAATCGCCGCATCGACTTAACAGCGCCTTTGTCAGTTTCTTTTTCAGGGTGTGGTCTGTGAAATGTGGCTCTTATATCATTAAGAGCAAATCGGACTCTTGACCCTCTTTCAACTGAAACCTCTGCACCAAGAGCAATTAATAAAGACTCTATATCACTCCATAAAATATTGGATCTGATGGGGTTTTGAAAAAGGGCATCAAAAGTTTTTTGCTGTTTACTATGTAAGTTCCATTTATATAGTATCACCAGATGATACTATATTTTACTAAATTTGTTACACTTTGGAAAATGTTAAAGATTAAGGTAACTGCCATTGTCCTTGCCAATGTCCAATACCCAATGCAGCCATTGGAAGGGAAGAGTGAGGGGTAAGTAGTTACGCAAAATTAATTATATATTCTTCTCCAAAATGCTTAAATATATATTCCACAGCTTTAACTAAACTTTCCCAACTCTCATAAGCATCTATTGCCAGCCAATTATATTTCATAAATCGCCACAAAATTTCAATGACATTTAACTCAGGAGAGTAAGTTGGTAAGAAAAAGAGACTCGAACCTTTTCTGACCATTCTTTTTGTTTATCCAGCATCATATTACTTGTATGAACGGAGGAATTATCTATTACTAATACTGTTAGCTTCTCTAATTTTTCGCAAAACTTATCAATACAGGCTACGACTAGATCACTATTAATACTACGCTCAAAGAAATAGACTTCTAAATCATTCCTTCTATTTAAAAAACCTAAAGCATTTAAACGTTTACTTCGTTGAGTCTTGATAATTACTTCACATCCTTTCTCTTGCCAAGCATAAGGAACATAAGAGCTTAAACAAAAACCAGTTTCATCTACATATCTTAAATCAATCTCTCCTTGTTCATCTGGCTTTTTTAGTTTAGCTAATTCTTCTGTTTTTTTCTTATATACTGAGCTATCTGGCTGACCTGCTACACCTCTTTTTATCCGATGCCAAGTCATGTTAAAAAAATCCAAAATTCTTTTAATCGTATCCTTACTTACATCAATACCCCACTCTTCTCTGAGATTTTTTCTTACTATATTTAAATTTTTTGGGTGGGATTTAGCCCATTTTTTTACTTGCTTTTTCTGTTCGTCATTTAATTTCGGCTTTCTTCCCCTTCCTTTGTGATCATATAGACCAGCTAGCATAAACATATCCCAATCATCAAACCAATTGGTTATTGTCAGACGACTAACATTAAATATTGCTGTTAAATTCTTGATTGTATATCCATCAGGGCTCAATTTAATACACTGCGCTCTTTGTCTTACTTGATGATGTTTACTTTGTTTGTAAATTCTTGCTAACATTTTAATCGTATCTTGACTTAAGCCTTTAATAAAACGCATATCATTACTCCTTTAGCGGCATCTCCTTTTCCTGATAATATTTTTTCATAAAATGTATAAATATTTTTGCGTAACCACTTATTTTAGGGGATTGTGACACGGGTACAGGGAGCGTAGCTTGCCGCCGTAGGCATCGCCCGTAGTCACCCCATGCCCCATGCCCCATGCCCCATGCCCCATGCCCCATGTCAAACCCCTAATCTATCGCCTCGTAATCAGCCTGTGCGGTACTTTCTTCGTCAAAATCAAAGTTGAATTGTGGTATTAGTGTGCCATTCATTGGTGAGTCCATTTCTGGGGTCAAGAGACTAGCTGAAGCCTGCTCAATCTCATCAGTTTGGCTGTTAGCTCGATTGTAGACATCAGCACCAATTGCCAGCAAGGTTTGTTGGAAGTCGTCTAAGCGCTGTTTAAATTCCACTGTGGAAACACTGGAGTCAAGCATGGCAGCTTGGAGTTGTGAAACTTTTTCACTGGCCAAGGTTTTCATCTGCTCGCCGATAAAGTTGCCATTATCCTTGATGGTGGATTCGTAACTGAACAACAGATTATCAGCTTGGTTTTTGAGTTCAACCAGTTCTTTACGTTTTCTATCTTCTTCGGCAAACAGTTCAGCCTCTTGGCGCATCCGTTCGACTTCGTTGTTACTCAAGCCACCTGTATTGGTAATCCGAATACTCTGTTCTCTACCTGTACCTTTGTCTTGGGCAGAAACCTTCAGGATGCCATTGACATCGATTTCAAAGGATACTTCAATTTGGGGCACACCACGGGGCGATGGGGGAATTCCTGCTAGCAAAAACTTGCCGAGACTTTTGTTATCTCGTGACATTGCCCGTTCACCTTGGAGGATGTGAATTTCCACCGAGGTTTGCCCATCAACTGCTGTGGAAAAAACTTGTGACCGACTCGTAGGAATTGTGGTGTTGCGTTCAATGATTTTGGTGAACACTTCACCCAAGGTTTCAATTCCCAAGGACAGAGGGGTGATATCCAATAGTAAGAGATTATCGACTTCGCCACCCAACACACCTGCTTGGATAGCCGCTCCCAATGCTACCGCTTCATCAGGGTTGATCGAGCGATCGGGAGCTTTGCCATTGAAAAACTTAATTAGCGCGTTTTGGACTGCGGGAATGCGGGTAGAACCACCTACCAAAATAATCCGCTCTATGGCTGGTGGTTTGAGATCCGCATCTTTGAGCGCTTGGATCATTGGTTCGATGGTCGCTTCAATTAATTTTCCTGCGAGTTCTTCAAATTTAGAGCGGCTAAGTTCCATCTCCAGATGCTTTGGTCCTGTGTCATCAGCCGTGATAAACGGCAAGTTGATGGAGGTATTCACTATGCTGGAGAGTTCAATTTTTGCCTTTTCTGCCGCTTCCCGCAGGCGTTGCAGTGCCATCTTATCTTGGGAAAGGTCGATTTTTTCCTCTTGCTGGAAGTGTTCCATCATCCAAAGCACGATCGCATTATCAAAGTCGTCTCCACCTAAGTGGTTGTTACCACAAGTTGCCTTAACTTCAAAAACGCCATCCCCAAGTTGCAGGATCGACACATCGAAGGTACCGCCTCCCAAGTCGAATACTAAAATTAGCTGCTCTTGGTCTTGCTTTTCCAATCCAAAAGCTAAAGCCGCAGCTGTTGGTTCGTTGATGATTCGCAGAACTTCTAGTCCAGCAATGGTGCCAGCATCTTTAGTTGCTTGTCTTTGGGCATCTGTGAAATATGCGGGTACGGTGATCACTGCCTGAGTGACCTCCTCACCCAAGAAGTTTTCTGCATCCTGCTTGAGCTTTTGCAGGATCATGGCAGATAGTTCTTGTGGCGTGTAATTCTTTGAGCGAATTTGGACATCAACGGTATCATCTCGACCTTTGACACAGTTGTAGGGAACGCGATCGCGTTCTGTTTGAGTGTCTTCCCAACGCCGCCCGATGAATCGTTTAATACTGTAGATTGTGTTTTCGGCATTGGTTACGGCTTGGCGCTTTGCCAATTGACCAACCAAGCGATCGCCACTCTTCCCAAATCCCAAAATACTAGGAGTAGTTCGTCCACCTTCAGAACTGGCGATCACAAGTGGTTGACCGCCTTCCAAAACTGCGACGCAACTGTTAGTAGTGCCTAAATCGATCCCAATAACTTTTCCCATATTTGCCAGTATTTTTACTGAGTCTTTCTACTGTAATCTGTCGCGGACTAACTTTTTGGCATGAATTAAGGCTAGCGGATAACGTCTGTGGAACCCCTGTTGCTGGTAGCAAGAGAGAAGTTGAAACACAGAGAGTTATCCAAAGCCTTGTCCAAGTTTTAGATACGCGATGCAAGTCCCTTGCTAGAACCCAGGCACTTTTGGTCAGCGAGGCGAGCGATTACAGCTTAACTGAAGGCTTGACTCGACTGATCTTCTGGTGCAGCAGGGGTATCTTCCTTGGGAGCAGCTACTTTGACCATTGCATGGCGTAGCACGCGATCGCCCAAGTAATATCCGCGCACTAACTCTTCTAACACTGTTCCTTCAGGATGTTCATCCGTAGGTTCCCGCATTACTGCTTCGTGTAGGTTAGGATCAAATTGTTCACCTTCGGGACGCATTGGTGATACACCCAAGCGCTTCAGGCTATCTACTAATTGTTTGTAAACGCCTTGGTAACTTTTGTGCATTGTCATTTCGCCATCAGATAGCGGTTTGAGGTGCGATCGCGCCCGCTCAAAATTATCGACCACTGGCAGCAATTCCAAAATCGTGTTTCGCTTCATCAGCGCCTCTAACTCTTCTTTTTCTTTACTAGTGCGTTTCCGGTAATTCTCAAAATCAGCGGCAATCCGCATATATTGAGTACTACGCTCTTCTAGTTGCGTTTTCAGGGACTCGATTTGTTGAGTCAGTTCTGCCAAAGCTGCTCTTTCCACTTCAGTTTTCTCGGTTGCCGCGACGCCATTTTCTGGATTGAGAGTAGCCGTATCACCGGATACATTGGTTTGGGCTGCCATTTCCTCTGTCATCTCACTGCCAGATTCATTGAAATTAATTTGGGCTGGGGAGTCACTCTTCATTGCTTGCTTTACCTCTGTTGGTTCACCCAATTGCTGGCTTGTATTGTTTATCTGTTTATTTTCATCCATTATTGTCCACTCATTCCAGATGCTATTTATGGCAGTGTATCTCCACAGCTTGCAACCGTCGTCATCCACGACTTGCCACTGAGGCTGATTTTGTTGCCAACAAGTTCCTGGAAGTGATGTAACCGTCCTCTTATTGTGACAAATGGTGAACACGTTAGCCCAGACCCCACTAAGGCGGGAACCCGAACGAATAATTTTCAAGAATGGCGCTGAATGTGACTCGCCCCTGATCTTAATTTGAAAATGTCTTTAATGCGTGAATTTTGAATTTGCAGCAAAGCGACGTGACTTAGGACTTTTTTGGGAAATGAGAATTCTATCTCACAGTCGGGGAATACTCTAAACAGAGGTTTCCCCAAATCAATTGCTCATTTATGACTTACTCGTCAGCACAACGGCGCAGTACCGCTCTAACTACCAGAACAGAGTTTTCGCCCTTCGGCAACAAGCTAGTGCTATCTGGCTATGTGAATACCGACCAGATGAGGCAGGCACTAATTGAAAGCCGTAAATCTGGCAGACCCCTAACGGAAGTACTAGAGTCAATCACTGGGCAACAACTATCACCTGAGTTGCTCAGGCAATATAAAAAACAGCAGCTATTTGAACTTAAAATACTATATGGTGTTGAATTCCTTGATCCGGAAGTCAACTCCTTTGGCAGCACGATGATGGCGAACCTAATTGAAACCCTCATCCCAGTGGATATCTGTCGTCGCCATCGTTTAGTACCACTATCGAAACACGAAGACCAAACCCCGCCCTCAGTTTTAGTGGCGATGGTCGCTCCAGATAATCTAGAAGCTTCCGATGACCTGAACCGCATCTTGCGCCCCCAAGGCTTGGTCTTGCAGCGCATGGTGATTACACAGGAAGACTACCAACAGCTAATCAACCAATATCTGGATGAAATGGCTGTTAAGCAAAAGCACCTGGATCAAGCAAAGTTTACAGATATTAATCAGGATTTAGAAAACCTCGGAAATCTCGATCTTTCAGATGCTCCTGAAGAAATGGAGGCTGATCTCGGTGCGGCGATGAAGGGTGCAGAGGATGCCCCAGTCATCAACCTAGTCAACAGAATCCTGGCTAAAGCCTTGCATGAGGGCGTTTCTGACATTCATATCGAACCGCAAGAAGAAAACTTACGTATTCGCTTTCGGAAGGATGGCATACTGATCGAAGCTTTCGATCCCCTACCGAAAAAAATCATTCCGGCGGTGACAGCCCGATTTAAAATCATCTCCAATCTAGATATTGCGGAACGGCGTATACCCCAAGATGGACGTATCCGGCGGCTGTTTGAGGGACGTAAAGTAGATTTCCGGGTCAGCACTTTACCCAGTCGTTACGGGGAAAAGGTGGTGCTACGGATTTTGGATAACTCCTCTACCCAACTGGGATTGGATAAGTTAATTACCGATCCGGAGACTTTACAAATTGTCCAAGATATGGTCAGCCGTCCCTTTGGTCTAATTTTGGTGACTGGGCCAACTGGTTCTGGGAAAACAACCTCGCTGTATTCTGCATTATCAGAAAAGAATGATCCCGGTATTAATATCAGTACTGTGGAAGATCCAATTGAGTACAGCCTTCCAGGGATTACTCAAGTACAGGTGATTCGGGAAAAAGGGCTGGATTTTGCTACCGCATTGCGGGCTTTCTTGCGGCAAGATCCAGATGTGCTGCTGGTGGGTGAAACGCGGGATAAAGAAACGGCAAAAACAGCAATTGAGGCTGCTTTGACTGGTCACTTGGTATTAACTACCTTACATACCAATGATGCCCCAGGTGCGATCGCTCGTTTGGGAGAAATGGGTATTGAGCCGTTCATGGTTTCTAGTTCCCTAATTGGCGTTTTAGCTCAACGTTTGGTGCGGCGTGTATGTCCTGAATGTCGTATTCCCTACACTCCTACCGTCCAGGAATTGGGTCGTTATGGTCTATCAGCTTCCTCAGATATCGAAGTTACCTTCTATAAAGCTAACACCTTGACATTAGATGCGATCGCCGAAGCCAAAACCAAAAATCAGCTTTGCCCAAAGTGTAATGGTGTCGGCTACAAAGGGCGTTGTGGAGTCTATGAAGTCATGCGAGTTACCGAAAACCTGCAAACTCTCATCAACGAAGATGCACCCACGGAACGTATCAAGGAAGTGGCAATAGAAGAGGGCATGAAAACCTTGCTGTCTTACAGTTTGGACTTAGTGCGCCAAGGTTCTACCACCCTAGAAGAAGTAGAACGAGTGACGTTTACTGATACTGGTTTGGAAGCCGAGTTAAAAGCCAAACGCAAGATTGGTCTTACCTGCCTGACCTGCGATGCCACATTGAAACCAGAATGGCTGGATTGTCCCTACTGTATGACATCTCGGTTTCAAAATTAGTCATTGGTCATTGGTCGATGGTTAGTAACTTTAAACAAATAACAAATAACAAATAACAAACATTAAAAGGAAGCAAAACTATGGAAATGATGATTGAAGACCTGATGGAGCAGTTGATTGAAATGGGTGGCTCGGATTTGCATTTATCCGCAGGTTTGCCTCCCTACTTCCGCATCAGTGGCAAACTCACCCCCATAGGTGAGCATGTAATGACAGCCGATCAATGTCAAAGGCTGATTTTTAGTATGCTCAACAATACCCAACGTAAAACCTTGGAGCAGAACTGGGAGTTAGATTGTTCCTACGGTGTTAAGGGTTTGGCTCGTTTCCGGGTCAATGTCTATAAAGAACGTGGTTCTTATGCTGCTTGCTTACGGGCATTAAGTTCTAAAATTCCTAACTTTGAAAAATTAGGTTTGCCAGATGTGGTAAGGGAAATGACAGATAAGCCCAGAGGACTAATTCTGGTAACAGGCCCTACAGGTTCCGGCAAGACAACTACCCTAGCGGCAATGATTGACTTGATTAACCGCACTAAGGCAGAGCATATTTTAACGGTAGAAGACCCAATTGAATTTGTCTACGAACCAATTAAAAGCTTGGTTCACCAACGGCAACTGGGTGAAGATACCAAGAGCTTTGCTAATGCCTTGAAAGCAGCTTTGCGAGAAGATCCAGATATTGTTCTGGTAGGGGAAATGCGCGATTTGGAAACGATTTCTTTGGCGATTTCTGCCGCAGAAACAGGACACTTGGTATTTGGTACGCTACATACCAGTTCCGCCGCCCAGACAGTTGATCGGATTATTGACGTTTTCCCCCATGAAAGACAAACCCAAGTGCGGGTGCAGTTGTCTAACTCCTTAGTGGCAGTATTTAGCCAAACCCTGGTGTCCAAGAAAAACCCTAAACCCGGTGAATATGGGCGGGTAATGGCTCAAGAAATTCTGATTGTCACTCCTGCTATTTCCAACTTGATTCGAGAAGGCAAAACAGCTCAAATTTACTCAGCTATTCAAACTGGCGGCAAATTGGGAATGCAAACTCTGGAGAAGGTTTTAGCCGATATGTACAAAGCCGGAACAATCTCCTTTGAAGCGGCGATGTCTAAGACTTCTAAGCCAGATGAAATCCAACGTCTCATCGGTACTGCGGCACCGCCGCAGGCAGTAGGTGCAAAACCCGGTGCGGCTGCTAAAGCGCATTAAAGGAACTGGGGAGAAATCAATTCAAAATTCAAAATTCAAAATTCAAAATTAAAGAACTTCTGCCTCGTGCCTCTTCTTTCCCAATCCCCATTTTGAATTAATTTATGCCAAACTATGTTGCCCGTGTTCGCGATTCTCAAGGAAAATCCCGATCAGAAAAAATTGTTGCCGAATCCTTGGTACAAGCTCGGACTAATCTCAGAGATCAAGGTTTTGTAGTCCAAGAACTGAAACAATCTCAAGGATTTCAACCAGATGTTGCCTTCAAAAATTTCCAGAATTCTTTAGTTAAGGTTTCTGTGAAAGACAAAGCCGTTTTTTCCCGTCAATTTGCCGTTTTGATGAATGCGGGTGTTGCGATCGTTAGAAGTCTGGGGGTACTTGCTGAACAGTGTAGTAACCCCAAATTGAAACAAGCTCTTGTGGAGATTAGCATTGATGTTCAAAGCGGAATGAATCTTTCAGAGTCAATGCGGAAGCATCCTGACTGCTTTGATGGATTATATGTGAGTATGATTCAAGCTGGCGAAGTTGGTGGTGTTCTAGACGAAGTGTTGAATCGTTTAGCCAAGTTGTTAGAAGATGTTGCCCGCTTACAAAACCAAATTAAATCAGCATTGTCTTATCCAACGGTCGTGGGTTTTATCGCAGTTGCTATCTTTCTCGGCATGACCATTTTTCTTATCCCCATTTTTGCCACGATTTTTGAACAAATTGGAATTACATTACCACCTCTAACGCAATTCTTGATGGATGCTAGTAAATTTTTGAGAAGTCCGAAGGCTGTCATCCTTCTCTTTATTATTGTCGGACTGAAAATTGCCTATGGACAATTCGGTAAAACTCCTGGTGGTCGCCTAACACTTGATCGTCTTTCCCTGAAGATGCCGTTGTTTGGCGACTTAATTCAAAAATCTTCAGTTGCCCGCTTTAGCAGGACTTTTGGTTCTTTGACTCGTTCAGGTGTGCCAATTTTAACTTGTTTAGAAATTGTCCGAGATACTTCAGGAAACCAAGTGATTGCCAATGCCATAGATGCAGCCCGCCTTGAGATTCAACAAGGAGGTATGATTAGCATTGCTTTACAACAATATGATGGCGTTTTTCCGGCCATGGCAATTCAGATGATTAGTATCGGAGAAGAAACTGGAGAATTAGATGCAATGTTGATGAAAGTTGCCGATTTCTATGAAGATGAAGTTGAGCAGGCAGTAAAAGCAATGACCAGTATTTTGGAACCAGTGATGATTGTAGTTTTAGGGGGAATGGTTGGAACCATTTTGCTAGCGATGTATCTACCTATGTTTAAAGTATTTGAAACGTTGGGATAGAGGATTAAAAGTTAGGAGAGACGCGATTAATCGCGTCTGTTAAGAGTTAGGAGCTTAAACTCTTTATTTTTCATCCTTGTTCTTAACTCCTAACTACTTAATTTTATTTCTAACTCCTCACTCCTAACTATTTAATAAACTATGACTGTGCAAAAATCTCAGTACGAAGCGAGTTTGGCAGAGTACAGCAATCATCTAGCTGCGATCGCCTTACTAAAGCAATATCGGCCATACTTGGAGATGATTCCCAGTTTGCGCCGTCCAGATGAAAGTGTCATTACTATACTCCTTGCCCATTGTCCGTCTTCGCAACACTGCTACAACAGCCCCACAAACGATTTGCTTACCCTGTGATGTAGCAATTTTGATGTGCGATCCTGAGTGGAAAATTAAAACTGAACCAGAAATTTTAGTCTTTATTCATCGTGCTCACGAAGACTTTTCTGATTTGTTAGGACGTTGGCGACAAACCCAAGTTTTGCTAGACAATGATTATGAGTGGTTGATGCCTCTGTGTCACAGTCATATTTTGAGTGAGGGAGCTAATACCATATATCCTCTATTTGTCGTTTTTAGCGATACTTTAGAACGCATCCAAAGAGGACTCGTGGGAGCCGAACTTCCATTTATTATGCAAACGCCAGATTTGCTGTTTGAGGAGAATTTCACAGATATTTTCTCTCCAGAAATTTTACAAGCTTAAAAAAGTTAGGAGTTAGGAGTTAATAGTTAGGAGTAAAAAGTGAGAAGTTAAGAGTTTTAAATTACAAATTTTGAACAAAGCCAAAGATTTTTAAGTCTTAAGTTGAGGTTTTTAACTTCCAACTCCCAACTCCCAACTCCCCACTCCCCACTCCCCACTCCTAACTCCCAACTCCCAACTCCCCACTCCCCACTCCCCACTCCTAACTCGTGTACAGACGCGATTAATCGCGTCTCTAACTCCTAACTCCCCACTCCAAACTCCTAACTATTACCTAACAAATTTGGGCATAATTTCGGCAGCAGTAAATATTCCATACATGCCGCGTTGGTGCAATTGTTTACCAGCTTTGAGATAGCCAAAAGCAGGTCCGCAGACATTGGCTGCCATACTGGTTTCATCTCCCAGAGTAAAGGTATGGGTGGAAATCTTCCCTTCAAAGGTGCGCCCTGTTACCTTAACATTAGTGCTGAGGGGCTTTTTCGGATTGCGGGTATCGACTACACCACCAACAGTAACGCGATCGCGATCGCAAATTCCCGCTACCTCTAACATCACATCATCAGCGTGTTCCATATTCTTCAAGGTAAGCACACCATTAGTTTTATCTAGTAGTGCTTCTACTTCTGCGTCAGTCATCGCCCTAGCGGTTTCCACTGTGTAACCAGGCATGTGGCCAATGTCTTCCCGAACGGTGGCACGGTAAGCTTCCCAGTTGGCAATTCCCACCCCGAAGGTAATTTCGACTTGATGAATTTCGGCGTAGCTTTGGGCGGCTAATGCGGCGGCGGCTGTTAACAATCCCGGTGTTGCACCACAGCCTGTCATGTACGTAATCCCGGCTGCTTCCAATTCTTTTTTCATCGCCAGTAATTGTTCTACAGCAGTGGTGCGCTTAATCGCATCCACTAGCACCCCACGCCAACCAGATTTGATAAACTCTTTGGCTACAGTCGGAATAAAGTCATTTGGCAAGTTGGGTAAAGCCAGAAAATACCCATCCACAGGTTGAGCTATTTCAATTAAATCCTGAATACTTTGATTTGTTAATGTCCCAACTGGTTCTAAATGACCTAGCGAACCTTGGGACTGGTAGGTTGCAATGGATTCTTCAGTATTTAAACCTTCAGCAGCGTAAGCGTAGCCTTTTTGATCTGCTGCTGCGACTAAAATCATTTCCCGTTTGCCAGCAAGTAGCTTGGCGGCGGCTTGTCCTAGTCCGCCAAAACCCAGAACTCCCACGCGGATAGCTGGCGAAATTTTTAGAGAATTTTTGACCTTTTCAGAATTCATAGTCAATTAGTTAAGTTGAATCAAAAGCCTTTAGCATTCCGTATCTCAGCTTCCGGCTTGGGACTGGTAGCTGATGGCTGATAGCTCAAAGCTATAGAGATTAATTATGATTCATTATCCTGGGTTTTTTGGCTGACTGATGTTTTTTTATGTAAGCTACTTGGACATGATCAAAAATTAATTTTCATCAACAAGCTGCAAAACCCTCTTGTATAAAGGTTCAGCCAAGCTTCAGTTATGCGAGTTGCGGTTAATATTTCATTGGGAATGACGACGCTCATAATTAGAATCCTCTCTATCACTACTATTTTAAGCAGTTTGGGCATCGCCAAGTAATAATGAGGTAAATTTGCAGTTAGTATTTAAACCATCAGCAGCGTAAGCGTAGCCTTTTTGATCTGCTGCTGCGACTAGAATCATTTACCCTTTGCCAGCAAGTACCTTGGCGGCGGACTGTCCTAATTCGCCGTCAAGTACTCCGATGTGGATTGTTTTGTTTGCTTATTAGACCTCTTGCAGAATTACTTGTATGTTATGGTAGGGGTTTGGAATTTTGCTTCTGGTAAACTTAATTCGTAGTTGTAAATTGAGGCTAGTAAG
>NZ_JBALCS010000049.1:0-41701 GCF_036919555.1 Nostoc sp.
AGGGTTTGGGCATATTTACAGCGATCGCGTTTTGCAGGATAACGAAAGGGACTACTTCTAGTTTATGCCCAAACCACCTTGGCGGTTGCTATACTTACATAAACAATAGCCAAAAGCGTGATTTTCTTCTTAGGGGCAATTCATGAATTGCCCCTGAACGCGTGTAATTTTGCGTAAGTCCTATTTGAAATTATTCAGTTTTCAATTCTCAAAATACCAGCTTCCTTCTCAATTCGGTCTAAAGCCTTTTTTGCTCGAAAAATAACTCTCAAATAAGCTAATTGACTATTCCAACCTGAACGAGCTAATAGGGTTGCTTGAGAGTCAGGAATAGTCGTATTTTCTGAAGGGATAGAGTCAGTAGAGATATTATTCATAGAAATGGTCTTTTGCGGTTTTTAATTACTAGAAGCAGCTAAAGATGGTGCTAGATTTGGTTCTTCTTCCCAACCTTCTGGCCATTGAATGCGATCGCTAGTAAAGTGAAGCGGATCGTTTTCAGGCCAAGGGGCATTAATCGGTTCTTCAATTAGCCCAAACTCGCCGTTATCAAAGGGATTCCCATCTGCACGACGCTCGAGATATACGCGCTCCCGGATACTGCGTTTTTCCTGAGTGAGGGCGCGATGATGACAATAAGGATTGTTACCTCTCTTATCAAAGAAAACGTGAGCAGTCCAACTGCAACCACCACGACAAAGTTCAGCAAATTCACAAGTCTTACAAAAACCCCATAAGTGTGATGTTCCTTTAGGAGTATCAGCGCCGAGATTAAACCGTAGTTCTTCAGTTTCTTCAATAATTGTCCGCAGTGAATAGTCCCGGATGTTACCGCCAGTGTATGCCGTGGTAGGCAGTGAGGGACAACCTTTGATCGCACCATCGGCTTCGATGCCTAAAGAAGACAATCCAGCATTGCACCCCTGCCAAAAAGTCCAAGCATCTCCTTCTCCCCGCAGCATTCGTTCATAAGGCCCATAGTAGCCAATATTATTTCCTGGCTGTACTTGCACCCCTTCTCGCTTTGCGCGTTGGGCAACACAAGCAATCATCGGATATACATCTAGTAGTTCATAAGGTTGCAGCAGAATTTCACTATTATCTGCGGCATTCCCCATTGGTACAGTCAACTGAATTTGCCAAGCGAAGATGCCAGCGTCGCGCAGATGCTCGTAAATTCGCGGGAATTCTGGTGCACAGAGACGATTGATTTGAGTATTGCAACCGAAGGGTATACCAGCTTGTTTTAGATTGCTCATAGTCTTAAACGCCCATTGCCAGGAGCCTTGTCTACCACGGAGGCGATCGTGAGTTGCTTCTAAGCCATCAACTGAGACAGATACCACACTAATTCCAGCTTCCTTCATCCGGTGTGCTGTCTCCAAAGTGATCCCATAACCCCCAGTCGTCATACCACAAAGCATCCCAGCTTTGGTAATTGCTTGGGCAATCTCTAGCCAGTCAGGACGCAAAAATGCTTCACCACCAATTATGGTTACTTCTGTGATTCCAACTTCCGCCATTTGTCTAACTAAATCAAGGGCTTCTGCTGTAGAAAGCTCGTTCGCCCTTGTATGTCCTGCGCGAGAACCGCAGTGCTGGCAAGCTAGATTACACTTTAATGTAATTTCCCAAACTGCATAACTAATTCGGCGATAAGTCATTAGAATACCCTCAATTAATTTCTTGAGAAAAGGACGAATATATCCCTATCCGTCCCCATAAACCTAAACTGTTATCTAAGTAAGAAAATCTGGCTGAATAACTCCATACGCAAGCTGGGAACCAGGTGACTTATGCGGACAATCAATAGGTGACAAAACAGGAAGTCCATATAGCGGCCGTAGTATAATAGTAGACTTCCCAGTAATTGATGAAACCCCACCAAAAACGGCTTCTAGTTCCTTTTCATTTAAATCCTTGAGTTCACCCTCGCCAGCAGTTGACTCCAACAATTGAGCCGTATATTCTTCAAACTCATCCTCGGTGAAATTGTAGCCAGCATCTTTGACAACTTGGCTACATTCATCTTTACTTGTCACTCCTTGCATTTGATTGCGGAAAGCTTCATCACTTGCTAGCCTTGCATAAAAAGCTTGAACATTTTTTACAGACATGATTTCCTCCCGAAATTACTTAAACACAACGGATTACTGAGCAACAACCCCATACAGTGGCTGAACAACTCCATACAATGGCTGTGGCTTAGGTGATGGCCACCACCACTTAAAACATGATGGCTGTGCGCCATATTTTCCAGTAAACCCGCCAAAAACGGTTTCTAATTCTTTTTCATCTAAATCCCTGAGTTCACCCTCACTAGTAGTTGACTCCAATAATTGAGTCGTATATTCTTCAAACTCTTCCTGAGTGAAATCATAGCCAGCATCATTGACTATTCGACTAGCTTCATCTTTACTTGGAATATCTTGAAGTTGAGCGCGGAATGTTTCATCATTTGCCACTCTTACATAAAAGGCTTGAACATTTTCTATAGACATGATTTCCTCCTGAAATTATTTAATTACAGACCTAGCTTGGCTTAACCAAAAATCGGTGTTGCCACCTCAATTGCTAGCTCAGATGCGTTGTAGTTATCTGTAATAACTTGCGGACAACGCATACAAGCTGCCTTGCCTTCATGCTGCCACCACCGACAATCTCGGCGTATGGAACAGGGTGGTAGTTCTTCTGCCACTACAGGTAACTTTTCTACAATTCGCATTGCTAGACGGCAATCTTGTCCATCAAAATGCTGACAACCTTTAGTAGCACAAGGTGCCGCCGTCCGAAAAATTTCGGCAGGTGTGATTGGACTAGCTTTTGCTATTAGTTCATCCGTGATCGGTTGGGGCTTTTTGAGATAAGCTACACGAGGTTCTGTCACTGTCCCACCGACTACGCCAAAGACAAAACCATCCACAGATTCTGGTCTAGCACTGGGACAAAGTGTAGGTTTATCAGCAGCAAATTCTTCCATCAATTGAGCCTCCGAGGAAGAGAACCTTTATGACAAAACGGTTACGGTTGCCTCTGGAAATGGTAATGCTACGATTCCTGTCACAATAAAGGGTGGAAGTTTAATAGGGAGTGGAGGTTTAATAACATTACAAGTTGTTCCACCTGCAACGCTTTTCATTTCCTCATCAGACAAAGCATCTTCTGAATCTAAACCTTGGTTCCGTCGTTCCACCGCATTTTTGACGGCATCATCAATTAGATCGTTAATTTCAAGTTGACCGTTATACTTCCTTTCCATGTTGATTTTCCTCTGAATATTGACATTTTTAGACTTAAAGACTGAATCAAATTGCCTAACTATGTCCTCATTTTAGAAAAAAGGAAAGCTACTAACTCTATTGTTAAGATTCTCAATTAGACATAAATAAAACTTTTATGTCACTAAAAAATAAGTTTTGAAATATCCGATTTTTGAGGAAAAGCATATATCAGTTAATCAAGCCATATACTCTTGTATACTAATGCAAATTGAATATTTCGATAATTATGGTCATTAACTATAATGATTATGTCCCAAAATTATTCCCAACTGGCAGGTAATCTCTAATGAAAATACACTTCAGTTAACAATTCAAAATTCACGCATTCAAACATTTTAGACAATTTCAGACTCTTATTTAAACCACGACTGAAATTGAGCAGAGTCGGAGACACTCCACCTCCGAGGTACGTGTAATGGTACACGTCTTATATCATGTCCGCTTGATTACTTATTAAACCCGAAGAACCCCACCCCGCCAAAGCTATGCTTTGTCTCGCCTCCCGAAGAGCTCTTAGGGGTTGGGGGTGGGGTTCTTTTATTATGGGTAATCTGGCGAACATGATATTAAACATATGTCAAGTAAAATTTGGCGTTTATAGCACTAGATGCTTATATAGGAATCATATTTGATGTTTGAACAAAATTAGGTATTGTAGGGTGTGTTAGAACGCAGTTCGTAACGCACCAAACCCTTGATGATGGTGCGTTACGCTGTCGCTAACACACCCTACGTATCTTTTCAGAAATCAAATACTAGTCCTATACTATCACTACCCTTTATTTACAACTTATTGCTTGACAAATAAAGCCCGATAAACAGGTTTACCCTTTTTTTGCGTACCTATTTCCCGTTCTGTGGGGACTGGTAAGGGGTTTTCGGCTAACCATTCTTCTGTACCAACTCTTTGAAAAGCGGGATTTTCAGCAAAGCGATCGCGCATTTCTACCGCGACAAATTCCATATCTGATTGCAGAAATACAACTCCACCAACCGCAAGATAATTAGCTAATTCTGCGACTAGTTCTGGTTGGACTACACGACGTTTAGCGTGGCGGGTTTTAAACCAAGGATCGGGGAATTGAATTGTAACGCGTTGTAAACTTTCTGGAGGGAGCGAAGATAAAAGCGATGCCTGCGGCGGGCTTTGCCTACGCAAGGAATTATTCGCATTGCAAAATAAGTAATGCAGATTTGTTAAAGCCAACTCAGAACGCAACTTATTCGCCTCCACCACCAGAGGTTCCCGAATTTCCAAGCCTAGATAATTCCAGTTGGGTTCTATCTTGGCTATATTCACCAAAAACTGTCCCTTAGCGCAGCCAATATCTAAATGTAATGGTTGATTTGGCTTTGCATAAATTTTTTCCCAGTCAAGGGGACTTGCTGGTGTTTGATACTTTTTACCAAGTGGATTAACATGCTGGCGGACTCGGACTGCTGCCAAAAGTTGCTCTCCTTTACGTGAAAATATTCTGTGGTGTTACATTAGAGCAGCAATTGGGGATTGGATTGAAAAAACTAGCAAAATATTCATAATTATACTAAAACACACTAAGTTAGAGATGGGCAAAGAGGAATATACGCATCTAGTTTAGGTGAGATTTATAAAGTTATTTTTGGAAAAAACAAGGTACAGATCAATGGATTATAGCATTTGCCAATAAGAGTGAAGCACCTCTTGAAACCTCACCCCCAACCCCTCTCCTTACTAAGGAGAGGGGAGATAAAGCAACCTTACCTAATTTGGTTCATCAATCATTTCCGGTACTAAAGCTGGGTTAGTTTTACGTTCTTCTACCGATTGCTCCCGGATAACATCGTCAATTTTCGCAGGGTGTTTTATTTTGTCCAGTACCTCTGGACTTAATTGCGATTCATCACCTTCTGGATTCGATTTTTCAGCTTGACTAGGAACTGTTTCCTTATTCATTACTATTTCCCCAAACTTATATGCCAAGCTTAAGCTCTTCTAGAGTGAATACACACTATCTTGGGACTTAATTTCACACAGAGGTGGGTAAGAAAGGCGTAGGCGTAGCCCGTCGGAGACATCGCTCTTTGTAGACCAAAGATGATTCAGTGAATTACCCATACTTCTCTCCCTTGTAAATGTGGCTTCTGATTTCATCAAACCTTTATTGCCTGAGACTTTGAAGGAACTCTTGCTTGAGCGCAAAATAGTTAGTAATTTCTGCGGGAGTAAGCGGTGTAACTTTTATTTCTGCTCGAATTGGCTGTAATAAAGTATTTAAGTTGCAATGTAAACTGCTAGCCTTTCTATATATGCAACGGTCACTCATACCAGGTATCCGAAAGTAGTCACCTATTTGTAGTTGTTGGAAAGTCATCAGATCCTCAGAATTTTTAGTAAATTACGGTTATAAAAGTAAAAGCTTACAAAGCTAATTTAGATTGCTATCTTAAATTTATCCCATAATGTTTTAAGTTAGGTAAATTTGCACTCAGCAAGCTTTTAGTTTATTGCTATTATTGTTAACTTGCTAAAAGCTTTTTGATTGTGATTTATTATACTATTTATTTGCTAGATATTTGGGTTAGCGATCCAGGCAAAATAAGGCAATATATGCTAGGATTGTATCAAAATATAGCAATTATTCAAGAGTAATTTAGAATAATTTTGCGCTTTGTTGAGTAAAAAAGCTAAAATCTACGATTTTTGGAGATTTTTAGGTTATGACAACCTCACAGGAGAGGATTATCCCGATAGACTTGCGAACCGAAATGTCGCAGTCTTATCTGGAATACGCCATGAGCGTGATAGTGGGTCGGGCGTTGCCAGATGCCAGGGATGGTCTAAAACCTGTGCATCGTCGCATTCTCTACGCAATGCACGAGCTAGGTCTGCTCCACGATCGCCCGTTTAAGAAATGCGCCCGTGTGGTGGGGGAAGTATTAGGTAAATATCACCCCCACGGCGACACGGCAGTGTATGATGCCTTGGTGCGGATGGCACAGGATTTTTCGATGCGATCGCCCTTAGTTAACGGACATGGTAACTTTGGTTCGGTAGATAACGATCCGCCAGCCGCAATGCGATACACAGAATGCCGCTTGCAAGCTTTAACTAGTGCTGGTCTACTCCACGACATCGAATTAGAAACTGTAGACTTTGCCGATAACTTCGACGGTTCCCAGCAAGAACCCACAGTTTTACCAGCACGGATTCCGCAGTTATTGCTCAACGGTTCCTCTGGAATTGCCGTGGGTATGGCCACGAACATTCCCCCCCACAATTTGGGCGAATTGATTGATGCTTTGGTGGCTGTAATCCACAATCCAGAAATCACCGATCTCGAATTAATGCAGTATGTCCACGGCCCAGACTTTCCGACTGGGGCGCAGATTTTGGGGACATCTGCCATTCGAGAAGCTTACACCACTGGGCGTGGTTCCATTACCATGCGTGGTGTAGCTAACATTGAAACCGTTGAACAGCGCGGACGCCCAGATAGAGAAGCAATTATCATCACCGAATTGCCCTATCAAACCAACAAAGCGGCGCTAATTGAAAAAATCGCCGAAATGGTGAACGAGAAGCGTCTAGAAGGCATCGCAGATATCCGGGATGAAAGCGATCGCGACGGGATGCGAATTGTGATCGAACTCAAGCGTGATGCTTATCCCCGCGTCGTTCTGAACAACCTCTACAAGCAAACGCCACTGCAAGCCAACTTTGGGGCGAATATGCTGGCATTGGTGAATAGCGAACCCCAAGTACTCACCCTCAAGCAGTTCTTAAGCGTCTTCTTGGATTTCCGGATCGAATCCATTGCCAGACGCACCCGTTACGAACTGCGGAAAGCCGAGGAACGCGACCATCTCCTGCAAGGGTTATTGATTGCCCTGTCCCAGTTAGATCCAATTATTGTTTTGATTCGCCATGCTCCAGATGCGCCCACAGCTAAAGGCGAACTGATCACAACTTACGGACTCTCGGAAGTGCAAGCAGATGCGATTTTGCAGATGCAATTGCGGCGGTTGACTGCCTTAGAAGCAGACAAAATTCGTCTGGAACACGATGAATTGCAAGCGAAGATTACCGACTTGCAAGATATCTTGGCACGTCGGGAGAGAGTGCTGGAAATCATTGAAACCGAAGTTGGGCAACTGAAAACTAGCTTCGCCACACCCCGTCGCACGGTGATTTTACCAGGGGAAGGGGAATTAGATGATCGTGACCTAATTGCCAATGAAAAAGCAATAATTCTGGTTACAGAGCAAGGCTACATCAAACGGATGCCAGTCAATACCTTTGAAGCGCAAAGCCGTGCTACCAGAGGTAAAGCCGCAGCTAAGGTGAAAGATGATGACACCGTTGAGCATTTCTTGACTTGCTGCGATCACGACAGTATTTTATTCTTTAGCCAGCGTGGTGTCGTTTACTGCCTGAGAGCGTATCAAATTCCAGTGAGTTCGCGTACCAGTCGCGGGACACCAATTGTTCAAATGCTACCCATTCCTAAAGAGGAAAAAATCACCTCGATTGTACCCGTTGACGAGTTTAGCAAAGAAGAATATTTGGTTATGCTCACCAAAGGCGGCAATATCAAGAAAACCGAATTGGCAGCGTTTAGCCACATTCGCGCCAATGGCTTGATTGCGATTTCCTTAGAAGAAGGCGACCAACTCCGCTGGGTGCGACGCGCTAAAGCAGAAGACAGCGTAATCATTGGTTCTCGTCACGGGATGGCAATTCACTTCCGGTGCAACCACGAACAATTGCGTCCTTTAAGTAGGGCGACTCGTGGGGTGAAAGCCATGAAACTCAAAAATAAAGATGAACTCGTGGGTATGGATATTCTCCCCGCAGCAATTCTTGCCACTTTGGATACAGAAATAGAAGTCGAAATTGAAGATATCGAAATAATCGAAGCAGTCGAAACAGAAGATATCGAAATTCTCGAAACTATCGAAATTAGTGAAGAATCCCCAGAAGTTCCTAGCAATGGCAGTATTGGTCCTTGGGTATTAGTAATTACAATGGCAGGATATGGTAAGCGCGTACCAGTTGCCCAGTTCCGGCTGCAAAATCGTGCTGGTCAGGGTTTAATGGCAACCAAGTTCAAAAACCGCAAAAACAAAGACAAGCTGGCAACGTTACGCATTATAAATGACGATGACGATGAAATGATGATGGTGACAAATCGCGGTATTATCATCCGTCAAGCGTTGAATGCGATTTCTATCCAATCGCGATCGGCAACTGGAGTCAGAGTGCAGCGTTTAGATGAAGATGACGCTATTACCGGAGTGGCAATAGTTCCACCTGATGCTGTCGATGCAGAAGAAGCAGAGTAAAAAGCAGGGGGAGAGGTTAACTTCCTCACTCCCTTATTTAATTACCTTAGCTAGCGGCATTTTAATGGGGCTAACCGTAGCCCCAGTAGGTGCATGGTTTTTGGCTTGGATTGCCTTAGTCCCTTTATGGGTACTAGTTGTCACTTCAGCCAAAAGCAAAAACCAATTCCCTCCAGCTTTCCTCTGGGGTATCGGTTATCACGGTGTCGCCTTATTTTGGATTACCGGAATTCATCCGATGACATGGTTGGGCGTTCCTTGGTTGCCAAGTTTGGCAATTACCCTTTTTTGTTGGGGATTTCTCAGTGTATTGGGAGGGGTATTCGTAGCTATTTGGGCGGCTGTAATGGTTCGCCTAGGTGGACAAAAATCGTGGCTACGTATATTAATTGGTACAGCCGTCTGGTGCGGCTTAGAAAGTCTATGGAGTGCTGGCCCTCTGTGGTGGAGTTCCCTTGCTTACACCCAAAGTCCACACAATCTCGTGATTTTACATCTGGGCCAACTCTCTGGGCCTAATACTGTGACAGCAGCAATAGTTGCTGTGAATGGCTTAATTGCTGAAGGATGGACGAACCGCCAAGATGCCAAGTCCGCCAAGATTTCCTCTGTGTCCTCTGCGCCTCTGCGGTTTGTTAATAAATACTGGGTTATCGCCACAGGATTATTAATTAGCTTACACCTGATTGGTTTTATCTTATATAGCCGTCCGATCGCCCAACCGCCAGAAACAGCCTTGAAAGTGGGGATTGTTCAGGGTAATATCCCGAACCGACTTTTACGAAGTTCTGAAGGGTTTCGTCGTGCCCAAGAAAATTACACCAATGGATATCTAACTTTAGCAGATCAAGGTGTAGATGCAGTCCTCACCCCAGAAGGAGCCTTACCTATTTTCCAGCGTGACTTGCTGGGAACTGCCTTAGTCGCAGCCGTGAAACTAAAAGGTGTAGTTGCTTGGATTGGAGCTTTTGGCGAACGGGGAGACAGTTATACAATTAGTTTGTTTACTTTCAATAATAAAGGTGAAATTGTCAGCCGCTACGATAAAACTAAACTGGTACCTCTGGGGGAATATATTCCCTTTGAAGGAATTTTAGGCGGGATAATTCAACGCTTGTCGCCTTTGGATGCACACCAAGTTCCTGGTTCCGCAAATCAGGTATTTGACACCCCTTTTGGTCGGGCGATCGCTAGTATATGTTATGAATCTGCTTTTCCTGAGCAATTTCGTCGTCAAGCTGCGGCGGGTGGGCAATTTATCCTCAGTTCTTCCAACGATGCCCATTACACTGCATCCATGCCATTTCAGCACCATGCACAGGATATGATGCGGGCAATTGAAACTGATCGATGGTCAGCACGGGCAACTAATACCGGATATTCAGCCTTTGTAGATCCTCACGGTAGAACCTTGTGGATATCTGGATATAATACCTACGAAACTCATGCTGAAACAATTTATCGGCGACAGACAAAGACTTTATATGTGCGTTGGGGTGATTGGTTCACACCGTTCTTATTGATATCTTCTGGAGGAGCTTGGCTGGTAATTCAACTTAGGGATAAAAATTAAATAACATACAATTTATGTCCCTGGCTTACCTCACCCTCAATCCCTCTCCTTATAAAGGAGAGGGAAGCTAGAGATTAATCTACGTTCCTTTAGGGATACAAAGAAAGTAAACAAAAACCTCACCCTGTCCTGACGCACATCCCTCTCCTTACCAAGGAGAGGGACAGGTTTTGCACAAGCAAAACCAGGGTGAGGTTCTTTTATTTCTGTAGAACCTGTGCGATCGCCTGAGAAATCGGTAAGCCTGGAGTGCGTTCCAGCCAGAAGAACTCGCCAACTGGGTTCACTTCAAGGAATATATGACGACCATCTGGAGTTAAAATGATATCAATCGCTCCGTAGTTCAAACCAAATTCTGCCATGAGTTTGAGCAGTTTATCTTCCACATCTTGGGGTAAGGTGTAAAGCTGCCAAGCGTCGAGTAAGGCGATTCCCTGTTTGCGCCAGTCGTAACGCGCCTTATCCAAAGCTTGCGAATCAACAGCAGCCGTCAGCACACGCCTACCGACAATAATTGTCCGCAGTTCCAGAGCTTTGGGGATTTTCTCTTGAAACGTCATTGGGCAAAAACGCAGTCCATCAAGGTTGTCGAGATCCTCAGATGTTACTGGATTTGTAAATACGACCTTTTCTTGCCCTTGCTCGTCGTAGATGGCGAAGGAAGAGAGCATCTTAGTAATCATACCCTGCTTACACTCTTGGGCGAATTGCTTTACTGCCTGTGGGTTGTTAGTCGTTAAGGTGCGTGGAGTATCTAGACCTATTTTCCTTGCTACTTGTAGTTGGAGTTGCTTATTTTCGGCTCGACGGATATTTGGCAGGGGATCAAGATGAAACCCCTGAATGCTGGCAATCATTCCCTGAATAGTAACGCGAGATTCCTGAATGGAGGCTTGTCGCATTTGCTTATCCATCGTGGTGGGAATCCTTGACCCAATGGCGATGCGTCGATACCAAACTGCGGATACTTCACTCAAATCTAGCTTCTGGTCATCTGCCGAGAGAATTACTTGCTCAGTTGCACCGTAGTAAACATCTAGTTGTACTTCTGTAGGAAATCGATCTGTGTCAAAACGAAATGCTTTCCCTCCTTCAGCCTCAATTGCCTGAATTACCAAGGGGATACTTTCGTTGTCTTCGCTGTGGGTAATGATTAAAACAGTCATATTAACTGCCGAATTTTAAATTTTTCAGGGGCAAAGTTATCGCTGGGCACTTGTTGAGAGTAGTGCATCTGCGATCGCTTCCGCAATCGGATAGTCCAAATCTCTCTCCAGCATTCCCCACTCTCCTGTAGGGTTAACTTCCAAAAAAACGTATTCCCCTGATGGTGTTTGGATGAAGTCAAACGCTCCAAAAACCAGCCCAAATTTTGCCATAAAGGCATGGAGACAACGGATTATTTCATCAGGTAATTCATCGCGTTGCCACACACAAGCCTCTTTTGTCGCACGTCGCCAGTCTTCAGTAGAGGCTGAATAAGCTGATGCGTTTAATGCTCCGACAAACAGCTTGCCATTTACATACACCACCCGTAGTTCTTGCCGTTTGGGGATTTGTTCTTGAAACACAACTGGACAATAGCGCAGTGTCTCGGCATCAACTAAATCTTCTTCTTTAACTACGCTAGTATACATAAAAAAAGAGGAGCCTTCCATACTGTAAGAAAGAGGTCTGAGGAGTTTAGCAACCATTTTTCCCTTGACTCGGTGGAAAAACTCTCGTGTTTCTTGAGGATTATTGGTGACAAGAGTCTGAGGTATAACAAGACCGACTTCTGATGCAACCCGCAGTTGGCATAACTTGTTTTCAGCTGCATTAATCCGTTGTAAATCATCCACCCATGTAGCTTCTCTGAGACTATCCCAAAAGCCATCTAAGGCGGCCAATGATTCTCCAGTGCAGGCTGCTTGAAATTTTGGAGCCAATTCTTTACTCAACTCAGGTTGCCAAATACGTCGCATCCATACTGCTTGCACCTGCTCTGTATTGAAGGAGCGATCGCCATATTCTAGTCTATGATTGCTGCCAAAGTTGCTAAAATTAGCCTGGAGTTTGACTGTCATCGGAAATTTATCGGTGTCGAGCCGAAATGGCTGTGCGCCTCGTCTTGTAAGGGCTTGGGCAACTCTATCTATTGTAAAGTAATCACCACTGTGGGTAATTAATAAAACTACATTACGCTCATGGTGCATAAAACATCTTAATAAGTTCTTGCATTTTCCCTACTGCAAACTATTAACAGGGAAAATCACTTAAAAAGCAAGCATAGTAATCATGAGAAACCAACCCCTAGTTGGGGTTGGCAAAGTTAACAGTAGACCTCTTGCAAAGAAGTTTTGTGGTAGATTAGATCCGTTGAACAAATTGTCAAAAAGTTGACTGGCATTTTCAAGGTCATAACTATAAATGCCAGCAATTAAGTGACAGCTTAATGCAAAACGTTTTCTTGGATCGCCTTATCGCTGGCTGAAAATCCGAAAGACCAACGGTGAAAAGGATTGAACCTGAGATTGGGGTAAGCGATCGCCTATAGTTAAGTTGATCCTTAAGCACCCCTTCGCTTGAGATGTCGTGATCACAAGTCGTCAGAATTCAGCATGAGTTGGAGTCCAACTGGCAGATAGCGCAGTGCTAGTGAGTCCGCGTACCCTTACGGGGAAGTAAGCTACGCGCAGCGTCTGATAGAGAGCGTCTGAATAAATCCCGCCTAAGTCCTTATTTTCATAGAAGGTCTACTGCCTATACTTGTACTTTAAATCACAGCTTCTTGGCGTTGACAATCAAAAACAACCATGTAGGAAGCATTTGGTATTTCCTGAGGAAGGTGCCGCATATAGCCATCGGCATCAGAACGGCTGCGGAAGCGAGCAACAATCTCCCGTTGTGTATTAGGAAGTAGACGAGCGATCGCCCAAGAATTGAGGCGTTCTTTATAGGCAATAGGCTGATTGTCTGATTTGGAAGCTTTGTTATCCGTATTTTCTGGCATAATTATGTTATCCGTATGAAATTTCATGAAGGGCGTTAATTAGTTTCTGGGTAGGAATGCACTAACGCTTTTTTTTATGCTGCTGCCACCTTGTTATTCGATTATTTTTAGATTGTCAACACTTAGCGCTATATTTTAGACCAACTAAGTTAGAACTTGTAGATGTCTATGAATCTCAAAGCCTGAATTGGCAATTGTTTCCAGGACACAACAATGCTCAAGCAGAAGTTTGTAATTATTTTATTTGTATAATTTTCTCCGTATACGTAAGTTAATTCCGTATCAGTGGTGGAATTGATGATCAATGTCCGAAAACTCACGATTAAAAATTCAGATAACGTGCATAGGATTAATCGGCGCGGACACACTCTTAATTTTCTCTATTGCGATCGTTTTAGCCATCTTCCGGGCATTTACCTTTTTTATCGTTAGTTTAGAATCCTGAAAAATTCACAGTTTATTTAGATATTAAAAAATTCACTTTTCTTTTCTTTGTACTATAGTTTTAGGCAGAATGCATAGTGCCATTGTTTAATTTAAAATGTCTTGACTAACTGCCATAAAATAGTTAATATCTTCTCATAAAATTAATTATAGTTATGATAATGGAAACACCCTTGATAACATCAATAATTCAAAAAGTAGCAGAGGAAATAGGAGCAGTAGTTTTATTAGACCCAGAATGCACCTTTATGGGACTGATTACATTTAAGAATGGCAATAAAACCTTTTTTCGTACTAGTAGATTTAGTATTAATTCTTCTGGTTCAGTAGCAATAGCTAAAGACAAAGGAGTTTCGAGCTTTTTTCTGAATAAATTTGGCTATAAAGTTACTGAAGGAAAAACATTTTTTAGTGAAGAATTATGCGAAGAAATAGCTAATTCCAGGAATATAGATGCAGGATTCTATTATGCTAAAGAGTTGGGATTTCCCGTAATTGTCAAGCCGATTAATCTCAGTCAAGGAGTATTTGTTACAAAGGTTTACAATAAGCAAGAATACTATCAAGCAACCAAGAAAATCTTGCAAAAAACCTCAGGATTTATTGTTGAGCGATTCTATAGTGGCAATGACTATAGAATTGTAGTACTTGACGATGATGTAGTTTCGGCATATCAAAGAATTCCCTTATTGATAATGGGAGATGGTCAATCTAATGTTTTGGAACTTATGCAACAGAAACAGGAAACTTTTATCAAAAATGGTAGAAAAGAAATTATAGATTTTGAAGATTACAGAATCAAAAAAAACTTGCGAAGACGGAAGCTAAATTTTAATAGTATTATACTCAAGAATAATATAGTCTATCTTTTAGACAATGCAAATTTATCGACTGGAGGCGAGGCAATAGACTTCACGGAAAATATTCATCCTGATTTTCAAAAATTAGCAGTAAGTATTACAAAAGATATGGAATTGAGATTAGCAGGTGTGGATATTCTTACTAGTGATATAACGTCACCAATAGTAGATTATACGATCATTGAAGTAAATGGCGCTCCTAGCTTAACTCACTATGCATCATTTGGTGAAGTTCAGACGAAGAGAGTAGAAAATTTATATCTGAAAGTTCTCAAAGCACTTGAAAATGAGAATCACAGAGAAAAGCATTGATTTTGACTGGAGGTGGAGCAACTCCTGCTCCGCTCCTGAATTCTTTTTCAATTTTACCTATAGCGGTTTCCAGGTTGAAGTACATATCAAAACTTCAGCCCAACCCCTCTTCTTAATAAGGAGAGAGGAGATAAAGCTTATTCTTTATCGGGGTGAGGTACATCATCGCCCCCTCTTCGCTTGCGGGGAGGGGGTTGGGGGTGGGGTTCTTGTACGTCACTCAACCGAGAACCGCTATATCTCTTCACCACTCCTTATCTAGTAGGGATTCAAATTCAGCTTGTAAGGCAGTTATATCTGCCAATCTTGTGACTAATAAATTATCCTTACCAGCATCACTTAAACGTACTTTCCAATAACGAATGCTGTCTGAGTTGTTCAACCAAAACTGAATCACGGTATCTACCACTTTATCCAGATTCCAACCCCACTTTGCTGGAACTGATTCCACCGATTCTAGAAACGTATCTAGTGTACACGTATGCATTCCCAAGTATTCCACGCCTTGGTGGGGTGGTTTTTGCCTATTTTGCTGTTGATGATTAAAAAACTGTAAAAGTGGAGATACGCCTACAATATCAAAAGTGTATTTCATGCTAGTACTCCCAGTTTTAAATTACTTACAGGAAAGCTTTAGTTTTTTATAATATAATACCTGACAAGTAACTAAAGCATCTAGAAAAAGTATAGTTTTGGTCTATATCATAGGCATAAAACCTCAGTCATAAATTAGCACTAACAAGTCTTGAGTGCTAATATTTTTTTTGTGTTTAAATTCTTAAGCCTAATTTTGTAACATCTTCAAAAGAATTTCTGGGCTGTCCATTTTGTCCATCACGACCTCAATGAAAGCAAGTTGGTGTCGATTTTGCTCGGCTTTTTGCAATGCCGACTCTAACTCCGACTCAGTGGTTACTTTAATGCCCCAACCATTATTAGCAAAAATTTCATGGAGCTTGTGATAATTCCACCGTTGAATGTCGTTATATGGCATAGTTGCACCGTGTATATCACGCTCTATGGTATATCCATCGTTGTTAATCAGAAAAATAATTGGCTTCAAGTCATAACGTAATATTGTTGACAGTTCTTGTGCTGTCATTTGAAAAGAACCGTCACCTACTAGTAGAATAGCTCGTCGTTGTGGCGCTGCGATGCAACAGCCAAGTAATGAGCCAACTGAATAGCCAATCGAACCCCAAAGGACTTGCCCAACGAAGGTGCTTCTTTTTGGCAAAGGAATTACTGAGGCTCCAAATAGACAAGTTCCAGTCTCAGCAACGATAATGTCATCTTCTTTGAGGAAATGAGCTAGGCTATACCAAAAACGCTGTTGTGTAATAGCCGCATCCGTTTTGGGATTGAAGGGAGTCGTGAAGCCTGCATCCAAATTCTCCATCGCAGACTTGAAGTCTAACGTTTGAGCATCGCGGCGCTGCAAGCGTTTGCTTAAAGCAGATAACACATCCCGCATTGCTACATTGTTGTATAGCGCACGTTTAATCTTTAGATACTGCCCATGCACTTCAATAGTTCGACCTTGCTCAAGTTTGGCAGAAAACTTTCCGGTGTTGAAATCAGTCATCAAAGCACCAATACTCAAGACACAATCTGCCTCCTCAATACGTTTTCGCACATAATCTTCACTGGCAGCACCATTATATATACCGATAAATTGGGGGTGTGTTTCCTCCAGCAGTCCTTTTCCCATGTTCATGGTGGCATAAGGGTATCCGGTAACTGCCAGCAACTCTCGCAATTCCCCATGCAGACGCTCACGCTCCACACCAACATCAGCAATAATCACTGGTTTCTGGGCTTTCTCCAGTATAGTTACACAGACATCAACTGCCTCAACTAAAGTAGCGCGATCGCTTTGGAATACAGGGTGTATCAATGAATCAGACGGTATAGCTACTTTATGTTTAGCAACATCCATCGGTATGGAGATGTAAACAGGTAATTTATAGAGAAGACAAATACCTAAAACTCTGTCAATTTCTGCTGTTGCATTCTCTATTGTCAAATATGCTTGAGCCACCGTTACCTTTTCATACATTCGGGCAAACATAGAGAAATCACCAGTACCAAGTGTATGATGAACAAGGGAACCAGATGCTTGAATTTTGGTAGCAGGAGATCCAGTAATCGTGACAACAGGAACGTGTTCGGCGTAAGCGCCAGCAACACCATTAATAGCACTGAGTTCACCAACACCAAACGTAGTTACTAACGCTGCAACACCATTGATTCGACCATAGCCATCGGCAGCATAGGATGCATTAAGTTCGTTACAGGTTGAAATCAACTCAATTCCATCCTGGTTAACAATAGAGTCGAGAAACTCCATATTGTAGTCTCCAGCAACACCGAAGATATGCTTAACACCGATCTGCACCAGACGAAGCACTAGGTAATCACCAACAGTAAAATATGTCATTGTTTTAGCCTTTATTGATTTTCTGAGGATCTAAAATATTTTTATCTGAGTAGTAGGCACAAAAATATTGGTGCTTAAATTTAGAATCGAGAAATTACAATTCCAAAGAACCAATTAATAAAATTTCAGATTGCCACTAAGTTTATTTGCACATTTACCTATTATTTTCTACAGGTTTAAACTTTTTACCATCTACCATTGGTAGAGGATGAACTTGGATTATTTTTGATAACTTATCAGTTGTTCCTTTGCAAGGCTCCTCCCAAAGCTTGTTCAATCTCCGCGAGTGATGCTTGGAGCGATCGCTTGACCATAGAAGCTTACACACATCAAATAACAATTCTTCAACTGGACATTATTGCAACATACAGTTTCGGGACTACTTAGAAACTAATTGAGCTATTTTTAAATGCTAATGATTTATTTAAAGCATCTTCAGCCAATATCCTGTCATTGCATTCTTATCAGTATATTCTGAGTACTTAAAGTATCTTTTGTAACTCTGCATTTGGTATTATGGAAAGTTTTTGTATATTTAGTAGCTGTAGCGCTGCGGCAAGTCCAAAGTTTTTGTACGATTAAATACTTATAATTATTGTACCACTTCTCCTGGATTTATCACAAATGAGAAATCCGGGCTTATGCTTCACTTATGAGCCAGTATATTCTCAGTAGTCTCACAGATGATGAAGAACTTAATTTTTCTGAAGAAGCAGAGGTTTTCGTTTTTCCCACTTCTTTCGCCCAGCAGCGATTGTGGTTTCTGGACCAGTTAGCACCGGGCAATCCATTTTACAATGTGTCAACAGCACTTCGCCTGACAGGTTCCCTCAACTTCATCGCCTTAAAGCAGACATTTAACGAAATTGTACGTCGCCACGAAACCTTACGCACTACGTTTGTTATGGTGAAGCAGCAACCATTGCAGGTGATTCCTGCGGAAAGCTGCGCTAACGCACCCAGCTTAACCATACCTCTTCCCCTAATAGATGTACGCAATTTTCAGAGCCAAGAACGTGATACAAAAGTCCTGCAAATCGCAACCGCAGAGGCTCAACATCCTTTCAATCTCACCACCGGGCCATTGCTGCGAGTCAAGCTGCTACAACTAGATGAAGCAGAATATGTGCTGCTGCTAAATCTACATCATATTGTTGCCGATGGCTGGTCAATTGGAGTGCTAATTAGAGAATTCGGAATATTATATAAAGCCTTTGCAGAGGGTAAGCGATGTCTAACGACAAGCGACTCCATATCTACCCCCCTACCAGAACTACCTATTCAATATGCAGATTTCGCCCAATGGCAACGGGAGTGGCTGCAAGGAGTGGGAGCAAACGGTATCTCGCCCCTACAAACCCAGTTAGCTTATTGGCAAAAGCAATTAGACGGGATCTCGGTACTGAATCTCCCCACCGACCGACTTAGACCAGCAGTTCCTACCTACAGAGGTGCCAAACAATTTCTAGAGCTACCACATTCTTTAACTCAAGCGCTAGAGGCACTGAGCTACCAAGAAGGCGTTACCTTGTTCATGACAATGCTGGCAGCGTTTCAGACTTTGCTCTATCGCTACACGCAGCAAGAAGATATTACAGTTGGTTCACCTATTGCTAATCGCAACCGTAGCGAACTAGAGGGGTTGATTGGTTTTTTTGTCAATAGTTTGGTGCTACGTACAGATTTCTCAGGCAACCCGACGTTTCGAGAATTGTTAAATCGAGTGCGAGACGTAACTTTAGGAGCATACAGTCATCAGGACTTGCCCTTTGAAAAGCTGGTGGAGGAACTTCACCCAGAGCGAGATTTGAGCTATCATCCTTTTTTTCAGGTTGTATTTAGCCTGCAAAACACTCCAATCGTTGCGCTAGAGTTACCTGGGTTAACGCTTTCGCTAT
Organism: Nostoc sp.; assembly: GCF_036919555.1. Classification (GTDB taxonomy): domain Bacteria; phylum Cyanobacteriota; class Cyanobacteriia; order Cyanobacteriales; family Nostocaceae; genus Nostoc. The sequence continues at coordinate 19,123 of NZ_JBALCS010000049.1, forward strand.
TTGAGTTCGACAGCAAAACTGCAAAGCTTGATTTAGAGTTCCATCTGTGGGATGACTTGGAAAGTTTGAAAGGACAAATGGTTTATAGCACCGATTTATTTGATGACACGACCATTACCCGGATGCTGGGACATTTTCAAACGCTGCTAGAAAGCATTGTCGCCAATCCCGAACAGCGTCTTTCAGATTTGTCTTTGCTTACTGTGCGAGAACGACAAGAGTTATTAATTGATTGGAATCAAACAAAAAGAGACTACCCAGAGAACAAGTGTTTTCATCAGTTATTTGAAGCGCAGATGGAAAAAACTCCCGATGCGACTGCGTTAAACGCACGCTCCGCGATCGCAGTAGTATTTGGCAATGAACAACTCAGCTACAATGAGTTAAATATCCGCAGCAACCAACTTGCACATTATCTTCAAAAAATAGGTGTAGAAGCCGAATCTTTAGTTGGTATTTGCCTAGAGCGATCGCTAGAGATGATAATCGCATTATTAGGCATCCTCAAAGCTGGTGGAGCATACCTGCCTTTAGATCCGAACCTACCTCAAGAGCGTCTTAACTTCATGCTAGAAGATGCACAAGTTTTAGTATTGCTGACACAAGAAAAGTTGCTCAAGCATTTTCAGGACTTCTCGAAACCAATTATTTGTATAGATGAAGATTGGACAACTATTACACAACACAGCCAAGAAAACCCAACCAGTTGCGTAACATCTGACAACCTAGCTTATGTTATCTATACCTCTGGCTCAACAGGAAAACCTAAAGGCGTTTTGCTCCAGCATCGAGGATTGTCTAACTTAGCAGAAGCTCAGATTGAGGTTTTCAACTTACAACCGAGTAACCGCATTCTGCAATTCGCCTCATTAAGTTTCGATGCTTCAATTTTTGAGATTGTCATGACACTGCGAACCGGAGCAACTCTTTATTTAGCAAACAAAGAATCCCTTCTACCCGGACAACCTTTGCTCCAATTATTGCGCGAAAAAGCTATTACCCACGTCACCCTTCCGCCAGCAGTGTTAGCAGTCCTACCTACAGAATCACTTCCGGCATTGCAAACTATTATTTGTGCAGGCGAATCCTGCACCGATGATATTATAAAATGTTGCTGGAACTCTCAGCGTCGATTTTTTAATGCTTATGGGCCTACTGAAGCAACGGTTTGGTCAACATTTGCAGAGATTAGTTCTATGAATAAAAAACCGCCCATTGGTCGCCCTATTGCTAACACTCAAATTTATATATTAGATCAGCATTTACAACCTTTACCAATTGGAGTTTCTGGTGAATTATACATAGGTGGTGAGGGATTGGCACAAGGCTATATTAACCGTCCAGAATTAACTACTGAAAAGTTTATTCCTAATCCTTTTACTGATAAAAAGGAAGCGCGACTTTACAAGACGGGTGATTTAGCTCGGTATCGACTTGACGGGAATATTGAATTTTTAGGCCGCATTGATAATCAAGTAAAAATTCGGGGATTCCGCATTGAGTTGTCAGAAATTGAAACAGTGCTTAGTCAACATCAAAGTCTGCAAAAAGCAGTAGTCATTGTTAAAGAAAACATATCTGGCGATAAGTACTTGTTGGCTTATATTGTTCCAAATCTAGAGACGCAAAATTGTACTTCATCCCGTTTCTCTACGAGACGCTGCGCGAACGCTAACGCGCCTCTACTACGTAAATTCTTAAAAGAAAAATTACCAGAATATATGATCCCAAAAGCTTTTGTAGTGCTGGATTCTCTGCCGCTTACAGCTAGTGGCAAAGTGGATCGTTTGGCGCTAACAGAACTTGACAGTCTGGCTAGCCGCTTAATAGATAAAGCATTTATCGCTCCTCGTACTCCAACCGAGTCAACCTTGGCAAAAATTTGGGCTGAAGTCCTTAATGTTGAGTGTGTGGGTATTTACGATAACTTCTTCGACTTGGGAGGAGATTCACTGTTAACTGTACGCCTCCTGAAGCAGATACACAAGCAGTTTGAGTGCGAATTGCCGCTATCTAGCTTATTTTTAAATACAACAATTGAAAGTTTGGCAAATTCTCTATCCTCAAAAGCAGATTCTCTGGCGTGGTCGCCCTTAGTTCCGATTCAATCTGCTGGTTCAAATCCAGCTTTCTTCTGCGTTCATCCAATTTTTGGTGTTGTCTTTCCTTATTACGAATTAGCTCATCAATTGGGAAAAAATCAACCATTTTATGGGCTACAACCCATTGGACTTGATGGAAAAACTCCGCCACTAACTCGCATTGAGAATATGGCTACCCACTACATTGAAGCATTGCGGAGAGTGCAGCCCAAAGGCCCTTATTTTTTAGGAGGTTGGTCTTTTGGAGGTTGGGTTGCTTTTGAAATGGCTCAACAACTCCAAAGGTCTGGGGAAGAAGTGGCTCTACTTGCTGTGCTTGATACTTTAGCACCAATTCCGGGCAATATACCTTCCTTGGGTAATGGTTTGAAGTTTATGCTTACTACAGTGGTGCGATATATATGGCCTTTTTTCCTCGATTATTTATATCTAATTATCGCTATCACCAAGAATCGAATTAATAGTTTAACTTCTCGGTTGACTAATTTTAATAAAATTGTGCGATACTCCTTTTGGGAGTCGCTAACGCGATCGCTCCAAACAAATCTGTTCTCTCAACTCATCCCAAAAGAGGATGCCACAGTCAACCTGATATCTGAAGAATCCGAGTTAAGATTTTTAAGCGAGTTAGCAATTCGTCCAATGCTTCGTGTTTTCTATGCCAATAGCCAAGCAGTTCTTAACTACGTTCCGCAAACCTACTCTAAACGAATTAATCTTTTCAGAACCAACGTTCAATCAAACATTGCCAAAGAAGATCCGAGTATGGGTTGGGATCAGCTAATTGTCGGAGGAACAGAAATTCATCATATTCCTGGCAATCACCTAACTATGCTGAGAAAACCCCATATCCAATTTCTTGCCGCACAGCTAAAAGCCTGTATTGAGAAAGCACAAAAATTAAAATAAGGATCAATATGTCTTCTGAAGAAGTCTTCGTCTTTCCAGCATCTTTTGCTCAACAGCGCCTATGGTTCCTTGACCAGTTGATCCCTGGCAATGCTATTTATAATGTGCCGACAGTAATTCGGTTGACAGGTTCGCTTAATAAAGCCGCACTAGAACAGACTTTTAACGAAATAGTGCGTCGCCACGAAACTTTACGCACCACTTTTATTGTATTGGATGGGCAACCCCTACAGGCGATTCCTGCGGAAAGCTGCGCTAACGCACCTAGCTTAACAATACTAAACCTCCAACAATTACCAGCTGATGAACAAGAGGTTAAAGCAAAGTGCATTATTAACGCAGAGATAGAACATCCCTTCGATTTATCCTCCGCGCCATTGCTGCGAGTAATGCTCCTCGTCCTTTCCGAGACAGAACATATTCTATTATTGAATATGCACCACATTATCTGTGATGATTGGTCTATGGGGGTACTGATTCGGGAACTGGGAACGCTGTACGCAGCTTTTGCACAAAACCAGCCTTCCCCTCTATTAGAACTACCTCTTCAGTACGCCGATTTTGCTCACTGGCAACGCGAGTGGCTGCAAGGAGAAATACTCCAAACCCAGTTAGCTTACTGGCGGGAGCAATTAAACGCTATTTCCATACTGCATCTGCCTACTGACAAACCAATATCAGCTATACAAAGCTATCAAGGAGGAACACAATTTATAGAATTACCGCTCAAGCTAATTGATGCACTAGAAAAGCTGTCACAGCAAGAAGGTGTCACCTTATTTATGACGCTGCTGGCAGCATTTAAAACATTACTTTACCGCTACACACATCAAGAAGATATCGCGCTAGGTTCGCCAATTGCTAACCGTAACCGTAGTGAAATTGAAGGCATAATTGGTTTTTTTGTCAATAGTTTGGTGCTACGTAACAACTTATCTGGAAACCCCACTTTTCAGGAACTACTAGGCAGAGTACGCGAGGTAACATTAGGAGCATACAGCCACCAAGATTTACCGTTTGAAAAGTTAGTCGAAGAACTACATCCAGAGCGTAACTTGAGCCAGCACCCGCTATTTCAAGTGGTGTTTGGTTTCCAGAATGCGCCAATGTCAGCGCTAGAACTGCCTGGATTAGTACCTAGCTTTATGAATATTGACTTGAAAAAAACACGTTTTGATTTGGAACTACATCTGTGGAAGTGTTCTGAGGATTTTAGGAGCTTACTGGGTGGGAACTGGGAGTATTCTGAAGGTCTGCGAGGCGTAATGGTTTACAACACAGATTTATTTTATCAAGCTACCATTAGCCGGATGCTGAAACATTTTAAAACTCTATTGTCAAGCATTGTTATAAATCCAGAACAACGAATTGCAAATTTACCGTTATTAAGTAAAGTGGAGCTACATCAGGTATTGATGGAATGGAATAATACTAACGCATATTATCCTCAAGATAAGTGTATCCATCAATTGTTTGAAGAAAAGGTACAGCAGTATCCTGATTCTATAGCAGTAAACTTTGCTAACGAGCAACTCACTTATCAAGAGTTAAATACTCGCAGTAATAAACTCGCACAACACTTACAAAAATTAGGAGTATGTTCAGAAGTTTTAGTCGGCATTTGTATTTCACAGTCTATAGAAATGATCATCGGGTTATTAGGCATTCTGAAAGCAGGCGGAGCGTATGTTCCATTAGACCCTAGTTATCCTCAAGAGCGCCTAAATTTTATGCTTGAAGATGCACAAGTTTCAGTATTGCTGACACAAGAAAACTTGCTCAAGCATTTTGAAGGTTTCTCAAATTCAATTATTTCTATAGATCAAGACTGGGAAATTATTACTCAAGAAAAGGAAGACAATCTCAAAAGCGATTTAAATAGTGATAATTTAGCCTATGTTATTTACACCTCTGGTTCTACAGGCAAACCCAAGGGAGTTGCTGTACCTCACAAAGCTGTCAATCGGTTAGTGTGTAATACTAACTATATAAAATTGTCATCATCTGATAAAATCGCCCAAGCCGCAAATACTTCTTTTGATGCAGCCACATTCGAGATTTGGGGAGCGCTACTTAACGGCGCTCAACTTGTGGGAATTAGTAAAGATGTAACCCTTTCGCCTCACGAATTTTCATTACAACTACGAGAAAAAGGTATCAACGTTCTGTTTTTGACTACCGCCTTATTTCAACAAATTGCCAGAGATGTTCCGCAAGCTTTTGCTTCGTTGCGATATTTACTATTTGGTGGTGAGACTGTTAATATAAGATGGGTTAAAAAAGTTATCAAAGATGGTGCGCCAAAGCATTTAATTCAAGTTTATGGACCCACAGAAAATACAACATTTTCTTCTTATTATTACGTACAAGAGTTTCCAGAATCAGCCACATCTTTTCCTATTGGTCGTCCGATTACAAACACGCAGATTTATATATTAGATACCGATTTACAACTAGTGCCTATTGGCGTTACTGGCGAATTATATATTGGTGGGGAAGGATTGGCGCGAGAATATCTGAATCACCCTGAACTTACTACTAAACACTTTATTCCTCATCCTTTTAGTAAAAAAGCAAAAACACGTCTTTATAAAACAGGTGATTTAGCTCGCTATTTACCAGATGGCAATATTGAATTTTTAGGTCGGATTGATAATCAAGTAAAAATTCGCGGCTTCCGCATTGAGTTATTAGAGATTGAAGCGGTGTTGAGTCAACATCTAGCAGTCAGAGAAACTGTTGTGATTGCTGCTGAGGACGTACCTGATGATCAGTACTTGGTGGCTTATATTGTTCCCAACCAGGAACAGATACCGACGCAAGAGGTGCAAAGCTTTGCGTCCTTACTTCGTCAATTTCTCAAAGAAAAGTTACCAGAATACATGGTGCCAAGAGCATATATGATACTGGAATCTCTACCTCTAACACCTAATGGCAAAGTGGATCGTCGTGCTTTACCCACGCCTGATATAATTACTTTCAATAATCAAGATTATGTGGCACCGCGATCGCAAGTTGAAGAGTTACTTGCACAAATTTGGGCTAAAGTCTTGGGAAAAGAGCAAGTAGGCATCCACGACAATTTCTTTGAATTGGGCGGTCATTCTCTACTAGCAACTCAGCTAACTTCCCGCATCCGTGACACCTTCCAAATAGATTTGCCTGTACGCAATTTATTTGAAGCACCGACTATTGAACAACTTGCTAGGTACATTGACACAATGTGTTGGACAGCAAAAGGTGTGGATCAGACTGAAACTACGGGAATTCAGCGAGAAGAAGTGGAATTTTGAGAAACCCCTGAGTCAGGGAATCATCATACCATTTATGCCATCCGATATATGTGCGCCAGCCGCAGTAGCGATTAACTTAAGCATTAGGAAAATGCGCGAATTGGCTGGGTTTAAGCTAAACTTTTCACGTCATGTGGAAAAGTTAACGCGAAACTTAACCCCCCAGCCCCCTTCCCTGGTAGGGAAGGGGGAGAATTAAAAGCCTCTCTCCTGCAAGGAGAGAAGAATGGAAGTGAGGTTTTCCAGATACCGTTAAAAGTCAAAAGCTAAAGGGAACCAATAAAAGCCCTTTAACTTACTTTTTGATGGCATTTATGTACAGCTTCACTGCCTGTGTTTTTTAGTCTTGGGAGTTTTTAATAAGCTCACTAAGGTCTTCTGCTACCGTCTTCAAGCAAAAATCTCTAGTAGAAATCAACCTGTATTAGGAAGTGGGCTATGCACATTGGATTTCTCAACCCTCAAGGCAATTTTGATTCAGGCAATAGTCATATAACGAAACACTCAGATTTTGGTGGTCAGCTGATCTACGTTAAGCAAGTCGCCATAGCCATAGCTGAAATGGGTCATAAAGTTGATATTCTTACCCGTCAAATTATTGACCCGGAGTGGCCAGAGTTTGGTGAACCATTTGAGACATATCCAGGGGTAGATAACGTCCGCATTATCCGCTTACCAGCTGGGCCAAAAGAATTTCTGCCTAAAGAGTTTTTGTGGCCTCATCTGCTTAGTGATTGGGTACCCAACATCTTGAAATTTTATCAACAGCAGGGTGGCTTACCTGATGCAATGACTGCTCACTACGGCGATGGGGGACTATGTGGCGTTCTGATTGAAGACGAGACAGGCATACCTTTTACTTTTACTGCTCATTCTCTCGGCGCCCAAAAGATGGACAAACTGGAAGTCACCCCAGAAAATCTCACAGAAATAGACGAGCAATTCTATTTCAGATATCGCATTTTAGCCGAACGCCTGAGCATGAATCGCTCGGCTGTTAATATCACCAGTACGCGACAGGAACGCTTTGAACAGTACTCTCATCGAGTTTATCGTGGTGCTGTGGATGTAGACAACGACAACCGCTTTGCGGTAATTCCACCGGGAGCAAATTTCTCGATTTTCGGTGCAAAGGCGCGTTCCGAAAACGAGGAGGCTACCGAAGAATTCATTCAGGAGCGATTGGTACGGGACATTGCAGAACCACGTCGAGATTTGCCCGCGATCATAGCATCCAGTCGATTAGAACTTAAAAAAAACGTATTAGGGCTGGTGCAAGCCTTCGCAATGAGTCCAACACTTCAGGAACGAGCTAACTTGGTGCTACTTACAGGGGGGCTGGCCGATCCTTTACGAGAGCAGGCTAGTGACGACATGACTGAAGAGGTATTAGCCCCGATTCGGGAGGTGGTCAAAGAAAAGGACTTGTGGGGTAAGGTCAGTGCGTTTGGCTTGTCAGATCAGTCTCAAGAGTCACTGGCAGCAGCCTATCGATTTATGGTTAAACGCCGCTCGGTGTTCGCGCTAACCGCACTCTACGAACCTTTTGGGCTTGCTCCCTTAGAAGCAGCAGTTGCAGGTTTGCCAGTAATAGCGACCAAGAACGGTGGACCTAGCGAGAGCTTGCGACAGGGAAATAAGGAATATGGCGTACTCGTTGACCCAGAAGATCCTGCTGATATTGTCCGGGGATTGGAGCGGTTGCTATGTGATGCTCACCAGTGGGAGTATTTTGCCCAAGCTGGTCAGCAACGGGTGTTGAAGACCTACAGTTGGGATTCTACTGCTGAAAACTACCTGACTTTGCTTGATTCGATTCTGTCTTCACCGCAAACCCGCGATCGCGCTGAACTCCTTCCCATCCATCCCTACTTCTGTAATCCAGAATCGCAGACTGATGTTTTTTTGGAAGAATTGAGCGACATCTACTTTGGAACTAATTAAAAGATACTAAGTAGAATGGCACTAAGAAAAGCTAAATGAACGCAAAATTTATGTAATATCATGTCCGCTTGATTGCTTATTAAACCCGAAGAACCCCAAAGAGCCAAAGCTATGCTTTGTCTCCCCTCCCGAAGAGCTCTTAGGGGTTGGGGGTGGGGTTCTCTTATTATGGGTAATCAAGCGGACATGATAGAATATAAGCTTTTGCCCAAACTGTCACCACATATTTAGGATGAATTTTGACCCCCTAAAAAGGCTCTTTTGCTAACAAGGTTCGTGAACAAGCAAAGGAGGCTCCAGGTAGTCATCTCAGACTAGTGATCCCAGTTATGAGCAACCAGCACAAAACGTGCTGACTGCTTCGGAAAACTGCTGGTTTTGTTCCATCAATGCCATGTGTCCACCTGGTTTTAGGGTGACTTTCTCAGAGTAAGGCAATTCTGCTTTCATGCGATCGCTTGCAACAGGTTTAGTTGCTATATCTGAATTGCCGCAAACGACCAACACAGGTACGTTAATAGTTGCAAGTGTTTCTGTTTCATCGAACCTGAACATTGCCAGTGTGCCACGAGCCAGAACCCCAGGCGAACCCAATGCTGATAATAGACCTGCAAAACTTAGTTGACCGCGTGTTTCTGTACCCGTAAATCCAGATAGTTCGACGGTGATGTACAGCGAACCATTCAAATAGGAAAGCCAAGTCATCAACCAAAAAATCGGCCACAGCACGATAGTCAGGTACAACACAGGTTCGAGTAGCGGTTTCTGCAATTTACGTACCAAATTGCTCAATATACAAGTTTTTACCGGATTAGTATAAGTTGTATCTACAAGAATTAAGCCAGCCACCCGACTCCCTAATTGCTCTGGAAACAGGCGACAGAATGTCAGGTTAATCATCCCACCCATGCTGTGTCCTACCAGGATAACAGGTTTTTCCCCTGCGATACTGCCTTTGGGAGTGGCTGTCACCAACGCAACAACAGCTTCCAAGTCACGGGCATATTTTTCTATAGAGTGATCGTTGTTTTTCGGTTTGGAGGATTTTCCTAACCCTGGTAGATCCCAAACAATTACTCGGAAGCGATCGCTCAGTTGTCGTTTGGCATAATACCATACAGTACTGTTGGGTCCCCAACCGTGTGACAAAATAATCGGTTGACCATCCTCAGGGCCAAAAAACTCTACTTGCAGTACACTACCATCCGGCCGTGGCAAACGCTGCACGGTTTTGCTACGCATAAACTTGGGTTCCTCGGCTCCAGGACGGCGCAGCAGTGGCAAACTGATAAAACGACCACCAAAAGTCCACAAAACCATTACTAGTCCAGCCACTAAGTAGGAAGTTCCTACAAGTTCTCGTTCGTACCACTCATAGAGAATGTAGATCCCCCCGCCAAGTACCCCAACCGACAGCAGTTGAAACAGCCATACAAGTAGAAAATTATGAGGCATGAATATCATGAGCCTAAACCTTGCGATAGTTTGTTAACTGCGTTGTCTTTTAGCTTGATAGCATAGTTGAATCATCCAAGTTTCACTCCCAAGAATGATTTATACAATGTTGCAAGTGTGATAAAAATGCTGAGTTAGTTAATAACTACTAAGTAACAATAGTTGCGAAGGGGTTTAATTTTGAATACAGTTGAGTTTTTATCTTATCTTCGCAGCTTAGATATTCAAGTTTTTATTGATCGTGAAAAGTTTCGCTGTAACGCGCCTGAAGGAACTCTTACAGCAGAACTACGTGCAGAAATTCAAGAGCGTAAAGCAGAAATTATTGAATTTTTAGAAGCAACTAATCGTACTAATAACCACAGCTTTAGACCTCTAGTATCTATTTCGCGGTCAGAAAATCTTCCCCTCTCCTTTGCTCAACAACGGCTGTGGTTTATTGACCAATTAATTCCTAATAATCCTTTCTATAACATTCCACTAGCACTACATTTAACAGGTTCGCTCAATCAAGCCGCGTTAAAACAAACTTTTAACGAAATCGTGCGGCGACATGAAGTTTTACGCACTACTATTGTCATGCAGTCAGGGCAACCAGTTCAGGTAATTAATCCGACGCTAACTATTACTTTACCAGTAATAGATTTACGGCAATTGCCACAAGCCGAACGAGAAATACAAGCACGACAACTCACTACTCAAGAAGCTCAACGTCCTTTCAATTTATCAACTGATTCGTTGCTGCAAGTAAAACTACTGTGGTTGTATGAGACACAATACATCCTGCTGCTGACTATGCACCACATTGTCTGTGATGGTTGGTCTATTGGGGTGCTGATTCAAGAGATAGCAGCACTTTACACTGCCTTTGCTAGCAATCAGCCTTCTCCTCTACCGAAACTTACAATCCAATATGCAGATTTTGCGTACTGGCAACGCCAATGGTTGCAAGGGGAACTATTAGAAAAGCAACTCGGTTACTGGCAAAAGCAATTAGACGGCATTTCTATGCTGAATCTGCCAACCGACAGACCAAGACTAGCTGCTCAAAGTTACCAGGGTGCAAGGCAATCTCTGCAATTATCAAAAAGTTTGAGCGAAGCACTTTTAGCTCTCGCACAGCAAGAAGGGGTAACTTTATTTATAACCCTACTAGCAGCATTCCAAGTTTTACTTTACCGCTACACACAACAAGAAGATATTACTATTGGTTCACCTATTGCCAATCGCAACCGGAGTGAAATTGAGGGATTAATTGGTTTTTTTGTCAACAGCTTAGTACTGCGTACCCAACTAAGTGGAAACCCAACTTTTCGGGAATTATTGAGTCGAGTCAAAGAGGTAGCTTTAGGAGCTTATGCTCATCAAGATTTACCTTTTGAAAAACTTGTCGAAGAACTGCATCCAGAGCGTAATTTGAATCAAAATCCGCTCTTTCAAGTTGTTTTTGCGCTCCAAAATACGCCTATATCTGCGTTAGAGTTACCTAGTTTAACTTTGAGTCCACTACCATTTGAAACCGAAACAACACGTTTTGATTTGGAGTTCCACTTGTGGGAGCCAAATACTCAAAATGGGTTATGGGCAGATAGCTCAGAAGGAATTAGTGGTTTTGTAATTTACAGCACTGATTTGTTTGATGACGCAACGATCACCAGGATGCTAGGGCACTTTCAAATATTACTGTCAGGTATAGTTGCAGATCCCGAACAGCGAATTGCACAATTACCACTTTTAAGCGAATCTGAGCTAGATAAATTATTAGTTGGATGGAACAATACTCGGTTAGATTATCCTCAAGATAAGTGTATTCATCAGTTATTTGAGAGCGTAGCACAACAGAATCCTGATGCGATTGCGTTAAACGCACGCTCCGCGAACGCACTAGTATTTGGCGATGAGCAACTCAGTTATAAAGAGTTAAATATACGTAGCAATAAACTTGCACATTATCTAAAAAAGTTAGGAGTTAAAACCGAAGTTTTAGTAGGACTTTGTGTAGAACGCTCTTTTGATATGGTAATGGGAATGTTGGGCATCCTGAAAGCAGGCGGAGCTTATGTACCTTTAGATCCGAGCTATCCATCTGAACGTTTAAACTTTATGCTTGAAGATGCTCAAGTTTCAGTTTTATTAACTCAAGAGCGATGGCTTGAACGCCTGAAAAACTATAATTCAGAGGTAATCTGTTTAGATAAAGATTGGGAGATTATTTCTCAAGAGATTCAAGATAACCCTACTAGTAAAGTTACAGTAGATAACCTCACTTATGTTATTTATACCTCTGGCTCAACTGGAAAACCTAAAGGGGTTAAAATTGAACACAGAGGATTGTTAAATTTAGTTTTTTGGCATCAAAAAGCGTTTACAGTTTCACCCTTTGACCGAGCAACGCAGATTTGCAAAGTTGGCTTTGACGCTTGCGGTTGGGAAATTTGGCCTTATCTTATTGCTGGGGCAAGCATTTATTTTGTAGATGATGAAATCAGGCAAATACCTGAACATCTCCGAGATTGGCTAATATCAAAAGCGATAACAATTACCTTGTTACCAACTCCTTTAGCAGAGAAAATTATCTTATTAGATTTTGCTAATAACGCAGCTTTACGAATATTACTCACAGGTGGCGACAGACTAAATCAATATCCTTTAGCTGACCATCCTTTCCAGTTAGTTAACAATTATGGGCCAACTGAGAACACGGTTGTGACAACTTCTGGTGATATTTCTGTTAAGAATAAAGATAATTTAGCACCCGGAATTGGTCGTGCGATCGCCAATACACAACTTTACATATTAGATAAACATTTACAACCAGTACCTATTGGCGTTTCGGGAGAGTTGTACATAAGTGGTGATGGATTGGCACGAGGTTATTTAAAATGTCCTGACTTAACTGCTGAATACTTCATTGATCATACTTTTACTAATAAGTTAAAAGCAAGACTTTATAAAACAGGTGATTTAGTTCGCTATCGTGTAGATGGCAACATTGAATTTTTAGGTCGTCTCGACGAACAGGTAAAAATTCGCGGCTACCGCATTGAGTTGGGAGAAATTGAAGCCGTACTGACTCAGCATCCAGCAGTGCAGCAAACTATAGTAATAATTCGTGAGGATAAAGGGGAAAAGCGCCTAGTAGCTTATGTAGTACCAAAAACTGAATATAGCAGTGAACAGGAGAATATGCAATTAATGCAATTGCAAAATGAGCAAGTTTTGCAATGGCAGATGCTCTATAACGAAACTTATAATCAACCTGCTGATTCCGATCCAAAATTGAATATTGTCGGCTGGAATAGTAGTTACACAAATCAGCCTATTCCAGCAGAGCAGATGCATGAGTGGGTGAATAACCAAGTCGAGCAAATTTTGGCTTGGGAACCCAAACGAGTCTTAGAAATTGGTTGTGGAACAGGTTTGATTCTGTTTAAGATTGCACCTGACTGCACTAAATATTGGGGAACAGACTTTTCCTCAGTTTCACTTAACTACATTCAGCAGCAGTTAGAAAAGCAAGAAATACCGCAGGTAACGTTGTATGAGCAAATGGCTACTGACTTTGAAAAAGTAGAAACAGCAGCTTTTGATGCAGTAATTCTGAACTCGGTTGTACAATATTTTCCTAGTATTGATTACCTGATTCGTGTATTAGAAGGTGCTGTGAGGGCAACTGCTCCGGGTGGCTTTATCTTCATAGGAGATGTGCGTAGTCTGCCACTCTTGCAAGCTTTCCATGCGTCAGTGCAACTGTATCAAGCTGAACCTTCCCTTACCCGCTCCGAGTTACAGCAACGGGTTCAAATGCAAATTTTCCAAGAAACAGAGTTAGTTATTGAGCCAGATTTTTTTACTGCAATAAAGCAACGCTTTCCGCAGATTAATCATGTACAAATTAAACTGATGCGGGGTAAACATCACAATGAGCTAACTGATTTTCGTTACAATGTGATTCTTCATGTTAGTGGCGAAAGTGTTAATAATACTGAAAATTATTCAGTCCGAAACTGGTCTGAAGATAATTTAACAGTCTCAGCAGTGCATCAGTTATTAATTGAGAATCAACCAGAAATATTAAGCATTATCAATGTACCTAATGCGCGGGTGATGTCAGCAGTTAAAATAGTAGAATGGCTATCAGACGTAGAAGATTTTAAAACTGTAGGTCAAATACGCAAAGCTTTGCAAGAAATCGAAAATTTCGGAGTAGAACCAGAAGATTTCTATGCGCTGAATGTACCTTATAAGATTGATATTACCTGGTCACATTTAAGTGTTGAAAGACATTATGATGTGATTTTTATACGGCACGATGCAGTAAGTAAGAGAACTATTTTTCCACATAGCACGACTCACTCTCGTCCTTGGGAATCTTACGCCAATAATCCCTTACAAGCCAAAGCAGCGCGTAAATTAGTGCCGCAATTGCAGACTTACATAGCAGAAAAACTACCTGAGTACATGATACCCTCAGCTTTTGTAGTATTGGAGTGTTTACCTCTAACAGCTAATGGTAAAGTCAATCGCCGCGCCTTAAGAGCATTCCATGATGCAATCAAGCTCCAATTCCCTGAAACTTATATCGCACCTCAGACTCCTATTGAAGAAGTGCTAGTGAAAATCTTTGCTGAGGTTTTGGGACTTAAGCGCGTAGGAATTTATGACAATTTCTTTGAATTAGGTGGTCATTCATTACTGGCAACTCAGCTTGTCTCTAGAGTGCGCGACGCCTTATATGTGGAGTTACCTTTGCGTAGCGTATTTGAAGCATCGACAATTGCACAACTATCTAAGGTGGTGGAAAGCCTTAAAGAAAGCAATGCTCAAAGTCAAGCCCCAGTTTTAGTACCACTATCGCGTGAAAGTCGGCGGATTAAGTTATCTTCCTTAAACGAAGAGAGCAAGAGGCATTAAGGGACTTCCAAAAAATAAAATATCCCCCAATAGTTATTCCACGTTCCTAAGATGGTTCCCAGTTCGCGGGCTAGGGTAGATTTACCAGAACCCCCAGAACCAATGATTAAGATTTTCTTCATCTTTGGTTTGCATCTCCCTTTTCAAACTCAAGAGGGTAAGCATTGCTCACCCAAATAACCGTCTTCAGCGTAACTCAATACGCCGCTACAATAGTACCACGAGAAGGATTATTGCCCAAATATTGATATTATGACCACTGCTACGACCGTAAAAACTGAGTATGAAGCGATTATTGGTCTAGAAACCCATTGTCAGCTGAGTACCAACACCAAGATTTTCTCTAATAGCTCGACGGCATTCGGTGCTGACCCCAATACTAACATTGACCCGGTTTGTATGGGTTTACCTGGGGTCTTACCTGTACTCAATGAAAAAGTATTAGAATACGCCGTCAAGGCTGGTTTGGCACTAAATTGTCAAATCGCTAAATATAGCAAATTTGACCGGAAACAGTATTTTTATCCTGACTTACCCAAAAATTACCAAATTTCTCAATATGATCTACCGATCGCAGAACATGGTTGGTTAGAAATTGAGTTGGTAGATGCTGAGGGTAATCCCATTCGCAAACGCATTGGTATCACACGTCTGCACATGGAGGAAGATGCTGGAAAATTAGTACACGCAGGCAGTGTTGGCGAAGCCTCTCGGAACGAGACTCGCCTCTCCGGTTCTACCTATTCTCTGGTAGACTACAATCGCGCAGGTATACCTTTAGTGGAAATTGTCTCGGAACCTGATTTGCGTTCGGGATTAGAAGCTGCTGAATATGCCGAAGAGTTGCGCCGGATTGTGCGCTATCTCGGCGTGAGTGATGGTAATATGCAAGAAGGATCTCTGCGCTGCGATGTCAACATTTCCGTGCGTCCAGTGGGACGAAAGGAGTTTGGCACCAAGGTAGAAATTAAAAACATGAACTCGTTCAGCGCCATCCAACGGGCGATTGACTACGAAATTGAGCGCCAAATCGCCGCCATCGAAGCAGGCGCGAGCATTATTCAAGAAACTCGGCTGTGGGAAGAAGGCGCTCAACGCACAAGTAGTATGCGGGTAAAGGAAGGTTCTAGCGATTACCGCTACTTCCCCGAACCAGATTTAGCACCAATTGAGGTGTCAAATGAACAATTAGAGAAATGGCGCAGCGAATTACCAGAACTACCAGCCCAAAAACGCCATCATTATGAAAGTGAGTTGGGGCTTTCGGCTTATGATGCGCGAGTGTTGACAGAAGATCATCCAGTAGCCAAATATTTTGAAACTGCGATCGCAGCTGGAGCAAATCCCAAAGCTGCTGCTAACTGGATTACTCAAGATATTGCAGCACACCTCAATAAGCAAAAACTCAGTATTACTGAAATCGCCCTGACTCCCACCAATTTAGCTGAGATTATCACTCGCATTGAAACGGGCAAAATTAGCAATGCTCAAGCTAAAGAAAAGTTGCCAGATTTACTCAGTGGTATTTCTCCTGAAAAAGCCTTTGCTGGTCAAGAGCTAATCACCGATCCTAGTGTATTGGAACCGATCGTTGATGAAGTCATAGCCGCTAATCCCAAAGAACTAGAAAAGTATCGCAACGGTAACACCAACCTCAAAGGCTTCTTTGTCGGACAGGTTCTAAAAAAGACAGGCAAACGTGCTGATCCTAAGCTGACTAACGAATTGATGGAGAAGAAACTGAACGCCTAGTAGTCTGTCAACTCAACTTTGCTGGCTGCGAGGAGCAGAAGGGCAGGGGGAGATGAGGGAGATGAGGGAGACAAGGAGAATAACCAATGCCCTATGCCCAATCCCCCAAGTCAGTATTTTCCCGGTGTTCTTCACAGAATCTTCATATAAAAAATGGTGACAGCCCGCATACCAAAAATGATATGCTGTGGTAAGTAGATGCACCCTGATGATCTGGAGAGCTGCTGAAGTGGCTCTCTTTTTTATTTGATTTTTGTGGTATTTACGGTTAACTTCATAATATTATTAAGAATAATTTCCATTAAATAAGTATTAACCCTTAGATTAGAAATGATAGAGTGTACTAAGTAGATACACCGTGATGATCTGGAGACCGACCCAAGTGGCTCTCCTTTTTTGCTTTTATCTTTCGTCATAAGAAAGGTAAAAACAATTATGCCAATCGCCAACTGGTGCATTATTATTACCATCAGCAAATAAACTCACAACAAAAGGGGCTGAGGACTGAGGACTGGGAAGCAGGGGAAGAATAATAACTCCTGTACAGCACGCGATTAATCGCGTCTCTCCTGTACAGACGCGATTAATCGCGTCTCTCTTAATTCAACACTTTTCCAAAGCACAAATTGACCTATCCAACCTGATAGTTATAAGGAAGAATAATGGCAGAAGATTGGCAAAAAATAACAGGTGGCATCACAGCACCAAGGGGGTATCAGGCGGCGGGAATTACCGCAGGATTGAAACCTTCGGGGTTGCCAGATTTAGCTTTGATATTCTCAGAGGTGGAAGCGATCGCAGCTGGTGTGTTCACCACCAGCCAAGTTAAAGCTGCCTGCGTAGAATATTGTCGCCAACGCTTGCAAGCCAAACATAGCGCTCGTGCCATCCTCTGCAACGCCGGACAAGCAAATGCCGCTACAGGGACTCAAGGCTACCTTGATACCTTAGAATCTGCTATGGCAGTAGCCCAAGCATTGAACATCTCGTCTGAATCTGTGTTATTGGCTTCCACTGGCGTGATTGGTCAAAGAATTAAGATGGATGCTTTGCGAAGCGGGATTCCCAAGGTAGTAGCAGCACTCTCAGAAACCGGCTCAGATGCCGCCGCCGGGGCGATTATCACTACAGACTTGGTAACTAAATCCATTGCTCTAGAGACAACTATAGGCGATCGCCCGGTACGAATTGGCGGTATTGCCAAAGGTTCCGGCATGATTCACCCAAACATGGCAACCATGCTGGCATTTGTGACTTGTGATGCTGTGGTTTCGCCTCACCTTTGGCAGCAAATGTTAGCAAGGGCAGCTGATAGAAGCTTTAATTCCATTACCGTGGATGGTGATACCAGTACCAACGACAGCTTAATTGCCTTGGCAAATGGTCAATCTCGCACCCCAGCAATTACAGAATGGGGCGCAGAAGCAGAGAAATTAGAGGCGATGTTAACAGCAGTTTGCCAGCATTTAGCCAAAGCGATCGCTCGTGATGGTGAAGGCGCAACCTGTCTAATTGAAGTGGAAATAACAGGGGCCCATGATGAACTCTCAGCCCGACAAATAGCTAAAATCATCGCTGGTTCATCCTTAGTTAAATCTGCAATCTTTGGACGTGATCCCAACTGGGGACGCATAGCCGCCGCCGCCGGACGTGCAGGTGTACCCTTTGAGCAAGAAAACCTGCAAATTAAGCTAGGCGATTTCTTAATGTTAGAAAATGGGCAACCTCTGCAATTTGACCGTGCAGCAGCGAGTGCTTATTTGAAAAAAGCAGCGGCGGATTCTTCGCTGCCCAAAGACTTCATTGCCACTAATAATAGTAATGATTTATCCTTTGATAGAAGCACTATTAAAGCCCAACGAGTAGATAATCCGGTGATCATTGCAGTCAGCATTGGCAATGGCCATGGTTCAGGTAAAGCTTGGGGTTGCGATTTGAGTTACGACTACGTGAGAATTAACGCCGAGTATACTACGTGAACTACTCCGACTTGTTTTGAGAGTGGAACTAGGATCACAGAAATTATCAGCAAAAAATTCATTTAATAAAAATCCATCCCTTACAAAACTGTAGTTCTTTCCCTATGAAAAGAAAAAACCCTCATCCCCCAGCCCCTTCTCCCAATATTGGGAGAAGGAGAGCCAAAAATAAGTCCCTCTCCCTACTTGGGAGAGGGATTTACGGTGAGGGCAAAAACTACGGTTCTCAACATAGATGAGGTTAAAAATCCATCCCTTGCAAAACTGGTTAACCTATTAACCACCTTTACCTTGACTTGAAGGATAACTCACAATGGTTGAAAAACTTTAGATAAATCAAGATTATAGTGATTCGATGCCAAATTCTAAGGGGCGATCGCTGACAATTGTAAAAGCTTGCTCAGGGGAAATTTCTGGTCTTCTTAAAAAGAAATATTCTCTAGCATCAGAACCATAGTTAAAACCTACAATTACCACAAACTCTTTTCTTGGGTCGTAGTTGTCAATAAAAGCGCAAAACTGAGCATATAGTATTGGTTGTCTAGCGGCTGCTGCTGAGAGTTGCATTATCTGCCAAGCTTCAGTGCCTTTAGCAGTATAGTGCATTCTGTCTCCTAGCTGCGATACACCTTCAATCACCGAAAAATTATTGCCACTAGTATGTTCTATCTGGAGTACTTTATGCAGATATAGGTAGCCCCTGCCTAGTTTTTGGAAGAACTTCCATGCTTGGGCGCTAAAAAGGACTTCACCTATACAAACGAGATTTTCGGCGATTTGCTGCTGAATTTGCTTTTCAGGTGTCATAGTAATTCCTAATTCGTAATTTTTAATTCGTAATTAAGACACACTTTAAAAAAGTTTGATCAAGGCGGTTTTCAAAACTTTACCCTGGGTTTCAAAAAAGACATCCAATCCCAATTTGGGATGGGTGGAATATTTTTTCTGACTTTAAGTTAACACAATTCTCAAGACTCGCAAGTTTCAGGTTAATCTAAAAGCTTAAAATATCAAGAGCGATCGCTCATTCTTCGTCAACTAACTCGACTCTTAGGAGAATTACCTCAACGGGTTGAAACTCTCTCGTTAGAATAATTAGAAAATCTTGGTGAGGCACTGTTAGATTTTACTAGTGTGGCTGATTTACTCTCAAGGCTAGAAGCGCGATGAGCTTCTAGCCTTGAGCCAAGACTAATCCTTTCAAACTTCCAGATTGAATTTCAGATGTTGTCCAGAAATTAAAACTGTATTAAAGCAAGTTGTTCAGCCGACACTCATCGCCCTCCATTCACCTCACTAACCTTAAAACTCCAACGAAATTGTGCCCTGCACAGTGAACGGCTCGCCAGGATAAACACGCAAAATGTTGCTAGCAGACTCAAAATAATCCACATCAAACAGATTTCTGAAATTCACCTGTGCGCGCAGCTGTCCTTGTTTATAGAAAATGGCAGCATTAGTACGGAAATAGCTCGGCAATTCAAAGTCATTTTCTAAATCTCCCTGGCGATCGCCCACGTAGAATAATCCCAAACCAAAGCCGAGTCCTTTGAGACTACCAGATTGAATTTCATACTTCATCCACAAATTGAAGCTATTTTTGGGTACATTGTAGAGGCGATTACCGGGTGTGTAAGTCTGGTCCTCGGTGATTTTGGCATCCGTGTAAGCATAACCTGCAATCACATTCTGCCCCAAAGTCGGCGGATATTGACAGATCCAATCCCACTGATTGGATTGATCCCTTGCAGTCATCAAAGGGGTAATTTCTTTAGCTTCCTGCCACAGTTCTTTGTGTGCCTTCTGTGAGATAGTGATGGTCATGGTGAGTCTTGGGGTAGGTCAGGTAAATGGTCAATCTAGACGGCTAATTGTAAGCTGTAGATAAGAATAATTTGCATCTTTATTGAAAGCGACGGCAAACCAGTACAACCTCGTAGGCAAGGAGGAAAGCCGCCCCGTTGCTTGGGGCATAATATTCGTAGTCCTCAATCGCAAACCACAGTTGGGGGTACACTTCGATATTTCACACATATCTTTTGCCAAGTTGTCTGAGTACTTGACAATAGGATTCAAATGGCTCTGATGAGTTTTGCTGGCTATTTTTGGCAGCTTTTGCCCATAATTCTTGCCACTCTGAGATAGTGGGGGTAATGGTCATAGTTGGCGACTGGTAGATAGAATTCAATTAATGATAATTACTTTCAATAATTTTACGACAATTTATCCTTAATGATTTAGGATTGCTATTAATGCTATTAAGCTTTTTAATTGCCAAACGCCATGCAAAACCGCAATTTGACAGCTAGCGACATTGCCCTAGACTTCCTCTTTAACCGCTTTGCCTATGATGACGTAGGTTAAGCTAATCTTCTCCTAACTTCTGACTCTAAAAAATGGTTCCTTCCAGACGAGTTTATTTACTGTTGGTTTTGGGTATAGCGATCGCCCCGATCCTATGCCTTTTTCTCAACATTAAAGCAACGATCGCCATCACTTTGCTATTTGATGCGATCGTTCTCGGATTGATGGTTGTAGATGGTTTACAGGTGCGGCGTTCTCGCGTGCAAATTACCCGCGAACTACCGTTGCGATTATCCATTGGGCGGGATAATCCGGTGGTGCTGAAGGTGACATCGCCAAATGCCAACGCCTTAATTGAAATCTGCGATTACTACCCAACAGGGTTTGGTGTATCTGCAACCTCACTCCGGGCTATTGTTAAGAGTAATACCACTCAAGAATTGACATATACCGTCAAACCAACACAGCGGGGAGAATTTCCTTGGGGAAATATTCAAGTCCGACAGTTGGGAATTTGGGGATTAGCTTGGGATGATTGGCAAATTCCCCAAAGTCTGCCAGTGAAAGTTTATCCTGATTTAGTGGGATTGCGATCGCTCACAATTCGTTTGACATTGCAATCATCAGGATCAATGCGCCAATCTCGCAAAACTGGTATTGGTACAGAGTTTGCCGAACTGCGGAACTATCGCACTGGTGACGATTTGCGGTTTATTGATTGGAAAGCTACCGCCCGTCGCGTTGGGGCTTATGGTAATGCAATGCCACTGGTGAGGGTTTTGGAACCAGAACAGGAACAAACATTACTTATCTTGCTTGATCGTGGACGGTTGATGACAGCAAAGGTGCAGAATTTGCAGAGGTTTGACTGGGGTTTGAATGCAACTTTATCCTTAGCTTTGGCGGGGTTACATCGAGGCGATCGCGTGGGTGTTGGTGTATTTGACCGCCAGATGCATACGTGGATTCCCCCAGAACGTGGTCAACATCATTTGAATCAGCTAATTGATTGCTTAACTCCAATTCAACCAATGTTATTTGAATCTGATTATTTGGGGGCGGTGACAAATGTTTTGCAGCGTCAAACTCGCAGGGCGCTTGTAGTCGTGATTACCGACTTAGTTGATGTCACGGCTTCTACAGAACTTCTGGGCGCACTCTCCAAGCTAGCACCCCGCTATCTCCCATTTTGCGTGACTCTGCGAGATCCGCAAGTTGATCGTTTGGCACACACCTTCACAGATGATGTTACAGATGCTTATGCCCGTGCAGTAGCACTCGATTTATTAATGCAACGACAAGTAGCATTTGCCCAGCTGAAACAAAAAGGTGTATTGGTACTAGATGCACCAGCAAACCAAATTGCCGATCAGTTAGTTGAGCGATATCTGCAACTCAAAGCGCGAAATCAGCTTTAGCTAATTGCATTGATGAATCAAATGTGAGCCGCTAAAAATAGCATCTCACATTCTGTGTCTAATATAATGTCCGCTTGATTACTTATTAAACCCGAAGAACCTCACCCCGCCAAAGCTGCGTTTTGTCTCCCCTCCCGAAGAGCGGGGAGGGGATTAAGGGGTGGGGTGCAATGACTGTGGGAATCACAACTAATTATGCGGACATGATATCCCTCTTCTGTCACTCTCGGAAAACTTTTGGCATTTCTGAATTCTAGAGCTTTTGTATATGAAGCGATCGCGCGATTATTTTCTAATAACAAATACAAGACCAATTTTTTTCTAATAGGATAGCTTGTATTGATTGCCTCATGAGGCTTCTAGCGATCGCCCTCCCGGAAAGTGACAGAAGAGGGATAACAAAGCTTACCTCAAATATATAGCAACCGCCAAGGTGGTTTGGGCATAAACTAGAAGTAGTCCCTTTCGTTATCCTGCAAAACGCGATCGCTGTAAATATGCCCAAACCC
>NZ_JBALCS010000050.1:0-14080 GCF_036919555.1 Nostoc sp.
GTTATTAGAAAATAATCGCGCGATCGCTTCATATACAAAAGCTCTAGAATTCAGAAATGGCAAAAGTTTTCGGAGAGTGACAGAAGAGGGATAAGGTACAAAAGCTCTAGCGTAGGCGCAGCCCGCCGCAGGCATCGCACTTTGGGAAAAACTTTTTGGTTTACTGGTGTTCAATGTATTTGGAAGAGCCGCAAACACTAACATATAAGTCTTTAATAAGTAAAACTAATAGTTTGCATCAGCTTTACTGAAGTAATAAAACTTGATTAAAAATTGTAAAGCGGTGTAGAGTAGTTTCACAGGCAAAAACAAAACCGCCTGATTCATAAATAACCGCAATCATAAAACCATGACAACAACCTTACAACGTCGCGAAAGCGCCAACGTATGGGATCGATTCTGCGAGTGGATCACCAGCACCAACAACCGTATCTACATCGGTTGGTTCGGCGTAGTAATGATCCCCACCTTGCTAGCAGCCACCGCCTGCTTCGTAATCGCCTTCATCGCCGCACCTCCAGTAGACATCGATGGTATCCGTGAACCCGTTGCAGGTTCCTTAATTTACGGAAACAACATCATCTCTGGTGCAGTAGTACCTTCCTCCAACGCTATCGGCTTGCACTTCTACCCAATTTGGGAAGCAGCTTCTCTAGATGAGTGGTTGTACAACGGCGGTCCTTACCAATTGGTAATATTCCACTTCCTGATTGGCATATTCTGCTACATGGGTCGTGAATGGGAACTATCCTACCGCTTAGGAATGCGTCCTTGGATTGCGATCGCATATTCAGCTCCGGTTGCAGCAGCGAGTGCAGTATTCTTGGTATACCCCATCGGACAAGGTTCATTCTCTGATGGTATGCCTTTGGGTATCTCTGGAACATTCAACTTCATGATCGTGTTCCAAGCAGAACACAACATCTTAATGCACCCCTTCCACCAATTAGGTGTAGCAGGTGTATTCGGTGGAAGTTTGTTCTCTGCAATGCACGGTTCTCTTGTAACTTCTTCCTTAGTTCGTGAAACCACCGAAACCGAGTCCCTTAACTACGGTTACAAGTTCGGTCAAGAAGAAGAAACCTACAACATCGTTGCAGCCCACGGCTACTTCGGTCGTCTAATCTTCCAATACGCTTCTTTCAACAACAGCCGCAGCTTGCACTTCTTGTTAGCAGCATGGCCTGTAATCGGTATCTGGTTCACCGCCTTGGGTGTAAGCACAATGGCGTTCAACTTGAACGGTTTCAACTTCAACCAATCAATCATTGATTCTGAAGGTCGTGTGATTGCGACTTGGGCAGATGTCATCAACCGGGCTAACCTGGGTATGGAAGTGATGCACGAGCGCAATGCTCACAACTTCCCACTAGATTTGGCTGCTGGTGATTTTGCTCCTGTAGCTCTAACCGCTCCTGCTATCAACGGTTAATCATAATCTGAGACGCACTTCACGCTGATCTATAAGTAAAAAACGCTCTCCCGAAAGGGGGGGCGTTTTTGCATTGGGTTAATTGGTAGGTTAAGCATGGCGCTCGACACTTTTTTGAAGTGCAAAAATATTGATGGGTGTTGCACCAAAACTAGACCGCCATAATTCACAACTTAGGCAATAATTATCAAAAAGTAAATTTTACGGGTAATAATTGCTAGCAGCGCAGATAATTGCCTCAAAGTTCAAGTATAAGGAGAAACCAAGAATGATTTTACACCGTGGGCGTAGGGTAATAGCCGCTTTGTTGCTGTCAATGGTACTACTGACAACAGCCTGTACTCCAAAAACACCTGGACGTTTTGACCAAGCACAAAAAGAAAGCACTCAACAAAAAAGGGGTCAAGCGGTGACTAAAACCGCAACTCAGGGTAGCGAATTTAATAAACTTTTCCCTGATGCAGGTGATGGCTACCAGCGCGTCTATACGCAAGAGAAAAAAGGCTTTGCAGAAGCGAAGTTGAAAAAAGGCGGTAAAGAAGTAGCGTTGCTGTCTATTTCTGATACTACCAGTACACCGAGTACAGCAGCAAAATTCTCGAAAAGCACCAAAAAAATTGGGGGTTATCCCGCAGTAGAGGTTGGTAACACGCAAACTGCAATTTTGGTAGGTAAGTACCAAGTAAAAGCACTTTCCCGCGATCCGTCATTTAAAGCTAGCGATCGCGCAGATTGGCTAGAGAAGTTTAATCTTAGTCGTCTGGCTAGCCTGAAATGAGCTGCATTGCCGAAATTAAAGATAACAAAACTTAAATAAGGAGATTTTTGTGAGTAAATCGATTGTTGAGTTAGTTGAGCAATTGCCAACTAGCGGTTTGACCATTTCTATGTTGAATTCCCTGGATTTTGTTGCTCCTGGCCAGTGGCAAAATACTGTCGGCTTTGTCAACACTATTAAGACGGTTACTGGCGAAGACGACGAAGATTTAATTCAGCAAATTGGTGAACGAGCGATTTATCTATTCAACGACAAATCCCAAGGATACCAAACAGCCTTGTGGTTATATCAAACCGTTGATGGTACAGATAGAGCTATTGGTGCAGCAGCTTTAGCTAACAAAGTTGGCGAGAAAATTCCTTTGTTGGG
Organism: Nostoc sp.; assembly: GCF_036919555.1. Taxonomy (GTDB): domain Bacteria; phylum Cyanobacteriota; class Cyanobacteriia; order Cyanobacteriales; family Nostocaceae; genus Nostoc. The sequence goes on from NZ_JBALCS010000050.1 coordinate 2,580, forward strand.
TTTTTTAAACTCTGTCACTCCCAAACCTGACAAAGCTCAAACCATCGATCTGACATTAAAATTAGTGGCTGAGTTGGTAGCCTTCTGCCAAATTAACGGCATTCCTGGAGATAGTATTGGGGATTTTGTCGTCTCTTTAGGTGAGTATAGTGGTGAGTCACTCATCCGCATGGTGGCATTAGTTTGTGTTGATGGTTTGATCCCTCTGGGCCCAGACTTCATCAGCAAAGCAATATCTGGGCTTAATCAAACAAATCCACAGGAGTTAGAAAAAAACTCGACTTTCCAAAACATTAAAGATGTGATTCCAGGGAACAATGCTGGTAGTAAACTTAACTTTATCGGCGAAAGCTTTGACTCAGTTAAAGGTTGGATGAGTAGTATTGTTAGCGACAATAATTTAACGCCACAAAAGGTAGTTGGCAACTTGCAAAGTTTTGTCGATATTGCGGATGACAAGTTAGACTACCTCGCAGCGTTCCTGGATGTAGCAACAAATTATTATGAACACACGGGCACACAAACTTTAGCTCGTCGCTTGATTGAACGGGCGGTGGCTGAGATTTAGGTTGATTGGGAGTCGGGGAGCAGGGGAGAATAACCAATGCCCCATGCCCAATGCCAATTAGGGTAAACGCAAATCTGCTGCGATCGCATATAGGTAAGGTTGAAAAATAGCCAAGTTTTCCAGTTTCTCAAACTTACCTGTTTGCGTACTTGGGCCAAATGCAGTGGTAATTACGTAAAATTTACTACCATCAAAGGCAACATCACCGATATATTGCTCTTGTACTCCACCTTTTTGCTTGAGTCCGGCAAACCCATAGCGGATTCCCTGAAGCTTACCAACGGGTACTGGTTCCGGTGGATAGGCTGAGAAAAGAATCTCTTTTCCATATTCACCCTGACGGTCTTTCGCAAAAGCAGCGTAGTGGTCTGCAACCCAAGCCTTGAGTGCTGCTAATACCTGGGTTTGGTATTTGTCATTTTGGTAGTCCATCTTGTTTCCAGGTGGAATACCAGCTGCTACGAGTTTCTTTTGGAAATCCTCATCGTTTGCTAGTGAGTAAACGTTAATCTCAACTGTACCCAAAAGTTTCCCTTTCGAGGAAACACACAACAGGGGCGCATTTCCCTTACAAGCAGCAACTTGCCAGTTAGTCGGAGCAGGAGTATTTCCCAAGATTTTCTGCCAGATATTTCCCTCGTTAGGGTTGGGAAGTTTTGCAACGGTAGGGGGTTTTACCGCGTTGGGTGGAGAAAATTGGGGGAGAAGAAATTTTACTGCCAGTGGTATTGACACCAGCAAAATAGAACCTATTAATAAATGATAAAGTCGTAACATTTTTTTGAAAAGCAAATTAAAAAATATTCATCTGTCCCATTAGCTATGGTCAAACTGCGCTAAAATCCTTTCTGCTTGCTGACACAGTACTTCGTGATATTCTCCGTTGCTAGCCAGTAAACCTCCCCATTGATTGATATCACCGGTGTTATACTGCAACGGAGTACCATCGAAATGGGTAAACCTACCACCAGCTTCTGTTAAAATCAGTTCGGGGGCTGCCATATCCCAATCTTTGGGCGCAGACTTGCCGGAAAGGGAAATATAGATATCTGCCTGTTGCTCAACAATTGTGGCGATTTTGCAGCCTACACTTCCCACAGATTTCTGATTTTGACAAGGTAAGTTTTGTAGTAAGTAATCTAACCGTTGATTGCGGTGAGAGCGACTAACAACTAAGGTTGAATCCTCAACTCCTTTACCTGACGACACTTGTAAAGGAACAGATTCATCAGGAGTTTCTACAAATGTACCCCCACCTTTGGTAGCATAATATAACTTTTGAGCCTCTGGTACTACTACCACTGCCAAAACTGGGCGTGTTTCCTTAACTAAAGCAATGTGAACCGCATAATCCCCAGTTTTTTCGATAAAGTCTCGTGTGCCATCCAAAGGGTCAATTATCCATACCCAAGGGGCGGAAGGCTGTGCTACACTACTTGGCGATTGGTAAGTTTCTTCACTGATGTAAGCAAAATCTTCGTTACCTAAAGTTGCTTGTAGTCTCTGCAAAATGTATTGACTTACAGCTACATCAGCAACAGTGACAGGCTCATTTTGTTTATACTGTACTTCTAAGTTAGGGACTTTTGCAGTGCCGTGGTAATACGATCGCAGTATATCTGCTGCGCCCCAACCTACCTCACGAGCGATCGCTAATATTTCTTGTAAGTCTTTCATTAATTTGGCCTAATCTAAAAATATGTATAACGTGAGCATCCCTACTTTAAATCTATCTAGCGCCGGATGCCGAAAAATTTACCGAATCAGCAGCAATATTAGCTGCCAGTACAGTGCATCAGTAAAACTTTCTCTTAAAATGTAATCACAGAAAGCACCGTGGAAAATATCTCCTACCTCTAATAGACCTATACTTAATATAAGCTTTGTGAGATATTCAAAGAATAATTAAGAAATATGCGAATTAACTGAGGAATAATATCATGTCCGCTTGATTACTTATTAAACCCGAAGAACCCCACCCCGACAAAGCTGCGTTTTGTCTCCCTGCCCCTAATCCCCAGAGGGGACCCCGAGTTAAGAGCCGGCTCTTAGGGGATTAAGGGGTGGAGAGTCAATCCTGCTCCCGCCGTCCGTCCATGTCTTGAGTAGAAATCATACTGTTGACTTTCTCTACATCTACCATCATCAAAATTGCTCCCTGCATTTCAATGCCAAGCAGGGGAGTAATTGCCAGATAACATTTTATTTGCTTACCCCGACGATTGGTAGCATCAAGGATCATTTCTTGAAAATGTTTTTTCCTGGATAGGGAGTCGCGAATGGGCGATCGCAACTGCTCGACGGGTAGCCCAATATCTAGGCTGAAGATAGATTGTCCTAAAACTTCATCAATTCGCAAGCCCCATAAATCTTCTACCATGTAATTCCAAATTGAGATGTTAAAGCTACTATCAATTACCACTATTCCAGCTTGGAGACTTCTGAGAATAGAGATCATGAAAATGTTAATGCGATTAAGTTCTTTGGTGCGATCGCTCAGTTCGTGATTAATTGTTTGTAATTCTTCATTAGTAGATTGTAACTCTTCATTCATCGTCTCCAATTCTTCATTAGTCGATTGTAATTCTTCGTTGGTGGTTTCTAATTCTTCATTAGTAGATTGTAGTTCTTCGTTGGTAGTTTCTAATTCTTCATTAGTAGATTGTAGTTCTTCGTTGGTAGTTTCTAATTCCTGTTGGGAGCGTTGTAGCGCCTCTTGCAGTTTAATATAACGGGTGACATCATGAAAGGCGATGCTGACTCCTAAAAAACTGGTGTCTGTTTCTTGCAAAGGCGTGATTTGCACATCCAGATATTGCATTTCTGTGTTTGACAAATAGCGCTCTACATTTGTCAGGCTGACAGGGCGGCGTTCACTATAAGCCTGTTCAATTAGCGATCGCAATTCAACTGGTCGATAAGAAAGTTCTAAATCCTGGAAGGGACGAGCTAAATCCTTGCGAGAAAGGGCGAACAAAGTCCGCGCCTGCTCGTTCATCATTACCAGAGTGCCATTAAAATCAATGAGTATTTGGGCGATTGGTGTTGTGTCAAAACCCATGTCTCGCAGCCGGAGATTTCGAGACAAACGACCGCTAGATTCTTCATCTCCTGAATTTGCCATAATCAAGAGGCGATCGCGTATATTCACAGACGATACCTTAGTAAATATCCGGTTTTTCAAGTCCAATGGTGTAAACAAACTAGAATGCATCAATAGCATCTCTGCTTTCCCCAAAAACAGATAGCCTGGATCATTTAGTGCAAAATGAAACCGGGCCAGAATTCGCCCTTGAGTCTCAGAATTAAAATACATTAATGTATTGCGGCTAACCAGCAAATCTAAGCGCGAAATGGGCGCATCTTGAAGCAGATCGTGGCGACCAAAAATCACAGAGCGGCGTAAGTCTTGACGAAAGACATAGCGGTTCGCAATAATCTCAAAGTATTTCTGGCGCAGTTCATCTGGCACCGTCTGGACATCTTTTGCTGAATACGTAGCAAGACGTGCCTGGTTGAGAGCATCTTCATCTACATCTGTGGCGTAGATTTTCACTCGTTGACGAAATTCCTCTACTCCCAATATTTCAGCCATCAATATTGCCAGCGTATAAGCTTCTTGCCCAGAAGCACAGCCAGCGCTCCAGATGCGGATTTGGTCAGAAGTTTTTTTATTCCGAATCAGATTAGGCAGTATTTCCTCTGCTATATATTTCCAAGCTGATAAATCTCGAAAAAAAGTAGTGACATTAATTAAGATAGTGTTTAAAAGATAATTGAATTCTTCTGGATGAACTTCTAGGTAGTCTAGATACTCTTCAAAGTTCCCTATGGTCAATGGCTGCATCCGCTTGCTTACTCGACGCATCAAAGTCGAGCGCTTATAGCCTGTAAAATCAAATCCCCGGCTTTGTCTGAGATAAATCAGTAGATTTTCAAATTCGGGGTCTCTTTCTGCGAAAGTCATACCAATTTGGGATTTTAGATTTGGGATTTTAGATTAAAAGTCTTTTTATTCAGTCGTCTTTAGACGAATGAGTGCTATTAGCCTCAGAATAAATGATGAGGCAGCTGTTGGGACTAATAAATATCTCACTTGATTTCAACATTACCCATAACCAAAGTCATCAGGGTGCTGGAGATTTCATCAAGGGGGAGAATAAAATCTACGTTGCCAGTTTGAATTGCGGCGGAGGGCATCCCGGAAAATTCGGCGGTTTCTACATCTTGGACAATGACAGTACCGCCCATTTTTTTAATCGCTTCTACTCCCATAGCACCGTCGCTACCCGTTCCAGTTAGCACAAGGGCGATCGCTCTATCTTTGTAAGTGGCTGCAACCGATTCAAATAATAGGTCAGCCGAAGGACGTAAAAAATGTACTAATTCAGACTGTGATAAGGAAAGTGTGCCGTCACCGTTAACTAACAGGTGACGATTAGGTGGAGCAACGTAAGCTGTTCCTGGGGTAAGGCAATCTCCTTCTTCTGCCTGCTTGACGGTAAGAGTCGTGCGCCGACTCAGAATTTCTGCCATGAACGAGCGCTGTTGGGGGCCAAGGTGTTGCACAATGGCGATCGTGGCTGTAAATTCTCTTGGTAGAGTCGATAGAACTTTAGCTAAAGCAGTCAGACCGCCTGCTGAGGCTGCGATCGCCACAATATCAAACGCAGCATTAGTAAAGTGAGGTAGATAATTGTTGCAATCTTCTGCCATCTGAATCATGATTTTACGGCTACGACTATCTGCTAAATTTTTTTCCTGGCAAATAGCATTAATTAAGTCACAATTATTCATCCTTAGATTTAAATGAATTATACAGTGCTTTTTACTTACTTAACTTACTTAACTTTCTTTCTTTCTTTCTTTACTTTACTTTATTTACTTTGTTAAATTCATGTCTTAATCTTCCTGCTCCAAAATGCGTTTTGCTTGTAACAGTTGCTGCCTATGTTCCTCACTAAGGATCGGGTATTGCAGATTTAGTTCTTGTAATTTTGTGCAGATGATATTAGCAACGGTCAGGCGTGTAAACCATTTGCGATCGGCAGGAATAATATACCACGGTGCCCATTTAGTACTAGTATAGTTAAAAACTTCTTCATAAGCATTCATATAATCATCCCAAAAAGCTCGTTCTTGAACATCGCTATCTGAAAACTTCCAATTTTTTTCAGCAGATTCAATCCGTTCTAAAAAGCGCTTTTTCTGCTCTGATTTCGAGACATTTAGAAAAAACTTTAGGATGATCACACCATTATTTACCAAATGTTTTTCAAAATCATTGATTTCTTCAAAGCGCTGTTTCCATATTTTTTTTCCCTCAGGTAAATGGGGAAGTTGTTGTTTTTTAAGCATTTCTGGATGGACACGAACCACAAGCACTTCTTCATAGTATGAACGGTTAAATATCCCAATTCGACCTCTTTCTGGCAAAGCCTTCGTTGTTCGCCACAGGTAGTCATGGTCTAATTCTTCAGCACTAGGTTCCTTAAAACTAAACACCTGAAATCCTTGCGGATTCACACCAGAGGTAACGTGTTTAATTGTGCTATCTTTACCAGCAGCATCCATTGCCTGAAAAATAATCAGCAAGGCATAGGTGTTTTGAGCATAAAGAATATTTTGGTAATTTGCTAATCGTTCAATATCTGTTTGTAATTTGATTGCAGCATCAGTTTTTTGATCAAAATCAGTCTTATAAGCTGGGTCATAGTTTTTTTTCAGAGAAATCTTTGAACCTGGTGGAACAATGAAAGCATCGTGATTCATGTATAAAATTTCCTAACGGCTGCTTATACCGAAGCACATTTTGAAGTGCTAACTTCTAAAAATTATCATTTATTAATTAAAGAATTTTGATGCAAAATTCATTTTCGTCGCTTTGGCATAGGACGCATCGCTTCACGTCCCAAGATAAACATCCCTGTAACACCCAAACTGACAGACCAAACATATTGATACCAATATTGCCGAATTTGTTCAACCGTGCTGAGTTCTGGATGAAACGTGTTTAAGTACAATAGCAACACTAATATCATCAGCGCCCCAAAACCAACAAAGCTGAAGCCAACACAAATTCGTACAGGTCGCAGTTCAAAATCACTAATAGTGTCTAGGTCAATTTCTACCAGTTCCTTAAAGGAATCATCTGCTAAAGATGAGCTTGCTTGGAATCTATTGCACAGTTTTGGTGGCAAAATCGGCGACAGTGTTGCTACAGTTGAGCGACGTAGCAAAGCCTCAGTATCTCGCAACAATTCCAGTGGCTTACGGGTAGTAGTTGTTTGAGCAAACTCTATGTTGTCTGTAGCAGTTGGGGTATTGGCTTTGCTTTCAAAATCCATAGCAAGTCTCAGAAGAACCAGCATATATAGCCTAGCGAATCAGGAGACAAATGCGCCAAAATAATTCGTAATTAGCGCCGTGTACGACTTTCTTTCAAACCTAACCCCCAGCCCCTTAATAGCAAGGGAAAGGGAGCAAGAATCAAAGCCTCTGATGCCACTTGCTTCAAATCGTAGAGCCGTCCAATGCAGTGGCTCCTCCCTGTGGGGGCTACGTGTACACACAAGTCCTAAAAACCTAGCTTGATGAGGCTTGACTCGTTCCCAGACTCCGCATGGGAATGCATTCATTGAGGCTCCGACTCAATTTTGACTAGAGGCAGAGCCTGGTAATTACGAATTACGAATTACTCGTCCATCTCTTTTAATGTAGCCAATGCCGATGGAGATAAACGACTGAGATAGCGGAATATCCAGTATTTAAAGATAGTGTTTAAAATCACAGGAAATGTCGCAATAAAGAAAAACATGACATTTCTACTGGCTGGCAAACCTAAATGTTCTGCTAATCCTTCAAGAAGGACTTCCCACCCATCTGGTGAGTGAAATCCTACAAATATATCTGTAAACAGAATAATTAAAAAAGCCTTAGCACTATCGCTAAGACCATAGACAATGGTATCCATAAAAGACTTGAGAATCACAATTTCCCTTTTGCTGAGAGCGATGATTATACCAAAAGAAAATAGTGAGATTAAATCTGCAAAGACATTGCTAATATCGCTACTACTTTTAGTGTGAAATCCCTCAGCTATTTCCATTGCTTTGTCTTTAATTTTTCCTTTGATTATCTCTGAATCAAGTGGAGGTGCTTGCTTAAGTAAATATTCAAATTTTAATCCTTGCTCAAAATTATGTAATTCATGGAGAGCTTCTTTTTCCATATCGGAATTGATGAAAATTTGAGTTGTATTATCTCCTCTAATTCTTTCTAATATGGGAATAACTAAAAAATATTTAGATAAATTGTGAGCTAAAAGGGGTACAATTATTAGAGTTATTAAAAATCTCAGAGCAATTCTTGTCCTATTTTGAGAAATTCGGTAATTTCTCATAAATTCTTCTTCTGCATGCGGGGTAAGATCTGCTTTAATTCTATTAACTGTTTTGACTATAGACCTTGGAAAAGCCCCACTCTTTTGGGATGGAGGTGTTGCTTGAATATCATTAATATTAGATGAGTCTGGCTGTTTGTTAATTTCGCTCCGGTTAATTTGTATGGCTTGAGAAGTTGATGCTAATGGGCTGTTGTTAATGAGTTTCTCTTTGATAGCGTACTTCTCTACAACTTCATCAATAACCTTCAACTTTTCTAATAAAACAGAATTAGAGATATTGACAAGTCCCCGACTAAGCTGGAATTCTGCAAGTCTGAACTTGATAATAGTTAAATTTTTATCAAGATATACTTGCCAGTAATACATGACGTTTTCAGTATAATTTACTGATTCTAAAGATATTTTTTTGTTATCAAAATATTCTCTCTCAATATTTCTAATTCTTTGAGCTGCTTGTTGAGCTTCTAAGAGTGCCCTTTCTGGTGTATTTAAAAACCAATGGTTAAGCGATCGCAAATATTCTTTGAGATTTTGGCGAAGCAAATTTGCTGTTTTGGCGAATGAATCTTTCATATAGATATGACTCTTTATATAATGTGTATTATAGTTATACAAACATGAAAAAGTCGTGTCTCAGGTTTTTGTAACAGAAAATTAACTGTGATAAATTAATTTATTTCACTACTATAAATAATGTGTGTAAATGATCTGTCAATTATGAAACTCAGTCTGTGCATGATTGTGAAAAACGAAGCAGCAACACTGCCTAAATGCCTGAACAGTGTCAGAAAAGTAGTGGATGAAATGGTAGTCTTGGATACAGGCTCAATCGATCGCACTCCCAATATTGCCCAACAACTCGGTGCAAAAGTCTATCATTTTAAATGGTCTAATGACTTCAGTGCTGCCCGCAATGCTGCTCTAAAATATGTCACTGGTGATTGGATTTTGGTATTAGATGCTGATGAAATTCTGACACCAGCAATTGTACCGCAGTTGCGAGAGGCGATCGCTAGAGATGAATACCTACTCATCAACCTTGTCCGCCAGGAAGTTGGTGCAGAACAATCTCCCTATTCTCTGGTTTCCAGGCTATTCCGCAATCATCCAGATATTCGTTTTGACCGTCCTTACCATGCCTTGGTAGATGATAGTGTGTCAGCAATTTTAACCAAGGAACCCCATTGGCAAGTAGGTTATTTACCAGGGGTAGCACTTTTACACACAGGATATCAAAAAAGTGCGATCGCTCAAAATAACAAATATGCCAAAGCAGCTACGGCGATGTCAGGGTTTCTCGCAACTCATCCTGATGACCCCTATGTTTGCAGTAAATTAGGGGCATTGTATGTGGAAACTGGCAAAATTTCCCAAGGTATGGAGTTGCTGAGACGAGGAATCACCGTTGCTGAAGAAAACTACGATATTTTATATGAACTCCACTATCATTTAGGCATTGCCTACAGTCGGTTGCAAAAATCCCCACAGGCTATTTCTCATTATCAAGCTGCCATCAAATTGCCAATTTATCCCATGCTCAAATTAGGAGCATACAACAACTTGGGTAACTTACTCAAAGCAGCAGGAGATTTCAACGGTGCGAAAACTGCTTATGCCACAACTTTGAAAATTGACCCGACTTTTGTTGTTGGACATTATAATTTGGCGATGATATTTAAGGCTTTGGGTTTATTTACAGACGCGATCGCATATTATCAAAATGCGATCGAGTTAAATCCCAACTATGCCGAAGCTTATCAAAATTTAGCGGTAGTATTGCTGAAAGTTGGCAATCATCAAGATAGTTTAACAGCTTTTAGAAAAGCGATCGCTATTCATGAAAGGTATAATCCCGAAGAGGCGAAGAGACTACGCCAAGGGTTGCGAGAGATGAAGTTGATGTAAAACAGGGGGCATTGGGCATGGGGGAGAATGACAAATGCATTAGGATATTATTATTAATATTTCAGGGGTTCTGATGAGCCAAACCATTGATGAAAGGATACGTTGGACAAGCACAGACTTAGATTTATTACCAGTTTACCACTACTGCGACCATCAATCAGCCCAGTTATGCTAGCGACATAAATTTCTTGGCAATTCGTTTAACTGATACTCCCAAAGTTCCAACACTCACGGCTGAAGACTTCTTTAATCAGGGTTTGGATAAGCAAAAGAAAGGAGATTTGCAAGGAGCGATCACAGCTTATACTGAAGCGATTCGCCTCAATCCCAACTTTGCCCCAGCCTACTACAACCGGGGTGTTGTCCGCACTGAATTGGGAGATAAAAAGGGGGCAATTACTGATTTGCAGCAAGCCGCAGATATCTTTAAACAACAAGGAAAAATAGAGGACTACCAAAAAGCGCTGGAAATCATCAACCAACTTCAGAAGTAGATACTTGAGGTGTTGCATCTGTGCAGGATAATTTTGATGGTTTTCTGGCACCAAGCGATTTCTAATCGCCAAGGGTAGGTATTGCTAGACTAGAATCATTCCCGTTTGCTTTTCTTCAGGAGCCATGTCCACAGTAGTTAGGCAATCCTTGACACTGGAGGAGTTTCTCGACCTACCAGAAACAAAACCTGCCAGCGAATACATTAACAGTAAGATTATTACCAAGCCAATGCCAAAAGGGAAGCATAGTCGATTGCAGTTAAGACTGTGCAACAGTATCAATGATGTTACCGAAAGCCTTAAGAGTGCTTATGCCTTTCCCGAACTGCGCTGTAGTTTTGGTATCCGTTCAATAGTACCTGATGTAGCAGTATTCACCTGGTCGCGCATTCCCTTTGCTGCTGATGGGGAAGCACCCAATGATTTTCTGCTTTCTCCAGACTGGACAATTGAAATTCTTTCCCCAGAACAAAGTTCAAATCGAGTCACAGGCAATATTCTCTATTGCTTAGATCATGGTTGCCAATTAGGTTGGTTGATAGACCCAGAAGATCGTTCCATTTTGGTCTTCCGTCCCAATCAACAACCAGAACTTTTGCAGGATGATGAGGGTTTGCCAGTGTTAGCCGGGATAGACTTGGAGTTAACAGTTGCTCAGGTGTTTGGTTGGCTAAAAATGAACAGTTAGCTCGACTTTATCCATTTAGCCTTGCATCAAAATTCCTACTAAAATCTGCATCAAGATTTCCAAATCAGTTGGCACCCGATACAACATTAAATCTTGACTCACTTTCCTCTCTTGACGATCAAAACTACCAAACTGCCAAATATCCCCAGTAGTCACGGCACCATACAAGATTGGCTCATCTGATTCTACCCACGTATCCAAGGCAATCAACTCCGTCGCTAACTGGGTAAATCCCCGTGTTAAGTCTGCCTGTTTTGCTTCTACCACTAAAATATTGTGTTCTGATTGAAGATAGTAGTTTAAGTCACCTCTGAGGTACTGGTTAATCTCAATCGGATACTCGATATTACAGCAGTTTGCGATCAAATTCACCACAAAAAAAGCTATCTAATAGGCTCAAAAAACAGACCACAATGATTAAACCAATTTAGAGCATTTTCA
>NZ_JBALCS010000051.1:0-252546 GCF_036919555.1 Nostoc sp.
ACACCGGAGTAGCCGTGTGCGGTGAAAGTCGCAAGCACGGTTTCGGATGGGAGGGAGAGGTTAGTAATAACTTCTCTCGACCCTACCAGTGTCAAGTCCTTATATCATGTCCGCCAGATTACCCATAATAAAAGAACCCCACACGCCAGATGCTCCACTTGGGGAGACCCCTCTGAGCGCTGGCTCCCCTTAATCCCCTCCCCGCTCTTCGCTATCCATTAGTCACATCTTTCTTCACAATCTTGAAACGCTTGTTTTACAAGTATCTTGAACACTGAGGTGTCAGGCATACTTGACAAATTAGCTATTTGTCTTCTCGCTAAAATTAGGTTTTTATTGAGAATGAACAACGAACGAATAAGGCTTAGAAAAAACGTGAGCGATCGCTCTCGCAAATGTTAAGAAAGATCCGGGTAATGGATAGGCTCTTCGGGAGGGGAGACAAAGCATAGCTTTGGCTCTTTGGGGTTCTTCGGGTTTAATAAGCAATCAAGCGGACATGATATTACAGCTATTTTCAGGTAAATAGACCACTCAGTAACGGCATAGCAATGTTCCCTACGACAGATGTGGTTCAAATAGATGAAAACTGCTGTCAGAGGTGGGACGAGTTGCTACAAGTGGGGATTAATGCTAGGGAGTATCAAAGAATCTGGTAATGTGATACAGATGGCTTTTGATGATTGATCACATTGATCGCTATCTTCAACCAATCAAGATAAGTCTGTTCTCTTCGGATCACTAACTCCAGCACGAGCCTTTGCATCACCTGCTCACGATTGGCAGACTCATCAGCGAGTGATGGCAAATAGATGGTTTCACATTCAGCAAGCTTTTTGCTTCGAGCCGCAACTTGTTGCTCCAGTAGGTAAATAATGGTTTCATTCGACAACTGATCTGCAAAATGCAACTGGAGGAGCAAAGGTTCTCGGATAGTCGGTAAGGGCTGATGAGTCCCAAGCCATCGGGCGAATTCGGCTTTTCCTGGCTCCGTCACACTGTAGACTTTACGGTTGGGGCGATCGCGCTGAATCTCAATCGTACAGGTAATCCAGCCAAGCTGTACTAGCTTATCAAGAGTTCTGTAAATTTGTGCCTGGTCTGCTGGCCACAAATGGGCAATGCATTGATCAAAGCAGCTCGTTTTGAGGTCGTAGCCTGTCATTTCTTGCTGCTGAAGAAGACCTAGAATTACATATGCTAGGGACATGAAGACTGTTTTTCCATAATTAACATTTTCTTGATCGGTTCTCCACCATGTACTTCTTCTAAGTTTATGCTAATATATGATTAATCCAATATAAGATATAACGGTTATAAAAAGATATGTTGATTATAATGCTTCTTAGCAAGGAAACCAAATACATGAACTGAGGTTGGGCAGATGGCTAATGGTGCTATTTGTAGAAGACAGTGAAGAAGTGCCGCTCCCTTACTCCTATGGGGAAGCAAGCTATGTGGAGAGTCTTGAATAAAAAGAGAAGGAGAAGTTCTGACAAGAGCGGCCAGCCTTTTAGCGAGGGTCTACGCCACCATTTGTTATGCTATTCATCGCTAGCGGATCACTCAACAAACCAGTTGTTCGCTACGGTCTATCGTGATGAATACCGACGCAGAATTTATTTAAGGCATCGAACACTATTATAACGAGAGGATGGGTAACATTGACTTCTAACATACTTTCAGAAAGAATACGTCAACATCAATATCTGCGTGATTTACGAAACAAATTACTCCACCTTCACAAGATGTTGCTGGAGACAGAACGCATTGCCTACGAACAGGTTAGTGGACGAGTATCAAGTGGAGAACTTCTTCAGCTCGTTATCGCTCATGAACAATTTGCTTGGCTACATCGCATTTCTGAGGTGGTTGTGCAGGTTGATCAAATGCTCGAAGCAGATGAACCGATAGCGCTGGACGATTTCCAAAAGTTGATTGCTGATGTCCGCACGCTGATTGTACCGTTAGAGACGGGCAATACCTTCGAGCGAAAATATTACAACGCTCTCCAGCGCGAACCTGGTGCTGTGTTGGCACATGCGGAGATATCAAGATTTCTCACGTCTAAGGTTTAAGGGTGGTAACTTAGAGCGATTTTCAATAGCCATACAGCAGATTTTATCTGAATCGGCCACAGTAAGTAGGGTGGGCATTGCAATGTCCACCCGACAATAACGAACTATTGGCTGTAGTCTCTCTGGAGAGACTTGATCAATACTTGGATGAAGAAACTCCTTCAAGCAAATCAACTCGCCCAAAGAGAAAGCCTAAAGAGCGATCTTTAGAATCCCCACCTTCAACAAGTTTGGTGGGGAGAATGTCAATCTGCGTTCACAAATTCCAAATACCCATTGCTAAGTTCTTTCACCGCCAAGTCATAAAATTGCTTACCGTGTTCAGGCGTTGCTAAAGCCGGATTTGATCCCATGCGTCCATCTGGATAACGCACTCGAAAGTCAGCTGCACTATAAATCCTGTGTCCGCTTGCAACTTCTACTGAAAGGGGTGCTTGCTTAATCGCCTCTGGATAAACGTATTGGGTAAGGGCTACTTCACTTGGGGTTGCATGAGAACCTTCTTGATCCCCATATAATTCTTTGGCTAGTTTATATACAGAACCGCACATAAACCAGTTTGCCACTTGACATTGCAGCTGTTGAGCATTGGCAATCTGCAAATCTTCTAAATGAGCATAAGTTTCTGAGAAAGCCGCTTTCAGGGTAGCGATGTTACCGCCGTGTCCGTTAATAAAGTAGAACTTGTTAAAACCAGCTTTGGCTAAACAAGTTACATAATCTCGCACTACTTGAATTAAAGTGCTAGGACGCAGACTGATTGTGCCCGGAAAGGAAGTATGGTGTAGTGCCATCCCCACATTGATTGTAGGCCCAACGATCGCTTGGGTTGCATCACCTACACCACGAGCGATCGCTTCTGCACAAATAGCATCAGTACCAATTAACCCCGTTGGCCCGTGTTGTTCTGTGGAACCAATAGGGAAAATAATCCCCTTTGACTGCTGTAAATAGGCTTCGACTTCTTGCCAAGTACTTAAATGCAGTAACATTTTTGATAATTTTCCTCAATAAAATTGCGGTGGGACGAAACCTTTTTCTGCTAAACAGTATCTTCTATAATTAAACTCCCACTAACATGATTATGAACTCTCTGGATTTTCTATTACTTCCGAGGCAAACAAAAACGTTTAGAACAAAGTCAGCGTCGGGGACGAAGGTTAAGTATTATTGGTTTTCTTCAGCCTTTAATTAGTTTTGTTTACGGTCTGGTGATTGGAGGCGTTTCACGCAAATCTTATATTCAGATGATGGAACTTGAAGCAGCGGAAGCTGAAAAGTCTGGACACATCAGAGTCATAGTGCAGGATAACGGCCCAATACATCGGTGCAAAGAGGTACAGCAGTTATGGTCAAAGTGGGAAGACATGGGTTTGTACATCTTCTTTTTACCCAAATATTGTTCTGAGATGAATCCAATTGAATTGGAGTAGCAACACCTCAAAAAAGATGAACTTGCCTCGAAAACTTTTGAGGATGAGTTAGACCTTGGCTATGCTGTCATTGATGGAGTTCAAACAAGAGGAGAAAAAGGAAACTACAGTACACGGCGTGTAAAATTTAACTCTAATTCTTCTGCTTAACTGTTTGTTACATACTTATAAATTTTCTACTCGACTTACTTAGAAACAATTTGTGTGATGTCGGGATAGCTATAATCATCCCCTGCCAGTGGGTAGTATTCGTTTAATAACCGCCGTAAGTCTTCAATCACTGGGATTGACCTAGTTGCAAGTTTCCCTTTGGTGTTTGACTTCCTAATAATCAGCCGAGGTCTAACGTTGCCCTTGGGTGTGTAAATGTCTTGGGTGAACAGGGTACAGCATTCACGAATTCTACAGGCAGAAAACAAGCACACGGCAAACAATGTGCGATCGCGGTTATTGTCTAAGCCATCACTGAAGATTAGCTGTATCTCTTGCTGAGTAAGAACCTTGGCACGACCATGACGAGTTGTTTTCACTGGGAAACTGTAGAACCTGTAATTAACAGCCTATAACGATCACAGGAAAAGTGTTGATTCTCAATAGTGAGGTATATGTAAAATTATTAACAATACACTTATTTGATATCAAATAAGTGTATTGTAAAGTGCTATTAGCATATGACAAACTCACCTTGGGGAGATTAGATATTCGCTAGTTCAAAACTACGACTTTATTGAGGTGATTTATGTCTGCTATGACAACCTCCACACAATCAAAAATTTGTCAACGCGTAAGTTCTAGAATTGAGGAAGGTGTTATGAGTTTTTCGACACGTTTAGTATTTTTATTTTTGACATTTACCGCATTACCTGCTTTAGCTGATGATTGTTCAGTAGCTGACCGAGTTCCGTTGCCAGTATGTGTTCAGGCAGATTATGTTTGTTGATAATGGAGCTATTATAACTAATCGCTGTCCTTATACAGTTACTATAAAAGTTGATATAGCTAACGCTAATGATAAACGAGTAAATGTTCCTGGCAACGGAGGAAGAAGAGTAGTCAATACTACAGGAAGGTTTAATTTGAAATGCTGTCCCAAATATAACAAATGTAGGGGGTAGTAGTGAGATTTTGTAAAAAAGTGGACAAAGATACAACGGGCTACCACCGGGTGTCACCGCCAATTGTTGTAAGCTAAAAGCAGCCTCTATCAATACTTTCAGCAATTAGGTTATATCTTTGGCATCATAGTTGTGGGATGGTTGTTGGTCGTCCTGGACTCTTATGAAGTTCAAGCAGACTGTTTAATCCACCTTCTCTATGCCGAAAGTAGTTTCAGGGGTTTTTACTTTTCCCACACCAGACGCCACGTTGATTTAGCGGTGGCTAAAAGGGGTAGGACAAGGCGCAAACCCTCGAAGTGATAAGAAAGTCAAAGAATAAACACTTAAATTTCAACAGTGATTTTTATCAATACTCAGGAAATTATAATTACGATCAAGCTGAAGCAGTAAAATTTTACAACTATATTTTTAGTTATCAACCACCAATCTGGCAAGAACTTTCTGCCAAATTTGGGGGAAATGAGACTATCTATTTCTATGAATACTGTTTAGGGGATGGAGTTGCAACGAGTTTCGACAGATATGGATATAAGCAATTTACCGATTCTGCCACTTTATCCTATGACACTCGCTGCGAACCCCCCGATAGTAGAAATCCAAATTAAGTTATGAGATGTTGGTCTTCTGGATCATCAAGAAAACAAAGGGGATCAATGTTGAATCTTGACTAATCAAAGTAATAATGCTTTTTGACGTTAATTGTAATTTCCCATATACAAGACATACCAGCGGGAAAAATAACTAAATCGCCTTTACCCATTTGCACTGGCTGTCCACCATCAGGAGTAACAACTACATCACCTTCCAAAAAGTAGCAGGTTTCTTGAGAATCATAAGTCCAAGGAAATTTTGAAACTTCCTTTTGCCAAATTTCCCATTTATAAACGCCCAATTCATTGAGATATTCTTGACTGGGTTGATGCTCAATTTTAATTTCCATATTGTGTTTTCTCTAGTTATGTTTAGCAGTAGGATTGAATATCCTCTCCACACTGATCTACTAGATAACACAAAGCGCGAAAACGCAAGTACACAAGTTCATTATAAAGCGGATTGAGTTTACACATTGGCGGAATGTGGCCTATTTTGCGACCAAAAAGCATGAGATCACGCTCGAATGGACACTGGGCAGGAATCAGTTTAGCAATAAATTTGGCTAATTTCCGATTCTGAATCTCAATTTTGTCCAGCCGTTGACGTAATGGTTGCAGTAAATCTAATTTAGGTTGAGCAAATTGCTTTTTACTACCTGTTTGATTCTTTTCTTCAAAAGGGTGAATAAAAGCAGGCAGAAAAATACGCTGATTAATTGTTTTAAGCATAGTTTTAGGCAAGTTTTTGCTTCTGTAGATGAACTATTTGCCGATTAGGAATCTTACCATGTAATCTTTCTGGCCAATTTGCATTGTGCTTGTAAATTCAGAAGTGAAGTAAGCAGAATGCAAATAATTTACATGGATCTTTGGGGAGAGAAATGGCTTAACTAATTGTTATTTAACCCCACCAAATGATCAAGAACTGTCCCGTTAAATACAAAATAACAAAGAAAATATAAAAATGGCATTTCTTTAACTTATGGATTTCTAATTAAGAAGCTAGTCATCTTATATATTATATAAATGCCTGGTTCTGAAACTGCCTAGTATCTAGAGATGTAGTTTATGGCAGACAAACACAGTTTTTTTATGACCCCATATACATTTCGCTAAGATTAGCCCCTAATATCTCTCCATTTTAGGGTATTGAATATCCATAAATTTGTCTGATATACTACGCAAATTAACTGTTGCGGATTGATGGTTGAAGTTTAAACGCAAAGGGAAGACAGCGCAGTCTTCTCCCAAGGGGAGACGCTAAAAGCGATGGGGGTTTCCACGCCACTTGCTTTATGCCGGGGAACCCGTCCACCGCAGTGGCTCCCCATGAGCGACTGCCGTCGCTGAGGGAAGCGCAGAGGCACGCAGAGAATCCGCTACGAATTAATGAAATGTTGTATTTAGTCCCTTTGAAGATTGCAATATTTGGCTGGTGAAATCTACAGGTGCAGTTAACTAACGTTTTGTTCTTTTACCAGAAGTGGTATATTGGCACTTGACCCGACCGAGTATAAACTATGCATAAGCCCACAGAACAGCGAAGTCGAGGTGTTGTACTCAATACTAGAGGACAGGCAGGGGTAGCAGGGAGAGTGGGCAGATGAACAAAAATACTGGGCAAGGTGGTCTTTTTTCCCTGTTTAAAGGCGTACCCCTCAGTTGCATCCTGCTAGCGTTGTTCGTGCTGCAAATCTTCCTAGCTGTGGGATTGACTGCATATTTATCAATCCACAACGGGCAAAAAGCAGTCAATGAGGTAGCTAGCGAATTGCGCCGTGAAGTTGCCAATGGAGTCGAGCAGAATTTACAAACTTATCTGTCAACCCCGCGTCAAGTACTACGTAGTAATCAAAATATTATTGATATGGGGTTGCTGAGGATAGAGAATCTTGCAACCTGGGAGCCATATTTAATAGAGCAGTTAAAGATTTTTCCCGATGCGTTGGCCTTAACGGCAAGCAATGAACAGCAAGAATACTTAGCTGTCGAGAAGCTCAACGATCGCCAATTTTTGCTAAGATATGCCTCTAAGTCAACTGGGTACGATCTCTACACTTACAGAATTGACTCTCAAGGTCAACGTACCCAACTACCAGAGGTGATCAAAAACTATGATGCGCGATCGCGTCCTAATTATCAAACAGCAGTTACCGCTAAAAAATTCAGCTTTAGTCAGATTTTTACACCCCTGACTGAACCAACACTCTTCATTAGTGCATCTCAACCCATCTATAATTCGCAAGGTGAGTTACTCGGAGTCAACAGCACTCTAACTCACTTATCAGAAATTGGGGATTTGCTGCAAAATATCAAAGTTGGTAAGTCTGGGCAAATTTTTATTATCGAGCGATCGGGGCTATTAGTAGCAAGTTCGACAACGGAAGAACCATTCCGCTTACAAAATGGTAAACCGATTAGATTGCTAGCTTCCCAGAGCGGGAATTCCTTTACTCAAGCAACCGCTAAATATTTAGCAACTAAATTTAGTAACTTTGACCAGATTCAAAGTTTACAGCAACTAGATTTCTCCTTTGAGGGCAAACGACAATTTTTAGAAATTAGACCGTTACAAGGCGAACCAAATGTTAACTGGTTGATTGTGGTAGCTGTCCCAGAAGCAGACTTTATGGGGCAGATTTATCGCAACACTCAAACTACAATCTTTGTCTGTCTGGGAGCATTGGGACTAGCTACTATATTGGGGATTGTCATCGCCCGTTGGATAACTCAGCCAATTCTGGACTTCAGCACGGCGACAAAAGATTTAGCCGATTTTACCAATGGCGAAGACTCAGTGGTGAAAGTACAGGGCATTAAAGAACTAGAGGTGCTGGGTGAATCTTTCAACGAGATGGCGCAGCAGTTACGCAAAACCTTTACTGCACTGACTACCAAAAATCAAGAGTTAGAATTGCAAGTTAAGCAGCGAACTCAAGAATTACAGCAAGAGATTCAAGAACGTATCAACAGTGAGCAAAAACTAGGCCAGCATAGTCAAGTACTGGCAGAACTGGCAGATCACAAAGCGGTTTTTGAAGGAAATCTGGAAACAGCATTTAAAGTGATCACAGAGAAAGCAGCGAATGCCTTAGAAGTAGAGCGAGTGGGTGTGTGGTTATTTAATAGCGATGCCTACGGCGGGCTGCGCCAACGCACCAAACTACAATGTATAAATCTCTATGAACGTAGCAACCAGAGACATTCGACAGATATAGAACGCAACCTTGCAGATTATCCGATCTACTTTAAAGCTCTGGCGGCTGCCCATACCATCACCGTCACCGATACTCGCACCGATCCCCGGGTACAAGAATTATGGAATGAACTGCTAGAACCAAATAACATCTTATCCCTAATTGATACCAAGCTTTGGGTTGGGGGCGAAGTGGTGGGAACAGTATTGTATGAGCACATTGGTATTCCCCGGACATGGCAACTGAGTGAGCAAAACTTCGTTAGTTCAATTGCGGAATTTGTCGCCCTAACTCTAGAAGTATGTGATCGCAAACAGGCAGAATCCGCTCTGCGTGAGGCTAAAGAAGTTGCCGAAATGGCAAATCATGCCAAAAGCACCTTTTTAAAAAACATCAGCTATGAACTGAAGACTCCCTTAAACTCCATTCTAGAAATCTCAGAATCACTCCAAAATGAAGTGTACGGCTCTGTGAGTGAAGAACAGCGCCAGTCCCTAAATATCCTCGAATCCAGTGGTAAGAACCTACTAGAATTGATTAACCAGATCCTTGACCTTACCGATATCGAATCCAGCAAAATAGAACTGCAACTAGCTACTACTTCGATTCGCGGATTATGTGACTCCAGCCTAAGTTTTGTCAAACATCTGGCGTTCCAGAAAAATATCCACCTGAGTCTACAAATACCGGAAGAACTCGAACCCATCCAAGTCGATGAACGCCGCATCCGCCAAGTATTTATCAACTTGTTGACTAACGCTATCAAGTTTACTAAAGAAGGAGGCAAAGTCTGGATTGAAGTCCAGCCAAATTCCACAAATAAATATATCTTTTTCAGCGTGGTAGATACGGGTATTGGTATGCTTTCCGATGACCTTTTCAAATTATTTCAACCTTTTATGCAGGTTGAAAATTCCTCTACCCGACGTTCTGGAGGCAGTGGTTTAGGATTAGTGATGGTGCAAAAAATTGTCGAGTTACACGGTGGGACTGTCCATGCCGAAAGTCAGTTAGGCAAAGGCAGTCGATTTACAGTCAAACTTCCTTGGAAAAAGCCTGGGGAGTAGGGAGTGGGGAGTTATATTATGTCCGTTTGATTGCTCATTAAACCCGAAGAACCCCACCCCGCCAAAGCTGTACTTTGTCTCCCCTCCCCGCAAGCGGGGAGGGGTTCTTTTATTATGGGTAATTTGATGGACATGAGATTAGAATTAATTATTGTAGCAGTTTTCATGTTTGGTCAAACAATATTTGGGATCACATCAAAAAACTGGCAGCAGAATGTTGTTTCTGTTACCAGTTTTTAAGCGCCTATAACTCTAAATTGTTGTCTGGTTTCAGGCAAATTTACTTGCTGTTGCAAATCGGTTGTTAATCTCATCCCAATTAACCACATTCCACCAAGCATCTAAATAATCGGCACGGCGATTCTGGTAATTGAGATAATATGCATGTTCCCATACGTCATTACCCAAGATGGGATATTTGCCTTCACTTAAGGGACTATCTTGGTTAGCTGTAGTTGCCACTTCCAACTTGCCACCATTGTTACGCACTAGCCAAACCCAACCACTACCAAAACGACCAGCACCAGCTTCGTTAAACTGTTTTTTGAAAGCAGCAAAAGAGCCAAAATTTTGATTAATCGCGGCGGCTATACCTCCTGTTGGTTCTCCCCCACCTTTCGGCTTCATAATTTTCCAGAACATTGAGTGGTTGACATGACCACCGCCATTATTGCGTACTACTTTACGAATATCTTGTGGTACATTGTCAAGTTTTTGCAACAGTTCTTCAACACTTTTGCCTTTGAGTTCTGGGTGTTTGTCTAAGGCTGCATTCAGGTTTTTCACATAAGTTGCATGGTGTTTATCATGGTGAAACCGCATCGTTTTAGCATCGATGTGTGGTTCCAGTGCTTCGTAGGCGTAAGCTAAAGGCGGTAGTTGGATAGCCCCTGTTGTATTTGCTGTTGTGTCGGCAGTTACAGTGTTTCCATTAGAAGATTTCTCTGCCAATGCACAAGCATCTAATGCAAAAGTACCCGCACCTGCTGTGAGTAAGAACAAGAAATGGCGTCGATTAATAGTCATATAAGGTTTTACAGCGAATCCATTAAATATGTATTGCAGTTTTATTTTCTTAGATTCTGGCTACAAAAAATTGGGAATTGGCGATTATTTTTGGCAGTTTAATCATGAGGTAAGATTCTGTCGCCAGTTTTGGGATCAAACACAAACAAATGATTTAAATCCAGTTGTAGAGAAAGGCGATCGCCTGGACGCAAACGCACACCCCCGCCCACCTGAATATTTAACACCACCGCCGAACCAGG
Organism: Nostoc sp.; assembly: GCF_036919555.1. GTDB lineage: Bacteria > Cyanobacteriota > Cyanobacteriia > Cyanobacteriales > Nostocaceae > Nostoc. The sequence goes on from NZ_JBALCS010000051.1 coordinate 10,755, forward strand.
TAAACCAGCCCGAATCAAAGTTTCCCTTCCTAAAGGTTCCACGACTTTAACTTCAACTGATAACAATCCTGAGTACTGAGTACTGAGTACTGAGTCAGTGTTAATTTTTATATGCTCTGGACGAATCCCCAAATCAAAACTGTATCCCTGACGCAACTGGAATTTTTCCTTCACAACTGCTGGAATCGTTAATAACTGTCCACTTACATCAAAACCGTTATTTTCATAGATTGCAGGCAAAATATTCATTGGCGGACTGCCTAAAAAACTTGCCACCATCTGATTAGCAGGACTTGTATAAATAGTTTGGGGATCGCCGATTTGTTGAATCCGCCCTCGATTTAGCACGACTATCTTATCAGCCAAAGTCATCGCTTCAACCTGATCGTGGGTGACGTAGATTGTTGTAATACCTAATTCTTGATGTAGCTGTTTCAATTCTGCCCTTGTATCATCGCGCAATTGGGCATCTAAATTAGATAAAGGTTCATCAAGTAAAAACACTTGTGGTTCACGAGCGATCGCTCTCCCTAATGCTACCCGTTGTTGCTGTCCCCCAGAGAGTTGTTTGGGTTTACGATCCAGCAGGTGATCCAGAGAAAGCGATCGCGCCACATTCATCACTCGTTCTTGAATGATTCTCCGGTCAACCTGACGCATTTGCAAGCCAAAGCCGATGTTTTGCGCCACACTCATGTGAGGATAGAGAGCGTAGTTTTGGAAGACCATGGCCACATCCCGTTGTCTGGCTGGGATATTATTCACCAAGCGATCGCCAATAAATAGTTTACCTGATGTTGCGGTTTCTAAACCCGCGATCGTTCGCAAAATTGTCGACTTACCACAACCCGATGGCCCGACTAAAACCCAAAACTCGCCATCAGGAATTTCAAAGGTAATGTCCTCGATAGCGGTGACATTATTGAATCTACGTTTAATATCTTCTAGACGAACGTTTGCCATTATCCATTTTGAGATTGTGCATTTGGAATTGGTAGAAAACTTCCCAACTTTATTATTCCAGCAATGCTATAAACTCTTCTCTGGTCAGTTCAGCATCGCGTAGCATTTTGCGTAGTAATCCTTTACCTATTGTTTTACCAGTATGAACAGGAATAGTTACTAAGCGTCCATCCTCACGTTCCATTTGTACATGAGAGCCTTTTGACGCACCGCCTGAAATCCTATTTTATCAAGGGCGTTAATAACTGTTTGACCTGTTCAAACTAGTAGTTTTGGCATTAAATTACTAGCTTTTGAATCCCGATAAATTCTGGTATTTTTTCATAACTTTTTGTTTCTAAACAAAGTTCAATTACTTCTTTCATGTTAGCCATCAACTCATCAATTGTTTCTCCCTGACTGTAACAGGCTTGTAACTGAGGGACTTCTCCGACATAGTAGCCATCTTCATCCCGTTCAATGATCACGTAGAATTCTCGGTTGGTGGGATTGATCATAATCTATTTGTAGGTAGGCTCAAAATCATTTTTCTGAATTCTTCGACCAAGCTGCGTGGGAGAGTAAAGAAGCAAAGACTCGTACCCCGCGAAGTTGATTAGAGAGGGGTAAGTGACCTCTAGGCGCACTCAAATCCCAGGTAAACTCGTTAGGGTATCGCGTCCAGATGTTACCTGCTTTCCAGCCAATTTTCGGCCAGAAATTCTCCCAATTTTTACCCAAACTTAACCAGATTTCTCGCTGCACTGAAAAGCCAAACTTACCTTCGGAGTGGACTAACCAGAGGTTGTTAATGGTTTGCAAGTCAACAGCCGGGGAATTTTCTACCTCACTAAAATACAACCATTTTCGTTGTACAGCCGTTGTCCCTGATAGTTCACACATTTTTTCTATGGTGACGCGATCGGCTGCTTGGAAGTCTTGAACAGCCAATAGCTGTTGCAAAGAATTATAGTTAATGCCGCACTCTGATTTTAGAGGTACAATTCCCTCAGGAAAACAGGAGCGCAGAAATTCTTTGACTTGAGGTGCATCAGAGTTATAAAGGACTTCGTAAGCTTTGCCATCAACCCAAGTCGCTGGGTTCTCATGTCGTTTCAATAAAAATTCCATCAACACGTCTAATCCCTCATTACCCAACTCAGCTAACTGTGGGATTATCTGTTGTTGGACTTTTTCAGACCCAGCGATTAACGGTCGTCGGAGGGAGTCGATGTCATTAGCAGGGCTTGATAAAATCATTGGGTCTGTCATGCCATTCTCGTGTTAGCGGTCAGTGAAAGAGCGGTAAGCTATCCGGTATCTTCCAAGGTAAAGCACTGATAGCGAAAAGTAGTTTACTATTTTTGATCGTACAAAATTGCGATCGCTTCACTGAAATCCCACACTTAATCCCCAAATAATGTACAAGGGGAATAGGGGGAAAATCTGCGCCTTATGACTTGGTAAACAAAAGACATAGTAAAATATGCAAGCCTTGCCACATAAGGATTTTTTGACTAGCAGCGTATCCATTAGGAGTGTGTGAACTATGTACGACAAGATTACCCCCCCCGGAATCGGAGCAAAAATCACCTTTAAAAATGGTGAACCAATCGTACCGGACAATCCAATTATCCCTTTTATTCGGGGCGACGGCACAGGTATAGACATCTGGCCTGCTACTCAAAAAGTACTAGATGCTGCGGTAGCCAAAGCATATAAGGGTCAGCGTCAAATTAGTTGGTTCAAGGTTTACGCTGGCGATGAAGCCTGCGATTTATACGGTATTTATCAATATTTACCTCAAGATACTCTCACGGCAATTGAAGAATATGGTGTAGCAATTAAAGGTCCTTTGACTACTCCCATTGGGGGGGGAATTCGCTCTTTAAATGTGGCACTGCGGCAAATTTTTGACTTGTATACCTGCGTGCGTCCTTGCCGTTACTATGCAGGTACGCCCTCACCCCACAAAAATCCCGAAAAGCTGGATGTAATTGTTTATCGGGAGAATACGGAAGATATTTATTTAGGTATTGAGTGGCGACAAGGTAGCGAAATCGGCGATCGCTTAATTAAAATTATCAATGAAGAACTGATCCCCGCCACCCCAGAACATGGGAAAAAACGCATTCCTCTTGATTCTGGCATTGGCATTAAACCGATCAGCAAAACTGGTTCTCAGCGTCTAGTTAGACGTGCCATCAAACACGCTTTGCTATTACCCAAACACAAGCAACAGGTGACTTTGGTGCATAAGGGCAACATCATGAAGTACACCGAAGGGGCTTTCCGCGATTGGGGTTATGAACTAGCAATCAGCGAATTTCGCCCAGAAACTGTCACTGAACGGGAATCTTGGATTTTGAGTAACAAGGAAAAAAATCCCAATATTTTATTGGAAGAAAACGCCCGCCAGATTGATCCTGGGTTTGATAGTCTCACCGAAGAGAAGAAAGCGGAAATTGTCAAGGAAGTTGAAACTGTTCTTAACTCAATTTGGGCAACCCACGGCGATGGCAAATGGAAAGAGAAAGTTTTGGTGAATGACCGGATTGCTGACAGTATTTTTCAACAAATCCAAACCAGACCAGATGAGTATTCGATTCTGGCGACGATGAACTTGAACGGCGATTACTTGTCTGATGCGGCTGCGGCCATTGTTGGGGGATTGGGTATGGGTCCTGGAGCAAATATTGGCGATGCTAGCGCCATATTTGAGGCTACCCACGGCACAGCACCCAAACACGCCAGATTAGATCGGATTAATCCTGGTTCACTAATTTTGTCTGGTGTGATGATGCTGGAGTTTCTGGGTTGGCAAGAAGCCGCAGACTTAATTAAGAAAGGTTTAAGTGCTGCGATCGCAAATAGTCAAGTCACCTACGATTTAGCCCGGTTGCTAGAACCACCAGTTGAACCCTTAAAATGTTCTGAATTTGCCGAGGCAATTATTCAGCATTTTGGTTAAGTCCATTAGATATCAATACGCTTGGGTTAAGGCCAAAACTCTTTGTTAGAGCTATTTTCAGGTAAATAAACCACGCAGTAAGGGCACAGCAATGCTGTGCTACTACGACAGATGTGGTTCAAATACTTGAATTCTACTGTAAAGTCAATTTTTTTAACGAACCGCCTTCGCGTAGCGTCTCGTAGAGAAGGACGCAAAGGACGCAAAGAGAAGGAAAAAATGCTTAACCCAAGCGTATTGCATTAGAGCTTGTTTTAAATATACAAAATCGTCGCAACTAATTACCGGGACATGATATCATTCGTGATAAAATAATCGGCTTGCAGAAATTATATTATCTAAAACTTTGATTCTTTGCGCCTACTCTGCGAGTTCTGCTTTAGCTGTATGCGCGAAACCCATTCATATTTTAATCAGCAACGCTGTATCTAGGAGCAACTTTATGTCACAAACTCAGACATTCCAAGGCTATGCAGCTTTAGAAGCAGGAGAAAAACTACAGAAATGGGACTATGAACCTGCAACATTAGGCCGCCTTGATATTGAAATCCAAGTAACTCATAATGGTTTGTGTCATACCGATATTCATATGCGGGATAATGACTGGAACCTGAGTACTTTCCCCCTGGTTGCAGGTCATGAGGTAGTGGGTAAAATAACTCAGATAGGAGAAAATGTTACTTCATTTCAGATTGGCGATCGCGTTGGTTTTGGCTGGATTCGTAACTCCTGTAGAACTTGTGAAGCTTGTTTACGAGGAGAAGAAAACGTTTGTCGGCAAGGTTATACAGGACTAATTGTTCGTCATCATGGGGGATTTGCCAATAAGTTACGCGCTCCAGCTGATTTTGCCTATAAAATTCCCGATGCTTTAGATTCTGCCAGTGCTGCTCCCCTATTATGTGCTGGAATTACGGTTTATACTCCTCTGAGGACTTATCTCAAACATCCTGGCATGAAAGTTGGAGTTATTGGTATTGGTGGACTAGGACATCTAGCCATCAAGTTTGCCAGAGCAATGGGAGCAGAAGTCACAGCTTTTTCTACCTCTATTGACAAAGAAAATCAAGCAAAAGAATTTGGAGCGCATCACTTCCGACACTGGAATACTCCTGAAGATTTAAAACAAGCTAGTGGAACACAGGATTTAATCATTAGTACTAGTTCATCAGCAATTGATTGGGACAAAGCTTTCAATTTACTGGTTAATAATGGAGTTTTTTGTTTAGTAGGTCTTCCTGTATCCACCCTTAATATCCCTCTTCTTCCCTTAATTTTTGGTCAAAAAGTTATTACCGGTAGTATAGTAGGAGGACGAAGATTTATGAGGGAGATGCTTGATTTTGCAGCAATAAATCAAATCAAACCTATGATTGAAACAATGCCGTTGTCTGATATTAATGCAGCGATGGATAAAATTGCCGCAAATAAAGCCCGTTATCGAATTGTGCTAGTGTAAGAAAATTAGCCATGAAATCATACTCATACTCCAGTGGGTCTACTTCTCCATTCATCAGGAAAGCGATCGCACCTATACCCATGCGATGCTCTGGTCAACAGAGTTGTAAGCTGTTACGCATTTAAGTTGTATATTTAATGGTGTACCCCTCCAGAGATCTTGCTACGCGCAACGTCTCCTTCAGGAGAGGGTTGTCATTAGTCATTAGTCATTTGTATTTAAAAGGACAGATGAGCAATGACTTTGGACAGTCTTAACACCAAAATGTACAATTTAGACGCGCATCAGCTTAGTAAGTGGAGTGGGACTACAGAGGGGATCTTGTTATGTGCATCTTCATACAGGATTGATCTTAGGCTACTTGTTGTGGCTGAGATTTCACCAATTCCCCTGGAGAAAATGCTCCATTCTCTGTAATGATCGCTGTAATCAACTCAGCCGGAGTCACATCAAAAGCTGGGTTGTAAAAATCTACACCCCCAGGTGTGAGAATGGTATCACCAACTTGATAGATTTCTGTTGGTTCGCGTTCTTCAATGGGAATTTTGCTGCCATCGGCTAATTCAAAATCAACTGTGGAAAGGGGTGCAGCCACAAACAAGGGTATATTATGGGCTTTAGCTGCGATCGCTACACTATATGTACCAATCTTATTAGCAGTGTCGCCATTAGCAGCAATTCGATCAGCACCCACAACTACAGCATGAATCAAACCCTGTTTCATGCAATGGGCTGCCATATTATCAGTAATTAATGTCACTGGAATGCCTTCTTGCACACATTCCCAAGTGGTGAGTTTTGCCCCTTGCAAACGGGGACGGGTTTCGTCGGCAAATAAACGCTCTAAACGTCCTTCCCTCCAAGCAGAACGCACAACACCCAAAGCAGTGCCATAACCAGCAGTAGCTAGCGCCCCAGCATTACAGTGGGTAAGAATCGTCAGCTTTTCTGGGGTAGTGGGCAAAACTGCCAAACCATTGTCGCCGATCGCCCGACAGGTTTGCAAATCTTCAGTATTGATTGCTTGGGCTGTTTGTAAAAGGGTTTGCTTAATCTCTTCTACTGTTCCCAACGTTTCGTAGGCGGCTGTCATCATCCGGCTAATTGCCCAAAATAAATTCACCGCCGTCGGCCGAGTAGAACGCAACAACTGCGCTACTTTATCTAAGTTATCTAAAAATTCGTGGCGATCGCTTGTTTCAATTTCCCTTGCACCAAGATACATTCCATACCCCGCAGCCACACCAATTGCCGGCGCACCTCGGACAATCATCGTCTTAATCGCCCGTGCCATATCTTCACTCCGGTGAATTTCCACAAATGTATATTCGTTTGGTAAGCGAGTTTGGTCAATTAGCGACACTGAGTCATTGTGCCAAATAACGGGATAAACCTGATTTGTGGAAAGTGTCATAAATAATTCAAAATTCAAAATAAAATTCATCAAAATCAGAGTTTGTATATTTTACTCTGACGAAAGCAATAAAACTGGAATAAGTAGCTGGTTAAAAATATTATGCGTAGTTGGAAGTTAAGTCAAGTAATTATCGAGTCTGATGATTAGAATAATTTTATTATACTACATTAACTCTAATATACTTATGTTTATTCACACCTTCATAAGTTTATGTACAACTGAACTCCAGTTATTTTAAATAATTCTTAATATTCCAATGTTTTTTTTTGTGACATTAATATTGCATTGATTCTGAGATCAGTGGTATAAGATTTCAAGAGTTAAGCGAAATCAGTTTTTCTCTTAACTCAAGTTGCTAGTTATCAAAAAGCGCTATAATTTAACTACAAAATTTGAATTTTTAGTATTTACCAATCCCAGACGTTGATTACGGATATACAAAGATACCTGTAAATTTGAATAAAGGTACTCGGAAAGAGTATAGTCATTTATATTTTTAAAGGGGGGCTAAGTAGTTCAAATACAGGTTTGATATCTATCTTAGGTGATAACAGGAACTAGTACTTACATTAGGATACAGCAAGCTCATTGCAGATTTGAACAAGGGTGTGAGTATTCCCAGCTTTGGATATTTGGATAGAATGAAGGCACTTTAAAAAATTGCCAAGCTGAGTGTTTACAAAAGTTAATCTATCCAAAAACATGTCTAACACTTGGATTTTCATTACGTTTCAAAATTGAAACTCATTAACCTCTTCAAGTATGAAATTATTTAGTTTATTTCAAAATAAAAAAAAGGAACGAAGTATGAACAAAGAAGCAAGTTCTATACCTGCCGTTGATTTAGTGATCGTTATCGATACTAGTCCTTCGATGAAAGATGAAGCCCAGAGTTTGAGTGATGCTGCTGCTAGTGCGATCGCCAAAGCTAAATCTAGTTGTCCTTCAGATTTAAAAGTAGTTTGGTTAGGCATAGAAGGTACTTGGAAAGGGACAAACTTCGACCAAACTATCAGAGCTTATCTGACTCAAAAGTCTAAAGTGACTGAATCAAAACTCCGGGGTAGAAAAAGAGGAGAATTAAAGTCCGCAGGAGCGCAAGAAGATGCGGCTCGTGCCATTGAAGATATCTCAGAATACTTTGATTGGCGCGAAGGTGCAGCACGAGCTATCTTTTATCTCGGCGATGAAGCGCTCGAAGGAGGTGGAGATAAAACAGAGCAAAAGGATATTACAGCTGCTAATTTGGCTATCCAAAAAGCCCAAACAGCAGGAGTTACGGTTCACACATATTTTGGAACTTCTAAAAGCAAACATCAAGAAGGTATCAAAACCGAATACGCCAGAATTGCAACCTCAACAGGTGGACAATCTTTTACAGATAAAGACGCTATCAGCGGTTTTAGTGCAGTTTTAGAAAAAGTTATCTGTGGTAGTCGCACAGCTAAAACAATTAAGCTCAAACCAGGAGCAGTTTATATCCAAGATTGTGTTTCTAATGAATTAAGCAAACTTTATACTCTAGATTTAGTCACAGGTAAAGCTACCTTTATTGGCGAGATAGTTACAGAGGTTTCTGACATTGCTTTTGTCGGTTCCCAACTATATGGACTCGATCAAGAGGGAGATAAGACCAGACTAGTTAAAATTGACCTTAATTCAGGTGATGCTACTGTAGTTGGTGATATTGGATTTGCTACAGCTGGTTTGGCATATAATCGCCAGCGTCATACTCTCTACGCCACAACTGCTAAACAACTGATTGCGATTGATTTGGAAACAGGAAAAGGTACGCCAGTAGTAACGGTAGCAGATAAAGACTACAACTGTGGCGAAGTTGCCTTTGATGCTGATGGCAAAGCTTATATTACCTTAATTGGTTACGACAAGAAGAAATTATTAGCAACCTCCAACCTCGATACAGGTGAAGTCAAAACTATCGGCGATATTGGCTTTGCTGATCTTGCCAGTATAGAATTTGTTGGTGATGTTCTCTATGGCGTGACTGGCAACTTCTTTAAGTTAGGTAAAGATGGTCAATTAATCCGTATTGATACTACCACGGGTATTGGAAGTTTAGTTGCCATAACCGATCCTATCGGTCGTTGGGCAGGTATCACTATTTATGAACCAGCTACGGCACTAATAACAGAAATCGCTCCCGAAGTAAACTCAAAGGAAAAATTGGAAGAGACAAAATCTCAAGAAATTAAAGTGATTAAGGAAGAAAATATGAGTATTTTAACCATCGATACCAAAAACAATTGTTACGTTATCGACCGCGATCAAATGAACAACCTGCAACAAAATGTTGCAACTTCTTTTACTTTCGAGAAAGGTACTTTTGATATCAAAATTACTGATGGTCGCTACAGCTATGCCCAGAGTAAAACAGAAGGAGAACCTTTTGTCTTACTCTGGATATATGGGGCTGATGGTAGTACATTTATCAATAAAAGCACAGGTTTTGAAGTAGGCGCAACCTGGACAACCTTAAATGGATATAATGATACTCTGAAGTTAGAAGTAAAAAAGAAAGCAGTTCTCAACGCCTTGTTTTTTGATGTCAATAATGCCGATAACAGTGGAGCAATTAATCTTTCTATTACCAGTAATAAACCATTTTTCAACCCTCAGACTTTAAAAGTAGACAGCAAACGTAATTGTTATGTGCTGGATGAAATAAATCTGTCTAAGTTGAAACAATCTGGTTCCAATTTTGTTGAATTAACACCTGGAAATTATAAGATAAAAATTCGTGAAGGTAATGCCACCTATTGGTCGGATAGTAAGAAGTTTGATATAGAACCTTGGGCTTTAATTTTGGTTCAAGGTGGAAAATTTATTACCAAACTGACTGCCATAGAAGTTGAAAAAAGTTGGATTTCATTGAATGGTCTAAAAGACGAAATAATTTTAGAGGTCAAAGAAAAAACTACCTTATTAGGTTTATTTATTGACACCTACAAAGATGATAACGAAGGTCAAATTATTCTGGCAATAGAGCCAGTAAGCGCAACTGAACTGACTGAAAACTATAAAAAGCAGGAGAATAATAACGTAACTGTTGCAACGGGTTCTGTCACAAATAGTACAACCAAAACTGCTACAACGGGATCTGTTACAAATAGTACAACCGAGACTGTTACAAATATTCAAGGCTCAGGTGGATCTGTGAGTCGTGAAGCAGTGGGTGCGAACAGCTCGGTAGAGTTTACCTTCCGTTTTAACGAAGACGAGTTTAAGAAGAAGTGGGAGGAGCAGTTACAACAGATTAATGCATCTATCAACGTGATAGATGAAGCTGATGTGACGCTGGAGGCTAAGTATTGGGATCAGCTTGAAACTTGGCTGCTGAAGAACTACGAGAAGCACTTTAAGAATTTGGCTGTAGAAGTGGCAAAGGTCAGATTCTCAATGGATGCTTATATACAGCAGATGGAGTTTAGTCTTAACCAGCACCTGCAAGGCTGGTCTGGCTATTTAGACAAGCTTGTAGAAGATAAGATTAACGTTGAGATATCAAAGAGAATTAATCAGCAGATCAACCAGTATGTAGACCAGACTTTTGAGCAAAGGATACGTAATAATGTCGGATTAATTATCAACAACATTGTCAATAAGCAGGAACTCAATCAGTACATTGATCGGCATGTTGATCAGCAAATCGACCAAAACTTTGAGCAAAAATTACGTAACAATGTTGGATTAATTATCAACAATATTGTCAATAAGCCCGAACTCAATCAATACATTGATCGGCATGTTGATCAGCAAATCGACCAAAACTTTGAGCAAAAATTACGTAGCAACGTCGAATTAATTATCAATAACATCGTCAATAAGCCGGAACTCAATCAGTACATTGACCAGCATGTTGATCAGCAAATCGACCAAAGCTTTGAGCAAAAGATACGCAACAACATTAGCTTAATTACTCAGAATATCATCAATGATAATACTGAAATTAAACAGTACTTTAACCAGGAAATCGACCAAAGCTTTGAACAAAAAATACGTGACAACATCGAATTAATTATCAACAACATCGTCAATAAGCCGGAACTCAACCAGTACATTGACCTGCATGTTGATCAGGGAATTGACCAAAGCTTTGAGCAAAAAATACGCAATAACATCAGCGTAATTGCTCAGAACCTTGTCAATAATACTGAACTGAACCAGTACTTCAACCAGGAAATCGACAACACCTTCGAGCAAAAGATCCAAAATCACATGCAAGTGATTACCCAGAACATTATCAATGATAATGATGCATTAAACCACTACGTTGACCAACGCTTACAGCAAAACGTAACCAACAACACTGAACTTAACGACAGTATTGTGAACCTTGTTACTAACAGCACTGAAATTAACAGCAAGATTGAGAATGTCCGCAACGAGTGGAATCAGACATTTATCAGTTTGGTTACACAGCAAGTCGATGAACTGATCAACATAATAGGTGGCAGAGAGACATTTATTAGGTTAATTACTCAGAACATCGTCAATAACAATAGCGATATTAATCAGTATGTCAGCAAGCAAATCGATGACACTTACGAGCAAAAGGTACAAAATTACGTCAAGTTAATTACTCAGAATATTGTCAATGAGAATGACGTATTGAATCAGTACGTTGATCGGCGCTTACAGCACAATGTAACCAACAACAACATCGTCATTAACCAAATTTTTGATAACGCTCAATTAACCCAGAAGATTCAGAATATCTTGAACGATAATTCTCAAATTCATCAGAAGATTGAGAACGTTGTTATCAATAGTAGTGAAATTAACAACAGGATTCTGAATTTCGTTGTCAACAGTAGTGAAATTAACAACAAGATTAATAACGTCTACAGAGATATTGACATCAAGATTGAGAACGTCCGCAACGAGTGGAATCAGACATTCATAACTCTGGTTACACAGTATGTGGATGAAGTGATCAACATCATAGGCGATAGAGAATCATTCAACATCCAGGTAGCGAATGTAATCAACATCAAGGTGGACGAGCTTCTCAACCAAATCTTGAGAATCAGAAACGAACTGACTGTGATCATTAACAATGCAGACAGACATCTCTATGAGTGGACTTTGGGAGAACTCATGGCAATCAAAGGCTGCTTAACCGATCGCCAGGCTCTTGTTGAGCAGCTAGTTACTTTCAGCGCTGAACTCAGAGTCAAGCTGGATAGTACCGCTTGTGTAGATATCAACACATTCAAGCCATTCAAACCTATCTCAGGAAATCCTGTACAACCGCAGCAGTTACCAGGAAACAAATAACTAGACTTGAGCCGCTAAAAGCTAAGTTGACTGAAATTCGATGACGTAGAGATTGCGTTAAAGCAATGCAATAACGCACTCTACTTCCAGAAAAAATTTAAGAGTGAAAAAAATGACACAACAAATTATTTACGGAACAGTTAGTGAAGACGGAACAAAACAAACTGGATAAAGGTTTGAAGTAAAATCACCGGAAACAGGAACCTATGTAATTACTTTTTTACAACCTTTTGTTGAACCTCCCAGCGTGGTAGCTACTTTGAAAGATTGGGGTGCTGATAATCAAATTATTGTTAAAGATATAACTCCAAACAAGGCGGAAGTTGCTATCTGGGATTTAGGAATTAAACAACAATCTGGTACAGGTTCTCCAGAACTCGCAGTGACGAAAGAAAAATCAGCTTTTAATTTTATTGCCATTGGTGAAGGCAGTTAAGTGGGAACATTTCCCTAAAATTGATGCCGCGATCGCTCTACTACAATCTTTTTTACTTAATGAGAAGTTGTCTAACAAACTAATAACATTAGAACGTTATTAGATGAGCAAACTTTTTTGGGTCAATTCCCAAACTCAAATTTCAATCAAACCAGAAGTAAAGTTTCATGAAAAAGTCTTTATTAAAAAGCCATCTTTGTTATTTACTTCTCTCTTCTCTAATACTGTTACTAACGTTGCCAATTGCTTTTGTGAGTCAATCTGCTTTTGGTAGTACCTTGAATCGTACACCAGTAATTTTGGATGATGATGGTAGTCAGGATGGCATGACTGCTTGGGCGTACATATTGCAAAATCCTAAGTTCGAGGTCAAGGCTATGACCATAAGTCAGGGATTAGCCCACCCTCAAATATTTGGCAATAATGTCATGCGGATGCTGGCAGAACTTGGAATAACTGGGATACCTGTTGCTGTTGGTAGGGAAACGCCCTTGTCAGGGAATAATGCTTTTCCCGATGCATTTCGAGCGGATACGGATACATTTTGGACTCCTTTTACCAACCTGCCAGATCAAGCCCTTGAAACTGTTGATCAAAGAAGTGCTGCTCAATTAATTGTAGATACAATAAACCAGTCGCCAGAACCAGTGGAGATTTTAATGACTGGTTCTGCGACAAACATAGCAGAAGCACTGACGATCGACCCAAGCATCGCTAAAAAGATTTATCGCCTGCAAATTATGGGTGGTGCAGTCTTTATTCCAGGAAATCTTAGGGAACATCTTGACCCTATATTGAAACAAAACCGACTTTCTGAGTTTAATATCTGGATTGATCCAGTAGCAGCACAAAAGGTATTTTCCGCAGGATTGCCAATATATCTAACTCCATTGGATGCAACTAACAAAATTGGGTTTACTCGAGCAGATCAAGCTGCATGGAAAGCAACTGGTACTCCTGAGAGCATTCTGGCATCAAAATTATTGGACTATGCTCTGACAAATATTTCTGGAAATGACCCGTTGATTCCTAACCCAGCTTGGGATTTGGTTGCAGCTATTAACTTGAGTGAGCCATCATTTTGTCCAGAAACACCTCTGCATATAGAGGTGAATACAGATGGAAAACCGGAGGTCAACCAAGGTCAAACTGTTGCTATTCCCAATCAACCAGCGAATACTAATGTTTGCTTAAATCCTAGTTTAGCTAACTTGCCATTTACCAGCCAAGAGTTATTCTCGGATAAGACTAAACCCCACTCAAGTGCTAGAAGCTAATTCTGGGCTAGGGTTGTTGGCTGCTGCTGCGGTAAGTGGTGTTTTGTTGCGAAAGCGTTCATCTAGGCAAACTGCCTAGAAATTTCGGAAGCGTTTTCATTCGGGAATTATTTCTTTTAAAGAATTCTTAATAAAGTGCGAGCGCCTTAATTTATCTTCACTTTATATTGCGATCGCTCTCATAAAATCTTCTTTTACTTAGTTAGTAAGAAGTGGTCTAACAAACCAACAACATCGTTGATCTAATTACTAAAAAGCTTTGGAATAGAACTATGAAACGTCTTGTTATATGCTGTGATGGAACCTGGCAACAATTAATAAGTCCTTACCCAAGCAATGTGGTTAAGTTAGCTCAATCCGTGAAACCGATCGCCAGTGACGGGGTTACACAGATCATATTTTATGACGCGGGCATTGGAACCGAGAGTCAAAAAGTTTTAGGGGGAGCTACCGGACAAGGAATCGATAGAAATATAGAAGATTGCTACCGATTTCTTAGTCTCAATTATGTTACTGGTGACGAAATCTATTTGTTCGGCTTCAGTCGCGGTGCTTACACAGTTAGAAGTCTCGCAGGGATGATCTATTGCTCCGGTCTTCTAGACCGCCCCCATGTCACCAAAGCACATGAAGCTTACGACCTTTACCGTAACCGAGGTATTAAACCCAAGGATAAGACAGCAGTAGAATACCGTAAAGACTACGGAGAGCGAGTCCCTATCACCTTGATCGGTTGTTTTGATACCGTCGGTGCCCTTGGTATTCCTGGGATACCCGCCTTCAGCAAGTTGAGCGAGCAGCTGAATAAGCGGTACAGATTTCATGACACTACTTTAAACAAATGTATTGAGAATGCATTGCACGCTGTGGCGATCGACGAAATCCGCGAAATCTTTGATGTAACTCCTATGAAAAAGCATCCTGAGGCTGAAAAGCAGCGGGTGATTCAAAAGTGGTTTCCAGGTCAGCATGGTTGCGTTGGCGGTGGAACCGAAGAATACAGCGGGTTATCAGATGCTGCCTTACAGTGGATGATTGATTCAGTCGGTGTCTTAGGATTGGGGCTTGATTTAGATCCAAGTGTGATCCCCACAGGCATTAACCCCAATTATGAATGTGACTTTAATAACGATGTTGGATTCTTTAAATTGGCAGGAATCAAGTTTCGTGAGGTCGGCGATGTCATTGAAGATATTCATGAAAGCACGATCAACCGTTTGAAAAGTCGCAAGGACTATCGACCCAAGAATCTACAAAACATTATCGATAAACTGAATTAATCTCTTAATAATCTTGTTTCAAGGAGTGCCTGCTGCCTTAGCCCTACTACTGATGTTTTTGCCTTCCCAAAACCATCAGCAGTAATGAGCGTTATTTTCAAACATAAGCAAGCGATTAAGTTAACAAGCGATTCTAAAGGAGAAACAATTATGACTGCAAAAAGAGATACATCAAGAGATGGGTTTAGAAACAAACTTGAGACGGCTGTTTTAACCGGTTTTAAACCAATTTGGAACTTTATTCAAAGCAACCCAGGTCTCGCCAAAAAAGTTAACAAAACTCTCACCAGCAATGCAATATTAAAAATTCCGACTCGTCCATATCCGTTTAGTACAATGTCTCCCTATACATCTTGGGATTCGTTGATCGATCGAACATATTCGGGACTCCAACTACCACCGTTAGATTGGAAACCCTTGACTAATGAAAACTATATCGGCATTAATTTAACGCCTGCTGAAAAATTTGAGAAAAATCTGCCGCCGATTCAAGATTTAGAGATTTTGTATCGCAAAACTGGGGAAACGAAATATTCACCTAAATCCTCTCTAATTTTCCCCTATTTTGTTCAATGGTTTACAGATAGCTTTCTCCGAACCGACCGCCACGATCCACGCAGAAATAGTTCTAACCACCATATCGATATGTGCAATGTCTATGGGTTAAATCCAAAGATTACGCACCTGCTGCGATCGTATAAAGGCGGGAAGCTAAAAAGCCAAATTATTAATGGGGAAGAATATCCTCCCTTTTATTATGACGAAGATGGAAAACCCAAAGAAGAATTTAGAGGGTTGCCCCATCTTTACACCGACGAGTCTACCCCAAAAGCAGAAATGTTCGCTCCAGAAAAGAAACAGAAGTTGTTTGCGATGGGGTTGGAAATAGAACGAGCAAATGTGCAAATCGGCTATGTCATGCTGAATGTACTTTCCTTAAGGGAACATAATCGTGTGTGCGATCTCTTGACAAAAAATTATCCAACTTGGGACGATGAACGCCTTTTCCAAACGGCAAGAAATATTGTCATGGCTGAATTTCTCAAGATTGTTTTAGAAGATTACATCAACCACATAACTCCCTATCACTTTCAATTTTTCACCGATCCCCTCGCGTTCACTAATGAAAAGTGGTATCGCCATAATTGGATGTCGGTGGAATTTAGTTTAGTTTATCGTTGGCATAGTATGCTACCCGATACTTTAATGTATAACGGGCAAAAGCTTCCCATGCCTGCCTCGATGTGGAACAACGACATGATTATCAAGAAGGGATTAGGAGCCATCTTTGAGGAAAGCTGTTCCCAACCCGCAGCGCAACTGAGTTTATTCAATACACCTGAATTTCTAATTCCCACCGAAATAGCTAGTATTCATTTAGGTCGGACGGCAAAATTAAGAAGCTATAACGACTACCGTGACTTATGCAGCTATCCCCGCGTCACCGACTTCGATCAGATTAGTAGCAATGAAAAAGTCCAAAAAGAACTGCAACGATTGTACGGTCATGTAGATAACATTGAGCTGTACGTCGGACTCTATGCAGAAGATTTGCGTCCAAATTCAGCCTTACCACCTTTAGTCGGACGACTGATAGGAATTGATGCTTTTTCTCAAGCATTTACCAATCCTCTACTAGCGGAAAATATCTTCAATCCAGAAACTTTTTCACAAGTAGGTTGGGAGGAAATTCAGAATACAAAAACCCTCTCCCAAGTAGTGCATCGCAATATTCCTCAAGGTAAAAACTATAGAATTTCTTTTTATCGCCATGATTGGCAGCCAGTTTAATTACCGAATGAATTAGGGTGTGTTACGAATGATAAAACACACCCTAATTGTTAAAGACACATCAAGTATTTTCTAATTAATCCTACCTAAAAAAAATGAAACTATTTACCGAATACCCAGAAAAAGACGAAGCCAAATATTGCGCTCTCATGAGTGAGCTAGTCAAAAAGAATATGGAAAATCTTTACGGAGGTGAGAAGAAAAAAACTGCAAAGAGAGATACCCATTCTAAAACCCACGCTGCTGTTCAAGGAACTCTAGAAATCTTTGACTTTGATGAAACAGCAATTAAGCAGGAATTGAGCAAACGCACCTCATTATCTAAAGCTGAACTTTCTGCCATTTCCCTGAAACAAGGATTATTTGCCACCCCGAAACAATATCCAGTTTGGCTACGATTTGCAAATGGTGCGTTTTCAGTAAAGAATGATTATGAAGGCGATACGCGCTCCATGTCCGTAAAAGTGATAGGCGTAGAAGGAGAACGACTACCGCAAAGTCACGAGTTAAAAACCCAAGATATTATTACCCACAATACCGAATTCTTTTTTGTTAGAACCATCAAAGACTTCCACAGCTTTTTTTTGACGGTTTATCGAGCAGGGCTGTTTCCGCTTTTTAAGCTGTTGGTGCTTTTTTGGCTAAAGTTACATCCCTATGAATCCACTCTTTTAAAAAACAGTTTCAAACGGTTTCCCAAAAGTTTGCTCACAGAACGCTATTGGAGTGCTTCAGCATTTTCTGTGGGACTCAAATCTGATTTTGATCCCTACAAAACAGGTCGATTTCCTGTGGAATATCCGGTTGTGATTAAATATGGATTCACTCCAGTTTCCAGTCAATCACCTCATCAACAACTTCCTCTGGATTCCAGACCAGAAAGTGAGCTTCAGCGTGCCAAAGCCTCAGGTTCAGAGGACAACTACTACCGAGAGGATATTATTCAAGCTTTAGCAAAGCCTGATGCTGAATATCATTGGAACTTTCAAATCCAATTTCAAACTAGTCCAGAAATGTCCATTGATGATACCACCATTGTTTGGAATGAAGAGGAATCACCCTTCTTTACAGTTGGTCGCCTAACAGTTAAGCATCAGAAGGTTAATTCTCCCAAGGAAAATGACTTTGGGGAAAATCTCAGTTTTTCTCCTGCGAATGGTCTAGCAGTGCATCGTCCTGTCGGTGCGATCAATCGATTACGCAGCATTGTTTATCCTATTGTTGCTGATGACCGTCACAAAAAACGAGGAGTCAAATACCAAGAACCAACTGTCTGAGAGGATGAATGAACAAGTCTAATTTATTACTAGTCCTGGCGACTAGAAGTCGCACGCCAGTTGCTCATGGGGAGCCAGGTGGACGGGAACACCTGCATAAAGCAAGTGGCGTGGAAACCCCCTTGGCACCAGCCTCTCCCTTTGGGAGAAGACCGCACTGGCTTGGCTATACGAGACTTTACCCACCGACCTGGGTTAAAAACCTTTCATTTTGTATTAGTCCACGGAGGTGGACGAGAGCTTGTGTAGTAGCGAATTCTATTCGCCTAATCTTTTTCAAACATCCTCTGACTTTTCACACAAATTATTAACTATAAATAGGCTTCTTTTTCTTTGTACCTTTGCGCCTTTGTGTGAGGCTAATTCATATTTTTAATCAGCAACGTTGATTGTATTGGGTACTGGGAAAATTTGTATGAGGATAAATCTTGGCTGAAAATATTGTGTATTTTTTGAAGTGAAGCAATGACAAAATGCTGTGATTGCAAGGCAGTTACGAAAGAAAATTCCGCTTTTAATTTTATTGCGATTGGTGAAGGTAGTTAAGTAGGAAAATTTTGCTAAATTTGATGTAGCGATCGCCCACACCTGAATCACAAGTGTGGACGATTTATTCTACAAAGAATTAGCTAAACAACAGTAGATAGTTGCCGTTTAAAGAAAGCTTCTAAAACTCTCTCTGCTATTTGATGACTAGTTAAACCTAGTTCTGTCTTAGATTCATTGGGTTCAGCATGATCTACTAACACATCTGGTACACCAAATCGCTTGACAGGAACAAGAATATCTGCATCTAGTAAAGCTTCAGCGATCGCACTACCAAAGCCACCCATGATACAACCTTCCTCCAAGGTGATGACGCGACCGATTTTTTTAGCCAAAGGCAAAATCAACTCGGTATCCAAAGGCTTAACGAAACGGGCATTAATTACAGTTGCTTCAATGCCGTGTTCACTGAGAATTTCAGCAGCTTGCATTCCTGGATAAACCATTGTGCCATAACCAATGATTAACACATCATCGCCAGTACGGAGAATTTCGCCTTTGCCGATTTCCAAAGGTTCCCAACCTTCTTCCATCAGAGGGACACCGTAACCATTGCCACGAGGATAACGCATTGCGATCGGTCCACTGGTATGGTTAACACCAGTTACGATCATGCTTTGCAGTTCTGCTTCGTCCTTGGGTGCCATCATTACCATGTTGGGAATGCAACGCAGATAGGCAATGTCATACATACCTTGGTGGGTGGGGCCATCAGCACCGACAATTCCTGCCCGATCCAAGCAGAAGAATACTGGCAGGTTTTGGATGCAGACATCATGAATTATCTGGTCATAGGCGCGTTGCAGGAAGGTAGAATAAATAACGGCGATCGGACGCATACCCTGAGTTGCAAGTCCCGCAGCTAGCGTAATCGCGTGTTGTTCAGCAATGCCGACATCAATATATTGATTGGGCAATTTTGCTTGCAGTTTATCTAAACCTGTCCCGGTTGCCATCGCCGCAGTGATCCCGATGATTTTTGGGTTTTGTTCGGCAAGTTTTACCAGAGTGTGAGAAAAGACTTTGGCATAAGCCGGGGGTTTGGGTTTACTGGAAGGAATAGCTTTGCCAGTTGCTACGTTAAAAGGGCTTTGGGCGTGGTAGCCAACTTGATCTAGTTCGGCAATTTCATAGCCTTTGCCCTTGACTGTTGCTACGTGTACCAAAACTGGGCCTGCTATCTGATGTGCCTGTTGGAAAGTGGCAATTAATTCTTCGAGATTATGCCCATCCACTGGCCCAATGTAGGTAAAGCCGAGTTCTTCAAAAACTGCACCTACCTTGGGAACAGCCAAGCGCTTCATACCTTCTTTGATGCGCCCGAGTTCGGGAGATAAAGATTCGCCAACGAAGGGAATTTGCTTAAACTGTTCCTCAAGATTATCTTTAATAAATTGCACCGGTTGGCTGAGGCGCATTTTGTTGAGATAGCGGGGAATCGCGCCGACGTTGCGAGATATAGACATATCGTTGTCGTTGAGAACAACCAACACGTTGGTTTTTGGCATATGTCCAGCATGGTTGATGGCTTCTAAAGCCATACCCCCAGTCAGCGCCCCATCGCCAATCACAGCAACGGCTTTAAATTTTTCTCCTTTTAAGTCTCGCGCTAAAGCCATGCCCAATGCGGCTGAAATACTTGTAGAAGCATGTCCAGCCCCAAAGTGGTCGAACTTATTTTCACCGCGTTTAAGATAACCCGCAACTCCGTCCTTTTGTCTGAGGGTGTGGAAGCGATCGTAGCGTCCTGTCAGCAGTTTGTGGGGATAAGCCTGGTGTCCCACATCCCAAATCACTTTATCCCGATCTAAGTCCAGTGTCTGGTAAAGTCCTAGTGTTAATTCCACAACACCCAACCCTGGCCCCAAGTGTCCACCGTTAACTGCTACCGTTTGGAGATGCTTATCTCGAATCTGACGGGCAATCTGTTGCAGTTGGCGAACAGATAAACCGTGCAACTGATTAGGATGGGTGATTTCGCTCAAATGCATATTATAAGGTTTTCCTCTCTAATTTCACGCTTTCGGTATTTTGATTTTCCCACGGTCGGGTTGTCCACAGATTCAAACTCTTACATTGTTACTAAGTTGTAGTGGAAAGTATAACTTCGTAATTAATAATGGTGAAAAATTTGTTACCCATTAACACTTCGTCAAATGAAGTTACAATCAGTTAAACATATAACACATTTGTCAATAAGTAACAATACCTGAATCTAGCCTATAGCCCGTATATAAAAACAAGTTTTTCAGGAGCAATTTGCGGAAGTTCCCTAAGCAGATTACTCAGTTTTGCCTTTTAAAGTTAGTACAAAAGAAAATTAAATATCTCATTTCTAACTATATTTTCAGCATAATTGCTGGTAAATATTTAGCAATTATTTCTTTTATTCTTCGGTAACACCAGCTAATTTTATCAGCGATCGCTAGTTCATTTGGAGGCGATAAATATGTATGTATAAGTACATTAGTTATTTTATCTAATTTTCAGTATTTGTTTAGTAAATTAATATTCATAAATCAATTAGTAAATTTTATCCCTCCCTTGATGTAAAATTTCTGAGTATTTTACTGATAGAGTAAACCCAAAAGCCCGTCAGGGTGATTTGGATAGTTGGAAACTAAGGTCTTATGCTTTATGAAGCTAATGTAAAAATATTCACTGCGCAATGAAAAAACTTTATGGTTACTTAACAAATATGTTGCCAGCAATTAAATATTTACTCGAATTACATCATAAAATCGACGATGGAATCTGAATATCTTAATTTGCTAACTCCTCAGCAATTACCGACTCAGTTAACCCTGAGTTATGAGACGGATGAGCGAGTGTCTGAGGCACTCAAGTTGATATTAGAAGCGGTTAACCATTCCTCTGCTGACCTAGCAGGAGATAAGCTGAATCAAGCCTTAATCATTTTAGGGGAAACAAAGCGATCGCCAGTTAATGATCCATTAACTCATAGTGGCTTCTTAAGTTTAGAAAGAATCGACGACTTTGATCGCTACTTTCAAATAGTCCACGTTCAAGCTGAGGATACTGCTATTGTTCTTGTGTCTAGTATCATTCTTGCCCTTCGAGAATTTTTCTTGCTCTCTCTGTCGAAGGACTTTAACTCTAGCAAAGTCGTGGATTTAAAGAAGGGCTATCAGGAGTATGTAAAGTTACTTACAAGAGTGTTTACTGTATTTTCAGAAGAATAGCTAAATGTCACCACAATCATTAGAGATTTGGAAAAAACTTCACTGGTCGTTTTTTTCGATGATTCAAGCCTTAAATATTGGGTTACAGAGGTTTGAGCAAGCAATGATTAACGAAAATCTCGCTTTAGCTCAAGCAGAATTAGAATCTGCTGCCACTCTAATGTTAGCCTCTGGTGCAGCGATGGAACTGGCAGCAAGTTTTAATCCAGTAGACTATGACCAGCAGATTCGTCCCACAATGATCCCTCCTCATGTTGAGTCTCATGACTTTAGTGGTTTAATGTTATGGGATCATTTTTTCTTGGTAGCAATTTGGATGCGATTGAAGCCAATTTTTGAAAATCTCCCCCCTGAACTGGAATCGAGCCATGAACGGTTTGTTTTAGCCTACAGAAGTTTAGCTCACGCCCATAAGGGAGTTTGTTCTAAGTTTGGGGGTGGCGAAACAGGTAGTATACGTTCAAATTCAGTCGGAATTTCTGCCAAAAAGACTGCGGTTCAGACTTTAGAGCTATTTGAGAAAAATCGTGAACGGTTACTCGATCCCCAACATCGGGTAATGTCAGGTTATCGGTTCGATCATCAATCCGCTTAATTTCGCTTCGCTAGGAGCAATCTTTTGAAGTTATCCCTAGCAAAATTAAGCGGATTCTAAACTCATCAAGAAAATCACAATGAATGCAACCATCCGTATTGATGAAGCGATCTTCAATAACTATCCCACCTTTCGTCGAGGAATCGTCATTGCAACACAACTGCAAAACCAAGGACATTCGGAGAACTTAGAAAATACACTCAATGAAGTCATTAGTCAAGCATCTCTGCATCCCATTGATTTAAAAACAGATCCTCGAATTACTGATTGGGATGAAGCTCATCGTCAATTTGGCTCAAATTTCAATAAATTCATCCCGGCTCATCGGAATTTGCTGAAACGAGTTCAAAAACCAGGCACATCTATTCCTTTTATCAATAAGGTGGTTGCAATTATGAATATCAACTCTATCCGAGATGTCATTCCTGTAGGAGGGGATGACTTAACAAGTATAGGAACTCTCTTAGAACTGCGTTATAGCAATGGCAATGAACGTTTTACGCCGATAGGACTACCAGAAACCATTGAAAATCCTGATGTCGGGGAAGTCATTTATGTTGCTGCTGAGTCAAAAGAAGTGATGTGTCGTCGCTGGAATTGGCGCAATGGACATAAAACCCGGATTACAGAAACAACTCAAGTGATTGTAATGAATATTGATGCTCTCGGAGAAAACAGTGAAGACAGAGCGATTACAACCCGAAATTCGGTAGCTGAAATGTTAGAACAATTCTGTCAGGCTCACGTCCAAACGACGCTTCTATCGCCCGAAAACCCGTCTTATCAATTGGAAAACTAAGCGATTGCATATTAGGGCTATTTCATTCTCATATTATGAACGGGCACTACAGTTAATACGTGCTGGCGGATTAATTATCATTGATAATGTGCTTTGGTCTGGGAAGGTAATTGATCAAGAATTTCAAGACACTGAAACCGTAGCCCTTCGATTACTGAATGAAAAACTCTCTCTACAAAGATGAACGGATTGACATCAGCGTTCTACCGATCGCGGATGGGCTAACTTTAATTCGGAAGCGTAGTTAAACCCTACTGTTTGTTGACCAAAAGGAAATTTTCTGGTGTTAGCAATAGCCATCTCCAGAAATTAATTTTGCGTTGCGCTAAGTCTTTGGTAGGCACAATTCATGAATTGTGCCTACCTCATTTTCAGTAGATGTTTTCTCTACTTGCTAAAAGCATCCTTGATGCTATCAACAGTGCGTTCAACAGCATTCTTTGTCTTGTCTACTGCTTTTTTAGTCCGAGCCGAATCTTCGTCTGCTCTTTTCTGAATTGTAGCCGCATCTCTCTTGGCTTTGCGCTCAGCAAAACTACCATTGTCATCCGTTGCTTGGTCAACTTTATTGGCATTGTTCTTGGCAGTTTGCTTGACTTTATCTGCCGTATCTTGGATGAAATTTTTGGCTCGTCCAGCATCTTCACTGGCTTTTTCTTGAACTTGATCGCCCGCGTCTTTGGATGCAATCAAGGTTGCAGTGGGATCAGCCATTGCTGAGGTGTTCGAGAAAAATGCACCTTGCCAAACAAAAGCGATCGCTAACATACAAAACAGTGTTGTAGCCATCCAGCGTTTTACCGTGGAAAACTGTTTTGTAAAATAATTCAGTTTCATAGAATACAATCTCATGTGATTTAGTATACTATTTTTACTTCATTTTGCTTATTAGCCATATCGATCCTTAGATAGAGGTTTTTGCGTCAGAAGTTGTTATAGAAATTCACTATTTTGATAGATTGAATTTTGAGTAAAGATTTTTTTCTGGTAATCAAGGAGCGAATTAAACAGTTTAGAGCTTTTGGGCATGAGCGATCGCTGTTGAGTTAATGGCTGTTGCGATTGGATGAAGAAGTCATTGCTGCGGCTAATTTCAATCCAAGCTTCTGTATCGTGGACGTAGCTGGAAGCAAGGATTTTCCAGACCCACTTTAGCTGATCTTGGGCATTAGACCAACCAACGGGGGGATCTGTTACAACCATGATGAAATAACTGATCGTCTATCTGACAAATTCAATAAATTAGGCGTTCATGCGGAACTAAAGTTAAGTGTTTTGGCGGGATTAGTAAATTTACAGGGTTCTGGAAATTACCTGCGTGAAGAGAAAACAAGTGCGAGAGCTGGAAGAGTGACACTGCTGTATTCGATTACAACGAAATCAGATTCAATCAATATTTGCAACGAAAAATTAAAAGAGACTATAGATTTAAATGCAATTGATTGTGTAGAAGCAACTCACGTAGTTGTAGGAATAGACTGGGGAGCAAATTGTACAATTACTGCTGAATATGCTAATCAAGATAATTGGGCATCCAAGTGTTGCACTAATTGGTAACTGTGTAATGGCAGAATAGATCACAGAGATTATCAAAAACAACAGCCGCATCCATCAAAAGGTAAGGCTGTCGTCGGCTGTAACCAAAGCGTTCACGGCAGTATTCCTCGAAGGTTTTATGTGTAGACCGATATAATCTACGATCGCGCAATTCCATTAAAGCCTTGCCTGCCTCAAAAAACGCTCTCTCCACTTTGCGTTCCAAGTGCAAGCGATCGCTCTGTTCTTCCTCCGTCAACTCTGGAATTTCAACAGCACTAACTGTAATCGCTACTGTAGCTAGGTTTTATTCAAGGTCTTGGTTATCAAAGATTTGGTGAAGATGCTTGGTGAGGGTAAATTCGTTGGAATCCCCGCGACCCAAGAATCTTCGGGCTTATAGCCCGGAGAGTATCAACACCTATAAATGTTGGTTAACTGGAATAAATAGCCTTTGCTACCAAATACTTGCGTATTTTAGTGAAATTATTAACTTAATCTTATCCTTTTCTTGATTTTTTCTTAGTTGTGCCAAGACTTTTGATGCAATATATTTTACTTAATCAGTATTAAATATTCTCTAAAAATCCGATTTAATTTTTGAAAAGCTTGACCGATGTAGCTTTGGGTGATGTAAATCAGAGCTTCAGTATACTTAGCAAGATTCATACCGGATTGTTAAGAGTTCTATGTGATATTATCAAAACAGGTTTAAGGATTCAGCCTGAGTGTTTGGTATCGTACTCACTAAATCAGGATAAACTTTATGTATCGATTCCAGATCAGTGCATACACTCAAACGGGCGAATCCATCGGTCTTGTCGGTTCTACTCCAGAGTTAGGACTGTGGGACATTAGGAAATGTATCCACCTGCGTACAAGTGGCGATCGCTATCCTTTATGGTGGACAGATATAGAAATTGACATTCAGCGATCTTTGGAGTCAGGCGATCGCCAAATAATTAAGTATAAATACGTACGTCTCGATGCAAACGGCAACCTGCGATGGGAAAGCTTACTAAGTACAAATCGCTGGATTCCGATTGACCCTAACGATCATTTCAGCACGATTATTGTGGATGATGGCGCATTCGGTTATTTACAGCCTTACCCCTTTGGATACATAGAGGAGCCGGCTGTCAGGATGCCCGTGGAAGAAGGGGCACAGAGACTCAAAATCGTGGTCATTGGCAGTTCCGTCGCATTAGGTCATAAAGCCTGGTTTTTGAGAGGTTGGGTCTGGTTGTTGGCACAGGCTTTAGAGCAAAAATATGGGCATAAACTCGTGAATGTGTCGGAAGTGGGGGCGAATGTCGGCACAACGATCGCTCGATTTCCCTCAGTTGTCACTCCAGAACAACCGGATATCGTGATCATTGCCCTGTCTCTGGGCAACGAAGGGTTAGCCCAGTGTCCCCCTCACCAACGCCGGGTAGTACAGAGGCGGTTTGAAAGTGGCTTGCAGCATCTGGTGAAAATGACGCGCGACATTGGAGCAATTCCGATGCTGGGCGCAGTCTATCCCAATGGCGACTATTCCCTGGAACATTACTGGCTGATCCGAAACACACACAACCGGATGCTAAGTTGGGGCGTGACTGTACTGGACTGGTTGGCAGCCGTGGATGATGGGCAAGGACGATGGAAAGCAGGAACATTTTTCGACCCGGCTCACCCGAACACTATCGGTAACAGCCTCATGTATCAGCAGATCGACCTGCATCTTTTCGACATCGACAAAGACGAATTGGCAAAAGAAAAACAACGCTTCCGGCAACCGAATGAATTTCCTATCTACTTTGACAATGGGGGCTTTCATGTCTCTGTATGTATCGAAGAAAAGCGTTTACGGATCATTAATCCATCACAATACAGCTACACGATCGCTCCCTATTGGCAGGAACTACAAACTGCACTGCAAAGTCAGGCCGGATTGATTCCAGGTATTTACATTGCGAAGGATACCCAGCCAGGGACGCTCCCCTTCTTTGCCGTGCAGGAGGATGGCGCGATCGCAACCACAGTAAACATCCCGCCTGATGCCGACCTAGAATATAGCGCCGCCTTCAATCTCTTTTCGCCGAACAAGGTTTTGTTCTATGACGGGCATCTGGGGATTTTGCAAGCGGACGAACACCACCTCTGGGTGATCAACGAATCAGACAACGAGTACAACATTCAGCCAATGTGGCATGAGGTTTGCAACGCACTTAAAGCCATACCATCGGGTGTCTATGAAGATCCGCTTCATCCCGATGCCCCCTTTCGCACCATGATGATTGGTAAGGATGGGCTAGAAAGCCGGGTGAAAGCACCACCTAAGTCTGCGGTGTTTTTCCAATACAAATGCAAGTTATCGGATATCAGCCGTGTGGCCATTCTTCCCCTTGGCGATCGCTGTGCCGTCCGCATGATGCTGTATAAGATGGAATATGATGGTCCCGCCTTCCCGTTTGATTTAACGCGCACTACTAATATTGCAGATGTTGCCGATGCGATCGAAAATGGTTTTGATGATATGTGGAACCCTGCCTTCCTGCACTACAGTCCCGATGCAGGCAGAATCTACCACAGTAAGTGGTCAGGTCTATCCTTTGCCCATGAAATCGAGGAGACAGACGACCCGACGGGTGATATGTCTCCCGTCCATGAACGGATGCGCCTTCGGTACACAGCACGCTCTGAAAGGTTTTGGTACGCACTGCGGCGCTGCGACAAAGTGCTTTTCGTCCGCACAGGAATTAGCGATCGCGGTGGTGTGATAGATTTACTCAACAAGCTGCAAAAACAATGCCAGGGGAAGCCATTTCATCTCTTGCTTCTTTCTCCCCAAAGCGATGATCAGTTTTTAGACCTTCCCAATGTGTTGCACTATAATGTCGAGTTTAATCCTGATCGCATGTATGAAGATTTGGGACACTGGATGTACTGCACAGAGGTGATACGAGGGATTTTAGAATCCCTTCGGGTATCTAGCAAAAACCTTTTCTGGTGTCCATCCAAACCTCCGAAGGATGTGTTTTATTAACCATATATTTCACTAACTTTGATTAATTTATTAACAAAAGTTGGTATATGCTGTGTTGTTTCCTAAATTTTTGTGAGTCAGCTTTTTGAGACTTAACGGGAAAAGTCAGATTGGCATCCAGGTCTTGTGGCGAGGCTGGTTAAAATTACACGACCTTTATGTTCGCGTAGTGTCTCGTAGAGAGGGTTGCCAGTTTGCTAGAGATACTTAACAGCAAAAGTCAGTATCCAATGATAGTAGCAACTATGTTCTGGGTACACTAAACGATAGAAAGAAAATCTATGAGAACCAGATCCAATGTTAGTAGTATCAGATACAGTATTTCCTATACTTGGCTATCGCATTACTAAGCAATTATACTCAGGCAAGAAAACCTTAGTTTATCGAGCTATCAGAGAAAAAGATCAGCAATCATTTATTTTAAAATTGATGCGTAATGAAGATCCTAACTTCGCTGAAATTAATCAGTTTTGCAATCAATACACCATTACCCAAAATCTTGAAATTCCGGGCATAGTCAAACCAATAAGCCTAGAAAAAAATCACAATAGATATCTTCTAGTAATGGAAGACTTTGGCAGTATTGCCCTTAATCTCTGGCAGCAAGAACAGCAGGAAAAAGGAAAAATTTCTGTTTCATTGAGTGAGTTTTTCGATATTGCTATTGAAATTAGTGCAACCTTGGAAGGGCTACATCGCCATCGCATCATTCACAAAGATATCAAACCTGCCAACATTTTGATTCATCCGATAACAGGTAAGACCAGAATCATCGATTTTAGTCTTGCTACTTTATTACCAAAAGAAATTCAATCTCTCACAAATCCCAATGTCTTAGAAGGTACTCTAGCTTATATTTCTCCTGAACAAACAGGACGCATGAATCGGGGTATAGACTACCGTACCGACTTTTATTCCTTGGGTATCACCTTCTTTGAACTTCTGACTGGGCAGTTACCCTTTAGCACCACTGAACCAATGGAATTAATCTATTCTCACATTGCCAAAGAACCGCCAAAAGCCAGCAAGATTAACTCCAATATTCCCACAATCTTATCTGATATTATCAGCAAGCTGATGGCAAAAAATGCCGAAGACCGATATCAGAGCGCTCATGGACTCAGGTATGACTTGGAGAGATGTCAAAACCAATGGCAAGAGAAAGGAAATATTACAGTCTTTGAATTAGGGATTCGGGATATCTCAAACCATTTTGCTATTCCTGAAAAACTTTATGGTCGTCAAAGAGAGATTGAAATTCTACTCACTACTTTTGACCGGGTGACAACCGGAAGCACGGAAATGATCTTAGTCTCTGGTTACTCAGGTGTTGGTAAAACTGCTGTAGTCAACGAAGTCCACAAACCCATTGCAAGACAGCGTAGTTACTTTATCAAAGGGAAATTTGACCAATTCCAACGTGACATCCCGTTGTCAGGATTGGTGCAAGCTTTGCGGGATTTAATTGGGCAAATACTCTCCGAAACAGATGCCCAAATTCAACAGTGGAAAACCAAAATCTTATCGGCATTGAGTACGCAATCTCAGGTAATCATTAATGTAATTCCTGAACTTGAAATAATTATTGGCAAACAACCTCCATCTTCTGAACTTACTGGTAGTGCTGCTCAAAATCGCTTCAATTTATTGTTTCAAAGATTTATCCAGGTTTTCACTACAAAAGAGCATCCTCTGGTAATCTTTCTGGATGATTTGCAATGGGCAGATACGGCTTCCTTGAAGTTTATTCAATTATTAATGGATCGAGCTTCTTCTCGGTTTACTAATGCTACAGAGAATATATATGAGAGTAAAGGCAATTTGCTACTAATTAGCGCCTATAGAGATAATGAAGTTTCAAATCTACATCCGCTATATTTGACACTACAAGAAATGGCTGAAACAGG
Organism: Nostoc sp.; assembly: GCF_036919555.1. Classification (GTDB taxonomy): domain Bacteria; phylum Cyanobacteriota; class Cyanobacteriia; order Cyanobacteriales; family Nostocaceae; genus Nostoc. The sequence continues at coordinate 40,517 of NZ_JBALCS010000051.1, forward strand.
AGCATTAATTAAGACAATTAAAGTCTCACCTTTAAGTCAGATTGATTTAAACCATCTGATTGCTGATACGCTGCGTTGTGGAGAAGCCATTGCTGTGCCTCTGACTCAAATGGTGTTTATCAAAACTAAAGGGAACCCCTTCTTTGCATCTCAATTTCTCAAGTTATTGTATGATGAGGAACTAATCAAATTAAATTTTGACACTGGTCATTGGCAGTACGACCTTACCAAAATTAAAACCTTATCTCTTACAGAGGATGTAGTAGAATTTATGGGAATCCAAATAGAAAAATTACCCATAAATGTCCAAAATGTATTAAAAATATCTGCTTGTATTGGTAATGAGTTTGACTTAAGAACATTGTCAATTGTTAATGAAAAGTCTGTAATAGATACTGCATCAGATTTATGGCAAGCATTGCTTGAAGGACTGATTGTACCTCAGAAAGATGGTTATAATCTTGCACCAGAAAATGATAGACAACTATTAAGCTTTTCAACTAGAGAATCGGAAAATTTATCATTTACTAATTCCCAATTATCCAAATATAAATTCGTACATGATAGAGTTCAACAAGCAGCTTATTCTCTAATTCCTAAAGACCAAATCAAGCAAATACACTTAAAAATTGGGCTACTTCTCTTGAAAAATACCCCAGTTGCTGAACGGGAAGAAAATATTTTTGAGCTTGTCAATCATTTCAATATTGCAGTTGAATTCATCACCGATCAAGATAAACGTAATGAGCTAGCTGAAATGAGTCTTATTGCTGGACGCAAAGCTTTGGTATCAACAGCTTATTCATCCGCACTTAAGTATTTAATTATTGGAATTGAGCTACTAGCAGATGATAGTTGGGATACTAAATACGATATCACCTTAGCTTTGTATGATATGGCAGCAGAAGCGGCATATCTCAGTGGTGACTTTGAATATACAGAAAAATTTGTCCAGGTTGTGTTGGTAAAAGCAAAAACTCCACTGGATAAAGTTAAAGCTTATGAAGTCAAAATACAGTCTTATGGTGCACAAAGAAAAGAACTGGAAGCTGTCAATATTGCAAAAAGCTTTTTGAAAATTTTGGGAGTAGAGTTTCCGACAAATCCCAGCCAATTAGATATTCAGATAGAAATAGAGACAACATCTGCAAAATTGGCCAATAGACCCATTCAAGACTTAATTGAACTACCGGAAAATACAGAATCCCAACCACTGATAATCATGCGGATTCTATCTAGTGGAATTGCTCTTGCTTATACAGTTGCGCCGGAATTATTAGTGTTGATTATTCTGAAACAGATCAATTTATCTATCAAATTTGGTAATTCTCCTTTGTCTGCTTTTGCATATGTGATGTATGGAGTAATGTTGTGTGGTGTAATAGGGGACATTGATTCTGGATATAAATTTGGGAAACTAGCTGAGAGTTTGTTGCTTAATTTCCAAACAAGAGAAGTAACTGGCAAGGTTATGGAAACATTTAATCATCTTATCAGACATTGGAAAGAGCATCTAAAGCAAACATTGAAATCTTTACTTGATTCTTATACTACTAATCTCGAAATAGGAGATATAGAATTTGCAGCTTATGCTCTTTATGGTTACTGCCAACATGCATATTTTATAGGACAAGAACTAGTAAAACTTGAACAAGATATAAAAACATATAGCCATACTATTAGGCAACTAAAGCAAGAAAGAGTATTTTATTGGAATGAAATATTTCGGCAGACAATCTTGAATGTTCTAGGAAATGTTAAAAATCCGCAGAGTTTAATTGGTGAAGCGTATGATGAGGATAAAATGCTACCATTTCATCTTAAAGCTAAAGATGGATCAGCACTTTTTTTCCTATATTTCTGCAAACTTCATCTATGTTATCTGCTGGCTGATTACTCTCAAGCTCTTAAAAACACAGTAATGGCAGAAAAGTACTTATATGCTGGTGTAGGTATGTTCGTTACTGCTCAATTCTATTTCTACGATTCATTGACGCATCTAGCAGTATATTCTGATTTCGAGGAATTTGAGCAAAAACAAATCCTCGATAGAGTAGCAGCAAATCAGAAAAAAATGCAAAATTGGGCAGTTCAGGCTCCCATGAATCACTTGCATAAATTTCATTTAGTAGAGGCGGAAAGACATCAAGTTCTTGGTCAATATCTTGAAGCAATAGATAATTACGAGTCCGCTATTTCCCTTAGCAAAGAAAATGAGTACATTAACGAAGAAGCTCTTGCTTACGAATTAGCGGCTAAATTTTATCTCAAATGGGGTAAACAAAGAATCGCCCAACTCTATCTGACTGATGCCTACAATTGCTATGTTCGCTGGGGAGCATTAGCCAAAGTTGATGACTTGCAAAAACGCTATCCTCAATTACTTGTACCCATTATTCAGCAAGAAAAACTTAGCCATTCTTACAATGAAAAAAACCTATCTGAACTGAGCATACACCTATCTACACTTAGCAATACATCTACTCTGCTTACGAATGAAACTGCCGTTGGCTTGAACACTAATATTTCAGATATGTTAGATTTGGCAACTGTCATTAAAGCTTCTCAAGCAGTGTCTGGAGAGATTGAACTGGAGGCACTACTTTCTACTTTAATGGAAGTTGTAATGGAGAATGCAGGAGCTTCTAAATGTGTGCTGATATTGAGTGAAGCTAATAACTTAGACTTAACTGTTACCGCAATTAGTTCTGGTTCCAGTTTTGGAGCTACTCACACGGAGTTTTTATCTATTCCTTTAGAGTTCAGCGATCATGTTCCGATTTCTTTGATTAATTATGTCAAACGAATCCAAGAAATATTAGTAATTGATGACATCAAAGCTCAAGCTAATTTTGCAGTAGATAACTATATTAACCATGATGAACCAAAGAGCATATTATGTATTCCAATGCTTAATAAAGGCAAATTTGTGGGGCTTATTTATCTAGAAAATAATTTAACTACAGGAGCATTTACACGCGATCGTCTAGAAGTTATCAAACTCTTAACTACCCAAGCCGCAATCTCTTTAGAAAATGCTATTCTCTACAACAATTTGACTGAAGCTAATGAGCGCTTGGAGGAATACAGTCATATACTAGAGGAAAAGGTGGTAGTAAGAACAGCAGAAATTAACGAAAAAAATCAACATCTGCAAGAAGCACTAGAAGAATTACAAAGTACCCAAAGTCAATTAATTCAAAGTGAAAAAATGTCTTCGTTAGGCCAAATGGTAGCGGGAATTGCCCATGAAATTAATAACCCGATCAATTTTATTCACGGTAATATTACTCACGCAAGTGACTATGTTGAAGAATTGCTAGATTTGATTAATCTTTATCAGCAACAATATCCCCATCCTTCAGCAATAGTGGAGCAAAAAATTCAGAAAATGGATGTAGAATTCCTGATAGAAGACCTACCAAGGGTTTTCGATTCTATGAAGGTGGGAAGTTCCCGTATCCGAGATATTATTCTGAGCTTACGTAACTTTTCTCGTCTAGATGAATCGCAAATGAAGCCTGTAAATATTCATGAAGGCATCGACAGTACCCTAATGATTTTGCAGCACCGACTCAAGGAAAAGAGCGTAGACGCAAAGCGGCCTGTCGATAGATATCGCCCGGAAATTGAGGTCTTTAAAGAATACGCGCATCTGCCGGATGTTATTTGCTATGCGGGTCAACTCAACCAAGTGTTTATGAATATTTTAAGTAATGCGATCGATGCTTTAGATGAGTACAAGAATGAAGGAGATTCTCCAAGCAAAAATCCTCAGATTCGGATTCGTACTGAACTAGGAGAACTAAACACGCTGAAGATTCGGATTGCTGATAACGGTCACGGCATGACTGCACAGGTACAGCAGAAAATATTTAATCCTTTTTTTACCACTAAGCCAGTAGGAAGTGGTACGGGGTTGGGGTTGTCGATTAGCTATCAAGTAGTGGACAAACACAAGGGTCAGTTAAGCTGTGATTCCACTCCTGGAAAGGGGACTGAGTTTGTGATTGAGATTCCAATGCAACAGTGAGACAAGCTGCCGATACTGGAAAATTTACAATCCGGTTCAGTTGAGAACTTCACCGAACCGTATTAAGAAGATATCAACCAACGCTTCTCACCTCTACACTTGCCGCCGCGATCGCCGAATCATTGAGAGATGGATGTTGTTTTAGCTGTAATTCCTGGCGGAGATTCTTGTAGGCAGATGGATCTATTGGCATCAGCAACTCCCCAAGCAAGTTCCCTCCTTGACGGCGGCTATTCAGACCCATATCCCCAAGCAACTCATCAATGTAATGGAATGTAAAAGGAGTTACACATGCTCCACTAACGAAAGCATATGGCCGATCTTTCTTCCTCCATTCCAACTCTACCTTTACATTCTCTAGCATCTGTTGCTGAGACGGTAAAGGTATAGTTCCTTTGATATACTCTGATAACCACCTAGCACCAATTTCTGCTGATAATTGGGCACAGAAAGTATAGTTATAACCAACAAAACCCATCTGTGGAACATGAGGGTGAATCAGATGGCGATAAAGATGGATAGTGCCTTGCTGATCAAATACTTGCCTGTGGTACTTTTCTTCTAAAAAGGGGATATCCTGAAGAAATCCTGTGCCAAAGACAACAATATCTGCCTGTACTTGCTCACCGTTATCCAATTCTACGCCACTAGCAAAAAACTTGTTGATCTTTGTCTTAACAGCACGAATTTTGCCTGCGCGTACATACTCAAAAAAGCCTTTAGGCACCAAGCCGATACTACAGCCGATCAATTTGTTCATAGGTTGTTTAGGCACCATCCCACAAGCATCAAGGGGAAACTGTAAGCGCAGCATAGTCTCATTTAGCCGCCAGAATGCCCACACCAGTGGCTTCCCAAAACTATGCAGCCACTTTTCCCATCCTTGAAGTTTATGATAGGGCATCCAAGTTTCTGCAAACCGAGTCAGGAAAATATATTTGATGTTGAACAGACCGAGAAAGAAGTTGGGAACTTTCCACAGCACTTGACGGAACACAAGGGTACATTCCTTAGCCTTGCTAGCTGCGAGATTCGCAATATCGGTGGCTGACTTGCCAAAACCGACAACAACCACTCGCTTGCCCTCAATTACAGAGATGTTATTAAACTCGTTACTATGTATTATCTGACCTCCGGCTGCAATGAACTCTTCCATTCCCGGCAAGTTCGGAATGTAGGGAATATCAAAAGTGCCATTGCACACAATAACAAAGTCGAACTCGTAATTTTGTTTTCTTATTTCCTTACCATCTTCTTGAAAGCTAACACTAACCATCCATCCATTAGTATTTTCTGATTTGCGCTCTACTTTAGTTACTTTCGCACCGAACTGAATTTTTTCTGCTACGCCAAAGTATTGAGCATAGGATTCAAGGTAAGCGGATATTTGCTCTCCTGAAGGCCATTCTGGATAAGAGGCTGGCATCGGATAGTCTGAGAAAGCATATGTGTCTCTGGGATTTTGGAGCGAAAGTTCTGGGTAAATCCTCGATTTTTCCCACACACCACCAAGTCCCTGCCGTTTCTCGAACAATGTAACTTCATAACCTTCCTCAATAAATGTCTTTGCTGAGACTAATCCGCTAACTCCAGATCCAATCACGCATACTTTTTTGACCGTCATCTTGGGTTCTCCTAAATTATGAAATTAGTGCAGGAATCTGCTGTGGCCGGTCGCTAACCAGGCTCAGATACTCCGACTGTTCTTGTGACTTAATTATATGAGTTAAGTATTCATACTGAGACGGCAAGGTTAAACTTAGGTAATTGGCTCTTTCCTTAATTTCCACAAATGCAGCTTGGGCATTGTGATTTTCGATATGCTCTAAAATGGGAAGACTGCTTTCAGGCATATAGTTTAACCCCATCAACATTACCGAATAAGAGTAAGACTCGAAGCCGTGGTATTTCGGGTTGATACTCTTATTGCTTGGCAGTCTATTTTTCCATAATCTTAATTTTTCTTGTAGTTCTTCTGAGATTTTCATATTGTTCTTAGTTGCTTTCCAGAACTCTGTGTCAGTGCGATCGCTAGCATAGTAATGAAGTGTCAAAAATTCTTGCACACCATCTATGCAGTTAGCGATAACTTTGTTATAGCTATGAATTAGCTCTTCATTGAAAGATTTGCTCGGAAAGTGGCTAACTAATTCTTCAATTCCATGTTGAATAAAAAAGATGCCAGTAGATTCTAGTGGTTCCACAAATCCACTGGAAAGGCCAATTGCTACACAGTTCTTCACCCATGAGTTTCTGTTACGTCCAATCCGCATCTTGATATGAGATGCCTTACAATTATCAGCAACGGCTCCCAAATGCTGGCGAAATTCCTGTTCTGCTTCCTCAGGAGAAATGAATGCGCTCGAATAAACATACCCTGTACCATTTCTGCCATACAAAGGTATATTCCAGACCCAACCAGACGAAAGCGCAGTTGCTGTGGTGTAAGGGTTGATGCCATCTTTTTTTAGATCAGTTGGTATCTGCATTGCGATGGCGCGATCGCACAACAGCGACTCTGAATAAGAAATGAATGGCTCACCAAGCGCTTTGTTGATTAAAAGACCACTAAAACCAGTACAATCAATGAAAAGATCGCCACTGAGAATGCCATGCTCTTTGGTTGTCAGGCTATCTATGCTTCCATCTTCAGTTAACTTGATATCCACCACATCATCAACAATTTGCTTCACTCCCCTTTCCATTCCATAATCTTTCATGAATCTGGCGAGTAGATTCGCATCAAAATGATAGGCATAGGGGTACTGAATCTTTAAATTATCTAGGATGTTTTTCTTGAAAATATGCTCCTGAGAAAATTCATTTTGAACTTTCTTATCAAAGACTTTACCATCAAGATATCTAGGAGAACTTTGATGGTCACACAGCCAGGGAATTAGAAAACATGCATAATCAAATGCTTCTTGATCTTTCTTCATTTTCAGCCACCATTCAGAGATATCAAAGCCGTCAATCACCTCATATCTCTGGAAAGGATGATAGAAATCTTGCCCCTTCGCATTCCAGTTGACAAACTTAATTGCCATTTTATATGTGGCATTACACTTTGGCATCCATTCATATTCTTGTAGCCCCAGAAAATCAAAGAATAGTTTGATGGTACTAAAAGTTGCTTCTCCAACTCCAAGTTTTGTGATGTTAGATGATTCCACCAGAGTAATCTGAATATTTTTATTTAGTGCTTTACTCAAATAAGCTGCCGTCATCCAACCTGCTGATCCACCACCAACAATTACAACATTTTGTACATCTTGTGACATATCTAAAGTTCCTCTTTTAGTCTAAAGTTAAGTATGGAAGTCAATTTCAAAAAGCTTGTTCCAGAATTTCTGCGGCTTTCAATTGTTGCTCGATTTTATGGGTTTCAGCATATACCAAAAGGTCATTTGTAAATTGCGTGAAAGCTGTAAATAAGTTCTCAACCAATTCAAAAGCTTCTTGTCGAGTTACTTCTGATAGTTGAATATGTTGTAAAATTCCTTCTATTCCAGATGCACCTGTCGTGTGACCACTTTCAACATCCAGATGAAAATCTGCAAAATATCTGCATGGTTTTTGGGTAATTGCTTTAATTTCTTTGCCAATCTCTGCTGCCGTTGAAAACATTATGTTACCCGTCGCTTCGGTAACTTCAATAATTATAATTTTCTGAATAGGAGTAGCTTCTGAACTATATCGATAGAGTTGATAGTTTAACCAGCGAGCATTCTTAGTTTCTTCACTCCAAAGAAATTTTAATGCGTCACTAAATTTCAATGATTTGTCAAGTTCTAGGTTTTTCAAATCTTCCAAAAACCACAGCCAATGATGGTCATCTTCATAAGTATGCCTGTTAATTAGTGTCTGAATTGGATCACTAGTTGGTTCTACTCGCAAAAAATACTTATTCAGTTCTCCAAAATTCATAATAAAATGAGCAGCACATGGTGCCCAAGCTAACCTTTGTCTGGGATTTATAGTTTTGTTTTGCATAAAATTAAACAAGGGCAGTTGAGCATATTCTTGTTTTTTTTGTTCAATCAACGCTAGTACTTCTTGCATATTTATTACACTCAATTTCAATGTTTAATATTAGAGCGAAAGGAACTTTCCCACTTTGTTGCAGGAATATCAAAGTATTAAAAGCACACATTCAATTGCCAACTCGCAACCAACTGATTCGGATCAGGGAAGGTAAGAGGAGCGAGGGTAATTGTATTGATAATCATTAGCTCAAAACCTACTACCTAAGTAGTAAATTGTGTCTAATTTACTACATTATATTGAGGCTAATGCTAGATTGTAACCAGCTAATATACTGTTATTTTTTTACTATAAATATACAATATCTACGTAATTTTTGCAGATTAGAGTTAGGTTTTTTGTTATTTACTAATATAGACAAGGGTTTAATCTGTCTTTCTACTAGGAAGAGAATTATATACATTGTAATAAAAATAACTTTATAATTACAGAGAGGTGGTTATTACCTACTGAGGAAACGTCAATTGTGTAAGTTTGATTTTACGTCTAGTAATGGCACAACGCGATCGCATAGCAGTTGATGGGCGTGGCATTTACTAATAGACAAGCTGATATTAGCCGCAAGTATTACTGGACAGAAGAATTTTGCGGAGCCGGAGACGCTCCACCTGTGGCCAATTAATTTAGCGAAGGGATTTTTCTTGTTTGACCTTTAAGATGGGCTTAAACCCTATTCCCAAGCCTGGTAAATTGGCGAAGGTATTGCTTTACAAGCGTTGTAGCAGGCTCAAACCGTGGGTATCAGTACCACAGGTATTGAAAAGAAAGTATTCATCAGCCAACTTTTGGACTTGTTCTGATTCCACTATGCTGGGTTGCCAGGGGTTAGGATTATTGTAGGCGTAGAAAGTTTCCACGCCATCAATACCCTTTTGGGACGCAGCTGGAATTAAGTCGAAATGCGATCGCTTGTAACGAGCTGGATGAGCCAAAATTGCCAATCCCCCAGCTTCATGAATAGCGGCAATCACGTTACTTGCCTGATATTCTTGCCCTGTAGTCGCCCTTCTTTGCAGATAGGGTTTTATACTAGGATGTTCTGTTTCAAAAGCGTAAGCCAAAATGTGAACTTCTATATCCAAAAGCTTGGCATTGATTTCCACGCCACTCCACAGGTGAGGAGTGCTTGCACCAGGATTACTCCACTTCCAGTCTTCTAACCAAGCAAGTGATGCTTGATAGCCGATAATACCATGATGATCCGTGATGGCTAAACCTTTTAGTCCAATCGCGATCGCCTGCTCCATCAATGCACTCGGCTGCAACCTCCCATCCGAGTAGACAGTGTGCATATGAAAGTTGAATAACCTTGGACAACTATGTGCATCAATGTTATGGAATACTTGCTTCAAAAGTTTTGCAGAAGCAGTAGTTTGGGCCAAATTTACAACCATAACCCCCTCGGAACAAAAATGTATATTCTTAACACACTAAAACGCTACATCTACAGATAAGAAAGACCCAACAATAAAAATTAGTATTGGCTGCTACTTTCTCAGCTTTGTCAGCAAATTTTTCAATATGTTAAGACTACGTTAGCAAATCTTAATCTAAGTGGCCATGGGTATTTTGAACTACTTCGATTTTAAGTAGTAATCAATATTGCATCCAAAGTTTCATAAATATGCCTATAGTATCTGTGTTGAATTACTTATATACTAAAGGCTTACTAGAGTAATTATCTCTAATAAGCCGGAAATGCAATTTTATTTTGTGTGTAAAAATCCTTATTTATCTCAATAGTTACACTGATTTTATCTAACCAGTAATAAATTGTGCGTAGGTGTAGCCCAACCCAGGCATCGCAAAAGTAAGAAAATCCTGTGAGTCTACAATAGTTCCCAGAAAAGTGGCGATGTCTACGACGGGCTATGCCGACGCTTGCGGCTGATTATACTCCTCGTGCAATCCCAAAAGAATCTCCCTTCAAGGTGACTTCAAGCGGTTTTACCACTACCTCTCGGCTAAGGGACGCTTCAACCCTTCCTGCAATCACGGCCGTTAGCTGATGTTCTCTTGCCAGCAGAACGATCCTCTCTGCATCCTGCTCCGACTCAGTATAGAATGCAAATCCTGCACCGTAATTGAACACGGAAAGCATCATCGTTGCCCCGCCCTCAAGATGACCTTCGACAAACGTAAATATCTCCGGCACTGGGAGCATCGTTTCGATGACGTACCGGAGTGGCTTCACCGACCGCATCAGCTTTTGCCATCCATGGCCAGTGATATTTTCCATCGCCGTGGGATAAATTCCCTGACCAAGCACCGCCTGTACAAGGGGCGTGTAAAGATACGACGCAGCATTCATCGCTTCCCAGAACTCCTGCCCACTTGGAAGTTTTGTTCTGTAGCCATCAGGGAGCGACTCGGCAAGCTTTCGCAGTGGGGTAAAGCCGTTCTCATGGGGCCCCGAACTTTCGACAAGAACAATGGTATTTCCGGCATCCAGATGCGAGCTATCAATGGGAGGGACACCAGCCGGCATGACCCCGAAAACCGAGCCGGCGATATCAAGCCGGCCTGGAATCATCTTAGTTTTTAGTTGAGGAGTTTCCCCGGAGAGATACACACACCCGACTCGTTTGCACCCCTCAACTACTCCATCCAGAAACCCATCAAGGAAGGCGGGAGTAAAAATCGTTTCAGGAGTACTCGACGGCAGATATAAACCGAGAAGTATAGTCTGCATACCTGAGGTTGCGGCATCGTTCGTAAGACACGAGATAATCTTGATACCAATGTTCCACCAGAATCGTCGAAGTTCTTCTTCGGAAAGGTCGTCAGGGCGGGTATCGTCTGCGGTGCCCAGTCCTTCGGGGACAAGTGTCATAGAAAGTTCTCTAGCCCCCGCCTCTAGAAACGGAGCGAGGTTGAAGCTAAAAGCGTTAGCGCTTGCTCCCAGACCCGACGCGGGCACGATGCCATAAGCGCTTGCAAAGCCAAGCGTGCGTTTTGCGGCATCGATGAAGCATCGTTTTGCGGCATCGAGAGTATCGTAATCGACTTGATCGAGAGCTTGAGCCATCAGGTTGCGTTTAAAGTTAATAGTCACAAGTTATAGGACTCATATCTGATTTTTGAACAAGATTTCGGATAAAACCCTGATCAAACGGGATTTTCAGTCTCAGTATGTTTTCAGAAATCAAATCGGATTCCTATAGGAGTTAAAAGTTAGGAAAACTCATAACTCATAACTCCTAACTTCTAACTCCTAACTTTAAAATACCTCATCTTCAATACCGCGCCACCATTCCCCCAAATTCATCAAGTCTCGGTAAATGTCTTCTAATTCTTTGGTGTAGACATCGTTTGTAAGGGTGGCTCGACGCTCTTGTAATTTCTTGAGGCGCAGTTGTACCAATAGCCAAGGTTTGGTGATGCCATTAGTTGCTTCTATATATTGCGCTAGTTCTTTGCTATCCATATATTTTTATTTTTGATTTTACAGCAGTTTTTATGCATTGGAACCACATATGTCGTAGGGGCGCAAGACCTTGCGCCCCTACTGCGTGGTCTATTTACCTGAAAATTGCTGTAATGTTACTACTCTAACCCTCTCTCAAAATGCTTTTATCCCAGCCTCTTCAGAAAGCGGGATAAAAGTTAGTTACATAATTTACCAAAAGGAATTTAGCTTCTTCGGGTGAAGCTTTGCGCTGTACCACCTAAGCGGTCAGCATCGAGAGTAGATCACGGAGTTCCAAGGAAGTTAGGAGTACCACCACTGCTACCATTACGACCAACAGATGGAATTTCCACTAAGTTATCTTTGGCTTTCCCAGTACCGTCGTTGGTAAGGGAGGTTTCGTCTCCTGGATGTCCATTAGGGATGAATAGTTGTGGATGGTCAAAGGGCGCTTTTTCGTAACGGACTCGCTCGTCAGTAAGTGCCTTCAGGAATGTCACCAGGTCTTCTTTATTCTGATCGCTCAGGTTAAGGTTCTGGATATCTGCATCCAAATTGGCAATATTCTGCTCATGGAAGTCCCCGCCCCGATTGTAAAACTCAACCACTTGCTTGAGGGTCAATTGCCCCCCATTCTGGAAGTAGGGAGCAGTGAGTTCCACATTGCGGAGTCCGGGTGTCTTAAACTTGAGTGTGCAAAAATTACGGTCTGCTCTTCCATTCATCATCTTCTTCAACAGTTGGTAGTACCTCATCAAATAAAGAACGCTCCTGAGCATGGCCATCTTCGCAAGGAAATACATCCACCGCCAGTATTAAACTTGGGTCAAGCACGACTAAGGATTGACCCGGCAATGGGGCGCTACTAATCTCACGCAACACTCGTGGCTCTGATGTCCTCAGTTCCTATGCACCGCTGAACATTCATGGTGTCAACTGGGGGATTATTTCAGAAATGGCATTATCTGAGGCATACGCACCGATTAATGCCTTACAAAGCTATCTCCTGCTTTTGACGGTCGTACTCATCTTACTGATGACCTTGTTTGCCGCGATCGCCGCTCAACGGTTGATGCGACCGATCGATGTGATGATTGAGCGATCGCGCTTGGTCTTTGAAGGAGAATCAGAGGTAGGATCGGGTGATTTAAATCCTGAACTGGAAACCATAGCCCAGGATGAACTCGGTGAACTAGCACAAATTTTCAATGACATGGCATCTCAACTGCGCCAGAAAACAGCAACGATCGCCCAGAAAGCCCAGGAAAACGAAATGCTGTTGCTCAACATCCTGCCGCGTCCAGTCATGGAACGGTGGCGGCAAGGAGAAACTCGCATTGTCGAGCAGGCACAACAGGTAACCGTCGTCGTGATTCAGATTGTGGGGTTGGCAAAATCGACTGAACAGCAGGGGTATCAAACGGTTGCCAACGGTTTCAATGAATTCATCGCCCAATTAGACGATACGGGCGAAAAATGGGATGTTGAACGATTGGATTGTTTTGGCAATCGCTATATCGCCGCCTGTGGCTTGACCCAACCCCGGCTCGATCATGTCAAACGGGCGGTAGACTTTGCCCAACAAGCGTTGAACCTGGCCAAAGGGGTCAATCAAAAATACAATCTTGGCTTAAATTTGCGGATTGGCATTCACACAGGGGCTGTAACTACCGCCCTGATTGGGCAGAAAAAATTCCGCTATGACCTCTGGGGAGAACCGCTCAACATCGCCAGTCAGTTAGAGCAACAGGCACAGATAAACACGATTCGGGTCACCCAAGCCGTTTGCGATCGGGTGCAAGACCTATTTTCCTTTGAACCAGACAAATCCATCATCCTAGAAGACAAGCGCATCCTGCCAACCTGGGTGCTTGGGCAAGCCGGAATGCGCGACTCGATCGGCGAACCCAGCTTCGGACTCAGTTTCGATAATCAGGATAGTCCTAATACCCACACCAAAAAGGACAACGGATGAGCAACTTATCAAGCGATCAATTTACCCTCCTCCAGGGACTGGTGTTGATTTTGGGATTGCCGCTGCTGGTGGTTGGACTGGGGGAACTGATTGAGCGATGCCGGCGCCATAAAAACCCTCTGGCATCCGTGTTGAATGCCACGCGCAATCTGCTTTTACCCCTTTTAGCCTTGTGGCTGGTGATGCGTCAGTTTTTTCAGGTGGCTGAAGACGCGATCGCCCTCCGCATGATTGGCAGTCTGTTTTGGATCGCCTGCATCTACACGACGCTACTGCTGCTCAATATCGTCCTGGGAACGGGAAACAAGCAACGCTTTGGACAAATCCATCTCCCCAACCTGGTATTTCAATTTCTGCGTGCTTTAGTAGTATTGGGCATTCTCGCTTATATGCTGGCAGCGGTCTGGAAGGTTGACTTAACTAAGGTGGTGGGTACACTGGGGATTGGTTCTTTGGTGATTGCCTTGGCGTTGCAGGATACTCTAAGCAACTTAGTATCCGGCTTTTTGCTGATTGTCGAAAGCCCCTTTAGGATCGGCGACTGGATTCAAGTGGAGGAATTAGAGGGCGAGGTCATTGAAATCAATTGGCGAGCCGTGCGGATTAAAACCCTTGATCGCGACATTATCATTATTCCTAATGGCAACCTGGGCAAAAAAGACATCTGCAATTACACGTTGCTCGACCCACTCCATGCCGTGCGCTTAAAGATACCGTTTTCCTACGAGGATCATCCCGATCTGGTTCGCAAAACCTTACGTGCGGCTGCTCTTTCGGTAGAGGGCATTCAACCCCAACCATTGCCCCAGATTCGTCCTCTAGTCTATAAAAATACCTACATTGAGTATGAAATTCGCTTCTTCATTACCCACTACGGTCAGGTGGAGAAAATCGAAGACGAATTTTGGACTCGCGCCTATTATGCAATTCGCCGTAATCGTTTGCATGTTCCCTTTGCTGACAAAATCGAATACAAATTGAATCATCTGCCCATTGACTCTGACAATACACCGGAAGGACTGAACGAGATTATCCGATCGCTGCCCCTGTTTGCCCGGTTAGACCCCACCACGATTCAATATCTAACCCACCATGCTACCGTAGAACTCTTTGGCATTGGAGAACAGATTATTTGCGCGGGGGCATTGGCTCAGGCATTTTATGTCCTGCTAAGGGGTCAGGTTTTGCTTTCAGTGGATGAGCAAGTTGATCAGCAGGAGGTTGCTCATTTATCGAAGGGTGACTTTTTAGGTGAAACGGTGTTTTTACCAGGAGAACCCAGCCCTGTTTCTGCCACAGTCACTGATACTGCAACGGTACTCAGGCTGCCACCCGCCGCGATCGCTTACGTGACTCAACACCATGCCAAATTTGCCTTGGAAATGAGTCAGTACATTGACGAACGCAAGAAGCTGATTACCATTGCCGAGGGAAGTCAGCATTCTTTGATCGTAGCCAGCCCACCTTATCGAGTGACTGGAACCATTTCATGAATAATTGGATGCCCCTACAGGTTAACGTCTTTGCGATCGCCTATTTGAAGACTGGCTCAACAGGCGGACGATGCCTGTCTAGATAAGCCAGTGTCGTTGCTGTTTCAGAACGCTCCAGAAGGGCTGCCAGCAACTGGATAATCTGATCGACAACAGCTTTATCGATACCGCCTGACTCGATACTACGGGATCTGGTTTGAGCACTTGCCATAAAGGGAGCCTCATACAGCGAATGATTCAATCCACTGGTCACGCAATGCTGCTGCCAACTGTTGGCACTGAACCTTATTCTCATCAGAGTCAGCCAACTGCGCGATCGCAGTCAAGATTTCTGTGATTTGAACTATCTTGCGACCAAAATTGTGAACCATAGCTTGTAATAATACTTTTGTACTATTAGATAGCGATCAGACTGTGCCAGTTGCGTAAGTAAAACGGCGTGAAAACGTATTAAATTTAACTCTAATCCAATTGGTTAAATTTTCGTTACATACTTAAAAATTTTCCCGCCGACTTACTTAGTTCACAAATCTCACGAATAATTTAGGATTGCTATAGCTCAGTGTTACTTCAACCATAGCCAGAAGAAGGCCCAAAGATGCGGTGCAGAGGGGAAAGACTTGCTGTAATTTTCCCCCTGCACTTAAATCAGTAAACAGTTATCACAGTTTCAGTCGGGGATTTAAATCAGTGAATAGTTATCAGTAAACAGTTATCACAGTTTCAGTCTCTGATAACTGTTGAAGTGGGGGACTCTGAGGAATGGGATAAATACATCATTATGAACTGATAACTGATAACTGTTGAAGCTCCTTTGCTCCCTCATGTCTTTCATCTTCCCATTTCCGCAATCCTTTCTAGCTAATCAAAAACAGCCACGACACTAGTCGTGACTGTCAATAATATTAATAAATTGACTTACTGTTTCTGCTTCACATAGCTAGCAAAAACTCCTGTCATAATCACTTCAAAAGTGGCGATTAACGCCCTGTACAACTTTTTACTCAAACCTAGCCCCTCAGCCCCCTTTCCTACTAGGGAATGAAGGGAATTCAAAGCCTCTCTGGTGCAATCAGAGAGAAATGGAAGTCAGGTAAGAAAATTAAGTTGCAGATCAGGTCAATTAATTAAGCTTTGGCCAAATTTTCAGCAACAAAGTCCCAGTTCACCAACTTTTCTAGGAAATTCTTGATGAACGCTGGACGGGCATTTTTGTAGTCAATGTAGTAGGCGTGTTCCCAAACATCCAAAGTTAAGAGTGCCTTCTTACCATGAGCTAGAGGGTTCTCTGCATTTGGTGTCTTAATCACCTTCAGCGTACCACCATCATCAATCAACCAAGACCATCCGCTACCGAATTGAGTTGTGGCGGCGTTAGAGAACTCTTCGTTGAATTTGTCTAAGCTACCAAAATCTTTATTAATCTTGGCTGCAAGTTCACCAGTGGGTGCGCCGCCACCTGCGGGTTTCAAGGAATTCCAAAAGAAGGTGTGGTTCCAAACTTGAGCAGCGTTGTTAAAGATTCCCGTCTTAGAGGAGTCTTTGAAGGAAATTTTGATTACCTCTTCCAGAGACTTATCGGCAAGTTCAGTACCTTCAGTGAGCTTGTTAAGGTTGTCTACATAAGCTTTGTGATGCTTGCCATAGTGATACTCGAAAGTCTCAGCTTTCATGCCATATGGCTCTAGAGCATTCTTGTCAAAGGGTAGTGGTTCTTGTACAAATACCATTGTGTGAAATCCTCTCTTTATCGGTTTCCAGTCTTAAACTATTCCAGAAGCTTAGGAAATTAACAGCTTTTGTTTTTGACAGTTTTATGTCTTTGATGATCAAACATAAAACTTAACATCGTTATTCTACTACCAAAGTGAAGATCAAGTGAAGATGAAAACAAAATACTTTTGTGATCAGTCAAATCGCTAGTCATTAATGAATCTAAATAGAAATGGCTAATATCTCATAGTGAAAGACCAATATTTAACTAGCATTTAGCAATTAGAGTTTTGATACTTCTATCTTTAGTAGGATTAATTGCGATATGATAAATCACTCGAAAGCGAGATGATTTAATACTTAAATAATTTAATATTTCTAGTACAAGGCTTGATTTTCAATCAAGATAGCCAATCGTCAAATTATCTATTTTGTTTTTAAATGCAGTTTTGAGGATGGTAAGTGAATAATCACTCACCCACCACCCTTTGAAACTAAAAAACTAACAGCAAATAGTGGTGATTACCACTGAGATAAACGCTGCTGGTAATAGTTAACGATTTGTGCCGTGACTTCAGACACCTCTAAACCATCGGTTTGAACTTCGATCGCATCTGCTGCTTTTTGTAAAGGCGAAACTTTGCGTGTACTATCTTTCCAGTCACGTTCGGCAATGTCCCGTTCCAGCTGCTCTAAACTAACTTTGGGTTGACCTTGTTTGTTAAAGTCTTGCTGGCGGCGACGGGCGCGTTCACTCACAGAAGCGGTTAAGAAGATTTTCACTTCGGCATCGGGGAATACATGAGTACCGATATCCCGTCCTTCAGCGACTAAACCACCTCTTTTACCCCAGTTTTGCTGTTGTTTAACCAGTGCTTGACGTACAGCGCTTTGTGCCGCGATCGCCGATACTTGCGATGTTACCTCAATGGTGCGAATTACCTGGGTAACATCAGTACCGTTAATCCAAACCCGCACGGTAGATTGTAAATCGGGGTTAGGAGTAAGTTCAATTTTACACTGGTTAGTTAATTCCGCGATCGCACACTCATCATCAATCGTAATCCCCTTTTCCACTACTAACCAAGTGACAGCACGGTACATCGCTCCTGTATCTAAATACACTAAACCCAGGTCTGCTGCCACTTGACGCGCCACTGTAGATTTTCCAGCACCAGCTGGACCATCAATGGCGATAATGGGTTGACGATCGCGCAATATGGTATTGTCAATCAAACGTGTAGCACCAAGACGAGCTGCGATCGCCAACATTCCTTCCTCCTCAACTTTTTCTAAAGACATCAACGTAGTCGGTTCAACCAATTCAATATATTCCACTAAAACCGTGCTGACCATTGCCACTTCTTGCTGTACAACTGCTATCAACTTGTTGCTATTGCGATCGCCAGCCCGAAACGCAGCTTCAGCTCGTCGCAAGCCGCGATATAATACCTCTGCTTGCTCTTTTGCCGTCACCGTCAAATATTGATTACGAGAACTGAAGGCAAGACCCGATGCTTCCCGCACTGTTGGACAAACAACAATTTCTACTGGCAAATTTAAGTCAGCTACCAGCCTTTTAATAATTGCTAGTTGCTGACCATCCTTTTGACCAAAGTAGGCACGATCAGGCTGTACCAAGTTGAAAAGTTTGGTAACAATCGTAGTTACACCCTGAAAGTGACCTAGCCGAGAACGACCACACAAGCCTGTTATCATAGCAGATGGGGGGATAACTTGTGTAACCCTTGATTCTTGGATACTTTTCTGGGGAACTGCCATTTCTTCAGGAGTCGGTGCAAAAATGGCATCTACCCCAGCTTGTTCGCAAAGTTGTTGGTCTTGCTCTAAAGTGCGGGGGTAGCGTTGATAATCCTCATTGGGAGCGAATTGCAGGGGATTGACGAAAATACTCACAATCACCGTAGAATTTTCTTGCCGCGCCCGTTGAATCATGCTTAAATGACCTTGATGCAAATTTCCCATCGTTGGCACCAGACCGACTGCCGTCTGATACCAGCCAGTCATCTCATCTAGTCTCTGATCCTCAGTAACTGCAATCAGCTTGTTTTCTGAGCAGCGTTTAGTTAAATAGCAGCGTAAAGCTGCGACTGTTGTCAGCAGGCGCACAAAAATACCCCTAGTTCTTATCGATCCCTCCCCCGTTAGTTTATATCTGAAATAGAGGGAAGAGATGATTGATCTAGGGGAATTAAGTGATACGGAACTGCGAACTGGGCATTGGGCATTGGCCAAACAGGGCAATTCAATTTTGGATTTTGGATTGACGATAGCGACGCGAAAAGCGAGTCCGCGAGTGTCTTTTGGATTAAATTTCAATCTAAAATCCAAAATCTAAAATCTAAAATTCTTACTCCCTATTCCCTACTCACTAATAACTATTTTAAGACTTCAATCTGTACTGGTGCCACTCCACTGCCCATCATTCCCAAAATCCGAGCCGCGCCAGCAGACAGGTCTATGACTCGACCCCGAACGTATGGACCCCGGTCATTAATCCGCACCACTACAGAACGACCATTGCGGGTGTTGGTTACACGAACTTGTGTACCAAAGGGTAAGCTACGATGGGCGGCAGTCATGCCTTCTGGATTGAACCTCTGACCGCTAGCAGTACTATTACCAGAACCATCATACCCGTAATAGGAAGCTATGCCTCCGAAAGAGATTCGCACTACTCCAACGGCAATCTGTTGGGGTAGTTTTGGTATTGATATTGGCAGACGAACTGGTAAATTCGCAATTTCTTTTAATGGAGATGCATTGCCTAGTAGTCTTCGCAGACGATTGGTTGCTTGCAATGCATCTTGCGCCAGATTGTTGGTGGTACCTGCTAATCGCGTATCTTCGTTGATTTCGACCAATTCTTCGCCATTAATTTTGATTATATAGCGATCGCCATTTTGCTGGAGGGGGGCGCTTTTGTTTTGCGCTTGATTGGCAGTAGATTTTTCACCTGCTTTCCAACTTACGGTAATCTTAGTCCCGTCCACATTTTCCCGATTCAACTGGTTGATCTTAGCTGCTATTACACCAGCTATCTGAACTGGGTCATTGTCAACAGAGCTAATCTGGTTACTCACATCTGTGACGTTCCCAGTACTCACTACCTTTAGTGAATTGCTAGCAATAAGGGCATACGATTGTATGCCCCCAGAATTTCCAATTGTACCAACTTTTTTAGTTTCAGGACTCGCATTTGATACGGAACTCAAAAAGGTGAGAACAGGAATATTTTTGATAAAAAGGGTTGCTGCCTTACGTCCTCCGATGTTGTGAGAGTGAATTTCTGTAATCACAGCATCCAAGGTTTGTTTCCCTGCTGTTGATTGATACTCTCCCACCTTCACTACATCAGGTGCAGGTGATTTTTGGGAAGCTAGCGGATTTCCCTTGGTCGTTTGAGTGCAACCGACTGTGGGTATTCCCAAAACAGTCATAAACAGGGCAACAATAGTCCACAAATGTCTTTGATTCATGCGTTCGTTTTTAAAGCGACTGTAGAACTTAAGTTTTATGATTTGTGGGATTTGTCACTTTGTGAAAGTGATTTCCCTTCTGAAAAACTCGAACTCGTTCCGCTTTCACTTTTGTTATTTATAACTGCAACAGACTAACATGAACCTTTTGGCTTGGGGATCAGGGTTTTAGCGTAATTTTAGGCCACCTCCTGAAATTATAATTCCAATTTTAAGGGCGAAACCTTTTTCAAATGGGGACTTTGGCTATGTAACGCTTTTTTCGGCAAGTCAAAAATTTCTTAAAAAAACGTTACACTGATTGCACACCAAAGTGACGATACCCTATTGATGTCAGTTCTAAAGGTTTGCACCTACTCGTGTATTATAGATAACATCTATTTTGGTATTTCCTCTAAAGACATAATATAACCTTAATTAAATATCATCGGCATAAATACTTAAAATACCTTATTTAATGAAATATTTTGATTTACCTATGAATAAGTCGTCATCGGAGTTATATCTGAGATAATTATCCAAATTAGTTTGAGCATAATATCTTTTTTCCAAGTTTTTTCTACTTAGATTAATCATGACTTTTGTTCTCCATAACTAGACTTGAATTGGTGATGAATGTAACTTACGGCAACAGTATTACTGAGTATACAAAAAGAACAATACTCAACTTGATATTTTTTGTGATTAATAATGAAAAAATTAGGAAATCTTCGCGATCGCTTGGAGATAAAATTTAAATGTATTAAAAATTACAAGCGTTATTTTGTAGCCTAAGTAATTACTCAAGGATGATTTTTTAGAGCAAGCTGTCTTTTCAAAAATCTTTGCAACTGTAAGGATGTGCGGCTGTAGACCGCTACTATATATAGTGCAATACGCTTGAGTTAAGGATAATTGTAGGTTGGGTTGAAGGTAGTCACGACTTACGCAAAAAGGCAGTGAAAGCCTTGATTTCCCGTAGGGGCAATTCATGAATTGCCCCTGAGCGCGTGTAGTTTTGCGTAAGTTCTAGTAGTGAAACCCAACAAAGTCCGGAAAATGTTGGGTTTCGTCCCTCAAACGCCACTTGCAACTCCTGCGAACAGACGCACAAGGGACAAGTCGCGAAACCGCAAGGGCGTAGTGGCTCCCCAACCTCCGCTGGTTTTGGTTTTTGGCTTTAACCCAAGCGTATTGATATATAGTGGGTATTTCGGGAAATGCTATCAGCCTGATGACAAACCAAGATTCATCGCCATTATTAGCTGTTCTCAACGAGTTGCATTCACAGTATAAGTTAGTGCAGGAGGGTGCAGTAGCGAAATACATTCCCGAACTGGCAAAGGTAAACCCGGACTTGTTCAGCATTTGTATTGTGACAGTAGATGGTCAGGTTTACAAAGTTGGGAACTGGGAACAACTCTTTACCATTCAGTCAATTTCCAAGGTGTTTGCTTATGGACTTGCCTTAGAAGATCATGGGCTGGATTATGTTTTGACTAGAGTTGGCGTGGAACCGACGGGGGATGCATTCAACGCGATTATTTTGGATGAGCAATCGAAGCGACCTTATAATCCAATGGTAAATGCTGGAGCGATCGCTACCACCAGCTTAATCAGAGGTTCCGGGCCAACCGAACGCCTCAACCGAATGCTAGATATGTTCCAGCGATATATTGGCCGCGACGTGTTCGTTGACATTTCCGTTTTTACCTCGGAACGGAGTACAGGGCATCGCAACCGTGCAATGGCGCATCTGATGCTCAACTTTGGCATGATTGACCGGAATATTGAAGAGTCGCTGGATCTTTATTTCCAGCAATGTGCTGTGATGGTGAATTGCCAAGACTTAGCGGTGATGGCGGCTACCCTTGCTAACAGAGGTATTAACCCGATTACCAAAGAACGGGCGGTAGATAAGCGTTACATCAAAGATATTCTGAGTGTTATGTATACCTGTGGGATGTACAACTTTGCAGGTGAGTGGGCTTACAAAATTGGGATTCCGGCGAAAAGCGGAATTTGTGGTGGGATTATCGCCGTTGTACCCAATAAGATGGGCATTGGAGTTTTTTCGCCGCTTCTGGATGTGCGTGGTAATAGTGTACGGGGGGTGAAGGTGTGTGAAGAACTTTCTCAACGATTAGGTTTACATCTTTTTGATTGCTCAGGTTAAGAGACGAAATTTGATTGAAGGAGACAGGAGAATTTTAGATTTTAGATTTTGGATTGAACAATGTGACATCTCCTACACTGAACCGAAACGTTTACAGTATAGGCCTCCAGCAGCCCGATGAAGGGTATGAAGGATTTCCTTCGTGGTAGTATGGTCCATAGTTCCAACTATGTCCAGTTTCCCACTACGGCGTTTTATACTAGGGGTAGAGTCGAGCGAGGAATCACTTCCTCACCCTCTCTTCCAAAACCGGACTTGACACTTTCGCGTCATCCGGCTCCTCAATGATTTGGCTCTTTGTCATGAGTACCATTACTACCATCGTTGGCAGTTTTTATATCGTGGCAGTGTCTATGGAGAGCTTGGAGATTGTCATAGTGGTTTTTGCCTCCTTTTGATTTGGGATTGATATGGTCAATCTCTATCAAATCTCCATATTTGAAAGTCAATCCACATTGGTTACATCTGCCTTTCTGCTTCTTCAACAATGTAGCCAATTTTGTAGAAACTTCTGGATGTTTACCCATTCTGGAACTCCAGTAAACCCAATCGCCATCGTAGGGACTTCTGCTGCTTTGCACTTTGACGTGAGTTTTTATTTTTGTCTCACAATGTTTTTTCAGCATATACCCTTCATTGGTACAAAAGCTCCAATTATCTTTGCCGACTTTATGCCAGTATTTATTGGATGTTTCTTTAGCACTACTATTAGGGCAGCGATGTCTTGCCCAAGCTCTGAGTTTTAGATAGATATCATTATCCATCTTGCCAAATATTTCTTTACTGACTACTGTTGAGTAATAGTTTCCCCATCCCGTGATTATGGGATTAAGTTCTTGTATTAACTTAATCTGTTTGGAGTGTTTATGGGTGTCTATTACCTTTTTTATGTCCTGTTTATGTTTTTGGCGACTCTCATTACTGGGCATTATGAGTGTCTTAAAGCCAAGCGGTTCTCCTTTGACATTCCTAGCACTATGGAACATTCCTGTTCGGTATTGCCGTATATGGAACCCCAAGAAGTTAAACCCAACATTATTCTCATACTTTTCTAGGGTGTAAGAAATTTTTGTTTTACTTGGTTTTAGTTCTAATCCCATGTCTTTTAGCCACTCACTTATACTTTGCTGGCATTTTTGGATAACGGTTATATCTTCATGAAGAACCACAAAATCATCCGCATATCTAATGAATGAGAGCGAACTAACTTTGTTTTTCCAATTCGTTTGATGTCCTTTAGCATTACGAATGTCTAAAGTTTTAGCAAACTCGTTTAACTTTTCTTCTATCCCGTGTAGCGCTATATTAGCTAACAGGGGGGATATAACTCCACCTTGCGGTGTACCTTCTGATGTTTGACAAAGTTTACTGCTGTCAATTACACCTGATTTTAGCCATGCCTTTAATTGACGGCGCAATATTGGGAAGGTATTTATTTTTGACAGCAATGCTTCGTGGTTGATTTTATCAAAGCATTTGGCAATGTCGGCATCTAACACATATTTTGGCTTTTGCCTAATTGCATTAAATATTGCTTCGATTGCATCATGGGCAGAACGTCCCGGTCTAAAACCGAACGAGTTGGACTCAAAGTGAGCTTCCCATTCTGGTTCTAATGCTAGTTTTACTAGAGATTGTAAGGCTCTATCAGACATAGTGGGTATTCCTAAAGGGCGTTTCTCTCCGTTAGGTTTTGGTATCCATACTCTGCGAGTTGGCTTACTTTTCCCTGTGAGTTTTAATTGCCTTGCAAGGTTTAACCTGGCTTCTGGGGATAGTGATTTGACTCCATCCACTCCTGCTGTTTTCTTACCTTGATTTTCTTGTGTTACCCGTCTGACTGCTAGACATTTAGAAGACCAAGACCTCATTAAGGTTTTCTGAAGTTTGCGGACGACTTTGACATCACCACGACTACTGGCTTTATAGATTCGTTTTTGCAACTTGTAAACACGTTTTTCTACATCTTTCCAGGGCAATTCTTTCCATTGATAGTTGGAATATATCCCTTTGAAGATAGGTATATCGTGTTCCCATTCCATCCTGAACGATTGTTCGGCTTTAGACATATATATTGCTAATACCAACTCCATAATCCAAACCATCGTGTCTACGTCAGCGTATCCTGAGCATTACTTCAGGCTTTTGCTTCTTAGACAATCCCTCCCTCTGTTTCCTTGTGGATGGTTTCCTACTTAGTCATCGACCTAACTAAGAAAAAACAAAGGGTTACTTCGTTCCAAAGCACCTTTGTTTGAGTCTTTAGAGTGTCACTCTCCACCGGGTTTTGGGGTAGTGCTTAATAGTCAGATTTTCAACTGCTATTACCCCGTTATCCTTGCCTTTTGGCTTGGGCTAACCGTCGTTGTCCATTGTTGGTGATGATGGTTCAGACATGACTTCAGGCTTATGCTTTACTCATAGACTCGTGCTAGCAGGGATTCTTTGTACGGTTCAAAGTTACCCGCTTTTTTATCCCGCTTTACTCACTTGATAACCATTCGCCTGAGTAGGGATAATGCTGTCACCACTGCACCTGTGGGAATAGACTTGGGATTTCTAGGATACTAACCCTCACTATTAAGATGATTTAGTTATCATTAGTTAAGGATTAAAGTGCGAACTCTACCCTTTCGGGTTACTTAACTAATGTCTAACATCCCCCTATTACTAGGTTTCGTTAGAACGAATCGCATGAAAATGCCCAACCCTAGTCTACCAATGAGCAATGCTGTGCCCTTACTGCGTGGTCTATTTACCTGAAAATAGCTTAATCTCGCTTTCCAGGTTTGTATCTATCACCGAAACAGTCCCGTTAGCGGATAGCTATGGTTTAGCCCGTGCTGAGTAACCAAGGGGGCGAAACGTGGAGATTGAAATGTTTGACGACAGGAGGCTGTGGTTTAGGCAAAACCAAGACCCCACGTTGTACAATCGCTAGAAATACAATCTGGAGAGCGACTTGCCTAGATCGATTCAGTCTACTCAACCACCACTGAAATTTATTACTCAACGGTTTAACCGCCTGATACTCCAGATTGTTCGGTGGTTACTACCGATCGCACTACGGTTTCGCACTCGACCTTGGCTGACAGCTGGTATTGTCAAGATTGAAGCCAAAAATGTTGAGGTATTAGCTGAACTTTATCAACAATTTCAGGCTGGAAAAATTCGCTTTTTGTTAGCATTTCGCCACCCAGAGGTAGAAGATCCTCTGTGTATGCTATATTTGCTTTCCCGTATTGTGCCACAGGTTGCTCGTCAGGAAGGTATTACACTGCAATCTCTTGTTCACAGCTATTTTCTTTATGACCGGGGTATGACGGTTTGGGCTGGAGACTGGCTGGGTTGGTTGTTCTCTAGAATCGGAGGTGTACCGGTTCATCGCGGTAGGCGACTAGATCGCCAAGCGATTCAAGCTGCACGGGAGTTGTTTGCTAATGGCGAACTACCGATCGCAGTGGCACCAGAAGGAGGTACTAATGGTCATAGTGGTATTGTTAGCCCACTAGAACCCGGTGTTGCTCAAATGGGGTTCTGGTGTGTAGAAGACTTGCAAAAAGCTAACCGGACTGAGACTGTAATCATTGTGCCGATCGCTATCCAATATCGCTACGTTCAGCCACCTTGGTCTAAACTGGATTGGCTGCTAGGTAAGTTGGAAGCTGATAGTGGCTTGCCAGTAATAGAAATTAATCAGGGCGATGGCGAAGAGATTTACTATCAACGTATCTATCGGTTAGCTGAATATCTGATTACCGAGATGGAAGAATTTTATCGTCGCTTCTATCATCAAGACATTCCAAAAACCATCTCAAGCGATGAATCTGCTAATCCTAATCAGGTGTTGATTGCCCGACTTCATCGCTTACTGGATAAAGCTTTACAAGTTGCCGAACAGTATTTTGGAGTTCAAGCGCAGGGTAATTTCATTGACCGATGTCGCCGTTTAGAAGAGGCTGGCTGGAATTACATTTATCGGGAAGATTTGCCAGATATCAATGCTTTACCATCCTTTAAACGCGGTTTAGCAGACTGGGTTGCAAAGGAAGCAGACTTACAAATGCGACATATGCGGATAGTAGAAAGTTTTGTTGCCGTCACAGCTACTTATATTCAGGAACAACCGACGGCGGAACGGTTTGCGGAAACAGCTTTGCTTGTATTCGATATGCTTTCTAGGATTCAGGATACAACACTTCCGGGACGACCTCGGTTAGGTTTGCGACAGGCACAAATCACCGTGGGAGAGCCAATTTCAATTACGGAACGCTCTGATAATTGTCAGGGCGATCGCCATGCAGCTAGACAAGCTGTGAGCGATTTGACAAAAGATTTGCAGGTTGCTTTAGAGAAGATGATTGCTTGATTATCTGCACCTAGCTTGCTTCCCCGCAGGGGTACAAACAAGTTGGGAAAGCCACTCCACCAGTGGCTCCCCAACCTACACCAGTTTTAGTTTTTAGCTTCCCGAAGGGGCGGCAAGGATAGCTCCACTACCAATATATACTGTATCTCCATCTCCTTGCAGACCAAAACTTACTATGTCTGTTGGAGCGAGCTCGTCTGATAATGTTGGTTCAAATGTGCTGCTTGAAGAACTATATAAAATATATTCTCCATTATAAGTACCACTTTGTTCAGGTTGTAAAACGTGGCGTTTCGGCGATACGAACTCTCCAAAAGTATAAAAACTTCTCGTACTTCCAGAATCATTGTTAATTGTAAAACCTCCAATAATTTCAGAGGCTTCATTGGAGCTTAATTCAGATAAACAATTCTGATCAAGGTCATCAAACCTAATAGAAAAAACATCTTTTCCTGTTTTATAAGTTGTTTTCAGCATGAGGGATCTCCAAAATAATTCTATTAAGATTAAGCCAAATTATAGTATTTTTGTCAAGCATTTTAATACTTTTTTATAACTCTGGAAAGAGAATAATTAAGGCGAAACCTAACCCCTAACTCCCTTCCTTTTTGGGTTTATCTAAATGCGCTCAAGCGCAAACTACAAACCTATTCACTCACAGTAACTTATGTGGTGTAATTGGCAAATCCCGAATCGGCTTACCTGTGGCAAATCATCTCGTTTTCGTAGTTGAGTAGAACATCACCTTTATTATCGTTGAAGAACAGTTCAGTGGCATTTCGAGCCGTTTTAAGCAACAAAGGTGCATTGTTATAGACTTTGGAGGTAAAGTCTATTGCTTGATTTTCATTTCCGCCAGTTTTTGTCACAGAACCCCAAAGACTAAGGAAGTTCCAGCGAGCACCGCCAGAGGTTCTAGGGTCAGGTGTAACCACATTTACGCCGTCTCGTGCCAAATCTGCCCAAGTTTTGATATTTTTGGGATTACCTTCACGAATAGCGATCGCATTTACAGATTTGGTAACAATTGCATCATTAGGGGCTTCTTTTTCCCAACCCGGTTGAATAAAACCCACCTCAACCAATTTATTAATGTCAATGGCAAGTGACAGGTGTACCACATCAGCTTCCTTACCGTCAATCACGGCAAGAGTCTGGGAACCTGACCCATCATAGCTTTGATTGAAAGTAACGTTTTGGTTATGTTCTTTCTTCCACTGTTCGATAAATTTGGGAATGATCTGCTGGTATGCTGCACTAGTAACCGAGTAAGAAACAAATGTTAGGGTTACATCACGTTGGGAAGCCGCGCCAGCATTACCAGTATTATCGACATTAGGTGAAGAGCAGGCAGCCATCACTACACTCAAACTAACTCCGACCAAAAATAGAGACACAACGCCCCACGAAGAATACTTGTACAACCAATTTCGTATTAATTGTACGCGCCACTGTCTTGCAGCGTGTAAAGCTTTAACAATATAAGTCTGAACTAATTCAGTCAAATATCTCCTTGATTTAGGAGTACGTTGCCCCTGGTTCATCAAATTTTTCCCCTGAATCTGCGGTAACTTGAGCTAGATTTTGTAGTTAAGGGGCATTATAAAACAATGGTTAAGGATAAATAACTTTTTATTAACCTAAATTTAAACTAGAACTCGCCTGTACGGCTTTTGACTAATCGGCAAATATATCATCAAGTTTACGTCCCACACGAAATTCCGCGGTGTAATTAACGCTACAACGGGCAATGTGGATTTTTGACCAGCGTCTGGTTGTGCATCTGCAATGCCTTACCAACGAACTAACCAAAATATCACAATAAACACCCAGGATACTATTGCTATTTCATTGACTAGCGATCGCAGAAATTCCACTGAACGCAGTTACCCAGAACTAAATTCAGCCAGAGATTTAAGCTGTTTAGCTGTCCATGAGCGTTTGTGTTGGCTAGCAGAGGTAAAAAAAATCAATCTCCGGTCAATCGTGGTGGGTTTTTAAAGATTAGAGGGCTAAGATTCGAGGGTCAAGAATTCTACTTGCAAAATCGTTAGAAAGAAGTACTGTATCTCCTTCCAGACTAAAAGCTACTCTGTTTGTTGAACCGAGTTTCCCTGATAATGCTGGCTTAAGTTGCGTTCTTGAAGAATTATATAAAATATATTCTGCATAATCATAAGTACCGCTTTGTCCAGGTTGTAAAAATACCTCTGTAGGTGACAATCTCGATTGAGCTAGTATTGGTGATAGTATTGTTGATGTCGATACGGTCTGTTCCAAAATATAAAAATCTATCGGACTTCCTGACCTATTGGTAACTGTAAAACCTCCAGTAATTTCAGAGGCTTCATCGGAGCTTAATTCCGATAATAAATTCTCATCAAAGCTAATAAAAAAAGAATCTTGTACTGTTTTAGAAGTTGTTTTTAGCATGAAGAGTTTCCAAAATAGATATCAATTAAAAGTCTGTCAAACTAAAAAAATTGTGTCAAAGATTTTAATGTTATTTAATAACTCTGGGAAGAGAATAATCAATATTTTTCACAACCCCCGAATCGCAATTTCCAACCCTTCACATACACCGCTCAGAAAATCTAAATCCAAAGTAGCGATCGCATCACTAGGTTTGTGATAATGTGGATTTCGCAAGAATGCCGTATCTGTCACCATCATTGCCGGATAACCCAAATCCCAAAAAGGTGCATGATCGCTAAGTCTGGTTTGGGGAACTATTAAACCTCTATTCGGCACGGGTAGCCATTGACTAGATACGCCAGCTTTGCGAATATTACGGCTCATGCCAATTAAGTCAGGCAATGTCCGCAAATTACCAATTAAAGCAATAAAATCGCCTCTGTCTGGGTAGAAGCGTTCCAGAGGAGAAGGGTAACTTTGGGAACCGGGTGTAGAATCCTTGTAACCCAGCATTTCTAGGGAGATCATTAAACGTAGCTGTTGCTTTTGTTGGTGCAACAGGGCTGCATAGTCAGCACTACCCAATAAGCCGTATTCTTCCATATCGAAAGCAACTAGCCTTAAGGGATATCTGAGAGATTCAGCAGCAAACTTTCTGGCTAATTCCAGCAACACCGCCACACCTGTAGCATTATCATCAGCCGCAGGTGTTCCCGGAACGCCATCATAATGAGCGCCAATTAAAATAGGTGGCAAATCCTTTTTTTGCCCTCTCGCTTGGGAGGGTAAATTTAAAATCAAGTTATCACAAGCTTTGCCTCTGACTTCAAAGGTGTGGATTTCCACACTCCCCCACTGGGAAAATTCCTGGCGGATGTATTCTTGGACAAAAAAATGCCCCGCCGTTGCCATATAAGGATCGCGTTCTCGCGCGATCGCACTCAGGGAAGTTTGTAATCGCTCTATTAAATTCAAATTTTTAAAATAGTCGCAATATTAAGGTTTTCAGGCAATCAAAGAAGCAGAGCAAGTATTCTTAAGGTCTATTTACCAACTTGCAGATCCCGTAAACAGAAGTAGGCGGATAACAAGAATTAAGGCTGCTTAGGCACACCAACCATCTCAATGCTATCCTAGTCTTGCAACTATCTCCTCTAGCTGCACATCTTAGCTTACTACCTGTAATGATCAATATTATACCATAGGGGTGCTTTTCTCCTGTGGCACAAAGCTAGAGGTAGTTCCGCCCAATCATAATAAATATATAAGACACTTTAGGAGAAGAGTAACGCATGGGCAAGGTAGTCGGCATCGACTTGGGTACAACCAACTCAGTAGTCGCCGTTATGGAGGGTGGCAAGCCGGTGGTGATTGCCAATGCAGAAGGAATGCGAACAACCCCCTCCGTAGTTGGCTTCAGCAAAGATGGTGAAAAGGTGGTTGGGCAAATGGCACGGCGACAAACGGTACTCAATCCCCAAAATACCTTTTTTGCAGTGAAACGCTTCATTGGGCGGAAGTATGGCGAACTTAACCCAGATTCCAAGCGTGTACCGTACACCATCCGCAAAGACGAAGTAGGTAATATTAAAATTGCCTGTCCCCGTCTGAATAAAGATTTCGCCCCAGAAGAAATTTCGGCAATGGTGCTGAAGAAATTGGCAGACGATGCAAGTCGCTATTTGGGTGAACCAGTAACTGGGGCAGTGATTACAGTACCCGCTTATTTTAACGATTCTCAACGGCAGGCAACCCGCGATGCTGGCAGAATTGCTGGTTTAGAAGTGCTGCGGATTCTGAATGAACCAACTGCTGCATCTTTGGCTTATGGATTAGATCGGGGTGACACGGAAACTATCTTAGTATTTGACTTGGGTGGTGGCACTTTTGACGTGTCGATTTTAGACGTTGGTGATGGGATATTTGAAGTTAAGTCTACCAGTGGAGATACGCAACTTGGTGGTAATGACTTTGACAAAAAAATCGTAGATTGGTTAGCAGAGCAATTTCTGGAAACAGAAGAGGTAGACTTAAGACGCGATCGCCAAGCTTTGCAACGTTTGATGGAAGCGGCGGAAAAAGCCAAAATTGAACTTTCTGCTGTCAGCGTTACCGATATTAACTTACCCTTCATCACCGCCACTGAAGATGGCCCCAAACATCTAGAAACTCGTCTAACTCGTTCCCAGTTTGAAGGTTTGTGTGGCGATTTGGTGGGGCGCTTGCGGATACCAGTGAAACGTGCCCTCAAAGATGCCGGACTCTCACCTAGAGATATTGAAGAAGTGGTGTTAGTTGGCGGTTCTACACGGATGCCAATGGTGAAGCAGCTTGTGCGGGACTTGATTGGCACAGAACCCAACGAAAACGTCAACCCCGATGAAGTCGTGGGAGTGGGTGCAGCAATTCAAGCCGGAATTCTCGCTGGCGAACTCAAAGATGTGCTGCTTTTGGATGTTACACCCCTTTCTATGGGATTGGAAACCATTGGCGGCGTGATGAAAAAACTCATTCCCCGCAACACCACCATCCCAGTCCGCCGTTCTGACATTTTTTCCACGTCCGAAAATAACCAAAATACTGTGGAAATTCACGTAGTCCAGGGCGAACGGGAAATGGCAGCAAACAACAAGTCTTTAGGACGGTTCAAGCTGTATGGCATCCCGCCAGCACCACGAGGAATCCCCCAAGTTCAGGTGTCATTTGATATTGATGCTAACGGCATCTTACAGGTAACAGCCCTAGATAGAACCACTGGGCGAGAGCAGAGTATTACCATTCAGGGCGCTTCTACCTTGAACGAGTCGGAAGTGAATCGGATGATTCAGGATGCTCAGAAATACGCCGATGTCGATCGCGAACGTAAAGAAAGAGTAGAAAAGCGGACTCGTTCTGAGGCGTTGATTTTCCAAGCAGAACGACAACTTAGAGAAGTAGCTTTAGAATTTGGTATGCAGTTTGCCCGCAGCCGCCGCCAAAGAATTGATAATATTTGTCGAGACTTAAAAGAGAGTCTCAAGGAAAATAGCGATCGCGGTATTGACCAATCCTACGCCGACTTGCAAGATGCTCTCTATGAGCTAAACCGGGAAGTTCGCCAGACTTATGCTGAAGACGAAGACGACGACTTATTTGGTACTATCCGGGACATCTTTACTGGCGGTGATAAAGATAAAGAACGCGAACCTGTGCGAGAAACATATCGAGAACGCGACTCATACGGTAAGGACTATGGCAGAGATTACGGTAAAGACTATGACAGAGACTATAGCCGAGACAACCGAGACAGTCGTTCTTCCTCCTATGAAAACCGTCCTCCACGCAAATCCCGCCCCACTTACCAAGATAACTGGGATGATGAACAAGACAATGATTGGTTGTAGTACTTTTAATAAAAGTTAGAAGTGAGAAGTGAGAAGTTAGGAGTGAGAAGTTAAAAATTAAATCTTTCAACTCCTAACTCCTGTACAGACGCGATTAATCGCGTCTCTACTCATAATTAATCAAAAATCTAAAATCTAAAATTTAAATAACTGAACTATGCAAAATTTGCCGAACTTCCGCGATTACTACGAGATTTTGGGAATAACTAAAGAGGCTTCTAGTGAGGAAATTAAAAAGGTTTATCGGCGGTTAGCAAGGCAATATCACCCCGATCTGAATCCGGGTAACAAAGAATCTGAGGAAAAATTTAAGGATATCGGTGAGGCTTATGAAGTTCTTTCAGATCCAGCCAAGCGATCGCAGTACGACCAGTTTAGCCGCTATTGGAAGCAAAAAGGCTTTGCAGGCAACAAACAAACGCCAAAGGCTAAAACTTGGCAGAGTAGTCAAGCCGAGCGCAACAGTAATCAGGATGTAGATCCAAGCCAATTCTCTGATTTTGAAAGCTTTATTAATCAAGTTATCGGCGTCAAAAATAAGAGTGCGGCAAATAACTCCACTAATGGTACTAGCGATCCGTTTCGTTCCCCCAGAACAAAAGTTGCATACACCCCTAATACCCCACCTCGCACCACCCGTCGGGATATAGAAGCCAGATTAACGCTTCCACTAGAAAAAGCTTATCAAGGTGGCAATGAACGCATTCGTTTGGAAGATGGGCGATCGCTAGAAGTTAATATGCCTCCAGGTATGGTAACAGGTCAAACCATCCGTTTGCGGAACCAAGGCGTTGGTGGTGGTGACCTCTACTTAAAAATTACCGTTGAGCCTCATCCATTATTTAAGCTAGAAGGTTTAAATATAGTTTGCCAGATTCCCGTTACTCCCACTGAGGCAGTTTTAGGAGGACAGGTAGAAGCACCAACTTTGGACGGCCCAGTGAAAATGACAATTCCCACAGGAGTTAGGTCTGGTCAAAAATTCCGACTAGGAAATAAAGGCTACCCCAGCGATGACGGTAAACGTGGTGATCAATTGGTGGAAATTCAGATCGTTACCCCGAAAAATATTACTCCAGAAGAACGAGAACTTTACGAAAAGTTGCGTCAAATTGAAACTTTTAAACCCCGCACTGATTTATTGGGTTAGGAAAGCTATTGACCAAAACAGAATAAAGGTGTCAGTGGTCAGAATTCAGCATTAATTCTACGTGAGTCCGATAAACCTCTTCCTGACTTAAACTAAAGTTCAAGTCTGTCCCTCTCCGACTCGGAGAGGGACGGTTTTGCGTAGTAAAACCTCTCTAGAGGTTTCAATATTTACGCTAATAGATCCCAAAGACGCGATAAATCGCCGTGTCTACGAAGGACTGATTATTGTAAAGACGGCGATTTATCGCGTCTGGTGCCTTAACCGAACAGTATTGCGAGTGGTGAGGCGGAGCTTTCCTTGCTTTGCTCCTAAATTCTGACTTCTGAATTCTGACGAATGTATTCTTCATCATCATTAGACAGAATTTGTTCTGGTAAAAAATCCGCCTCCAGGTGCTAGTAACAAGTCTGGTAGACCAACCATTATGCTATCTGGCGTGTTTGTAAACATTGTGCAATCAATGACATTTACAGTCATGCCACAATTCGGCACAACATAGAATCTGATGGGAGAATACTGCGTGAGAATTGGTGCTAACTACTTGGGTAACGGAGAGTGTGAATTTACAGTTTGGTCGCCGCTATTACATAGCGTGACGGTACAAATTTTAACGCCAGAACAGCAGTTAATTCCCCTCAAGCCTCAGTCTGAGGGATACTGGCACACGAAAGTCAACGATGTGTATCCAGGTGCGTTTTATCGGTATGTCTTAAATGGCCAAGACACTTTTCCTGATCCGGCGTCGCAGTATCAACCTGAAGGGGTGCATGGGGCTTCTCAAGTTGTCGATCAACAGTTTGAGTGGACTGATGAAGGATGGGCTGGCATTCCTGTGGAGTCGATGATTTTCTATGAACTTCACGTTGGCACATTCACACCCGAAGGAACTTTCACCGCGATCATTTCCCGCCTACCTGAACTGAGGGAACTGGGAATTAACGCCATTGAAATCATGCCCATCGCTCAGTTTCCGGGAGACACCCATATTGAGGCTTCTCTGACATACCGCAACTGGGGTTATGACGGCGTTTACCCTTTTGCTGTCCAAAATTCCTACGGTAGCCCAGCCGAACTCAAGCAACTGGTAAATGCTTGCCACCAACATAATATCGCCGTAGTGTTGGATGTGGTGTATAACCACTTTGGGCCAGAAGGTAATTATATGGGGCAGTTCGCGCCCTACTTTACTAAAACCTATAAAACGCCGTGGGGCGATGCGCTGAATTTCGATGATGCCCATAGTCAGGGTGTACGAAACTATTTCATCGAAAATGCACTTTACTGGTTGGGTGAATTTCACATTGATGCATTGCGACTTGATGCTATTCAAGCAATTTACGACTTGGGAGCCAAGCATTTTTTGTGGGAATTGGCAGAAGCGGTTCATCATTTTTCCCAACAAGGGCAAAAATGGAAACGCCATTTAATCGCCGAAAGTGATTTAAATAATCCGCAAATAATTCGTCCCTCGGAATTGGGTGGATACGGAATCGATGCTCAATGGAGTGATGATTTTCACCATGCATTGCATACACTCTTGACAGGCGATCGCCAAGGATATTATCAAGATTTTGGGCGATGTGCTGATCTGGCAAAAGCTTATGAAGATAGTTTTGTCTACGATTGGAAATACTCGCCGGATCGCAAACGATTTCATGGCATATCTTGCCGCGATCGCTCTTTATCACAGTTTACAGTCTGCATCCAGAATCACGATCAAATCGGCAATCAAATGAAAGGAGAACGCCTCACCCAGAGGATCTCTTTTGAAGGATTAAAGTTAGCTGCTGGCGCTGTGTTGCTGTCGCCCTACTTACCCCTGTTATTCATGGGAGAAGAATACGCCGAAACAGCACCCTTCATTTACTTTGTCAGCCACTCCGATCCAGATTTAATTGAAGCAGTTCGAGCCGGACGTAAACAAGAATTTGAAGCATTTCATTACGCAGATGATCCCCCAGATCCCGAATCGGCAGAAACTTTCCTAAAGTCTAAACTCAATTGGGAATTACGCAATAATGGTAAGCACAAAGTTCTGTGGAATTGGTATCGCCAGTTAATTAATTTACGCAAGACGCATCCAGCACTTTTAAATCAAGACCGCAATTTCATCCAAGCGACTAGCGATGGAGACAAGGAGGTGGTCATTGTGCGTCGTTGGTGCGAATCAAGTGAACTAATATTTGTGATGAATTTCAATTCGTCTCCAGTGACAGTGACTCTGCCGTTTGAGCAAAATGCTGAGAAACTATTAGACTCAGCAGATACCTCATGGTCTGGGACTGGTTCTGAAGCTACTGAACATCTGTCTGTAGGCCAACAAGTAAAATTGCAACCTACTAGTTTAGTACTCTATGAAAAAGGATGAGGAGGAGAGTTAGAACTTAAAGTTTCATCCTCATAACCTCAAGTTTCAGCCTCATAACCTCAAGTTTTAAGTTAAAAGGCTGAACGTTCAAGCTAAATGGCTCAACATTCGAGCTAAAAGGCTGAACGTTCGAGCTAAAAGGCTGAACGTTCAAGCTAAAAGGCTGAACATTCAAGCTAAAAGGCTCAAATTCCCCAAGTAATAGTAATATCGTGTCCGCCAAATTACCCATAATAAAAGAACCCCACCCCCAACCCCTCCCCGCAAGCAGGGAGGGGAGACAAAGCACAGCTTTGGCGGGGTGGGGTTCTTCGGGTTTAATGAGCAATCAAACGGACATAATATAAGTCCCTCGTCCGCCTCACTACCTACTCCCTCATCTCTAATTAGAACAAACTCATGCGAATTCCTACCGCAACTTATCGAATTCAGTTTACACCTCAGTTTGGCTTTGATAACGCTAAAGCGATCGCAGCTTATCTAGCAGATTTAGGTATTTCCGATTTGTATGCTTCCCCCATTTTCAAGGCACGATCCGGGAGTACACACGGCTACGATATAGTAGATGCCACTCAACTAAACCCAGAATTAGGAACGAATGAATCGTTTGATGCATTAGTTGGCGAAGTTCAATCCCTTGGTATGGGCTGGTTACAAGATATTGTGCCCAACCACATGGCCTATACCAGCGAAAACCTTTACTTAATGGATATATTGGAACACGGCCCAGATTCCAGTTATACCGACTACTTCGACCTTTCTTGGAATGCTCCCTTTGGCGATCGCCAACAGCGAATCCTAGCGCCGCTACTGGGAGATTTCTATGGTGCATCCCTAGAAAACGGACACATTCAACTACAATATGAACAAAACGGTTTAACTGTAAACTATTACAGCTTAAAACTGCCACTGCGGTTAGAATCTTACACAAAATTTATCACCCATAATTTGGGCAAACTCACGCGCACACTCGGACGCAATCACCCCGATTTTATTAAACTATTGGGGATTCTGTATATTCTCAAAAATGTGCCTTCAGAAGTTGCGGGAAAACAGCGACAAGACCAAATTGCCTTTATTAAAGGATTGGTTTGGGAACTCTACACCACCAATGATGCCATCCGCGAGTTCATTGACGAAAATATCCAAACCTTCAACGGAGAACCAGGAAATTCAGATAGCTTTAACCTCCTAGATGAGTTACTGAATGACCAGTTTTACCGTCTCGCCTTCTGGAAAGTGGGGGCAGAGGAAATGAACTACCGGCGTTTCTTTACTGTCAATGAACTGATTTCCGTTAAAGTTGAAGAACTGCGGGTTTTTAATAATACCCACAGCCTAATTCAAAAGCTGGTTGACGAGGGTATATTTACAGGTTTACGCATTGACCACATTGATGGACTTTATAACCCAATCCAATATCTAGAAAGGCTGCGCGAAAAGACGGGTGATGTTTATATCACCGTTGAGAAGATTTTGGAACTCACCGAAGAATTGCCGGAAAACTGGGAAATTGAAGGTACATCGGGATATGACTTTCTCAACTATGTAAATGGTGTATTTTGTCAAACTGAAAATGAATCATCCTTCGATAAAATCTATCATAACTTTATCGGCTCACGAGTAGATTATTCATCGGTAGTGAAGGATAAAAAGCACCTAATATTAGAAAAGAATTTAGCCGGTGATATTGACAATCTGGCTCTTTTGTTAAAGAATGTTTCCAGCAAATATCGCTATGCTAATGATTTTACACTGAATGGACTAAAAAGAGCGATCGCGGAAGTTTTGACATTGTTCCCGATTTACCGCACCTATATTACGCCAGATGGAATTGGGAACAGCGATCGCGCTACCATTGAAAAAGTAATTGACCAAGCCAAAGAACAAGCGCCCCTGTTGCAGCACGAACTGACCTTTATTGAAAAGTTAATGCTGCTAGAGTTTGATAATTCTCTGACTCAAACAGAACGCGAACAGTGGATATATTTTGTCTTGCGAATGCAGCAATACAGCGGGCCGCTAATGGCGAAAGGCGTTGAAGACACTACATTATATGTTTACAATCGGTTACTGTCGCTGAATGAAGTGGGGGGTAATCCCGGTCATTTTGGGATTTCAGTAACCAAATTTCATGCCTTTAACCAACAGCACCAAGCAACTTGGCCTCACACAATGAACACCACAGCCACCCACGACACTAAACGCGGCGAAGATGTGCGGGCTAGGTTGAATGTCCTCTCAGAAATCCCCGATGAGTGGGAACAGCAGGTAAATACTTGGAGCGCCATTAATCGGGGAAATCGTAGCCATCGCCACGGCTTTGCTATGCCCGATCGCAACGATGAGTATTTTCTCTATCAAACCCTAGTTGGGGCGTTTCCCTTTGCCGAACATGAACATGCATCCTTCGTGGAACGGGTGAAAGACTATATAATTAAGGCAATTCGAGAAGCAAAAGTCCATACAGCTTGGTTGCGACCTGATAGCGAGTATGAAGAAGCTTGTACCTCCTTTATTGAGAAGGTACTCGATCCTTCCATCTCCGGGGAATTTCTAGAAGCCTTTCGTCCCTTTCAACAGCGAATTGCCGACTATGGGATATTCAATTCCCTTTCCCAAACTCTATTGAAGATTACCACGCCAGGTGTACCCGACTTTTATCAAGGAACAGAACTTTGGGAACTAAGCCTAGTCGATCCAGACAATCGCCGTCCCGTGGATTTTGAACAGCGACGTACTTACTTAAGCTCCATCCGCGAACAGGTAAAAACAGATATTCTCGGACTAATTCAGGAGTTGCTGAACGACAAAACAGACGGCAAAATCAAACTGTTTTTAACGGCTCAATTACTTCAAACTAGAACAAACTATGTCTCATTATTCCAGGATGGCGACTATCTGCCGTTAGAAGTTCAGGGAACTTATGCCAATCACATTATCGCCTTTGCGCGGCGGGAGGGGAATCAAACAGCGATCGCGATCGCGCCTCGCTTTTTAACTAGCCTCATCCAGCCTGGAGACAATCCCTTGGGCGAATCAGTTTGGCAAGATACGCATCTGCTATTACCCCCTGGAACTCCCCTCACCTGGAAAAACGTCCTGACTCAGCAACCATTACAGGCAAAAGAAACCCTATCGATCGCAGCAGCCCTAGCTCATTTTCCAGTTGCTCTGTTAGTCAGTGATTAACGGGCATGGGGCAAAAGAGGCAGAGGGAAAGAGTGGAGAGGGCAGAGGGCAGAGGGGAAAACTCTTTCTTCTACCTTGCTCCCCGATCTAGCCGTGTGAAGGTGACATATAGATTGAATTTCATATTTGTTCAACTCAAATCTTCACTTTTTCTTTTAGAATTCTGAAAATTCCGAGTACTGCTCTCGAAGTTCCAAGTACTGCTCTCGAAGTTCCGAGTACTGATCTCGAAGTTCCGAGTTCTGAGCTAGTAATGAAATAGAAATTGCAGTCTCATCCAGACTCACCTTGACAGCGCTATTCACTATTCCTAGTTCTTAGTCTCTATTCCCCAGCCCCCATTTTGAATCTTGAGATGAATTATGACTACTCCAGCTTACACCGACACTCCACCAGCACTCACCACCGCGCAGATTGACGCCGTGCGATCGCATATCAAAAAAACCTGGAAAATCTTAACGCGATCGCACGAACATTTGTTGCAATCTGCGAAGGATACCAAGCTAGACCACAAAACAGACACTCCTTGGATTGTCTACATTTCCCCCTTAGAAGATTGTCCCAATATTCAAACTGTCTTGGAGCGATCGCTATCTCCAAAGGATATGCAAAGAATTGAAATTCGCACTTTGCCACCTGAAGTCGAGGCGATTAAAGAGCATGGGTTACTATACCTACCAGGGCCTTATGTAGTACCAGGTGGTCGCTTTAATGAAATGTATGGCTGGGATAGCTACTTTATATTACTGGGACTTTTGCACGATGGGGAATTAGAGCTAGCGCAAAGCCAAGTAGACCAACTGCTGTACCAGGTGGAGAATTACGGCATTATCCTCAATTCCAACCGGACTTATATGCTGTCGCGATCGCAACCCCCCGTCCTCAGCATGATGGTTTTGGCATTATTCCAGCACACCCAAGATCAAGAGTGGTTAAAGTCAACCGTACCTCTGCTAGAGCAATTTTACTATTACTGGGTAGTACCGCCCCACCTGAATCCCGGAACAGGCTTATCTAGATTCTATGCTCTTGGGGAAGGCCCCGCACCAGAAGTTTTGTTCTCCGAGCGGGATGAGGAGGGAAAAAGCCACTACGATCGCGTCAAGGAGTACTATAAAACTTTTGAAATTGAGGATTATGACGTTAGTCTTTATTACAATCAAGAAACTGACGAACTGACCAACCTATTTTACAAAGCCGATCGCACCATGCGCGAGTCTGGTTTTGATATCACCAACCGATTTGGCCCTTTCAGTGCTGATATCCTCCACTACGCTCCTGTGTGTCTCAACAGTTTGCTGTATCAGGTAGAACAAGACTTAGCGCAAATTAACGATATTCTGGGGAACGAACAACTGCAACAACAATGGTCCGATCGCGCAGATATCCGCCGCGATCGCATCGATCGGTTTCTCTGGGATGAAGAACAAGGACTTTATCTGGACTATCATTTCCAGAGTGGAAAACGCCGCCGCTACGAATTTGCTACCGCCTTTTATCCCCTGTGGCTGGGAATTGCTTCGCCAACCCAAGCCAAACGCGTCGTGAAAAACCTCTCTTTATTTGAAGCCCCAGGCGGAATTCTTACCAGTACTCATGTCACCGGAAACCAGTGGGATGCTCCCTTCGGTTGGGCACCATTGACGTTAATTGCCGTTCTTGGACTTCATCGATATGGGTTTCATGCAGAGGGCGATCGCATTGCCAATAAATTCCTGGCTATGGTAATTAAAGAATTTGAGCGTCACAACACCCTAGTTGAGAAATATGATGTTGAACGCTGTTCTGCCAACGTTTCCGACGAAATTTCCTTTGGATATAGTTCTAACGAAATTGGCTTCGGCTGGACAAATGGAGTCGTTTTGGAACTCTTAGCAGGCTGTGGGAAAAAAGTTTAAATAAAACCCCTGTAGGGTGTGTTATCGCGTTAGCGTAACGCATCATTCCCGGTTTTCGGTGCCCTGCGTCAGCCGTAACACACCCTACAATCAAAGCATTACTTCATAACTGGCTTGCACCACATCATCAGGAATAATCGCAATGGTTCAATCAGCCTCAAAAGTTCTGACCGTTGATGAATTTATTAGCCATTACGGTGAGTGCGATCGCTATGAATTAATTGATGGTGAATTAATTGAGATGGAACCAACCGGGCCACATGAGCAAGTATCTGCTTTGATTGGGCGAAAACTGAATGTAGAAATTGATCGTCAGGATCTAAGCTACTTTATTCCCCATCGCTGTCTAATCAAACTATTAGGAACAGAAACAGCTTTTCGTCCCGATGCGATCGTGTTAGACCAAACTCAATTAATTAATGAACCATTGTGGCAACAACAACCTGTAATTACATCAGGAAACTCAATCAAACTGATTGCTGAAGTTGTTAGCACAAACTGGCAGAACGATTACGCCCGCAAGGTTGAAGATTACGCCCTGTTAGGACGATACGGATGACACCACAAGACGCACGACAATATGCACCAGCAACCCAGCGCAATAGCGAACCAATTATAGAAGTACTTTTACAAGTGTTGCCAAAGAGTGGCACGATATTGGAAATAGCAAGTGGTACTGGCGAACATGCAGTATTTTTTGCCACCAAGCTCAGTCCTCGTTCGTGGTTGCCAACAGATGCAAATCCACAATTACGAGCCAGCATTACTGCATGGGCTGAACACTTTGGCTGTTATAATCTTTATCCACCGCTTGAGCTTGATGTCAGAGAACCAGTTTGGCCAGTGGAGAATCGTGCATTTGATTGGCTTAATAGGGAGCCAATTGTCGCCATCGTCAACATCAATATGATTCACATTTCACCGTGGTCAGCCTGTCTAGGACTAATGGCAGGGGCAGATCGGATCTTACCAGCAGGAGGTATCCTCTATTTATATGGGCCTTTTAAACAAGGTGGAGAACATACAGCAGCGAGTAATGCAGCTTTTGACGAATCTTTACGCGCCCAAAATCCAGAGTGGGGTGTACGTAACTTGGATGATGTTGTAGCAGTAGCTAGCGCCCAAAACCTGATCTTGAAACAGACTTACCAAATGCCAGCAAATAATCTTTCAGTAGTGTTTGAACATTCTGCTAATGAATAATTTCTAGGGAGCCAGTCCACTAATACAGCATTTTTCAGGTAGGTAAATGAGGTACACAGGTAGGGGCATAACAATGTTGTGCCCTGACAATAATCTGTACAGAGGCGCTTATTGCAATTTGTTGTATATATTATGTTGAAAAAAATCAAGCAAGTCGCATCAGAGGCTTTGATTTTTCCTCCCCAACCCTACAAGGGTTGGGGTTGGGGGTTAGGTTTGAGAGAAAGTTGCAGATGGCGTTAAGTAACTATTCACACCATCAATTTTATCTTGACAGATGTTAGTCCGCTTGTTTTAAACGGCTCTACCCGCTTAAAACAAACCTTTAATCATTCACGCTCACTTACTTAGGACTCGAGTTTGATTAATGAAAACTTTTTCAGATAAAAGCCTTGCCTGACAAAGATTTCAGTCTCAGTGTGCTTATAATTATTCAAGTTGGATTCTTATATTCAGTACCTAATCATTATCATCTTTATGCTTATCATAAGGCTCACCTTTAAAAGGTTGTACGCCAATATTAGGATAAGCATCATCATTAGGCCCAAAAATCCGCATTGCAGCTTCAGAAATATACTTGGTTATGTTCGCAATGATTTTGGAAATAGCCATAATATTGGACTCCTTATTTTTGAGTCGCTTTAATTGTGATATCTATACTCTAATGCTGAGATTTTTGACTGGCTCTAATTCTCAACACATTGAGATTATACGCAATGTTTATTCAGATAACTTCGCAATACTTTAGTTTGTCAGAAAGCCAAACTTTTCTCACTAATTCTAATCGTAACATAGTTATTTCTCCAACCCTAGTTTGGCAAAAAGGCTGGTAAACAAACTTTCTCTGACAGGATATTGTTTGCTTTCATTAGCCGCCTTGTGAAATTAACATTATTGCTAACTATTACTATTAAAAAATATTAAGTATTTTATGAAGTTAGTATTAATTTGCCTATAAATCTACTGTTCTACGGCAATCTCTGAAATATATTCGCCGGGAGTTGACATTATTTATGGTAGATATTACCATAAATAGCAGAAGCGTCTTGTAAGGAAGCTCTTGGATGACAATTTTTTTGCCAGATTTGGACTATGTACATAAACAGCAGAACCAGGAACTAAACCTCTCTGCGGATGACTACAGCTTGCTGACCGACCTTTACCAGTTGACGATGGCAGCTTGTTACACAGGCGAAGGTATAGAACAACGACGGGCAAGCTTTGAGTTGTCCGTCAGGCGATTGCCAGAGGGTTTTGGCTATTTAATTGCAATGGGGCTGACGCAGGCATTGGAATATTTAGCCAAATTCCGCTTTAGTCCGTCGCAAATTGCGGCATTACAGGCAACGGGAATTTTTGCTCACGCTGACGATCGCTTTTGGTCACTTTTAGCTGAGGGAAAGTTTACGGGTGATGTTTGGGCAGTACCGGAAGGGACAGCCGTCTTTGCCAATCAACCACTGTTGCGCGTGGAAGCACCCCTTTGGCAAGCCCAACTAGTGGAAACTTACCTGCTGAATACGATTAATTACCAGACTTTGATTGCCACAAAAGCAGCACGGTTGCGGGATGTAGCGGGGGAGGAAGCTACACTTTTAGAATTTGGGACAAGACGAGCATTTAGTCCCCAGGCTGCTTTGTGGGCAGCGCGGGCGGCATTGGCAGGTGGGTTAGATTCCACTTCCAATGTGTTAGCAGCGCTACAACTGGGACAAAAGCCAAGTGGTACGATGGCACACGCCCTGGTGATGGCGTTGTCAGCAATAGAAGGCACTGAAGAACAAGCTTTTAGTGCATTTCATCGATATTTTCCGGGTGCGCCATTGTTGATTGATACTTACGATACCGTTGCTGCTGCCCAGCGCTTGGCCGAAAAAGTAAATTCCGGGGAAATGCAATTAACAGGAGTGAGATTGGACTCAGGAGATTTAGTTACCTTATCAAAACAGGTGCGATCGCTCCTTCCCGGTGTGCCAATTTTTGCCAGTGGCGACTTGGACGAGTGGGAAATTGCCAGATTAAAAGCTGCTGGGGCCGAAATT
Source organism: Nostoc sp. (assembly GCF_036919555.1). Classification (GTDB taxonomy): domain Bacteria; phylum Cyanobacteriota; class Cyanobacteriia; order Cyanobacteriales; family Nostocaceae; genus Nostoc. The sequence continues at coordinate 84,862 of NZ_JBALCS010000051.1, forward strand.
GATGGTTACGGACTGGGAACGCGACTAGTTACAGGTTCGCCCGTAAATGGAGTTTATAAACTTGTAGACATTGATGGCATCCCAGTGATGAAACAGTCGAGTGGTAAGGTTACTTATCCAGGGCGCAAGCAGATTTTTCGCTCGTTTACCGGAGGTAAGGTAAAAGCAGACAGGTTAGGACTTTTAGGTGAAAATACTCTGGAAGAAGAACCTTTGTTGCAATTGGTAATGCAGGAGGGTCAACGGGTGCAACCACTGGAGTCATTGGCAACAATTCGTCAGCGTACCGTCGCCTCAGTTGCCAGTTTGCCAGAACAGACAAGGCGTTTGGATCATCCTGTAGCTGTAGAAGTGGAGATTTCTGCTGCACTGCAAGAGTTGACAGAGAAAACTAAGAAACAAAACGCATTCGCGCAGCGTCTCGTAGAGAAGGACGCAAAGTAAGATGATGAAAATTGCTTTGTTTGGTACTAGTGCCGATCCACCAACTGCTGGACATCAGGCGATTCTGAGTTGGTTGTCTGAGCGTTATGATTGGGTAGCGGTTTGGGCAGCAGATAATCCATTTAAGTCCGATCAAACACCCTTAGAGCATCGGGCGGCAATGCTGCAACTGTTGATTGCGGATATAGACGCGCCACGGCATAATATTGCTTTGGAACAAGAATTGAGTAGCTTTAGAACACTGGAAACAGTGGAAAAAGCGAAGCTTATTTGGGGTGAGGACGCTGAATTGACGTTGATTATTGGTTCAGATTTACTGAGTCAGCTACCACGTTGGTATCACATTGAAGATTTGTTACAGGAAGTGCAACTACTGATCGTGCCGCGACCGGGATATGCAATAGATGAGTCTAGTTCAGAGGTAGTACAAAAGCTGGGAGGGAAGATTGCGATCGCCTCTTTTACTGGTCTAGATGTTTCCTCAACAGCGTACCGCGAACATGGAGATTCTGAAGCCCTCACAGCCCCTGTAGTTGCCTATATTAATCGAGAGCATTTGTACAAATGCCAGGACATTCCCAAAAAAAGATACCAACTCCGCTAAACCAACAACCTTTGGCCGATTTCAAGGTTGGTGTTGATAATGTAATTTTTTCTGTAGATACTGCCCAAAACCGGCTGTTAGTTCTATTAGTAATGCGACAGCAAGAACCATTTTTAAATCATTGGAGTCTTCCCGGTACTTTGGTGCGTCCAGGAGAGTCTTTAGAAGATGCTGCCTATCGCATTATGGCAGAGAAAATTAAGGTCAACAATCTCTATTTAGAACAACTGTATACATTTGGCGGGCCGAATCGCGATCCACGGGAAGCAACCGATAGTTATAATGTGCGTTATCTATCAGTTAGTTACTTTGCTTTAGTGCGATTTGAGGAAGCCGAATTGATTGCCGATCGCATGACTGGTATAGCTTGGTATCCAGTAAAAGAAGTGCCGCAATTAGCTTTTGATCATAATGAAATTCTGGCTTATGGACACAGGCGGTTGCGAAATAAATTAGAGTATAGCCCGGTGGCTTTTGAAGTGTTGCCAGAAATGTTTACCCTGAATGATTTATATCAGTTATACGCAACAGTTTTAGGGGACAACTTTTCCGATTATTCTAATTTTCGGGCGCGTCTACTCAAGTTAGGTTTTTTATGCGATACCGGAATTAAGGTATCGCGGGGTGCTGGTCGCCCGGCTAGTTTGTATAAGTTTGACGCCGAAGCTTTTGCTCCCTTAAAAGATAAACCTTTGGTGTTTATTTAACCAACCGCTACGTGAGATGAGAGATAAAGGGAATAACCAATCTGACTTTTAACGTCATGTGGAAAAGCTCGCATTAAACCTAACCCCTAACCCCCTTCCCGACGCGGGAAGGGGGAAAATTCAAAGTCTCTTTCCTTTTAGGAGAGAGAAATAGAAGTGAGGTTTTCCAAATACTGTGAAAAGTCAGAATAAGCAATACCCAATGACCAATGACAAATGACAAATGACAAACAAAATGAAAATTGCGATCGCTCAAATTAATCCGACAATTGGTGATTTACTTTTGAATGCCCAAAAAATCCTGGAGGCGTCACAGCAAGCAGCATCTAGCGGTGCGCGTTTGTTGGTGACACCAGAACTTTCTTTGTGTGGCTATCCACCAAGAGATTTATTACTAAATCCTAGTTTTGTGGAAGCAATGGGCATGACTTTACAAAACTTAGCGCGGGATTTACCACCAAATTTAGCTGTGTTGGTAGGAACTGTTGAACAGAACCTGAAAGCGTCTATTAGTGGCGGTAAAACTTTATTTAATAGTATAGCTTTATTAGAGAATGGCAAGGTCAAGCAACTTTTTCACAAGCGACTTTTGCCTACTTACGATGTATTCGATGAACGGCGCTATTTTGAACCAGGATTGCAGGCTAATTATTTCACTCTAGATAATATCCATATTGGCGTAACTATTTGCGAAGATTTATGGAACGATGAAGAATTTTGGGGCAAACGTAGTTATGCAGTGAATCCGATTGCTGACTTAGCAATTCTCGGTGTAGATTTGATTGTAAATTTGTCTGCTTCCCCCTACACAGTCGGGAAACACCAGTTTCGAGAAACAATACTCAGGCATAGTGCAGTACGTTTTCAACAACCGATTATTTACGCTAATCAGGTTGGGGGAAATGATGACCTAATTTTTGATGGGCGGAGTTTTGCCTTGAATCGTCAAGGTGAAATTATGTGTCGCGCCCGTGGTTTTGACACCGATTTAGTGGTGGTCGAATTTGACGAGGCGCAACGGGATTTGCAGTTGGGTTATGTAGCACCTGTGGATGAATCGGAAGATGAAGAAATTTGGCAAGCTTTGGTTTTGGGAGTGCGAGATTATGCTCGCAAGTGTCGCTTTTCTAAAGTAGTGTTGGGTTTAAGTGGCGGGATTGACTCTGCAATAGTAGCAGCGATCGCAACTGCTGCACTTGGTAAAGAAAATGTCCTCGGTGTTCTCATGCCTTCCCCTTACAGTTCCGAGCATTCTATTAGCGATGCTGTGGCATTAGCCGAAAATCTGGGGATTAAGACTAATCTTTTACCGATTGGCGAGTTAATGCAAGCCTTTGATCAAACATTAGGCGATTTGTTTGCGGGTACTGAGTTTGGATTGGCAGAAGAGAATATCCAATCCCGAATTCGGGGTAATTTATTAATGGCGATCGCTAATAAATTTGGCTATCTGCTTTTATCTACCGGTAACAAATCAGAAATGGCGGTTGGTTACTGTACCCTCTACGGCGATATGAATGGCGGGTTAGCGGTAATTGCAGATGTTCCTAAAACCTGTGTTTATTCACTTTGCCACTGGTTAAATCGCAATCATGAAATCATCCCGCAAAACATCTTGATTAAACCACCCAGCGCCGAACTCAAACCAGGTCAAGTGGATCAAGACTCTCTACCGCCCTACGAAATTTTGGACGATATTTTGCAACGCCTGATTCACAACCACCAATCAGCAGCACAAATTGTCCTAGCTGGTCACGATCCCGTGATTGTAAACCGAGTAATCCAAATGGTGGCGCGGGCTGAATTTAAACGGCGACAAGCACCCCCAGGCTTGAAAATCACCGATCGCGCCTTCGGAACTGGTTGGCGAATGCCAATTGCTAGTAATTGGGTTGGTGTCAAAAACGCTTACCAGACTAAAACCATAGCTACACCTACCTTAGTCTATTGGGATGGACAAAATACCCATCAGCAAATTAAGTAATTAGTTATGCTAACCACAGTTGAATTAGTTGGGGATTTATACACCAACTAATTCAATTACAAATTATTTAAATCCCCATCCCTAAAACCTCAGTGAGAGCATTGCTTTCCCGCCCTGCAATAAATTGCGGGCTAATAGCTAAAGTGCGTTAAAACGCACTGAAATTAAAGAAAATATATTTTAATTACTGAGAAAAGGATTTAGCGATGGCTGCGCCCGCCGAAGGCATCGCACCTTTTTTCCCAAACCTCACAAAATCGCATTGCTCCCGAAGAATTATTGTAGGTCGCGGTAACTTGTATACGCCCTGTATATAAGCGTTTTAGCGGAACAGGAATTATTAACTCTGCACCACCTGAGATTATTTTTCACTTCTCAACACTTATTTACGAATTAAATATGCAACAAATAGCCGTGCGATCGCAGTTCCCCACAACTAAAGCACTCTATACCTCAAAACAACTCATTCAACAGGAAAAATACTATTTTTGGCAATAGGATGAAGGCGGTTTGTTAAAGCTTCTAACTCACCACCAGCAAGCAGCAATTCAATAACTTCACGGCCATACAAAATAAATCTGTCAACTTGCTGTTCAAACGTTATAGTACCTCGGAAGACCTCAACTAGAGGTTTTCTTAAATGAAGAGGATGCCAAGGGTTTGGTCTGGCTACGTCAAATTTGTGATCGTGAAAATCCCATGTCCTTGAATTCTCTTTTAATCTTGAGCGCAATTTAGTATATTCATCAGAATAAAAAAAATCGCCTTCAAATGAATTCCATCTCTTTATATTAAAACCTAAAATTAAACAAAAATCTGGCCCGATATATAAATTGGAAGGTTGCACTTTAAAATCGGAGCCATCTAGAAGAGTACCAACGAATATACTCGGAAAGGAAACATCTAAAATTTCTGGCCCTAATCGCCCAAACTGATATTGATATTTCGCTGGCATAGAGGGAATAGGTGCATCTTTGTTAAATCCAATTCTTTCTAATACCCAACGCCAATCTACTTCAGCAGCACGTAAGGTTATGTTCTTCAGGTTAGGCTGTAGTGATTTAGCAGGGAAATAAGAAACTATACTTTCATAAGAAACTGGTGCTGTTGGCCCTAAATTTTCCTCAGCAAGCATATCTATAAAATCACGAACCAGACTATCATCTGATTTTGTTTCTAACCAATGCTTCAAAAATTTATATATATCACTCCAAGTCAGAGCTAAGTCAGGATTTTGTTCATGTTGCCGAGTTAATCCAGTAATAAGAATTAATTTATATCCTTGTGACCACTTTAAGTTTGCATAGTTACGATATCTATCTAGTTGCCCTGGACTAAGATTTGACCATACCTTGTGTTCAAATATCAAGGCAAATTGTTCCCAATCTGCCAACATATCTATTTGTCCACCAGGGAAGGTGTATTGTGTTTTCCACTCTGGTAGTTTATGAGTTAAAGGAAGAGGTTCTGGTAATTTTAAACTGAGATAATCTACAAATTCACGAGCAAGCATCTCTTTATTTCTCAGCAACCAAGCAAAACCTTCAGTCAGAAAATTCTCAATTGGATCAAGCTCTTGGCTTTTGGGATATTTACGTAGTGCGCTAAACAAGCTATCTGACAAGCCTATATTCTCCATAGTTTTTAAAGCCTTCAACATAGCATATAGACAAAGGTATTGTCCTTATGCGATCGCGCTACACTCAACAATTTTGATTGCCTTGATTAGTGGGATTTAGACAAAAAACAGCGATAAAATGACCTTAAATGTATATACAGAGAGACTTTGACATGGTTTTGCTTGATTTCTTGATATATCTGGGTTTGGGTCATTTCCTGAGCATTTAGTGTATTTCCCTTACCCTGCATGGGTTTGAGCCTTGTTTCTCACTCAAAAATGTTTAAGTCCCGTTAACTTCTTTCTTTGTGACGGCAGTCGCTACAACGGGGGGAACCCCCGCAACGCGCTGCCTCTCCTTTGCGGTTCGTTTTTCTTTTTTGTACTTAAATATGGTTTAGCGCATCTTCATACAGAATTGGTATCAGCAATATTTCAGCCATTACCATTGTGAAAAAGGGTGTTTTACTAAATTGCTGTTGAAATATCTGGAGTCATCAGAAACTTCTTCTCCAATCCAGGTTGGTAGTTCAATTTGTTGGTTTTCATCACTGAGTTCAACTTCTGCTAATATTAGTCCTTTATTAACACCATCAAACTCATCTATTTCCCAAATCAAACCACCCGACTCTATTTTATATCTGATTTTTTCTATAAAGGGACGTTCACACAATGTCTCAAGTATTTCTTGAGCATCTTCAACAGGAATCGGATACTCAAACTCTAATCTTGAATATTTGATATTCGGGCCTTTAATGGTCAAATAACTTTTTTCCCCGACTATACGTATACGTACAGTCGCTTTGTCTTGTGTGGCAATGTATCCTTGACGATATACACTACCTTCAGCTAATCCTCTCCAGCTATCTCCTCTCACTAAATATTTCCGCTCTATTTCTTTCGCCATTCTATTTATTTGCTTTGATGTAATAATTTACACTATCAAGTGGCTGTAGTTTATCACATAGGGTGCATCGCGCCCCATCAAATGGGAATCATATTATATAATTGCGTTCCTCAGCACCATGAAATTATTGAATTTCCTCAAATCCAAACCAGCTATTATAGCCTTAGCAATTGCAGTAAACATCATTGTCATTGATGTACATTCTTCCAATTCAAATCCTCCCATTGGTAAGAGTACAATTACTCAGCCCCAATCACATATTCAACTTGTTCACACACTCACAGCGCATAAAAAAGTGACTTTTGGTGTTTCAGCAGTTGTAATTAGCCCGGATGGGAAAACCCTGATTAGTGGAGGTAGAGATGATACAATTAAAGTCTGGAATCTACGTACTGGAAAATTGTTGCGTAGTTTAGATGCTCACTCAGATGGTGTTACTTCAATTGCAATTAGTCCAGATGGCAAGCGGATTGTAAGTGGTGGAATAACCACCCCAACAATGAAGGTTTGGGATTTACGCACTCAATTAATGCTTAACATCGAAAGTGGACATACCCAGCCAGTAGAAACCGTTGCGATTAGTTCAGATGGTAGATTGATTGCTAGTGGCAGTGATGATCACACAATCAAGCTTTGGGATTTACATAGGCTTAAGTTGCTTGATACCATTACTGCACATTCACAATTTGTGAGTAAGGTTGCATTTAGCCCTGATATGCAAACCCTTGTAAGTAGTGGGGGTGGTGATGACAATACAATTAAGCTCATTTCACTGCAAACTAAAAAAACACGCCATATTCTCAAAGGGCACAAAACCGGAGTTGATGCTATTGGCATTACTTCAGATAGCAAAAAGCTCGTCACTGGCAGTTTTGGTCAGCTAGTTTCTGGAAATCGGGCAATTAGCACCCTGAAGTTATGGAATCTCCAAACTGGAAAACTGTTGCATGAGTTTCCTGACAATTTTAGTTCAGTTGAATCTCTTGTGATCAGCCCCGATGGAAAAATTCTGATCTGCGGCAATTTTGATGGCACTATTAAACTGTGGAGCTTAGAGACTTTGAAGCTGTTGCAGACCTTTGAAGATGGTTCCAGTTCTGTTTTAGGGCTTGCTCTTAGCCCAGATGGTAAAACTCTTGCTAGTAGCAATGAGGATAGCACTATACATATTTGGCAAATCAACTAACTGCATTAGCTATTACCTACAGATGGAAATTTAAACACCAAAAAACAGATTTTACAATCACCTAGAAAGGTATATTTCCGTATTTAGGGACTGGCTGATGACCATGTTGATTAAGCTGTCTACCAAGCGATCGCGTGACAAAAACATGAGTTCTTTCCCATACAAAAGGTCTTGTAAAATCACGTAGGATACCAGCGAACCAAAAAAAATCTGAGCCATTGCTTCTGGATCGGTGATTCCTAATTCTGGATGAGATGCAAAATACTGACTCAGCATTTGCCGACTGCGCTGCACAACGGTTTGGGTATAAAGTTTTGCTAGTTCCGGAAAGTTTTGTGACTCAGTGATAATCAAACGCAACAAGGCCAAATAATCGGGATTATCAGCGACTTTGGTTAAATAAATTTCCGCAAGTTGACGCAACAAAATCTCTGGTTCGCCCTGCAATTTTTCTGTGCAAAAAATGCTTTGAAAACAAGCCAACGTCAACCGTTCTATCAACGCTTTAAACAGCCCTTCTTTATCTTGAAAGTGACTGTATATCGTTTGCTTCGACACTCCAGCTGACGCGCTGACACGATCCATACTTGTTCTAGCGTAACCCTCCTTCAAAAATACCCGGATAGCTCCTTGCAAGATTTGCTCCTGCTTGGGATTGATCGCAGGTAAAGGATTTTCTATTTCGGAAGTAGGATTTTTGGACATGAAGAGTAAATTTTTTGACGTATCTCTTGTGTCATAATACTAGACAGTCTAGTATTATGACAAAGAATTTCCGTCTACAAAATATTTTTCCCAATCCAGGGTGCTACCATGACTCAGACTATCCCGACATCCCCGGAAAATCTTAAAGATGCCCCAGTATCGAAGCAGCAGCGCCGCAAGAAACCGATTCCTTTACTGATCGGGGGGGTGCTGGTGGTGGTTGGCATTGGCTACGCTGTGTGGCACAGTCAACCGCAAGGATCAGTGAATGTACTGCAAGTTAGCGGACGGATTGAGGGTTATGAAACCGAGATTGGGATCAAGCGTTCTGGAAGAATTGAGTCAATTGCAGTGCGGGAAGGGGCAGCAGTTAAAAAGGGGCAACAGTTAATTAAGTTAGACGACACAGAAGATCAATTGTTGCAAGGACAACTGCTTGGTACTCAAGCGAGAGTAACATCTGCTAAGTATGATGAACAGCAGGCAATTTCAGATGTCGAGCAAGTCGCCAGAGAAATTCAAGAAATTAACAGCCAAATTAACGAAGGCAAACTGAATTTGCGGCAGTCCCAAGGGGATACCAAAGGCAGAATTGAGCAGGCACGAGCAAATGTAGCAGCAGCCAGAGCCACATTAGTACAAGCACAAGCGCAAGTTAAGCAGGCAGCAGCAGAAGTTAATTTAGCAAAAATCAACCGCGATCGCTATGCCCAATTAGTCAAAGAAGGGGCGATCAATCAACAACAATTCGATCAAGCACAAACCACTCTTGATACTGCGATCGCAACCCTAGAAGCACGAGTTGCAGCAGTTAATGCCGAACGCCAACAGTTAAGCGCGACATCAGGGGCGTTAACTCAAGTTCAAACTACAGGTTTCAATCCTGACATTCGCAACGCCCAGTTAACAGCATTAGTCAGAAAGCAGCAGCAAAGTGATGCTCAACTTAAATCTGCACAGGCAAAAGTCAACTCTGCCCATGCCAAAGTGAAAGATGCCCAAGCATCAAATCAGCAAATCCTCACCCAGATTGCAGACTCCAAAAAAGATTTAAATGTAGTTAGTCCCTTAGATGGAGTAGTGACAGCCCGTAGTGTCGAACCGGGTGCAGTAGTTAGCAGTCAGACTAATATTTTGACAATTGTTGACCCCAAGACACTATATTTTAGAGGTTTTATTCCCGAAGGTGATATTGGCAGAGTGCGTCTAGGACAAACAACGAAAATCTTGATTGATTCTGCGCCAGATAAACCACTAGAAGGTAAAGTAATTGCCATCGATCCGCAAGCTTCATTTACACCAGAGAATATTTACTTTCAAAAAGATCGAGTCAGACAAGTAGTAGGAATTCGGATAAAACTTCAAAACCCTGATAACTGCTTTAACCCCGAAAATCCTTATACCAAATCAGATTTACCCTGCGCCAAAATGGGGATGCCAGCAGATGCCGAAATCAAGCTGAAGACAGAAGCCAGATAAAAAAACAAGAGAGCAAATATTTACTTACTACAACATTTCATTAATTCATAGCGAATTCTCTGCGTACCTCTGCGCTTCCCTTGGCGACGGCAGTCGCTCATGGGGGAAACCCCCAAGACTGCGCTGCCTTCCCTTTGCGTTTAAATTTCCCCCCTCAATTCGCCACCATTTTATACCACTTTTCCAAGCTAGGAGGCTAAATGATGCAACAGCAAAGAACAGTTATTACTCCAAACTTACCGCCATCATCTAGTCTTCCCACCACAGCAATTAAAGTTCATGGGTTACACAAACACTATGGAAACTTAGCTGCTGTAAGGGGAATTGATTTCAGTGTCAACAAAGGTGAAATGTTTGGATTAATTGGTCCTGACGGTGCGGGGAAAACCAGCACCTTTCACATTTTGGGCGGTGTGATGGAAGCAACGGCGGGAGAGGTGCAAATATTTAATCAGCCTGCACGAGATGCCCGATTAATCACAGGTTATCTCACCCAACAGTTTTCGCTGTATTTGGATTTGAGTATTGATGAAAACTTGCGTTATGCAGCAGGGTTGCGACAAGTAGCAGATGATTTATTACAAAAACGCCGCAATAAATATTTAAAATTAATGAATTTAGAGCGATTTGGCGATCGCTTAGTGGGACAACTTTCTGGTGGGATGAAACAAAAGCTGGCGCTGTGTTGTGCTTTGGTTTCTCAACCAGAAGTATTGTTATTAGATGAACCTACCACGGGTGTTGATCCAGTTTCCCGGCGAGAATTTTGGGATGTGCTAGCCCAGTTATCAGCCGAGGGGATGACAATTGTAGTTGCGACACCATATCTAGACGAAGCTGAACGCTGTCACCGCGTAGCTTTGATGTACGGTGGGCAAATTCATGAAATTGGCACACCCGCAGAATTACGTGCTAACTTAGGCTTGCATCGTTTAGAAGTGCGAACAGCAAATCTGCAAGCCACAGAAGAAATACTCTCCCAGAATATTGAGACAAATATAGTAGATGTGCAAAGTTTTGGCGATCGCTTGGACGTCCTTGTGAAAAATATAAATTCCGGCGAAATCCAAGTCCGCGAACTACTGCAACAACATCAGTTACCTTCTCCCACTATCGAGCATGGCGAACCCACATTAGAAAATGTCTTTGTGACGCGCCTGCGACAACAAGGTTCAGTACCGCAATTTTTCCCATTTCCTCGTTCTCGCAAAAGAGGACAGAGCCAGACTAAAGGAGTAGCCATCTACGCCCACAACCTCAGTCGGATCTTTGGCAAATTCCAAGCCGTTAAAGATGTCAACGTCGAAGTCCGCTACGGCGAAATCTTTGGGTTATTAGGTGCTAACGGTGCTGGCAAAACCACCACAATTAAAATGCTGTGTGGATTACTAGAAGCAAGCGGCGGTGAAATTTCCTTGGGTGGTGAAACAGGAAATCTACGGAGTGCAGACTTACGGCGACGCATTGGTTATATGAGTCAAAAATTCACCCTTTACGACGATTTAACTATTCTGCAAAATCTAGAATTTTATAGCGGAGTTTACGGTGTACCTCGCAAACTCCGGCGGGAAAAAATTGACTGGGTAATTGCTACCTGTGGCTTAGAAGGACAAGCAAATATGATTACTGGGCAGCTACCGGGAGGTTGGAAACAGCGAGTCGCTTTCGGTGCTTGCGTGATGCACGAACCAGATATTTTATTTTTAGACGAACCAACATCGGGGGTAGATCCGTTAGCACGTCGCCAGTTTTGGAAGCTGATTAACGACTTCGCCCGCAACGGCACAGCGATTTTAGTGACAACGCACTATCTAGAAGAAGCTGAACAGTGCAACCGCATGAGTTTTATGGTTGCAGGAGAAACCGTCACCGAAGGTTCGCCAAGTTCTGTCAAAGCCTCGCAACCGGGACAACTAATAGAAATTATTGTCAATCAAAACCAAGCTGCTTCTCAGATACTCAAACAACACTTTGAGTCTTGGCGCGTCTCGATTTTTGCTGATAGTTTACACGTTGTTCTTGATCATCCCGAACAGGAAATAAATCAAGTAACTCAACTTTTAGAAGCTAATCAAATTACCATCAATTCTCTGCGTCCCATTCCGTTTTCTTTAGAAGATGCTTTTATTGGCATCGTACAACGAGCGCAAAAATAGGAATTTTAGATTTTAGATTTTGGATTTTAGATTGAATTCCAATCCAAAATTGAATTGCTCAGTCCTCAATGCTCAATATATATGAAAAGAATTTTTGCTCAATGTGTGAAAGAAATAGCCCAATTTCGCCGCGATCGCCTGACGTTGGCACTAGCATTTTTATTACCATTCATCACCCTAGTAATTTTTGGCTTTGCCATTAGATTAGAAAGTAAAGATATTCCCTTAATTGTGCAAGATTTCAACCACACAAACCTAAGTAGCAGCTATATTGAACGATTGTATGGCACTAATGAATTTGTGCCTAAACAATGGTTTGGTGGCAATCCCACACGCGATGCAATAGATAAGGGAATCGCCAAAGCTGCTGTAATTATTCCGCCGGAATTTAGCCGCGATATTCAAGCGGGTAGAAGTACAAATGTGCAAGTATTAATCGATGCAACTGATGTTAACAATGCCCGTGTGATTAAAAATAGTATTCAGAGAGTCACAACCTTTTTTATGCAAGAGCATGGACTGATACCTGCCACTAATAGTATTACAGCACGAATGCGTCTATGGTTTAATCCTGGTAGATTAGAATCGCTGTATATTGTACCAGGAGTGTACGGAGTTGTACTGTGGATTTTTCCTTCATTGCTGTCAGCGATCGCAATGGTACGGGAAAAAGAAAAAGGGACAATTTTACAAGTCTACACTTCTAGCATTAGTGCCACCGAACTATTACTTGGTAAAGGATTAGCATACTTATTAATTGCCATCGTTGAGACATTAATAGTTATGGTATTAGGCTCAATTATTTTCCAAGTTGGCATAGTTGGCAACCCCATAACATTACTACTTGGCACTTTACTATTTCTGACAGATAGCGTTCTTTTCGGCTTACTTTTAGGAGTACGTAGCAGTAACCAAAATGCTGCTGTACAAGGCGTTTCCCTTGTAGGTTTTATGACATCCTTATTACTCTCAGGTTTTATTTATCCCCTCAACAATATTCCTTTCCCCTTATCACTACTACCTAACGTAATTCCGGCGCGTTATTACATTGATATAACTCGTGATGCCTTCGTGCGTGGTACAGGATTCACCGGAGTTTGGTTTGATTTACTCATGCTTGCAGTCTTAGGATTAGTATTTTTCAACGTATCACGCCGAGTTTTAAGTCGAATGCAATTACCAAATTAATCTCTCTGTGTTCTCTGCGGTAGCCTGCGGCAAGCCGCTCCGCGTCTACGTTAAACAGTAAAATTATGAAACTTATTCAGCGTTTATTTGATAGTCCATTTTGGGCACTAGTGCGGAAAGAAATTAATCAAATTCTCCGCAATAAACAATTAATTGTTTTGTTAGTTGTCCCCCCGACAGTCCAATTATTACTGTATGGCTTTATCCTCAATCCCGACGTTCATAACTTACGATTAGGTGTCATTGACTATGCCAACATCAGCGCCAGTCGAGAGTTAGTTTCAGCCATGACATCAAATCAAATTTTCACTTTAAAATCTGTACCAAACAGTGAAAAAGCATTGAGTCGTCAGGTAGAAGAAGGAAAGCTAGATGTGGGAGTGATAATTCCTCCCGATTTTCCGCGTCAACTAGCACAAAAATCCGCAGAAATTCAAGTATTTATCGATGCTGTAAATGCCAATACAGCCGGGATTGCGGTAAATTATATGAATCAAATTATCCAGCAATATAATCTGCAATTAACTCAAGGTCAAGCAAGTCTCCCAATCTCAACTGAAGTTGTATTTCTTTACAATCCTGGACTGACGAGTAGTTGGTTTTTTATACCAGGAGTTATGGGTTTAGTTTTAACATTAATTGGCACACAAGTATCAGCAATTACTGTTGTCCGGGAAAAAGATACGGGAACTTTAGAACAATTATTAATGACTCCGGCTACTAACTGGCAAATATTACTATCAAAAATAGTCCCTTTAGCCTTTTTATTAATGGGAGATGTTTTATTAGCTATCACATTAGCAACAATAGTATTTCATGTACCATTTCGAGGTAATTTTCTGCTATTTTTCGGACTATCAGGTATGTATGTATTTGTCGGGATTAGCCTGGGTATTATGTTGGCGACTGTGTGTAGTTCCCAACAACAGGTAGTTCTGACATCTTTCTTTATTAATTTACCAATGGTACAAACTTCTGGCGCGATCGCACCCATTGAAGCCATGCCTCCCTTCTTTCAAGTCCTATCCTTACTCAATCCCCTCCGCCATTACATTGCGATTGTTCGAGGTATTTTGCTCAAAGGCGTTGGCTTAGATGTACTGTGGATGAATGTTTTGGTTTTAGTCGCCTTTGCTGTTGTGTTATTAACTATTAGTATTAGTAAGTTTCGCAGTCAGTTAAGCTAAAGTTAGCGATCGCGGGTACTACGGCTTTTGCCATCCAGTACCATTGCTTTAATGATCCGATAATCGTCGAGGAAAATATGGGTGAACTGTAGCCCACCGTTGACATCGCCAAGCGCCCAAATTGTGGGGACTTACTTTCTAGGCGATCATGTGTCTTCCAGTGAATCGGAATATATTCAGATTGATTCTTGTAGTACCTGCAATCCCCACTTGTAGAGCGATCGCAGTAACAATTTATCTAAGTTTGGCGAAGTGCTAACTTGTTTAAGCAGCTCTAACATCAAATCATTTACAACTGCTGAATCTTCTGAGATTTTCACTGAAAATAAATTACCCTCATTCCAAAGAGAGCGAATTTGACTCAGTGTCACTGATTTACCTGAATGAATTACTTGATTGCGTTTTATGCGGATGCGATCTAATAATTTAAACCATTTATCATCTTGATTTAAACTCCGAGATTTACACCAAGCTTGAATTAAATCAACCATTCGTGGTTCATAGGCTATTCGATGTGCTTGGTCTGGTGGTATGGTCAAAAATCCTTTAGCCAGCCAATTTTTTTCTTGGCATTGAATATATAGCAATCGTTCTAAAATATGGGCAAATTGAATAAATGCTGTAGTGTAATTTTGGCGGTAAAGCGGTAGTTTAATTAACAAAGTAGACTCCCAAGCTTTCGTCATATCGTCTGCTTTGATTTGATTTAATTGTTCTTTCCAAGCTTGAATTTTTTCGCTATTTACTGCTTTAGCAACATCATTAGAATCTAGCCAATCACCAATAAGTTTTATAAAATTATCTATTTCCCAGTTCGTATAGCTTACCAAAATTCCTGCCAATTTATATAGAATTTTGTGACGAATTTGATGTACTTTTAACCAAAGTTGTGCTTCGGAAAAATCGCCCCTTTCCCATGCGGAAACTACCCGCAAGCGTTCTAAAGACCAGAAATAGTCTCCCATCGGGATGAGTTTAAAAGTTTGGGAATGAGCAGCAGTTCTAGCACCATTTTGCAGCGTGGGGAAGAATTCTTCTGGTTCATCGGGACTGGCGTTAAAGACTTGACATTGACGCACCAAAGCTGCTGCACAAATTTCTACACAGGATGCGATCGCAGGCGCACATCCTTTATTTTGTATCCATAAGACAAATTCTTCGTCGCCAGAGGGAGAAAAATAATCCCGTGCTTCTTGCAATACTAAAATTTCTAGTTCTTGACGAGTAGCATTGCTATCATTTGCATTAATTACTGGTGCGTGAACATCTACCCTGACATCAGGAAAAATACTTTTAATTTTCCCTGAGATTAATTTTGCTAACCAAAGAGTATCAAGCCGACGATAAGACCAAGAAACTGTTTCTGGTTGGTCAGTTCCCCACAAGATAATATGCTTAAGACCCTGCTTAATCCCAGTTTCAATAATTTTCTGGTCTAAAAGCAGTTCAACTTGGCTAAAGTCACCACCAAGCCATTCTACACAGTATTCATAATACCGCTTACCTAAATCTCTGGCACTCCAGGGAGAGGTTTTGTCCTTTTCTTCATGAGTACCACGTTCAATTCCTAATTCGTGATAAAGTTCGTTAACATGGCATGGATAGCTAGAACTCATAATACCATCAGCACCAAAAGAACGAATTACTCCATCTTTACAACGCCAACCAACTTGGCGAGTACCCACGGTGATAATTAACGTATCTACGCGATTAGATTCAGTTGATATGATTGTCATAGGGGGAAGATTTGAGCTTAGTTTTGGCTATGATTGCGATCGCACGACTAATTTTCAGATGGACACTGGACACCAAATAGATGCACAGCACCACTCATCTTGTTTAAATCACTAAGAAAATGCGATCGCACATGATCAGAATTTGGTGTTTGCCCTCCCATAAATAGACAAACAATTTCTTGGCAGTCTGTTTCTTTGTGTATATTACGAATATTTACCCGCTTGATACTCACCCAAGAGCAATAAGCATTACCTCCACCTGCATTTCCGCCGATATGAGGATTACGCTTATAATCTTGTAGTGAATTCTTTTGATAAATTAAATACATGCCGTTACCGCGAGTTGCTTCTGCGTCTTTCATCTGTTCCCAGCAAGGTTCATCGCGTTCTATAGGTTCTTTATCTGGGCCAGGAACAGCATAGATTGCACAGCTACTAGGTGAAAAAACCTCTGCGGTGATGTTATGGTTTTCTGCTGTAACTCTATCAGACCATTGGCTTTTAACTGCTAACAGCCAATTATCATAAGCTTTCGTCCATGCTGCTACATCTAGAGGTAAAACATAGGGTTTGATTTCTAATTTCTGTGTGCTTTGATTTCTCACTTTATGAGTTAAAGTCAAAAGCGTTCCGCGTGCAGCTGCTCTACCATTGCTCATATAGAATACATGCAATGGTCTGCGCCAACCACGTCCCACGCCGCCAACCATGACTGCAAATCGGATAATCGGCAGAATGATTTTATTTAAGATGTCATTGGGGGCGCTAATTTGTATCTTGCCTTTCCAGGTGTAAAAATCTGGTCTATCGGTGGAGCGATCGCCCCAAGTTGAACTCTTCAACATCTCCAAGCGCACACAACCTTTACGGCTTTCTGGTTCCAAGGTTCCTAGCAGTTCACCAACTGTTTTTTCAGCATCTTTCTGAGACATTACTCCCAGCAAAAACCGTAAAATCCAAGACCTGAGCCAGCCTCGCCAATGGGAAGGGCGCAATTCCATTGTTTGCATATTTGGCCCAGCATTACCTTGGCTGTAAAGACTGAAGTCAAATTGCTTGACTGCACAATTAGGGTCAGAAGTGGGTTGGAAGGAATTGGAAAACTTCAGCGTTCCATATCCCGAAGCCGTTCGACTACCAACACCATATAAACTCAGTGCTTGCTGCACCCATTCCCAAACTTCACTAACTTCAGCATCGGTAACACGACCAGGAATTCCGCGAATAGCTACTTTTACAGGAATATCATTTTTACCATCGCCCATAGTGTAGAGGGATAAAGGCGTACTTTGCCCTTGATGATAAACTTGAAATTTTTGCTGAGGATTGACAATATCTAAAGTTAGTTTAGTTGCTTTATCAGGCCAAGCATCCAGAAATTCAATCTTACCAGCAGTGATTGTGTCGTTGTTTTGATACCCCAAAAGTTCATACATTCTGGGTAAAATGTCAGGGCGTTTTTTTGCCCAGGCTCTCACCAATCCTCTGATAGAAGCTCCAGGAATATAGCCATTGAGAGGTAAAACTCGCAGACGTTCCCAGTTCTCACTAACATTACGCTTATCTTCGGGTCGTCCTTGACTAGGTTTCCATGCGCCACAAGGTTCACCAGCAGAGACAATAGTTTCTACATCTGGATGAGGAAAAGAACCAACTTTAGCACGCCACTGAATGGTAAAATTACCTTTTTTAAATAAGCCAGATTGCGATCGCTGTTGATGTTGTAACTCCAACAATTCAATCAATTGAGTACCAGTATACATTAATCCTCCTGATAGGCTCTTGCCCAGAAATTCCAGTGATTGGCTAATATCAAAGACCTCCGCCAAGTAGCCATATATAGTTGTGGCTGGTTTCTGGTCATTTGTACTACTTGTTCCATCAGTTGTTGCCGTTGTGGAGGCTCGGCTTGATTTACCATCTGACCTAGTAGTGATTCCCAAACTGGAACAGTACGCTCTCGCACTTCACCACCTTGAGCGTTGAATTGGTTGACATAGCCAACCGCAGACAACAACCCAAATACTCGGAGATGTTGCGACAAACGCAAGACGGCAGTCAGGTCGTTTTTATCCAACTTTTGTTGGTGTTTATTTTTCAAGTAAGTCTGAATATGTTTATGAGCAGCTAAACTCATTTGTTCTGGTAATATTTGGGTGGAGCTAAAACCACTATCAATATTAGCTGGTCGAGTAGGTGGCGTAATTAAATTTACCGTTGTTACCGTGGTTGGTTGAGTAGCTGGCGTAATTGACTTTACTGTTGTTACCGATTTTGGGGGATTGGATTGTTTATTATTTTTAGACATTATTTTCTCTTCTATACTCCAACTTTTATTTGAGAAGGTGATACGGCATTATTTGTCCAACCTTGAACCCAACCGCGCCCCACATTCGCTTGACCACCAACTTGAAAAAGTCCTTGTAAAACCTTCATTAATAACTGATGTTGTTCTAATGTTACAGGTTTTTCTTTGAGGAGACTGTAACCCCAAGAGAAATAGAAAATCGTATCTCTAGGAATGCACACATCCGTCCAAAAAACTTCAGCCGAACCTGCTTGATTAGCTCCCTTTGTTTCATCTTGAATTTTGTTACGGATTTGAGTCCATAACGAATGTTCCATCAACACCTGAAAATCAGCATCGGGTAATACAATGCGATTCTTTTCCCAAGTGGGTTTAACAGCAGTTATGAGAGAATTTGGCCAAGTTCCAGCTAATGCTGTTGCTTTTTTTTGCTCATCAGACATCTGATCAACCTGAATTTGAGCATCAGCGATAAGATATGTACCCGCAGAATTACCAACAGCTTCGTTAGGGAAAATCACAGCATTCTGTTGTGCAATTATTGCATGGTCACGAATCAACGAATGACAGCTAACCCAGCTAAATACATCTTTACCATTGTTCGACATAGTTCGCATTGGCACCCACAGCAATCGTGCATCTCCAAACCATACCTGATGCACTCCCATTTGACCTTCTTTATCTAACTCTTTACCAAACAAAGTATTAACTGCTGTTTCATCCATTAGTTTAACTTCATCTCTGAGAGTGCCTCGTAAAGATGAGCCAGGAATATAAGGGAAATTTGTATGCACTTCACGGGCAATTTCTAAGATGTTGCCCAAGTCACCTTCACCGCCGCAGTGAATTGGAGCAAGACTGTAAATATAACCAACTCTAAAATCAGACATTCTTGTTCTCACTTAATTTAAATAGTTAATCCACAATAATTCTGAATAACCAAGTTTTCTCCAAGTGTTTACCTTGGTTTGTTGATTATCTTGAAATAAAAGTTGCGGCTGATTAAGGTAATACAAAGTACCAGGAGGTGTAGCAAAAACTTGCGGCGCCGGAATACTTTTACTCGCTTCTGCTTTTTCTCGAAAACGGCAACTAATAGGTACTAGTTTCTCTGTTGCTACACTGACTAAATATCCTGATGTTTGATTACCGTTAACAGTATGGGCTAATTTCCATTCCCAAGGATAAGCACGGCAAATAGCCTTTTGTGTCCCTTGGGATTTATCTTTGCGTTCAAAAGCACCTGGTGTCACCAAGTAAGCGATCGCTTTACCTCCACGCGCAAAGTTAGCTTGTGATTGTTGTTGCAAACTTGCCCACTGTTCGTCTAATTCATCACAACGTTGCAAAATTATCCGATGTCCTTCTCCTCCTAATCGTAAGGTGGTTGGAGTATCGATATTTTCGTCTATGCCAACTGCTAAACTCCACCCATCATGAAGGCGAATTCCATTTTCGACAAAGTAACCATCTGCATCTTTAACTTGTCTTGTTCCTTGTTCAATAGTATTGTGCGATCGCGTTTCTATTGTCCAAGGTTGATCTTCATGACTCCCAGAAATTACTTGCCAACGATCTTTTTCTATCTTTCCGGTTTGGAGATATGTCTTGACAACTGAGTATGGAAGATATTGTCTAAATTTAGCTTCTGAACCGTCGCTTTTTATAAAATCATCTTCCTCGTCTTCTGTTAGTAGGTTGACAGGTTTAACTAAAGGACAAGGTTGAGTCTGATCACGTAAAATAACATTATGTAAATGAGATTCACTTTCCCATGCTAAAGGAACAAGAGGTATGGATTTCACAAACCCTAATGGACGCGGAAGATATAAGCTATTTCCTTTGTTTTCATAACAGAGAAACGGACCAACAATATTAAAGTCTTTCTTCTCTTCTAATATTCCCCGCAATGCGCCTGCGATCGCATGACCATTGGGTGGAAATATACTACCCGCCCAAGCCCTTTCTTGTGGTGAAAATGGTTTGGCATCTCTTAACATTAATATATCTAATGGTGTGAGTTTATACCAATACATTAAATATCACTTCCTCGTTTGATGTCACGGTTGCGTTTGACAAAAGCTGCAAGTTTTAACCAGTTTTGGATTTCATTGTCTAGGTCTTTTTCTTTGGTAGTGAGAAATAAGGCTTGGAGAAAATCAGCTAAATTTCTCTGAAATTGCTGTTTGGCTTGTTGTTTGGCTGTGTCATCACCTTGGAATTGGTCACGGCGATCGCAAAATGCTTTTGTCCAAGGTAAAATTGCCTCTCGACTCGGTGCTGGGTGTTGACTCCACAAACTCGCGGCTTGTTCAAATATCGCACTGTCTAATTCTTTGTCTGTAATTAATTTCTGCCACTCACGGAAAACATCAAATTTAGCAGTGGATTTTAAGGTGTTACCGTTACCGTATAATACCCGTACTTGTACAGCGTCTTTTTGGTCTTTTTTACCTTCTTTTAGATAAAAATGTTCTTTGGCTTTTGCTTCTGCTGACCAGAGACTTTCTAAAGCGATCGCTAGTGGTACTGAATGATGGACAATAACGATACCAAAGCTAATAGTTGCATTCTTCCCCATCGTGAATAATGGTCTTTTGGCTACTTTTGGGTGTGTCTCCAAAGCAGTCCAATAATCGCCATTGCTGTCAAATTCATCTTGAGGGTCTTTATTTCCTTTAAAACATTCGCGGATATCCCATAACCAGTTATCCCATTCCCAAAGATTGGTGTAGGCTAAAACATCATCTCCACCTGCATAAATCAAGCGTCCAGCATAACGCTGTTCTGTCAAATAAGGTACTAATTGATTAGAAAAATCTAACAAAGCCCGACTCAGGGCATTATGTGTTGATGGCCCCATGCGTTTTTTGACTTCTAAAAATTTCTGAAAGCTTTCTAAAGATACTGATTTATCTTCCTTATCTGTTAATTTTGAAGGAATATAATCTCGATATTCTTTTAGTTTTTCACCCTGCAACCATTTACTCATATCATCACCATCACCCGCCGCTAATACATACCAATCAGCAGGGTTATTACTGGGATAAGATTTATTAATAATTTTCGCAATATCTTGGCGATAATCATTGATTAAGTTTGCTGATATTTCTAAATCTTCAACTAGCCACCCTAGATTTAGTAATCGGGGATGAAATTGTTTAAATTGAGTATTTTCATGTTGATCAATCCAAGGTATACCCCATTTTTCATGAATTACATCTAGTTTTTGTCCTCGGTCGTCCACCCAATTTTTCACTGCTGCACAAGTTTGATTAAATATTTTTAATTTTTCAGAATCAGCATTTTTTAAATAACCTGCGACTCCTGATGTCAAATCTGGATAAGAAACAGCAATTTTATCTTTTGAGATATTCAGTAATGTCGGGAGGATTTTATGCAAACATCGTTTGACTGTCTCTGTAGCATTTAGTTGTTCACTGCCATCAAATAAACCTATGCGTTGTTGCCAATATTTTTTAGTTTCACCTTCAGTTATCCAATCCTCACCAGGATGCACCACTGGGCCAATACCAGAAATGGTGGAACGCGGGCCAAAAGCTGTAGGTAATTCCCAATTCCGAGCATTTTTTACTGCTGCTAAAGCATATCGATTAGCGTCAAAAATCGGTGCCCACCAAGAACCAACATTTACGCTGAATTTTCGTTTTTGTTTTTCCCAACGTTGTTGATATGCTTCCCGCAGAAAATTTATTTCATTATCTTGAAATAGGTTTTTATTTTGGTTAGTTATATAAGCTTTATTTTGAGCGTTTAACCAATCTAAAAATTCTGTCTCTCGTTCTTTAGGAATAGCGGCATTTTTGAGAAGTTCTCCCTCTTTGCCTATGGGTAAAGCTGTCCAATAAAATTGCCATTGAGATTGTAACCAACCTTTCCAAGTGCTGCTGTTTGCTTGTAAATCTGGCATCCAATGACGCTGAGTTTGTAATTCGTCAAAAACCAAATCACCAATTTGCGCCCACTCTTGTAAAAGTGTTTGTTTGGCTAGTTGCATGGCAGCTTGCACTTTATCTTTTGGCAGCACTAATACCAATACGTTAGGAAATCCCGCCGTTAAAAGTGAATTAGCTTCAGGTTCTTTTATCCATTTTTCAAACCCCATCTTAGGAAATTCATTTAATAGCCAGTGGTCAATTAATGGTTGTTGGTAGAGGCTGGGATAAAGAAAGCAATCAGGGCCGTATTTTTGGGCAACTTGCCAACATACTTTAGCCGAGAGATAGTGCAATAGCCAAGAACCTGCCCAAAAGTCTCGCATTTTGCGGCTGGCTTTGATGAGTTCTTGGACGGGGGTAAAAGTGAAGCTGGCTAAATAAGGATGAGATAAAGTTTTGTTGGCTGGCCAGCGTTCAATGTCTGCGGTTGTCAGATCATAGCCTGCTAAAGCGCCAGCTAAGGCTGCTGTAATACTACCATGACTCCAAATAGAACTATCTGGTAAGCGGGTTTCAGCTGGCATCAGCATCAAAGATTCATCATCATCAAATTCTCGACAAGTCGCTGCTGGTAAACAACGCCACAGCCACCAAAACAAACCCTTAATTTTTTCAGGATTTGTTCTCAACTCTACTGGTATAGCTTCTAGTAACTTTTGTTCTTTTGAAGTTAAGTAATCTTTGCGGTTTGTCGCTAGCATTTCGGAATGCTGCTTTATTTTAAAATGACGTTTTTCCCCAGATAGCAAGTGAGATATTTCTAGACCGTGTTCTCGGTTATTACTCGGAGCATAATTGATACTTGCGGTCACGCTACCAATAGCACCCCGATCGCTTGCTGAGGCAATATAATCAGCTTGGTGGATGTGTTCTAGAATTTTGCGTCCAGATGTCTCTGGGTTCCAGTTATTCTCACGCCAGTTCTGCATTACTTCTAGTTCTTGCCAGAAGCTATTTTCACCACGTCCACTATTATTATGTAGCGCTTTTAGCACAGGGTCATGAAGTAATCCCCAGATTTTTGCTTGCCAGTATGCTTCCGACACAGGTTTGCTTTCTTTGATAGTGCCCGCTATTGTATAAATCTAAATTAGCGATCGTCCAGTAAAAATTAATATGGATTATTATCAACATTTTTTCGCTTAATCCATTCCTGGTAAGGCTTTGAACAAGTTAGGTTGCAGTTATTTAAATATTTTTTATTTATTTATTGACAATTTGAATTATTTCTACTTAGTTCTTATAACAAAAAAGCCCTGCTGAGAGGGCAAGTTCTTTATATACAGCAGAATTCAGGAGTCAAAAATCAGAATGGGCTACGCCCCCCTGCGCTAACAGAAGTAAAACAGGCTTTATATCTGGCTTTGAGGCGAATCGTTGTGTACTTTACTTTCCTTGAAATCTGCTGTATCTTCTTCAGCGAGTGGAGGGAGACAATGCCTTTCGCCTCCCAGCGCAACTACGGCGCGAGGTTTCCATTCAATTAGTTTCTCCAGCGAGTGGAGACAATTCCTATAATCGGTGTTCTTCCACCAAAAATAAAGTAGCGTTTCCATTCAATTAGTTTCTCCAGCGAGTGGAGACTGTCGAAGGACTGCGAAAATGCTGGCAAACTGTTTTGGTTGGTTTCCATTCAATTAGTTTCTCCAGCGAGTGGAGACTTGATTTGATATTTTTCGACGAAACTCATTATGGAGTTTCCATTCAATTAGTTTCTCCAGCGAGTGGAGACTAAAGGCTACACTGATATCTATGGCATCGGCTAGAGGTTTCCATTCAATTAGTTTCTCCAGCGAGTGGAGACTTGCCTTTAATGTATTAGGAGAATTAGAATCAAGAATTGTAGTTTCCATTCAATTAGTTTCTCCAGCGAGTGGAGACCATCGCAAGTTTCAAGATAGTAATCCTTATGTCGTGAATCGAGTTTCCATTCAATTAGTTTCTCCAGCGAGTGGAGACACTCTACAAACGTGAGACTAAGGTACAAATCAGTGGTGTTACGTTTCCATTCAATTAGTTTCTCCAGCGAGTGGAGACTCCTCGATTTTAAACCCTTATCTAGCCAAGAGTCCAGAGGCAGTTTGCGAGGGGGTCAGAATTTGAGACAGCAAAATCAAAAACATCGGTGAAAAAAATCCTTGCAACCCTTACAAGACAAGGCGGCGAGGGGGTAAACGACACAATCAGCATTTCAGCGATTTCCAGACCCCCTCGTAACCAAGCTAAATAATTAGCGAACCTGGAAGTTCTGTAACAGGTGGACCCACACCCCAACATTCCACCTGTTCTAAAGTATGACGTGACAGAGGGTAAAACCGCAGACTATCTTCAGCCAACTTAACTATTTTATTGAGTCGGCGACGCAGTTCCTTATATTTATCAGCAGACAACCGACATTCAAACACCGAATATTGAACTCGTTGACCATAGCCTTCTAATAAATCTGATACTTTTTTGCGGCGTTTGTCACAAGGAATATCATAAACCACCACATACAAAAACATATAAACTAACGAATCTGATAAGGCTGATAAAGTGAGCTAGGCTTATAGACAAACTGCTTATACGCCTTAACCTGCTGCGTCAACAAATCCCATTTCGGTTGTTTCTCTCCAGAATCAGTTTGAATTTCTTCTTCCATCCTTTGTAAAAAAGCTTGAAGATACTTCCGCCGTCCAGAATCGTTTAAATAACATCCTCCATCACGATAATCAAAATCTTTTTGGGCATTCACAACCTTACTATTAACTAGCCACAACACCAAAGAATCTACAATTGGGGCGCGAAATTCTTCAATTAAATCAGAAGCTAGCGCTGGATGACCATCATGTGCTTGGTGCAAACAAGCATAATAAGGATCAAGTCCTTGAAGTTCAATCAATGCTAATAAATGGTTCCAAAGAACCTGATAGCCAAAACTCAACATTGCATTCACAGGATTTCCCGGAGGACGACGGCTACGCGCAGTAAACACAAAATCTGTATTAGTCAAACACTCAGCAAAAGCAGAAAAATATTGTGCAGCAGCAGCACCTTCAAACCCCATCAATCTCTCAACTGAATCAGCCACCGCCGCTTGATTAGCCAAATAATCAAGACTTTGCAGCACATTTTCTAGAATCTGAGACTCTAGTCTTTTTCGCTGTCGTCGCATCAACACCCGACTATTTTTTAACTTTGCCTGTACAATCGCACGCGCAGAGATTAACTTTTCCACTGATGACAGTTGCTGCTGATAGCGGGATAATTGGCGATATCCTCTAGCGATCGGTAAAATCCTGCCATAGCAGAAACCCATACGCGATAAATAAGTAATCGGAATATCTCGCCATAGACAAGCGCGAATTGCTTGGGTGCTAACTTGCGACTTACCAAAAATCAGAACTTGTTCCAATAAAGGTAATTGCACCTCACCGCAAATAGTCTCTCCTTGCTTAACAAGCAAAGTCTCCTGCTGCAAACACACATAACAATTTTGCTGAGAAACGTAGAGAGTTCGCATAGAATTATGAATTATAAATTATGAATTATGAATTTTTTGTTACGCTGACTTTTCGCGTTATCTGGAAAATCTCTCTCCTAAAAGGCTACGGCGTACACACAAGTTATCCGATTACCCAAAAGTCCTTCAAAACCTCACCCTGTCCTATCGGACATCCCTCTCCTTAGTAAGGCTACGGTGTACACACAAGTCGTATCACCCCCCTTAATCCCCCCTTATAAAGGGGGGAAATGAGATTTCCGGTTCCCTCCCCTTTACAAGGGGAGGGTTAGGGTGGGGTAAAACCTGTCTTCTTCAGCTATTTTCAGACTTATGTGTACACCGTAGCCTTAGTAAGGAGAGGGACAGGACAATGATTCAGAGGAAGTGAGCGTCAAAGACCTAATCGGACATCCCTCTCCTTTATAAGGAGAGGGACAGGTTTTGCGTAGCAGAACCAGGGTGAGGTTATGAGACTTAACCATCAATTGCGTTGAGAAAAACTTGTGTGTACACCGTAGCCTTTATAAGGAGAGGGACAGGTTTTGCGTAGCAGAACCAGGGTGAGGTTATGAGACTTAACCATCAATTGCCTTGAGAAAAACTTGTGTGTACACCGTAGCCTAAAAGGAGAAAAACTTTGAATTTTCCCCCTTCCCGCGTCGGCAAGAGGCTTAGATTTTTCGTGGGCTTTTCCACATGAAAAGTCAGGTTGTTACCGCCACCATCGCTGGAGATAAGATTGCCGTGAATTACGATTTCTAGGCTGAGATGAAGCCGTTAACTCTGCATTCTGTCCTGATTCCAGCCCAGCAATAACTTTATCTGCCACGTTGGAAACAACATAAGTAGCAAAAGTCACCAAGAGAGTATTGATAATTACTGCCATCAAACCCAAAGGAGCAATCAGCAAAATCACCAGAGTCACACTTCCATTGAAAAACGATACCAAAGTATTACGTAGTTTAGCACCGCGACGAGAAATATACATAGTTATAAATATGACTTATTTAAAGGTGAATATCCCGTACCATTACTAACTACGATATCCCCGAACTCACCAAAATACCAGTAAAAGAAAATAATTGATGCTGCCACTATAACCAAGTTATAACTATTGTGTATAAAGAATTGACGCTATATTATTACTTGCAGTAGTAATATTTTTTAATTCATAATTCCTCATGCCCAAAAAATCTACATCTCACCCCTACGCGGAACGCCTATCCTTTGAACGCCTGATGTTGCTAATTGCAACTTTGCTGAAGAATCCAGGTATAGGTTGTCCCGATTTAATCAACACTAATTATGATAAACAACACGATGCACTTACTCAAGTACGAACATTCCTACAGCAACTAGCAGTCGAGTGTAAAATCAGATTACCAGAAGATTATCCGGCGATCGCTACTCTGCGAAAAGACTTAGAAACCTTGCGCCGCTATGGCATCCTAGAACGCCGAATGTATCGTTGGGGATATTATCTGGGTACTGGTGCTATGTCTCAGGCAGAATTAAAAGTAGCTTTTAATGCTTTGGCATCCCAAGCCAAATACCAGGGAGATCCGCAGTTAAGGCGAATTTGTGAAATACTTAGCAAAAGACTGCGGGGATTGGATATGGAACTACAAGGTAAGTTTTTTTACCCTGTCAGACAGCATCTGAACCGCGCCATAGTTTATACAGATCCCGAAGAAATGGCTGCACAGGGAGAGAACCGTAATACACTATTTCACCAGTTACCACTGCTAGAAACAGCCATTAGCCAAGGACAAACAATAGAAATTTCTCGTGCTAGTGACCCCTATGGCAATAGTCGTATTGGACTCTTACAGGTAGTTCCTTTGCAGTTAATTTATCATGATATTGCTTGGTATCTGCTTTATGAAAACTCTGAAAATGGGCATTTAGCAATTGGACGGCTAAACCGCTTTAAAAATTACTGCAAACCCTTGAGTGATGGACTAGGTAGAGGTCTAGAAGCACAAAAGAATAGTCTTAACAAGGCTTATCAACTACTAAAAAATGGCTGGGGTTTGTATTTAGGTCAACCTTCAGAGCAGCAGCTAGAACTACAAGGACAGTTAGAATTGTTAACAGTAAAAGTGCGTTTTTTTCCTCCAGTTACAGCTTTCATTCAAGAAGGGGAACTACGTCACCTCAAGCAAAAAATTATCCCTGGTTTAAAAAATGAAACTACTGGTAATCCTAGCTACATAGATTATATAATTACTCTGCCGCCTCGCTCTGTTGATGAGTTTAGCCTCTGGGTTTATCGTTATATGCACAGCGCACGAGTTATTTCCCCAGCCCAGTTGGTAGAAAAACATCGTCAAGCTGCTCATGCTTTACTATCTCAATATGCAACTCCTCTTCAGGATGCTTAATTGACACTCTCCGGTGCGGAATATGGGTTAATCACTAGCGATCGCAATATCTTTTTAGCTAACAATTAAATGTGATTGTCTGACAGCAGTTTTCATGTATTTGAACCACATCTGTCGTAGGGGCACAGCAATGCTCATGCGTGTCAACTTAACGTGAAACCCTTGTCAACACGTGATATTTAGTTCTCTGGCTTCCGATCACGATCCGCATTACCCCACCCTAACCCTCCCCTTATAAAGGGGAGGGAACTAAATTTCCTGTTTCCCCCCTTTATAAGGGGGGATTAAGGGGGGTAAAACGCCTGTGCATCAGGTATTTGAACTTAAGTTGACACTAATGAGCTTTTTCTGTGCCCCTACCGCGTGGTCTATTTACCTGAAAACAGCTGTAAGTAAATTAACTGGATCGAGATGGGCTGATAGGTGCATGTTCCAGCTGACAATAGGGGCGACTATAGCTTAGTGGTAACTCTAAAGCGTGCCCAAGCAAAAACTCTGGATTGCTCATTACCTTCTCAGTTTTGCCATCATAGACGATCTGACCTTGACTGAGAACAACTGTGCGATCGCACAAATCCAAAGCTAAATCTAAATCGTGGGTTGCAATCAGTTGCGTCAGAGGTAAGCTTTGCAGCAGTTCAATGAATTGACGACGACAACGCGGATCTAATTGAGCCGAGGGTTCATCAAATACTAGTATCTGTGGGTTCATTGCCAAAACTCCAGCGATCGCAATCCGTTTTTTCTCACCTCCAGATAAATTATCGGTATACCGTTGCCCATACCATTGGGGATCAATATCAACTGCTGCCATTGCCTGAACAACTTGCTGGATTAATTTCTCGCCTCGGAAACCCAGATTCATCGGGCCAAAAGCAATATCTTCCCAAACGGTTGGCATGAACAACTGATTATCTGGATTTTGGAATACCAACCCGACAAAATTCCGAATGTCTCGCAAATTCTCAACAGTTAAAGGCCATTTTCCAATCGTCATCTGTCCCGATTGAGGCATGAGAATTCCATTCAGATGTAACAGTAACGTAGATTTTCCTGAACCATTGGCTCCGATTAAAGCCACTCGCTCAGTTGCTTTGATAGACAAATTAATGTCCTTCAAAGCTTGAGTTCCGTCAGGGTAAGTATAGCTAAGGTTTTGAATTGATATGGGATTATGATGCATTAATACAACGTTAAAAAATTTTATTTCCGCCAGTAAATGGCCTGACCCAACAGTGCCAAAATTATAGTTAAACTCAAAGCCACAACGTCAGATCGTCCCCCTGACGAAGCTTTTTCCATCATTGGTGGTACTCCTTGATAACCCCGTGATAGCATTGCCTGATAAACCAAATTTCCCCGGTCATAAGTGCGGATAAACAGCGCTCCTATCATATTGCCAAAAATTAACCGGATTGAGCGGTTGTTGTTCATCAGGTTTCGGGACTCGGCTGCTCGACGCATCGCGTTAAACTCGCCGATTAATACGCTGATATAGCGATACATAGATGCTAAAATTGCTACTAAGAGTGGTGGAGTTCTCAGTTCCAGCAGAGCGTGAAGCAGTGCCGTTACCGAAGTTGTTAAAGTCAGTAAGTTCAGTATCAACAGTGATAGCAATGCCTTAAGCGTCACACTACCCAAGATAGTTAGCCCGACTGTCGTAATCTGTAATGGCCCCCAAGACCATAACACCTCGCCCCCACCCCGGAACAACGTACCCAGGAGAACGACAC
Organism: Nostoc sp.; assembly: GCF_036919555.1. Taxonomy (GTDB): domain Bacteria; phylum Cyanobacteriota; class Cyanobacteriia; order Cyanobacteriales; family Nostocaceae; genus Nostoc. The sequence continues at coordinate 114,634 of NZ_JBALCS010000051.1, forward strand.
CAATAAATGTTAGCTCAACTGCCAATCGTTTTAGTAGTACTAATAGGGTGATTTGACTCAGTAATAATAGACTCAAGAGAGCTAATCCATAAATAGCCCAAGTCCACCAATGCCCATCTGGGGTTAGGACAATGGCAAACACGAACAACAATGTACAGAGTATACGGGTACGGGGAGCGAGTTTGTGCCAGGGAGTAGCCTGTTTACTATCGACATCCAGCACAAATGCCCCAATGTGCAGCAGCATGATGTTAAGTTCCTATCTGTATTTAACAAACAGAATTCAGGAGTCAGAATTCAGCATGAATTGGAGTCGGTCAAGCAATTTTGGATTTTGGATTTTAGATTGAAAAGAGCAATCAAGTCAGGGGCAAGTCATTTAATTTTGGATTTTAGATAATAGAATTATTCTCGCGTTTAAATTCGCTTGCTCTCAAACATGCATTAAATTTTGGATTTTGAATCTTCAATTCCATTTTCCAAAATTTAAAATCTAAAATTCCGTGAGCGTCTGAATCAAGGGGTTTAAATCCCTGACTGATTGTATTCTCAGTTCTGAATTCTTTTTTAATCTGGCACATCTGAGTCTGAATGAGTATCATCCTCTGTGGAAGGTGAGGTAGAACCACGTACAACTAATTTCCCAATACCCCAAGCTAAACTAAAAGTTACTAATGTTCCCACTAGACCTGCCAATGGTGTGGCGATCGCGGATGGTACACCTCTAAGAGCATACTCATCAAATATGCCGTAAAAGGGTAATTTCTGAGCAGGTTTCTGTTCTAATTCTTTGCTGTCAAACTTCAGGTCTTTTGAGACTCTATCTAGCCCATCGGGATTTTTGCTAGCCAGTGGCGAAAGGAAAATTGCAATCAGCAGAGCAATACCTAAGCCAGCGATGACAAAAGCCCGGTTGCGCGAGTGCGAGAGGTTGCTACTCATAAGTATTCAGTCCTGATTCCATAAATACCTTTTAATACCGAGAGATGGGACGAGAGGTAGGTGATTTTGTCTGACGGGGCGGATCGTAAAATAAGTCTGGTCGAGTCCGCCAAATAAAACTGAGTGCTGCTACAGTAATCAGCGCCTCGCCAATGCCAATTATGACGTGCCAAGAAGCCATCGCTGTCAAAGCCACCGTTAGAGGAATCGTTCCCGACAAAGCAAGTTCCAAGGCACACACAACTGAAGCAACTACCACGCTTGTCCAAGCTGCGATCGCTGCGCCAATTACCAGTCCTCGCAAGGTATCGCGCCCTGTCGCAAATCTAACTGTGCGATAGAGATAATAACCACCAAATGTACCGATCAATCCCATGTTAAAGATGTTGGCTCCTAATACCGTCAGTCCACCATCCTGAAACAAAACACCCTGCACGATGAATACTGTCACCATCACTAGTGATCCAGCCCACGGCCCTAATAAAGCTCCTGCTAGTGTTCCGCCCAAAAGGTGTCCAGAAGTGCCGCCAGGAATCGGAAAATTAATCATTTGGGCTGCAAAGATAAATGCTGCACAAACCCCCATTAAAGGTACAGCTCGTTCTTGGTATTCTGCCTGCGATCGCCTAATAGCTAGTGCAATTAGACCAATAGCAATTATCCAGGTGACAAGGATAACAGGTAAGTTCAAGAAGCCATCTGGAATATGCATAGCTAAGTGCGGCTCTATTATCCAGTACAACCAGCCCCAGGACGAAATACCCGTGAACGCTACTGTGTTCATATTTAAGAAGTGTCCTTTGCAACCAGATTATTTAAGGGTCTAGTTTCTCAGTAGACCATGTATTCTCTAAAAATTTCAATGCGGTAGGGGGGCATAAGAAGTGTAAACCCCCAAGACTGCGCTGCCTTCCCTTTGCGTTAAAGTTTCAACCCTCAATTAGCAACGATTTTACGCAAAGCTGTACTAAGCTACAGTTGATGTGTGAACTACTCAGACTTGCCTGCGGCTGAAGTCTGAGCTTCTGTACTCACGGGGGAGTGCCGCAACTTTGACTTTCGCCCTAGTTTTGGTCTTACCTCCCCTCCTACAGCAGAGACGGCAGAAAAGATTCCGCCTTTAGTATTCTGATGCCTTCTGCTCTAATATTGGTGGCTGCATTTCCATCACGTGAGTGATGGGTATTGCAATGAGGACAAGTCCATTCACGGACATCCAATTGCATCTCACTCATTTGATAAAAACAATTAGAGCAAAGCTTGGAACTGGGGAACCATCTATCTATCTCCACTAACTTCCCACCCTTGCGTTCTAGCTTGTAGGCTAAAAAATTGGTGAATGTTCCCCATCCCATTTAGCACAAATATATATTATGCTAAACTAATCAAACAAATTAAATTGCCGTCTAAAACTGTTTTTATTAATGTCTCGTTCTGGCTACACACTCCCAGTATTTGCCTGCGCTGCATCTGTTGCAGCTTTACATTGGTTACGCGATCGCCAACCATTAAGCATAGCGTCTATAGATTTGATTGAACCAAGCCAAATCGCAGAAATCCCAATTGAACAGGTAGCAGGACTATCTGAGAGTATGGCTTTAGCGATCGCCCGTAGTGACCCTGGTGATAATCTTGATTTGACTAAAGATACACCGATTTGGGCATTGGTGGAATGGCGAGAAGAAGGTGAAGAGGTTGTAATTATTAAAGGAGGGGAAGGAATTGGCAGACAGGTGAATGCTGATGACAAGCCGGCTATTTATACCTATGCTCATAGGCTGTTGCAAGAGAATTTGCAACGAATACTAGCACCGGGGGAAAAAATCATGGTGACGATTATTCTACCCGAAGGGCGATCGCTTGCTGTTCGGACTTCAAATTCTGCTTTTGGTGTGGTTGAAGGACTTTCCCTTTTAGGCACAACTGGTATTTCTCAACCTTTGAGTACACCAGATCAGCTTGCAGTTTTTCGGGCCGAATTACAAAATAAAGCCAGTTGTTTTGAGAGTTTGGTATTCTGTATCGGGGAGAATGGCCTAGATTTGGCGCGTAAACTAGGGATTAATCCTGAGCAATTGGTCAAAACTGCTAACTGGCTCGGCCCAATGTTAGTAGAAGCTGATGTGCTGGGCGTGAAAGAAATCTTATTATTTGGCTATCACGGTAAGCTGATGAAACTCGCTGGGGGAATTTTTCACACTCATCACTACTTGGCTGATGGACGGCGGGAAATTTTAGCAGCGCACTGTGCGATCGCTGGTTTAAAATCACCAGATATCCAAGCTGTGTTTAATAGTGCTACCGCCGAAGCCGCACTGACATATCTACGATCGCTAGATGCTGCAACTGATAATGATTGGGTAAATCAAGTTTACACTGCGATCGCCGAAACCATCGATGTTCGTTCTCAAGAATACATCCAAAGCCATAGTGAACGTGGCGCGGGAGTTAGAGTCTGTGGCTCTATCCTCTTTGATCGCGATCGCAAAATTATCGTGAAGAGTAAAACTGCGACTCTGTTGATCGGAAAATTATGTTAATTTATTATGAATAATCGTAAACAATCCAAATAAATAGTCTTTTAAGTAACCACTCTCGGATCAGTTTATCGTTTTAATACCATCTCCGACTCAGGGACTAGACAAACGCACATAAACTCGCGTTTGTAAAGGCTCTCTATACCATTATCAGCCTATCCTGGCTGAATAATAGCATCACCATAGACCACAAAGCATCTATCCTTAACAGACATAACTCTCCGTCATGAATACAGTGGTGACTCTACCAACAGAACAAGCGCCCCAAACATTGGAAAATTTTGGGCGGCTTGATCGCCAATTGATTGTAATTCTGGACTTTGGCTCTCAATATTCGGAGCTGATTGCCCGTCGCATCCGCGAAACTCAAGTATACTCAGAAGTTTTGTCCTATCGCACTAGTTTTGAACATTTGCGCCAACTCAATCCTAAGGGAATCATCCTCTCTGGTGGACCGAGTTCGGTTTATGGTGATCACGCTCCCCATTGTGACGCAGAAATCTGGAATTTGGGAATACCCATCTTGGGTGTTTGCTATGGGATGCAGCTGATGGTGAACCAACTCGGTGGCGAAGTGGCAAAGGCCGAGCGAGGTGAATACGGCAAAGCATCATTATATATTGATGATCCCACAGATTTGCTCACTAATGTCGAAGATGGCACTACTATGTGGATGAGTCATGGAGACTCAGTTACCCAAATGCCATCAGGGTTTGAATTGCTTGCACATACAGAAAATACTCCCTGTGCTGCCATTGCCGACCACGAAAGGAAACTTTATGGCGTTCAGTTCCATCCAGAGGTGGTACATTCTATTGGTGGATTGGCATTAATCCGTAATTTTGTCTATCATATCTGCGATTGCGAACCTACTTGGACAACATCGGCTTTTGTCGAAGAGGCAATTCGGGAAATTCGCGCCAGAGTCGGTGAAAAGCGGGTGCTGTTGGCACTGTCTGGGGGAGTGGATTCTTCTACCCTAGCCTTCTTGCTCTACAAAGCGATTGGCGACCAACTGACTTGCGTGTTTATCGATCAAGGCTTTATGCGAAAGTATGAGCCAGAGCGATTAGTAAAGCTGTTCCAAGAGCAGTTTCACATTCCTGTAGAGTATGTTAATGCCCGCGATCGCTTTTTAGCTAGGATTACTGATATCACAGATCCTGAAGAAAAACGCCGCCGTATTGGACACGAATTTATCAGTGTATTTGAGGAAACATCCAAGCGCCTCGGTCAGTTTGACTATCTGGCTCAAGGGACTCTTTATCCAGATGTGATCGAATCTGCTGACACCAACGTTGACTCCCAAACTGGTGAGCGGGTAGCGGTGAAAATTAAGAGTCATCATAATGTTGGCGGTTTGCCCAAAGACCTAAGATTTAAATTGGTGGAACCACTGCGGAAACTATTTAAAGATGAAGTCCGCAAAGTTGGGCGTTCCATTGGTTTACCAGAAGAAATTGTCCAACGACAACCTTTTCCTGGGCCTGGTTTGGCAATTCGCATCCTGGGGGAAGTCACATCTGAGCGGTTAAACATTTTGCGCGATGCCGATTTGATTGTACGGCAAGAAATTAACCAACGCGGCATATATCATGATTTCTGGCAAGCGTTTGCTGTATTGCTGCCAATTCGGACTGTTGGCGTTATGGGGGATCAACGTACTTACGCTTACCCCATTGTTTTGCGGATTGTTACCAGTGAAGATGGCATGACTGCTGATTGGGCTAGAGTCCCTTACGATGTCCTGGAAGTCATTTCCACCCGGATTGTGAATGAGGTGAAAGGAGTGAATCGGGTGGTTTATGACATCACCTCTAAGCCGCCAGGAACCATTGAATGGGAGTAATCAAGTTTTGAATTTACTTAACTAAAAGCTGATCACCGAATTTGAGATTTTAAATTTTGAATTTTGGGTTGAAAGATTCAAAATTCAGAATTTTTTATTTTTTAAAGCCTCGATTAAAATCCCAACCTGTTAGTAAGTAGGTCAAATTAAATATAAAACCTCACCCTGCCTCCGGCTTCCCTCTCCTTACTGAGGAGAGGGATTGAGGGTGAGGTTTGATCTTATATTTAATTACGCCTACCTACTTAATAAAGCAGTCAGTAATTAGCAAGATTATTCTGGAATTTAAACTATTCCTTAAAGTTAATGTTTTCAATGTAAAGCAATTTAAACACTAACATAAATTTTCTCAAGTCAATAATTATAAATGCCAGCGAATAATTAACCATCAATTCGATAGTGGTTGGACGAATTGAGTTATTGTCTAGGAAAATAGGCGCGATCGCAGTAAAATTATAAATGGTGTGGTTATAGAGAAAAACAAGCAGATCATTAGAAATAACTTTCATTTGATCAACATTAATGGAGATGTTATGCAACCTGCTCTTCCCCTTGCTGGCTTAAACATCCTCGTAGTTGATGATGATGAAGATAGCCGTTTTTACATTACTACCGTGTTGGAAACTGATGGAGCCAGCGTTATGGCAGTTACATCGGCAACGGTAGCATTGAAAATACTACCTGAGTTGCAACCAGATGTCTTGATTTGTGATATTGCTATGCCTGATGAAGATGGCTATACCTTCATCCGCAAGATCCGGGCGCTGAAGCCTGATATTTGGGGAAAACTTCCCGCGATCGCTTTAACTGCCTATGGCGATAGCGAGTATCGTAGCCTGTCCCTGGAAGCAGGCTTTCAGACTCATGTAGCTAAACCAGTTGATCCAGGAGAACTAGTTGCGATCGTCGCAAATTTGATGCTCAACATGAAAGTGGCGGATCTAAATCCCCCATTATCGGACTCCTGTCTGATTTATGAATAAGATTTCAAATGAAATCCTGTTAACAATTCAAAAATCAAATCGGAGTCCTATATTCTGAACAGGGCGTGATTTGGAATTGCTGAGACTATTTTGCTCAACTTTCAAAGCTAATTTGCTCAGACTTATATCCTGGTGGCTCGACGTGAATTAAAATCCTCACTGGACGAAACCTTTCTTCTAATCGGCTTTCTACTTCTTCGGTGATCTGGTGGGCGGTTTCTACGTCTGGTGCATCTACTATTAAATGCATTTCAATGAACACTTGACGACCAAGAACACCGCGAGAGGCAATATCATGACAGTTAATTACACCTGGAACAGAAGTAGCGATCGCATGAATTACTTCTGGTGCGATCGCCATTTGATCCACAAGCCAAGGCAAATTCTCTTTTAAAACTGACCAACCACTCCAAAATACCAACAAAGCGACAGGAAAAGATAACACCAAATCCATCCATTGATAACCTAGCCAAACTCCTATCAAACCGGCAATTACAGAGATTGTCACCCAAATATCGCTCATGGTATGTGTAGCGTCAGCTATGAGAATTGAGCTACCTACCCGCCTACCCACAGCACGTTCGTAAAACGCCACAAAAATATTCACGCCCAGCACAATTAGTAATAACCACAACTCAGATGGCGATATTCTCACAGGTTCACCACCACCTTTGAGAATTCGTTCGATTGCTCCTTGGAGAATTTCAAAACAGGCGATTCCTAAAAATGAGGCAATTCCTAAAGCTCCCACAGCTTCAAATTTGTGATGTCCGTAGGGATGCTCGCGATCGGGTTGTGGAGAAGAAAATTTACTTGCAATTAATCCTAAAACGTTGTTGGCGCTATCTGTCACACTATGCAAGGCATCAGCTAGCAAACTCAAAGAACCTGTCCAATAGCCCACAAGTGCTTTCAATCCCATTACAAACAGGTTGAGCAGTAGAGTAATAATTAAAACCTTTCGCACTTTTGCGCGGTTATCGTAAGTCATAGATAATTTATCACATCAAGTTCTATGACTTCTAATGTAAAACTTAAAACATAAATAAACACAAATAAACTGTATCAAAGTCTTACGCAGTAAGAGTTAAGTCTCTCTATAGTCTCTATATTTTATCGCAATTTATTGAGATTCTTTTTAACTAATAGTAGCTACAAGTTAGATAGGCATTAGTAATGGCTTTACAGATAACAGCATATTTTTAGCATTAATTCCAGGAATATTTTAATTAATTTTGTTATTCATATGTCCACTTAGTTCAGAACAGATTGTATTAAAAATACATACTTTGATACTCTCCGGGCTATAAGCCCGAAGATTCTTGGGTCGCAGGGATTCCAACGAATTTACCCTCACCAAGCATCTTCACCGTGTATCCCACGGCTGCAAGTCCTCTCTGACAGACAACCAACGCTGCTGCCACGTCTCTGTTTGTCATATATCCGCAATTTGTGCAACTATGAACGTGCTGTGACAAGTCCTTTTTACCAGTTTCCATTTGACAGTTTGGGCAAATCTGACTTGTTTTTCTACTATTAACTTTCTGAAAATACACACCGCGCTTAAAACAACATTGCTCAAGTATTTGGAAGAATTGACCCCATCCCGCATCTAAGCAATGTTTCCCTAACATTCCGCGAGAAAGTCCAATTAAATTCAAATCTTCGACAAATACCATTCCAGCATCATCACAAATTCGGTGCGCTATTTTCCAATGAAAGTCTTTCCTTGAATTGGCTGTCTTAGAAAGAGGGGGTTTTAAACCCAAATCTTTGATAAATTCCATCAGTGGTCTTTGAAGAAGACGCGGGAAACTTTTAGAGTGGGATTTAGTCCCCTCCTTCCGGTAATATTAGTACTTATCAAGAAGTTTTAATCAAAAATATATGTCTTCAACTCCTTTAACATTGAACCTAATTGAAGGTTCTGTGTCTTTCAGTTTTTCATCTCAAGCAGCACGAGAATTAAAGACAGAGACGGATAAACTGATGGTGCGCCTGAAGGCTGTCGCCGCTAAACCCACTCCTGGCGGCGGTAAAGTAACTCCCCAACCTCCCCTGGAATATCGTCATACAGGTGAAGTCTTTTTAGAAATTTTCTGTAATCCTAATATCTGGCCGACGCCCTTCGCAGCCAAAGTTTTGCTAACTGTCCGCAACCTCAACATCCGCTTGACTACTGAAGCTGAACTTACCCGCATCATTGAAGACATTAATCAGTATTTAGAGCAAGTAGGTTAGCAATTCAAAATTCACGCATTCAAAATTCAAACATTTTAGACAATTTCAGACGTTCGCGTAGCGTCTCGCAGAGAAGAGGACTCCGGTCTTGGGGTCTCCCCAAGAGGAGCAACTCCGGGGGATTTAAACCCCGACTGAAACTGGGGCTATCTTTATGGTTGGGGTCTTAAACCCTTTTATTTACGATAATGAATTGCAAGTCAAAAGTGAGGTTCCTACACTTACCCGATAGGTAAATGTAGGAACCTCACAGAATCTACATACTAGACTCAAGCTGTAGCACCAGATATACAGAATAAATGGTTCTGATGCCTTGTTTAACTTGAAAAGTTGTATAAATTCAGACTCCAATGCTTCTGTGCTAATGAAAAACGCAAGATTCTGTATGGGGCAATGCTCATCAAAAACCAGAGATTATCCCCCAGATTGGGCGGCGAATCGTTGATTGTGACATCCACACATCAAAAATAAACTCCCAATCCCAAATCCGAAATCAAACATTGATTAGTCGTTATCCCATTGTTCACGACCAATTAGATCGCCAATGCGATCGCGTAACAAAAAGTCACATTTTTCTAATTCGCATTCAACGCAAACCCACTCTCTTGCTGGAATGTATTGGCAGAGGGTATATATTGGCTGTTGTCTGCTAATCATTCCCTTTTGCACCAGTCGGCGTGCTTCGTCTTGAATCACATCTAGAGAGTAGTAATTGATAGAAGGCACCGTATTCACACTCATGGTTTTTACTCACAAATTAACACTTACGATAGTATTCCCGTTAATAGTTAGGAACAAACATGACAGAAATTAGACTTGTGGCTAGGATTTTGTAGTTTACTATACGGAACTCTTTTTATTTTGACCCCACATATCCTGAAATTATCTCAAGAAATGTTAAGGAAGTCAACAAATCCTGACAATTTGGCAAAATCCGCTTTACAAAAAAAATTCCAAGTAGTTAACTTAACATGCTTCTTTAGCTGTATGACTTTTATTCAACAAGTCTGAAAGTCTTGCCATTAGTACGTTTAAGCAAGATTTGGCGGTTGGGAAGAATTCAGGGCGCTATCGCTTACATATCAAATAATCACCTTAAAACCAGATATAGAACTGCTGGTATTTATCTAAGGGTAAACAACACAAGAATATTTGTCAGACACTAGGGTATAAAATATTGCAAAGTATAACGCCTAAAATATACGACGAAAGCTTTAACACTAGGATCTGCTGACATTTTATTAAGGAAATCCGTAATTACTTAGGTTAATTTCAGCACTTATATTAAACAGTTTTCCTGAGATAAACATCTGTAAGAGGGAGGAGTAAAGGACTTCCAAATAAAAAATATGCGAGCAGGGGAAGCAGAGGGAAAGGGAAAATACTAGAGTAGAGGCGAAAGCCAAGACAAACAGAAAGCGTATATATACAACTACTGAATCCCTGAATCAGGTTATGGTTATATTAAAACAGACGTGACGAGATCACGTCTGTAAACTGTTTGGCGGATTTGCTGAGATTAATTGTTCTGAAGTTACATTGTTGTTTTAGTTACTTATTCGGAGAATTCCTGATCATTTTGATCAGTGATGTCTTCTACTGATACCAGATTTTCTGGGGGACGCTCATGGTTAAGTTGGTCTAGTAGTGCTAGTACCTTATTACCGCGTTCTATAGAGCGATCTTCGAGAAAAATGACTTCTGGTGTACGACGTAGCCGTATCCGCGCCCCAAGTTCGCTGCGGACGTAACCCGTGGCCGACTTTAAGCCTGCCATTGTTTCTACCTTAGCTTCATCTGTACCATAAATACTGACGTAGACTTTGGCGTGTTGGAGATCGCCGGAAACATCAACATCAGTAACACTAACCATTCCTGTACCCACACGGTCATCCTTAATGCCGTTGAGCAGCATTTGGCTAACTTCCCGTTTGATCAGTTCAGCAACGCGGGAAACCCGGCGATTTGTAGCCATAAAAATTTCGCCTCCTCACAGAGGTTGTACGACAAAAATAGATGCAAGTTGGGTAGACAGTACTTAGCGGGAGCAACGCCAAGAGCAACCGTCTGTGGGGCATAGCCCCGATATAGCGCTAGTCTAGATTGTACTCAAGCCCAACATTGCCCGTAGGGTGAGAGTCAGGAAGACTAGGCTGCTCACAAATAAACCCAAGATGGCGATTAAGGTGACTGGGCGCTTCAACAGTGGCACTAATGGCGCAAAGGTGTTTAGAAACAGTCCTAAGACGATACTAATTAAGTACCGGGGGTAGCGAAAGACGTTATCCCAAAATCCGTCAAACATCTGAATTTATACTCCTCTATTATAATTCAGGTGGTCTATCTTACCTTTTTTTCATGACTTTATTCTAATACGTGTTGCTTTTGTCGCACCATACTAATATAAAATATAATTTCTCATCAACACCATGTAGTTTTCAATTTGATTAAATTAATAGTAATGCTAACTCAACTCAATGATAAAAGTTATTATCGTCCATTCCTAAAATGGGCTGGCGGTAAAAGTAAATTAATTCACAAATATATTAAATATTTGCCCCCAAATATTGGGAACGTTAAGCGTTACTATGAACCGTTTTTAGGCAGTGGCGCTTTATTTTTCTATTTAGTAAATCGATACTCGACAATCGAATCGTCATATCTAACTGATATTAATGAAGAATTAATTAATACATATCAATGTATTAAAAATAACCTTGACGATTTAATTTTATTATTACAAGAGCATGAAAAAGAACATAATGAATATGCTAATTTTTATAAAATAAGTGGTGATAAAAGTAAAAATAGCAAAGATAAAAATAAGTATTACTACAAGGTAAGAGATGAAAATTACGACAGAGATATTGAAAGAGCAGCTCGTTTAATTTATCTTAATAGAACCTGTTTCAATGGACTTTATAGAGTCAATTCACGAGGTACATTCAATGTACCATTAGGTAGATATGAAAATCCCAAGATTTGTCAAATAGATTTACTGGGTTCAGCATCACAAGCACTTTCTAGGGCTGAGGTGAAAACAGCAGATTTTAAGCAAGTACTAGATTACGCAAACAGCAGTGATGATTTTGTTTATTTTGATCCACCGTACCATCCTATTAGTAAAACTAGCTATTTTACAGCTTATAGTCGCCACTGTTTTAGTGAGGATGACCAAAAAAAATTGAGCGCCATTTGTGCAACGCTAGCAAGCCGAGGTGTCAAAGTTATGGTATCAAACTCTGATTGTAAGGAGATTGAAGACATTTATAGAGAAATTGGTTTTCAAATCCACACAATACAAGCAGCACGAACAATTAACTCTAATATAGAAAATCGAGGAACAATTTCAGAATTTTTAATTACGTCTTATTAGAGATGGTTGTTTGACCATGCAATAAATCTATCCAAACTATAAACTGCTAATAAGTTTTGATTATAGTCAACTTGTTTTTTAAACCAATCAAGTGCTTTTTGCCTCATACCTTCGCCGCCCATCACTAAAATAGTTGGTGCAGGGTAAGAGGACTGAATATTTAAGTTGAGGTAAGGAAATTTTTCATCAACTGAACCACCGCTTTCTTGCCATTTACACTCAATAATTAACCCAGATGGAAATTTAACTGAGTCCATAACGTAAAAGTCAACATATAGATCGGTTTGATATATTCCAGTTCCAATATAAACACTTCTGGCATAGCATTTTGGTAGCACAGTAGAGTTTAATATGTATTCTCTTTGGTGCTGTTTCGGTACATTGGGACTTACTTGATAATATTCGTGTGCCCTTAATGTTCCTTCTACAGTCGTTTCTAAAACCTGACCAGATTTATTTGCCCGTCCGCCTTGAGTCAAAGCCATCCTAAATTCCTTTGGTAAAAGTACCTCTTATTCTAGGATTCCACGGAAGCAGTCACAAATAGTCAGTTGCTTAATATGAATTTTTGATGAAAGTGCAAAAAAATGGTATTTTTGTACTAAATAAATACAAATGTATTAATAATTTGGATGAGTAATGCGTTACTAATTCAGAGAAGGGGGAAAAGAAGAAAATTTCCTTTTGCTTTTTTCTTTTAATACTTTTCCTAGCTATTGTAAACGTGCCTTCTATTGCAAGTGACCACGCCATTTTTCTGGGTCTTGGGAACAGTGGAAAACAGCGTAGAGAATAATCTCTTGTTCATTAAACTCGTAAAAAACGACGTAGGAAAAACGCCTGATTGTAGCGCGGCGATAGGTTTCATGAACAATCTGGTATGTGCTGGGGTGACGCGGAATTAAATTCAGGCAGGCATCAGTACAACGTAAAAACTCAGCACCTAATCCAAATTCGCGCCGCTCGTACCAGTCAAAAGCTTCAATAATATCTAGTTCTGCGGCTGTAAGGATAGTTAATTTTCTAGCCATGTCGTTGAGAGATTCTGGCTTTTACATTTTCCCAACTGCTGCCAATGGCTGGGTTTTGCAGATATTCGGCTTTGCGACGGGCTAGCTCTTGTTTATGCCAATCTAAAACTGGAAGCGCTGCTGGTGTAGCGGTAATCTCATCCCATAAATCTTCTACCAGTTGGAGTTTTTCCGCTCTCCAAAGACTAGAGAGTTGGGGAAATACTGGGTTCATGGTTTTGTGTATATTTTATTCGCCTTCATTTTAGCCCGTCTCGGCTTCAGTATGACCGTTGCGGATAGACCATGCGATTTCTAAAAGTTGAGTCCAGCGCTTTTGCAGCTGTTTGGGGGTGCATTTGATGGTTTTAGCGATCGCTTGGTCGTTTTCCCGTGCAGTTTTTAATTGTAATATCTGGTGTTGTTGTTCTGTGAGTTGATTCACAAAGATTTCCCACTGCAAAGAAGATAAACCCAACTTTTGCTCTAAACCCGCACCTAACCATTGATGTACTAATTGCCAGTGGTGTTGTTTGGCAAACTTTTCTACATGGTATTTAAAGCGTTGTTGGAGATAATCGCGCTGACGGCTAGTTAAACCGAGAATTTGGTCAATTTCTGGGGCTGAGAGGTCTTGGAGTTTCAAGCTGAGGTAGTTCATACAGTCAGATTGACCTTGAGACTCCAGGTATTTCATTAATTCAGTGATGACGCGATCGCGTTCTGACTCTTCAGATGGATCGAAATTAGTTTGGGCAATCATCTGCGATCGCAGCTGTTGCACCGCCGAGTTACGCTGGTAAGATTCTGCTTCTTCACCCTTGGCAGACTCTACCGCCATTTCAATATCCACGGTAGTTTCTTGGGGCTGACGACGAGCAAAACCTTGGGCCCGTAAGATAATCAATTGCTGATTTGCACCACCAGGTAAATTGATCCGGCGTTTGGCGTACTGCTCCGTAAAGGACATATATTCAGCTAATTGCAGCTGAGTACGCGGCGTGTGATCGTTAGGTAGTTCGTTTTCTCGGCGGAAAGCTTTGATAGCTTCGATATAAAATGCTTGTAAAAAATCTTCAATCAGGCTGTAACGAGCCTCAAAACCCAACTCCGAGCCGGACATAGTTATATGGCGGTAAACCATAGCACCCAGATTACTATGTAATTCCACCCGCCCTTGTTTGGAACCTAGTTGGTAGTAACGTAAGCACTTTTGCATCCGATGCCTTCCCAACGTCATCTGCCAGGATTTGATTTCCCCAGATGTTTGGATACGGGAGCTTTTGTCGCAAATGCGTTCTACTTCTACGGCTATGCGCTTTGCTAAAGCTTCTACGCATTTGGGTGCTGCTTTCACTTGCCTTTGCATTTCCTCACACAGCAATTCAATCAAGGTATTGCTGCTGCTGTCTGAAAAATCTTCAGTCGAAAGGTGGTTCTCAAAAATGGGTCTAGAGTTTGGTAGATTGACGACGTTAGCTTTCATGACTTTTCCAGGTAGTAGTATTGCACCGTAATTACAACGCAGACACAGCAATCAAGATCGGACTTGGCTGGAGAATCTTTAGGCATTCATCCATCAAAACTTGCCGTATGTAATGCTCATATCTAAAGGTCATATATAAAACTGTAGGAAATACGAAAGAGTTATAGTTATCGCAATGTGTCGGTTTTTGTCACAAGCCACTATTCTTAACGCTGGCACACGAGTACCCACCATTTTCTCAAAGTTGTCAAATACCTTGCTGTGCCAACTGTTGCCGCCATCCTGTTATATCCACTGCGTCATTGAACAGCCGGTCATAGACATCGCATCTAAATATGACAATTTCAAAAGTGGAGTTGTTTTTATCACAATTTCCGAAACCCAGAGGTGCGCCTGTGAAGTGGAATTCTTATACCCATGCTGCTGCTGCTTCCCAACCTAAACCCCTCCGTATCATTACTGCTTCGTCTTCCGTCAAATCCAAGATGGTAGACACTTCATATGTAGGTTCCTGGCCAGTGTCTATAATTATGTCTACCAACTTATCCAAACGATCAAATAGCTCTACCCGCGACTGAACAGTTTCTTTTTCTATCCGAATCATCCCATTATCTTCTCCATCTGGTGGCAGATGTGCTGAAGTTGAAATAATCGGATTGCCCAACGCTGCCAGCAACTCCAAACACACAGTATGGTTTGGTACTCTAATTCCAGTAGTTTTCCGCTTGGGGCTTTGCACCAATCGCGGTACTAACTTAGTCGCTGGGAGCAGAAACGTGTATGGACCTGGAATCAGGCGCTTCATAATCCGATAGCCTGTGTCACTTACGAAGGCATAAGTTGCCACATTTGAAAGCGAGGGACATAAAAATGTCAGTGGTTTATCATTTGCTAGCTGTTTAATTTGCCGCACTCGTTCTACCGCCGACTTGGCATTCAAATCACAACCGATCGCATAAACTGTATCAGTAGGGTAAAGCATGATTGCGCCACTAAAGAGCGCCGACTTTATTTCCTCTATTCGGCGAATTTGAGGATTATCCGGATGAACTGGGAAAATTTTTGCCATAACACAGGGAGTGGGAGAATGGGGGAGTGAGGGAGTAGGGAGTAGGGAGTGGGGGAGATGGGGAGCAGAGGGAGAAGAACTATTAATTATTGATCAATGCCAATGACTAATGACTAATGACTAATTTATTATGAATAAAATTGCTTATTTTCAATGTCCGACAGGAATTTCTGGTGATATGTGCCTGGGGGCTTTGGTAAGTTTGGGTGTTCCTGTGGAGTATTTAGTTGAAAAACTCAATGGGTTGGGTATTGAACAGGAATATCAGTTAAGGGCGGAATTTGTCCAACGCAATGGTCAGCAGGCGACTAAAGTCCATGTGGATTTAGTAGACGATCATCACCACCACGACCACGATCGCGAACACAGTCACGATCGCACACGCCACTTGCCAGAAATAGAGCAAATGATTCTCAAAGCGGAGTTGCCATCACGGGCAGAAGCTTGGAGTTTGGCGGTATTCCGACAGCTAGCAGTGGCAGAAGGAGCGGTACATGGCATTTCCCCTGAAAAAGTTCATTTTCATGAAGTAGGTGCTGTAGATGCGATCGTAGATATTGTGGGTACTTGCTTGGGGTTGGATTGGTTGGGGATTGAGAGCAATAAGGAAGGATGGCCTCGACTTTACTGCTCGGCGTTCCCGACTGGTGGCGGCACTGTTCGGGCTGCACATGGTCAGATGGCAGTACCAGTTCCAGCAGTATTAAAGCTGTGGGAAATGCGGGGTTGTCCAGTTTATAGCAATGGCATTGATAGAGAATTGGTGACACCAACAGGAGCTGCGATCGCCACTACTTTGGCAAGAGATTTTGGTTCACCACCTGCGATCGCTATCAAGCAGATAGGACTGGGAGCAGGAACCATAAATTTACCCATTCCCAATATTCTACGCCTCTGGTTGGGTGAAAGCGCAAGTTTACAGTCTAATTTCAGCGATTCTGAAGATACTACCGCAAATTTAGAAACGATATCAGTATTAGAAACCCAAATTGATGATATAAATCCGCAGGCGATCGGCTATGTGTTTGAGGCATTGTTTGCGGCTGGTGCGGTGGATGTTTTTACCCAAACGATCGGCATGAAAAAGTCCCGTCCAGGGATTTTGCTGACTGTGATTTGTCATCCAGAAAATTTACTCGGTTGTGAAGCGGTTGTATTCCGCGAAACAACTACTTTGGGCATTCGGAGAACAACTCAGCAACGCGCGATTTTACAACGGGAAATTCAACAAGTGGAAACGGAATATGGCAAAGTGCGTGTCAAACTAGCATGGAATGGACAATCACCAGAAAAAGTTATTGTTAATGTGCAGCCAGAATATGAAGATTGTGCAGAGTTAGCGCGAAAACATAATATTCCCTGGCGCGAAATTCAAAGGCTGGCGCTACAGCGTTGGTATTTAGTCAATGGCTAAATCTCCTCATTCCTCGTTCCCAGTCTCCGACTGGGAATGCCATCCTAAAGGCTCTGCCTTCCCTCACACATCAATCAACTCTACCTGTAATAAACCTAGTTCCCCGATGTAATTACGGTAACTAGAATACCGCCAATGTGCCGGATCATCCACATAACCACGCCTGACAGGATTGTTGTGAATATAATCTAATTTTTGTCTCAACATTTCCTCATCTAGAATTGCCTGCGGATGGAAACCTTCTTGCCAAAGTTGATATTCTTGTCTTGTCTTATGTTTTAATTTATAAAGCTGAAGCTGGTTAAGTATGTAGTTGGAATTGTTTTTCTCAAGTAAATCAATAATACAGCGAGCTGTGAATGATTTAAAGTTTCCTATTTCTTTAGATAAACTGGCGGCAGAGGCGATTATATGGAGATGATTTTCCATAAT
Organism: Nostoc sp.; assembly: GCF_036919555.1. Classification (GTDB taxonomy): domain Bacteria; phylum Cyanobacteriota; class Cyanobacteriia; order Cyanobacteriales; family Nostocaceae; genus Nostoc. The sequence continues at coordinate 131,973 of NZ_JBALCS010000051.1, forward strand.
TACGTAACCGTACAAGGTTAAACGCTGCTGACGTTGCAGAAAATTGAGGGAATCTAAAATAATTTGTGTAAATTCAACTTTGCCGAATAGTGGTATCCAATTTATAACTGTGCAGGTGAGGAAGTGTGGCTGGGTTCCTAGTACGTGGTAGCGGCTGCGTCCCATGATTTATATTTAAATTAGAGGCGGAGCCTCTAGGATGGCATTCCCAGTCGGAGACTGGGAACGAGGGAATTGACTAAGTTAGAGCTTTGATCAAATATTGTGTCAATGTAAAGGCATCTACACCTAATTCGGTACGCTCTTGGGCTGCTAAAATACCCGCTTGTGAATGCCACCAAGCGGCAGTTGCCACAATATCTTCTATGGGAATCTGTTTAGTTGCTGCTTGTGCTAACAATCCACCCAGTAGCCCAGTTAACACGTCACCGCTACCGCCACGCGCCAAGGCGGGTGTGCTTTCAGGAACAATCCAAACGGCACCTTCAGGGTTTGCTACGGCAGTTCTTGCCCCTTTCAACAACACTACCGCCCCACTTTGTCCGGCTGCTGACTGTACTGCTTTTACTCTGTCATGTTTGGCATCGGGGACATCAGGAAACAATCGTTCAAATTCGCCTGTGTGGGGTGTGAGTACGGTTATGGCTTGACGTTTTTTTAACGTGGCGATCGCTCCCATTTGTGCGAGAATATTTAAACCATCGGCATCGAGAAGCAAAGGGCGATCGCTTTCGATGATTTCTTGCACAATGGGGCTAGCATCTCGTGTTAAACCGGGGCCACAGGCGATCGCATTAAAGGAACTCAGATCGGTTTTTTCTGGTAATTGCAATTGAGCGATCGCTCCGGTTTCCGTCTCTGGACAACCGACAATTAGCGCTTCTGGCAAATGCGACACCAAAAGAGATTTTAGCGATTCGGGTACGGCAATCGAAAGCATCCCCACACCACTTGCCCTCGCACCCAAACCAGTTAAAATTGCTCCACCTGCATAGCGCCGCGAACCGCAAATTAACAGTAAATGTCCTTCCTTATATTTGTGGGTGACTGGTGGACGGGGTAGGGGTAAAGTTGCAAGTGCCGTTGCTGGTGTAATACGTTTAATTCTGGGTGCATCTTTTAGAACAGCTTCTACATCAGCTAAAGGAATATCAAAATCGATTAACTCAGCTTTGCCGAGATATTCCAGCGCCTGATCTTGGAAAAAAGCTAGTTTCCATAAACCCAAGCAAAATGTGTGAGTGGCGCGAATGGCAGTTCCTAATACAACGCCAGTGTCGGTGTGTAAACCTGAAGGTAAATCGATGCTATAAATCGGCACAGACAATTCATTTAGCTGATTAATTGCAGAGGCGATGGGATCAGTAAGGTTTCTTTCTAAACCAAACCCAAACAAGCCATCAATCAACAAATCAGAATTTGGCAGTTGTTCAATTGTTTGATAAATTGGAATGCCCAAATTTTCAGCATACTGCAAGTGCTGCGAAGTTAATTCCTTAAGCTTAGAGAAAGGAGAATAAATCCAAACCTCATACCCACAAAAGTGTAATTCACGGGCTACTACTAAAGCATCCCCGCCATTATGACCGGGGCCGACAAGAATTCCAACACGGGGATTTAAGGAGTGGGAGACTAATTTTGAATTGTTTTCCCTTTGTCCAAGGTTCGGGTAAATATCTTGAATGCGACGGGCAATTAATCCCGCAACCTTTTCCATCAAAGCTACTACAGGCATTCCCGCCGCAAAGATCCGTTCTTCAATATCGCGCATCTGCCCAGCAGTCACTATCACTTGCGAAATTTTTTCTTGCCTGTTCTGCATCAGTCCTAAGTGCTGAGTTATGAGTTTTAGCGTGTTTATCGATGAAGCTGGACTTAAGATGGTCTTAAATCGTTAGATAATTCTACAATACCCCTAGACCCATCAATCCTAACTCGTTGACCATCTTGCAATAGCCATGTAGCACCTCGAACATCCATCACGGCGGGAATTCCATATTCACGAGCCACGATTGCACCGTGAGAAAGCCGTCCACCAGCTTCGGCAATTAATCCTCCAGCTCTTAATAACAATGGTGCCCAGCCGGAATCTGTGTAAGGTACTACCAGAATCGTATCTCGGTCAATTTCTGGCACATCTTGTAAATTTCGCAACACCTTCACTCTACCTTCGGCTTGCCCCTGACTGGCTCCAATGCCTTGTAAGATTTGGTCAGAGTAGAGTACAGAGGGAGCTAAGGGATGAGGGGGTGTATTGCCGTAAACTAAAAAGGGTACTTGAATGATCTCGCTATCTTGCAGGAATTGCGATCGCCTCAATTCCACTAACTTATCCAACTGCTCAATTAACCTGGAATCTCCACCCACAACTAGACGCCGCACTTGATCAAAGTCTAGAAAAAAGATATCTCCTGTTTTCTTGAGTAAACCTGACTTTAGCCAAATCTTCTCTAAAGCGACAAAACTCCAACGCAATTCAGCCAAAAGCCGGGAATAAACTTCGGTAACTCGTCCTTTGATATCCACACGCCGTTGCACAAAAGAGCGTTTGCCTTTACCAGCAAAGATGCTATTAATCGCGTCTTTAGCGCCTGATTGTGGTTCGTTACCCTGCATTAACTGCACAAACATCTGCTTAATCATCTGGGGATTCTCCCGCCAAGTGGGAACGGAGATATCAGTTCCGACTTCACTTAAATAGGCGTAATCCTGAAGCAATTCGTTAAATTCTTGCAGGATCTTCTCTCCCTCTGGGGTTTGCTTTAATTGCTCAAATACCTGCTGTGGCTCAAACTCCAGCAATACCTCCTTGGCATCTGTAGCGATTGCACTCAGCGATCGCAATGCCGCGATCTCTGGGGTAACGCTGTGATCAATTTGGTGATCCTTCACCCGAAAAATCCCCTGGCGGAGGGCAACGCTCAAGGGAGCTAAAATGCTGTAATATGTCCCATGACGTAGCAACTCCAAAATAAAGTCAATTCTTGCCAACAGCTTGGATGGTTCCAAGTTATCTATATTTGACTGCGCCAACTGCGACAACCCAGGAATGAACCGTTGATGATAGTCCCGCTTGAAGTCTTTTTCTAAACTTAATTCCCGCCTCAGCAACTTCCCTAGTCCTGGCAAATTTTCCCAAGTTGACTCCCAAGACGGCTTACTTAATTTAGCTCCTCTGGTTAAAAATTCCAAACTTGATGACGGTAGTCCCATACGGAGAAAAATATCTCCTAACAGGGAGGCGTTAAAATAAGCTCTGGAATAGTGCAGAGTTGCGGTTTCGGCGAAATCTAGCCTCAAAGCGCGTTCGCCCAAAACTAAAGTAAAAAGTTCTCCCCAAACTCCACAAGTTAAGGGACGATTAATTGACCATGTTAAGGGGTGAATGACTCCGGGAATCACTTCGGCGGCGATTTTGCGTGTCCACATGGGCAGCAGAGTGGTAATCGGTCGAGCTTGCAATACCCAGAGTGTTTGACCGTCATAACTCCACTCTATATCTTGAGGAGTGCCATGATAACGTTTTTCGAGTCGGTAGGCTAAGTATGCGACTTGCTTGATTAATGCTTGTGGGACTCGTCCTTCACCCTCTAATTGCACAGAGGAAGAATTTTCTGTTTCCAGCACAAAAGCGCGATATTGTTCTGGTGTAACTTTTCCCGAAACGACTTGCGTCGGACTGCCGGGAAGGGCTTCAATGATGATCGCATCACCTTGCTGGGTAATGGGATCGCGGCTGAAAGCTACACCAGAATAGACACTCTGAACTTGTTGTTGAATCAACACAGCCATTGCTGTATCATTTGAGCCGCGATCGCGCCGATATTGCACGGCAGGTGGATGATTGTAGGAGGCTTGAACTTGAGCGATCGCTGACTGTAATGCCTGTGGACTGGTAACATTTAAAACTGTTTCATACTGCCCAGCAGCAGAAGCCTGTTTTGAGTCTTCTCCAATGGCAGAAGAACGCACCACCAAGGGAGATAATTCTGATGGCTGGAGAAATTCTGTCAATAGTTGGGGATCATCGATTGGGGCAAGTACCCACCCCTTCGGGACTGGATAGCCCCAGCGCTTAACTTGAGATAATGTTGCCGCCTTTTCTCCGACAATGGCAGCATCCAACTCTTCATCTAGAGAAACCATAGCGCGTTGGCGTAGCCCGTCGTAGACATCGCCGCGTAAAAATTCCAACATCACTTGCGATTCTGTTTGTGCCTCTTGGGTTGGCAGGTTCATGTCATCAGGAATTTTTGTATAAATCCAGCCCATTAAACCAGCTAAGGCAATAGCAGCAAGCATTCTGGGGATATCGCTAATGTGCAGAAGTGCCACAAACAGAGGAAAGAGAAGCAAAACCCCAAATTTGACTACCTGTTTCGAGTGCAGAATTGTAAAGCTAATACCTGCAAAGAAAGATACAAATATTGCCACCAGTGGATCATGTACGACAAATCCCCAAACAACATTTGTCGTACCTGCCCCTCTGCCGATCCAATATCTACCGATTACCAAGGCGATGAGAGCAATCAATTCCCAAGACGATCCATCTGGGAAGAAAGCGCGGGTGAGGAAGACTGCTGCAACTCCTTTAAAAGCTTCTGACAAGACTGCCAGAATTCCGACAAACCTACCGCCGTGATAAAAGGCAGCTGATACACTAATGTTTCCTGTACCAACTTGTGATAATTGCTTGCCCGTAAGCGCGTAAGTAATCCAGGCAATCAGGGGTAATCCGCCCAAGAGGGAGCAGACAATTAAAATAACTAAGACACCCCAAGGTTCAAACATTCTGGATTTTGGATTTTAGATTTAAATTTTCCATCTAAAACCTTAAATCTAAAATCTAAAGTTTTTCTGAAATTTTTGATGGTTATTAGGGCGTTTTTATTTACTAGTTGCTGAATGGACACTTGGCTACGACGGAAACCGTTTTTGCCAGTGTCCTTCTCGGCTGCTAATGGTTTTAGTTTAGCGCATAGGCAGCTTGCAGCGCCCAGATGATCAGAGCAGCGATCGATCCCAGAAGCAACACGGTAGAGATAGTGACTACTTTTGGAGAATCTGCACCCTCAAATTTCATAATTCCTCGGTTTAAGTCGGACACAGCTTTGTAATCCTCTTTTTTTGGAGCATGAAACATTTGTCCGTTTTGATTGTAGTCCTTCTATTTACGGATGATGTTAAATTCCTAATATTATTTTGTTTAAGCTTGGCAATTTTTTCATAACCACAATTACCAAGAAAGGCAGAGGGCAGGAGGCAGAAGGAAATACTGCTTGCTGCCCTCTGCCCACGACTGAAAGGAGTAAGGGCATAAAGCTTCCACTGAATTTTTGTTCAGTGGCTCCAAGTCAGGAGGGGTCTGAATCCCCAACTGAGCAGTCCCTTCTGCTTTCTGCCTTCTTCAATTACTTTTTCAGAGGTATTAGTCTTATTTTTATAATGATTGGGAGTGGGAAGCAGGGGAGAAAATAACCAATGCCCAATGCCCAATGCCCCATACCCAATGCCCAATGCCCAATGCCCAATGCCCCATACCCAATCTCGGTCAATATGTACTAAAATCAATCACTTGAGTCACAAAGAGAGCAATCATGGCATCCATCCGCGAGTTGCACCAACAACTGGTTAAAAAAGAACGTTCTGCCGTTGAAATTACCCAAGAAGCTTTAGAGCGCATTCAAGCATTAGAGCCAAAATTGCACAGCTTTTTATGTGTTACCACAGAACGGGCATTAGAGCAGGCGGGTGCTGTGGATGCCAAAATTGCTGCGGGAGAAGAAATTGGGCTGCTAGCAGGGATTCCTGTGGGGATCAAGGACAATTTATGTACCAAGGGAATTCCTACCACCTGCGCCTCCCGAATTTTGGAAAATTTCGTGCCGCCTTATGAATCAACGGCGACGCAAAAACTGGCAGATGTTGGGGCGGTAATGGTAGGCAAAACCAACTTGGATGAGTTTGCAATGGGTAGTTCCACCGAAAACTCTGCCTACCAAGTCACGGCTAATCCTTGGGATTTGTCACGAGTTCCAGGTGGTTCTTCCGGGGGTTCGGCTGCTGCGGTGTCGTCCCAAGAATGTGTGGTTGCTCTCGGTTCTGATACTGGCGGTTCTATTCGCCAACCGGCATCTTTTTGCGGTGTGGTAGGGATGAAACCGACTTATGGTTTAGTTTCCCGTTATGGTTTGGTAGCTTACGCTTCGTCTTTGGATCAAATTGGGCCATTTGCAAATACAGTAGAAGATGCGGCGATATTATTAAGTGCGATCGCGGGTCACGATCCCAAAGACTCTACCAGCCTGAAAGTTGCCATTCCCAACTATGCCGCCAGCTTAAAACCAGACTTCAAACCCAGAGGTCAGTTAAGAATTGGAATCATTAAAGAAACTTTTGGTGAAGGTTTGGACTCTGTAGTGGAACAAGCTGTTACTAAAGCAGTAGAGCAACTACAAAGTTTGGGAGCAGAGATTCAGATAGTATCCTGTCCCCGCTTTCGCTATGGTTTACCCACCTACTACATCATCGCCCCCTCAGAAGCCTCAGCAAACCTGGCTCGTTACGATGGCGTTAAATATGGGTATCGCGCTCCTGATGCGGATAATCTGCTATCGATGTACACTCGTACCCGTGCCACCGGTTTTGGTACAGAAGTCAAACGCCGGATTATGATCGGTACTTATGCACTTTCGGCTGGCTATTATGACGCCTACTATCTGAAAGCCCAAAAAGTCCGCACCCTGATTAAACAAGATTTTGAAAGGGCTTTTGGCGTGGTTGATATCTTAGTTTGTCCCACATCTCCCACTACAGCATTCAAAGCAGGGGAAAAAACTACTGACCCCTTGAGTATGTATTTAACTGACTTGATGACTATTCCTGTGAATCTTGCTGGTTTACCTAGTTTAAGTTTGCCATGTGGTTTTGATGATCTAGGGCTACCCATAGGATTACAACTAATTGGCAATGTGTTGCGAGAAGACCAACTGTTTCAGGTAGCTTACGCTTATGAGCAATCCACTACTTGGCATCTGCGTAAACCGGAAATATCTTGAAAATTGTCATTTGTCATTTGTCATTCTCCGCTTCCCTGCTCTCCCACTCCCCACTCCCTAATTACTGTTCACTTATTAGGAACCATTGACTGTTGACTATTGACTTCTGGAGTCAGGGATTCAGATGTAATTCGTGGTGGATTAAGGGTATAAAAAAGACCAGCAGATGCAGCTACTAATAATAGAATGTAGGTTAGAACAAGAGGTATATATGCCTTTGGTTTGTTGTCTAAATTCTGATGATAATTATTGTGCTTTTGGCAGACAACATTGCTTATAAGAGTATGTGATAAAGCATTTCCATCCAGTCCTAAAGCATCTCCATAGCGACGGATGAATCCTTGAACAAAAATAGGCTCAGGCAATTCTTCAAATCGTTCTTCTTCTAAAGCTTGTAAAACACCTGCTCGAATCAGTGTTTTAGCGGCTATTTCTTCTATGCAGATGGATTTTTCTTGTCTTACTTGTCGCAACTGTGTAGTTATTTCCTTTAGCTGCTCTACTTGAGCTTGGTTTAAGAGCGTCACAGTCTTCTCCTGTATGGGCTAATTCTACTATTCATATAGTGAGAAGACTTAAATGTGCATACGTATTTTTACTGAATAATTGATTTTAGGTAAATTTTTTTCATAATAGTTTAAGCCTAGACCTGAAAATGCTAAAGCTGCTAATCTTAAGTATTTTTTTTGTTAAAATCAATACTTTTACAATTAAAATTTCCGGGCATAAAAGTTAATAAACTGCAATTTATAATACAAGTATTTTCATAACTGCTACTCTGGGCTGGGATAATTGCAGCGATCGCTGTTACCAAAAGAGGAGTAGGGAGCAGAGGGGAAAGAGGTAATTATTTAATTCTTCCCCATGCCCAATGCCTAGTATCTCAATGTGCCATCTGTCTATTTGTGATGATGTTCTCTCAGCGTTAGAATGCGCTTGCCGTCGGGCGGACAATCACTTCATTGATATCGACGTCATCCGGCTGGGACACGGCATACAAGACAGCTCTAGCGATCGCATCTGGGGTCAGTGCGATTTTGCGGAATTCTTTCAAAGCGCCTTTTGCTGACTCCTCCGTAATATCAGAGCCGAGTTCAGTCTCAACCACACCGGGGGATATTGTTGTCACGCGGATATTTTTCGATTCCTGACGCAATCCTTCGGATATGGCCCAAACGGCATATTTTGTCGCGCAATATACCGCACCAGTAGCCACGACCATATGTGCGCCGATGGACGCGGTATTGATAAACTGTCCACCGCCTTGTGCTTCCATGATCGGTAGACCAGCAGCTATGCCGTTCAAAACGCCGTGGATGTTCACGTTAATCATGTTATCCCACTCCTCGACTTTCAGCGCATTCATCGGGGACAGGGGCATAACGCCTGCGTTGTTATAGATGACATCGACGCGGCCAAACTTCTCTTTGGCAAAGTGGATCAAGGCTTTCATATCCTCGCGATTGGCGACATCCGCGGCTTTGAATTCTGCTGTGCCGCCTTGCTTGCGGATATCCTCAACAATCTTTTCTAGCTTTTCTGTGCGCCGTGCGCCCAAAACAACTTTTGCGCCGTTTTTGGCCAGCAGTTTAGCGGTGGCTTCACCGATTCCACTACTGGCTCCAGTGATCACAATGACTTTGTTTTCTACGTTTAACATGGTTATTTTCCTTTCTGTTTAAGTTGGTTTGAATTAAATAAACATGCCACCGGAGACTTCAATTCTCTGTGCATTTACCCATCTGTTTTCTCCGGAGAGCAAAGAAGCGATCGCACCTCCGATATCATCAGGAAGACCGACGCGCCCCAGGGCTGTTTGCGAAGCAATGAAGTTATTAATCTCAGGATTATCACGCACCACGCCGTCGGTGAAATCCGTTTCAATCGCGCCGGGGGCTATTACATTCACGGTAATATGTCTTTGCCCCAATTCCTTGGCCATGTATCGGCTCAAAACCTCTATAGCCCCCTTCATGGTTGCATAAGCTGCATAACCTGGCAGAGCAAAACGGGCAAGACCAGACGAAATATTGACGATACGTCCCCCATCATTTATCAAAGGGAGAAGTTTTTGTGTCAGGAAGAAAACGCCCTTCACATGAATATTCATCAAGCGATCAAAATCGTCTTCGGTTGTATTTGCAAAAGACGCATAAACACCAAGTCCAGCATTATTGACCAAGAAATCAAAATGCTCTGTCTGCCATTTATCTTGGAGTGACTGCTTGACTTCCTCCACGAAAGCGTCAAAGGTTTTAGTGTTTGAGGTATCCAGTTGTAGCGCAACAGCTTTACCCCCAATCTCTTCGATAGAAGATACAACGCTTTTGGCTTCCTCATTGTTGCTATGATAGGTCACGATCACACCAACCCCTTTTTTGGCAAGAGTCAAAGCGGTATTTTTGCCAAGCCCTCTGCTCGATCCCGTTACCAATGCGATTTCTGTCATTGCCTTATCCTTTCACTGTTTCCTTTGCATGTGTTCATAATATGGGTTAAAAGCGGAGTTTAAAATACACAAAGATCGCATATTATTGCCTAATCCTCCAAAATAAGGCTTATGAAAGGATAAATATTCTCTATAATGAGCGAATAAAAATGATTAGATCAGTCAGGAAACCAGTATGGCGATTGAAATACTGAAGCAGGGCGCGGCCGTCAATGCGTGTAAAGAACTGGCGGTATTACTAACCCAGCACACCGACGGCAAGGGGAACGGTGTCCATAAAACAGATATAAATCATCTGGAATTTATGCGGGAATCTTCTGCTTCCACGTCAATATGCGGTGTTTATAACCCTATTGTTGGCATCGTCGTTCAGGGCAAAAAAGAAGCATTGCTGGGTGAGGAAACCTATCGTTATGGCGCGGCTCAATATCTTGTTGTCTCGGTTGATTTGCCGCTTAGTGCATTTGTTGTAGAGGCCACGCCAGACAAGCCTTATTTAGGATTTAAGCTGAATTTAGACCCAGTTCAACTCTGTGATATTATTGCCCAAACCAGGACAGGCACGGGTAAGAAAGAAAACTCTGTTAGAGGCTTATTCGTCAGCAACGCCGATGCACAGTTGCTCGATTGCGCCATCAGACTGACACGGCTTTTGGATACGCCACAGGATATCCCTATCTTAGCGCCGATGATTATCCGCGAAATCTATTATCGCCTTTTAATGGGTGAACAGGGCGAAGCTGTCCGCCAGATTGCGACATCTGGCAGCAACATGCAGCGCATTGCCGAGGTGATAAAACTCATCAAGGCTGATTTCACAAAGCCGATGCGGGTTGAGGAGCTAGCTGGGCAGTCCAGTATGTCTCCTTCATCTTTTCATCACCATTTCAAGTTAGTGACATCAATGAGTCCGCTTCAATATCAAAAGCAATTAAGACTATTGGAAGCACGTCGCCTGATGCTTGCCGAAAACTCCGATGCGGCCAATGCTGCCTATCAGGTGGGTTATGAGAGCCAATCACAGTTTAGCCGCGAATATTCCCGTATGTTCGGTGCGCCGCCAATGAGGGATATTGAACGTTTACGCACAGCCTGAGCAAAGACTGTCCAAGCTTTCATCAGCTTCGACTAGCTTTGCGTTGGTACAGTTGCTTTCTTCACAAATCTTCATCAAAATTCTATTCCGATATATCGCGATATATTCCGATATATCGTATAGTAGAGAAAGTTGATTTGAGATTCATTTATGTTTAGACACTTTCGGTCACGCTTTGGCGCACCTGTATGGGCAGGAGTTAATGAAGATGATTTCTTGCTTGTTAGGTCTTGGTTTGGGCATGGTAGAGATCATGGCAGAGATCATGGCAGAGATCATGGCAGAGATCATGGCAAACACTTCGGCAATGAAATGTTTAGTCGTGGTTGGGGAGATGAACATCGGACTCGTCGGGGTGACATCAAGTTCATCCTGCTGGAATTGTTATCGGAGCATCCTAGTCATGGTTACGACCTAATTAAAGAGATGGAAACTCGCTACGGTGGTTTCCGTCGCCTCAGTCCTGGCTCAGTGTATCCAACACTACAATTACTGGAGGAAGGTGGTTATCTCAAGAGCGCCCAGGAAGGTGGCAAGCGGATTTACACGATTACGGATGAGGGTAGACAATTATTGGCAGAACGTGCCCAACAGGAAACTTCAGACACTCCTTGGGATACCTTTAAAAGTTTCGTGACAGGTAAGCCCCAAGAGTTTATCGAGTTGCGAAATGCCGCAACAGAATTAGCTGCTGTAGTGGTGCAGGTTGCTCGCAGTGGCAATATGGAGCGAATAAATCGGGTGCGTGAGCTTTTAGAGCAAGTTAAACGGGAAATTTACGCGATTTTGGCTGAAAAGTAAGTTGCGTACAGATGTAGGGGCGTACAGCTAGCTGTGCGCCCCATATCATGTATAGGTATTTCAGGCGGTGTGCAACTTTCTCTCAAACCTAACCCCCAACCCTTCTCTACGTTCGCGCCGCGTGCCGAAGGGAAGGGTTGGGGAGTAAGACTTAAAGCCTCTCTCCGCTTTGGGGCTATCGTGTACACACAAGTCTTTCTTGAAGCAATTTACGCTTATATCGAATACTCCAAAGAAACCTCACGCTGGTTTTGCTTTTGCAAAACCTGTCCCTCTCCTTACTAAGGAGAGGGATTAAAGATAGGACAGGGTGAGGTTTTTGTTTTGTTTTGGGTAATTCGATGACTTGTGTGTACACCGTAGGCATAAATGACGGGGGCTTTACACATCACGATTCGTAATATGGTATTAGAAGCGATCGCACTCAAATTCTAGGATAGACGTAAAATATATCTTTTTGACACGCCTGCTAAAGCAACAGAAATATATAATTGTTGTTTACACATCACAAGCATGGCAGTGTTGATCGGACGAGATTTATTAAGTTTGGCGGACATCAGTCCAACGGAACTTCAAGAACTCTTGCAATTGGCAACTCAACTTAAATCACAACAGTTGAAGTTGCAGTGTAATAAAGTTTTGGGGTTGTTGTTCTCCAAAGCTTCAACTCGCACGCGGGTAAGTTTTACTGTGGCGATGTACCAACTGGGTGGACAGGTAATCGATCTCAACCCCAATGTCACTCAAGTTAGTCGCGGGGAACCTTTGCAGGATACCGCACGGGTATTAGATCGATATCTGGATGTTTTGGCAATTCGCACTTTTGCACAGCAGGATTTGGAAACTTTTGCTCACTATGCCAAGATTCCGGTAATTAATGCGCTGACTGATGCAGAACACCCCTGTCAGGTATTAGCAGATTTATTGACGATTCAAGAAGGCTTTGGTACTCTTGCTGGGTTAACTTTAACCTACGTGGGCGATGGGAATAATGTGGCCAATTCTCTGATGTTGGGCTGTGCTTTGGTGGGGATGAATATTAGAATTGCCACTCCTAGCGGATATCAGCCAGATTCTCAGATTGTAGAACAAGCAAGAGCGATCGCTAACAACAAAACTGAAGTCCTCCTCACTGATGATCCAGAATCAGCAGCTAAGGGCGCTGCTGTACTTTATACTGATGTTTGGGCGAGTATGGGGCAAGAAACTGAAGCAGATAACCGAATGCCAATTTTCCAGCCTTACCAAATTTCAGAGCAGCTATTGAGCCTTGCTGATCCAGAGGCAATTGTTTTACACTGTTTACCAGCCCATCGTGGTGAAGAAATTACCGAGGCAGTTATTGAAGGTTCTCAATCACGAGTTTGGGAACAGGCAGAAAATCGCTTGCACGCTCAAAAAGCCTTACTTGCGAGTATTTTAGGGGCAAAATGAAAGGAGTTCAAAGACGCGATTAATCGCGTTTGTATAGGAGTTCGGAGTCAGAATGGCGAGTGTGGGGCTGGCTCTTGACTACTTACATTTATAAAAATCAAGAATAAATAGGTAAAAGAAAAGAGAATATTTTTGCTTTTGCCTTTTATATTTTTACTTTTCTCTTGTTATGGGGAGTTTTTTGTAGTACTAATGTTCTAGAGACATTAATAATTACTTCCCGCAAATTTATGGAACGTCTAACGGAAGCTCAACAAGAACTTTACGAATGGGTGACAGAATACATTCGATCGCACCAGCATTCGCCTTCAATTCGGCAAATGATGCAAGCGATGAATTTGAAGTCACCAGCACCAATTCAAAGTCGTTTGGAACATTTACGAACTAAAGGATATATAGAATGGACTGAAGGCCAAGCGCGAACGATTCGGGTTTTGCATACTGTTAAGCAAGGTGTGCCAATTTTGGGGACCATCGCTGCTGGTGGTTTAATAGAACCGTTTACTGATGGTGTAGATCATCTAGACTTTTCTAATTTCGAGTTACCTCCCCAAACTTATGCTTTGCGGGTGGCTGGCGATAGCATGATTGAAGATTTAATTGCTGATGGCGATGTAGTATTCTTGCGTCCAGTAGCAGAACCAAATCATTTAAAAAATGGTACGATCGTCGCCGCCAGAGTTGATGGATTTGGTACGACATTAAAACGTTTTTATCGCCAAGGCGATCGCGTCACCCTCAAACCAGCAAATCCTAAGTACAATCCCATTGAAGTCAGCGCCATGCAAGTACAAGTGCAAGGTTCCCTGATTGGTGTTTGGCGTGGTTACAACTGAATAAATGGGGAGTAGGGAGTAGGGAGTGGGGGACAACGGGAATAACCAATGCCCAATGCCCAATGCCCAATGCCCAATGCCCAATGCCTAATGCCCAATGCCCAATGCCCAATGCCCTTAACATAATGTACCTGACGCCAAATCCAGTGCAGCAACTGCCCACTTTCCGGTTGAAATTACCAATTGCAAGGGAAAGTAAGGGCAGCTATTACACTCCGCAACCATTACCAGGATGCCCAAGAATGCCTCCATCTCTGCAATTGCGGCAATATCAGCGACAAGCGATCGCTAGCTGGTTTAGCAACAATGGCAGAGGGACGCTGAAAATGGCTACTGGTAGTGGTAAAACGATCACTGCACTAGCGATCGCTTGTGAATTATATCAGCAGATTAATTTACAAGTTCTGTTGGTGGTGTGTCCCTATCGCCATCTTGTCACCCAATGGGCGCGAGAATGCGAAAAATTTAATTTGCAACCCATTTTAGCTTTCGAGAATTTACGCAGTTGGCAAAGTCAACTTTCTGGGCAAATTTATAATCTGCGTTCTGGTTCTCAACGGTTTGTGACTGTGATTACTACGAACTCCACATTAATTGGAGATGGTTTTCAGTCTCAACTCAAATATTTTCCTGCCAAAACTTTAATTATTGGGGATGAGGCGCATAATTTAGGCGCACCCAAGTTAGAAGAAAGTTTACCGCGCAGTGTTGGGTTGAGACTGGCTTTATCTGCGACACCGGAGAGGTATTTTGATGATTGTGGTACGCAATCTTTATTTGATTATTTTGGCCCAGTTCTGCAACCAGAGTTTACTTTGAGGGATGCGATCGCTCAAGGTGCTTTGGTACATTATCTGTATTATCCGGTGTTAGTAGAGTTAACAGAAGCAGAAAGTATTGCCTATTTAAAGTTAACTAAAAGAATTGGGCGATCGCTGCTTTATCGAGATCGAGAAAATGGACAAGCAGGAAACTTTGAAGACAATGAAGATTTAAAGCCATTATTGATGCAAAGAGCAAGATTAATTGGTGCGGCGGAAAATAAATTAAATGCTTTGCGGGATTTAATGGCAACTCGCCGCGAAACTACTCACACTCTTTTTTATTGCAGTGATGGTTCACAAGATGCGGGACAACGTTCATCACTACGCCAACTCAAAGCTGTTGCTAAAATTTTGGGAGTAGATTTAGGGTATAAGGTAAGTACTTATACGGCTCAAACATCTTTACAAGAAAGGGAAATTTTACGTCGTCAATTTGAAAGTGGTGAGTTGCAGGGTTTGGTGGCAATTCGTTGTTTAGATGAAGGTGTTGATATTCCGGCAATTCAAACTGCGGTGATTTTATCAAGTTCTGGTAATCCCCGGCAGTTTATTCAGCGACGGGGGCGAGTTTTACGTCCTCATCCGGCTAAAGAACGCGCAACAATATTTGACATGATTGTTTTGCCACCAGATTTAGATAGAGAAACTATAGAAGTTGAGCGTAATTTGTTGAAAAAAGAATTGCGTCGCTTTGTGGAGTTTGCTGATTTGGCTGATAACGCGGGCGTTGCCAGAATGAAATTACTGGATTTACAAAAGCGATATGGGTTATTAGATATTTGATAATGAACCAGAGAATAGTTGTATTTTTTTGTAAAATTTTTCGACTTTTGAAAAAAGACGCATTAAGTATGAAATAATAAAATTATGACTTTAATAATAATCGGATATAGCTGACGTTAAAAATTTTACTAACATCCCATTATGAGCTAGATTAGCTAAAATAAATAATAACAGAAAAGAATTAAACAATAAAGTGTTTTTTCAAAGAAAATTCGGATTTTAAAGATAACGCAAACAGTGGCTTTACGGAGGCGATCGCAGCACTAGAGAAAGTTAAAATATAGAAAAAGTATATTTCAAAATTCAATATGTCACAAGAGGCGAATATTGATGATGTACAGGAGCCAATTACCAGCGCTCCGCCGGAAGTACGGCAAATTATTGAGCGGGTATGGAAGCTGGAAAAAGGCAGACTAGATAAGAAGATTAACAGCCATATAAATGATAATATTTTGGACATTATTAAGGAAGAGGTGCGATGAAGCTGACTTCAATCAAGCTATGCAACTTTCGCTCCTTTTATGGTACGACACCAGAGATGATCCTGGCTGGGGGAGATGCTCAGAACACGACAATTATTCATGGCAATAATGGCTCTGGCAAAACTAGCTTGCTGAATGCTTTTACATGGGTATTGTATGATAAATTTAGTGCGGCGTTTGCATCGATAGAGCAGTTAGTGAATAAGCGTGCGATCGCAGAAACTCAAAAAGGTCAAGCTGTAGAGTCTTGGGTAGAGATTGGCTGGGAACATGAAGGTAAACGCTATCGAGTGAAACGCGCCTGTCGAGGATATAAAAACGAAGGTGATTTTGACGCTGGCAAAACTAAATTAACCATGTGGGTTGGTGCGGATGATGGTAAATGGAATATACCAACTCAGCAACCAGACGATATAATCAATCAAATTTTACCGGCTACTTTACATCAATATTTTTTCTTTGACGGCGAACGGATTGAAGAAATCGTTCGTTCTGACAAAAAAGCTGAAATTGCCGAAGCTACAAAAATCTTCTTGGGTGTGGAAGTAATCAACCGTTCCATCAGACATTTGGGAGATGCTAAAAAAGCTCTAGAAAATGAGTTAAAAGCTATTGGTGATTCTGAAACCAAACAGCTATTACGACAGCAAGAAAAGATAGAGCGAGAGCGTGAACGCATTACCAAACGGCAAACTGAAATTAAAGAAGAGTTAGAATATCAACAAACTTTTAAAAAAGAGACAAGTAACCGTTTACGAGAATTGAGTGCTGCTAAGGAATTACAAGAAAGATGGCAGGATTTAGAATCACAGAAAGCGGTGAATCAAGAAGAATATAAAAAAACCAAGGAGGCGCTGAAAAAAGTTATTTCCGCGCGGGGTTATACCGTTTTACTGTCAGAAACCACAGCACAGTTTCGCGGAATTATCAATGATTTGAAGCAGCGAGGCGAGTTAACATCAGGAATTTCGCGGGAATTTGTGAATGATTTACTCAATTCTCAACGCTGTATTTGTGGCGCGGAATTACACAAGGGTAATCACTCTCATACTCATGTGAGTACCTGGTTAAATAAAGCAGGTTCCTCGGCGGTGGAAGAAACTGCAATTCGCATGAGCGCTCAAGTAGATGAAATTGATAAGCAAGCCATAGGATTTTGGGAAGAAGTTGATAGAGAACAAACTAGGATTAATCAGTTAAGGCAAAGTATATCTCAAATTGAAGGCGATTTAGACAATATTCAAGAACGGTTGCGAAAAGATGCTAATGAAGAAATTAGCAGTTTGCAAAAACGTTTAGATGAAATTGAAAGTAAAATTGATGAATTAAATCGAGAACAGGGTGCAAATCAGCAGCAAATTGCTCAACTCACAACTGAAATTGAAGGTTTAAACAAACAAATTGCTAAACAAAAGCTGAATGAAGATAAGCAAACTTTAGCACAGCGCCGAATTAACGCCACTCAAGATGCAATCGAACGGTTAACAGAAGTTAGAAATCGTCAAGAGCAACAATTTCGTCTGCAACTAGAAAAACGAGTACAAGAGATATTCACAGAAATTTCTGTGACTCCATACATTCCTAAAATTAGCGATAAATATGAACTGACATTAGTAGAAAATACCACAGGTGTGGAAGCACCAGTTGCAGCATCCACTGGGGAGAATCAAATTCTCAGTTTATCCTTTATTGCCAGCATCATTGACAAAGTACGGGAATGGAGTGAGAAGCGAAAAATGATGATGATTCCCGATAGTAGCACTTTCCCAATTGTCATGGATTCACCCTTCGGTAGTTTGGATGAAAGTTCGCGGCGACATATTGCTAAAACAATTCCCCAATTAGCGAATCAGTTAATAGTTTTAGTTACTAAGACTCAGTGGCGGGGTGAAGTAGAAGCAGAAATGACAGACAGAATCGGTAGAGAATATGTGCTTACGTATTATTCATCTAAGCCGGATTGCGAACAAGATTATATTGAGTTGGCTGGGGAAAGATATCCTTTGGTGAAACAAAGTCCGAATGAGTATGAATATACTGAAATTATCGTGGTTGAACGTAATGTTTAAAGGATGAAGTTATGGTTGCGAGTCCAGACGGAAACTATATGACTCCCCAGGAATACTTGGAATGGGAAGAACACCAAGATATTAAATATGAATATATCAATGGTGAAGTTTTCGCCATGACTGGGGGAACTATTCCTCATAATAGCATTGCCTTAAATTTAGCTTCGGCGTTAAAAAGCCACCTTCGGGGAAGTCCATGTCGCGCTTTTATGGCAGATGCAAAAGTAGGCGTATCTGAAAACGGGCCATTTCACTATCCAGATGTTGTAGTGACTTATGATGAAAGGGACAGACAAGCTATTAAATTTATTCAGTATCCTTGTTTAATTGTCGAAGTTCTTTCCCCTAGTACAGAAGCTTACGATAGAGGCGGCAAATTTACGCAGTATCGCCGTATCCAGACTTTACAAGAATATGTCCTCATTGATGCTGAAAAATTTAGTTTAGATTGCTTTCGTATAAATGACAGAGGAATCTGGGAGTTACATCCTTATGAAGAGGGGAATGAAATTCATTTAACTAGTGTTGATTTTCACTTTCCTATTTCTTTGGTTTATGAGGATGTTCAATTGTCAATATAAGTTTTGGAGAAACGTAGACGCATAAGCGGCTTGCCACAGGCTACCGCAGAGGCGCAGAGAACGCACAGAGAAGAGAAAATGCTGAAATTGAGATTATCGCTAACTAATTAGAAGATTAAAACCTCACCCCCAACCCCTCTTCTTAGTAAGGAGAGGGGAGATAAAGCTTAAGCTGTACCTCACTAGATTAGGAAACGCTATATGAGTATTAAAACTGAAGCAACTATTGAAGATTTGTACCACTTACCTGACAATTGTAAAGCAGAGATTGTTAATGGAAAATTGGTGCTGATGTCTCCAACTGGATTTTTACCAGGACATGCAGGCGGTGAAATTTATGCTAATTTGCGTGATTATGAACGACTGACAAAAAGTGGCTACGCTTTACCTGATAATGGTGGTTTTATTGTCAATCTCCCTCATCGTCGTTCTTTAAGTCATGATGCCGCATTTTATACTGGCAAACCTACAGGTGGGAAGTTCCTTAATGGTGCGCCTGTGTTTGCTGCTGAGGTGAGAAGTGAAAATGATTATGGTGAGACAGCAGAGAAAAATATGGCTAGCAAACGCCGTAATTATTTTGCGGCGGGTACTTTGGTAGTTTGGGATGTGGATGTACTCAAAGAGGAAGTAATTAGAGTATATCGCGCTAATAATCCTGAAGAACCGCAAGTGTATCGCCGTGGTGAGGTGGCGGAAGCTGAACCCGTGTTACCAGGATGGACTATGTTAGTGGATAATTTGTTTGTTTAGTGTTTGTTTAGCGATCGCCTGCATACTATCATAAAATAATACCTTGCTAAGTGGGTAGGCATCGCTTTTGGCTGTCGGTTAAAATGGCAACAATGTAGATATTAATATCATGGCTGCAAATAGAATCAGAATTGCTAAAGATAAGGCTGAGTTGGTGAAATCTCTAGTAGCATCAAAAGACACAACTGGGCCTTTTCAGACTTATGTAGAAGTAATGGTGTTTGCAGCAGCTTTAGGCGTTAAATATAAAAAGCGCGTTCCTTTGGGAGAAACCACAAAAAGAGAACCATCTCCAATTCCACAAGAAAATTTTGCCTCCTTGGGATATGACCTAATCATTAAATTATTAGGAATCAATGAAACTAAAGATATCAACATCCTCTCATCTAAAGAAGAACAAGATGAAGATAAACGTACTCAAATATTTGAAGAATATGCTAATGGAGGACTGGAAATTTTACAAAACGAGTTGCGAGGTTCTGTTGACTACTCAGAGCGACTTCTATTAGTTCTGATTTCTGAAAGAGGCACAAAAGAACAGCTAGAAGAAGAATTTGACCTGAGTAAATTCTTAAATTAATTTTCTTGCTTGCTTAATTAAGTTATTAAATATGAAAAATATAGCAGATTATTGTCAACGGTTTTCTGAATTAAATGTAAGTAGTAGCCGGAAGCGTGGTAATGCTCAATATAAACCAATATTACTTTTATCTGTCATTGATTTGATTGCGCGGGGTATTATTACTACTAATGAGATTCTAGTTTCCGACGAATTAGTTCAAACATTTGAGACGTATTGGAATGTAATCGGTTCTCTGTCTTACAAAGGTGGCTTACACTATCCTTTCTTCCATCTGCAAAATGAGGGGTTTTGGTACTTAAAATTTAAGCCTGAATTTAATGGGTTACAGCCAAAAACAATTAACAAACTAAAAGAGGCTGTTGAATACGCATATCTAGACAATGAATTATTTAACTTTTTGCAAGATGAATTTTTTATAAAAGAACTAATTGACGCACTTGTGGCAGCTTTCTTTTCTGATAATGAAAATGATATAGAAGCTATTTTACAAATAAATCAAGCTTTTCAAGATGACCCAGTAGACATAGAAAAATTAATTGAAACAGGAAAATTAGAGACTAATCCCAGATGGAGTTCAAAACGAGCAGTTATTAGAAATGCTTTCTTCAGGACAGCAATTATACATATTTATGATTACAGATGTGCCTTCTGTGGACTCAAAGTAACTAAAAAAGTAAATCAAAATATTGTGGATGGCGCACACATCAAGCCATTCTCACAGTTTTATGATAGTAAAATTAATAATGGAATTGCTCTTTGCAAAAATCATCATTGGGCATTTGATAGGGGTTGGTTTGCTGTAGATGAGCAATACAAAATCATCGTTAGCAATGATTTGGAAGAAGTATCTCTCCATGCTAAACCTATGAAAGATTTTCATGGTGAAACAATACTTCTACCAAATACAGAGCAAAACTTTCCAGAACTGAAAGCGCTGCAATGGCATCGCCAAAATATATTTCAAGCATAATTACAGGATAGGTGGAAGTCCTACCGCTTTCGGTTCAACAAGCTTGCCATCAAAACCTATAGTTTTATCTTCCACAGTCCTAGCATCCGCCAAAGACTTACGAAGTTCAGCACGTTCCATCTGCTCTTGAATTCCACCCAGGACGTAAACCAATAACTTCGCCGCCAAATCTCGTCCAGCAACCTGCACTCGCTTTTTATTTGGGTCATATAAAACCCCATACCAGAGAGATTGCGGATATTCCATACCACTAAAACCACCTTGCTGGTCAAACTTCCGCAGTTTCTTAAAAATATCTGCCAGCGAAAAACCTTTTTTAAAAACCAAAATTCCTAAAGCTTGCGCTAATGCAACTTGAGCAACCGGACGGAAAAGCATATTTCCTTCACCTCCATCTTTCTCAAAGCTGAACCGCCGTAAAGATGGTGTATCCTCGTGTTCTAAAATCTTATAACTGGAAAGACTAGCCAAAGAATCAAATAGCTTTTTAAATTCCTGAATTCCCTGCTCAAGTTCTTCATCCTCTGGACGCATGGGAATTAGACCTTTCTCCAAGGGTTTCCAGTGGGGGAACTTTTGACCCAAATATCGCTCAGACATATCTTGCAGAGCTTGCAAAGTCGTTAAAACTGTAGAATTGGAAGCCACTGTTGCACTATTCCAATTAACACGGGGATTGCGCTCTTGTCGTTGTTCTAATAGTGGATGTGTAACTGCAATTTTTCTAGCAACGATCGCAAAACCATCATCTTCATTCAACTGTGCTAGTTGTCCTTTAGTCAAGGGTGCTGCCATCAGGTTGACATGAACAAAAATTGATCTCACCCTCCGCCTCGCCTGGGTGCGAGTTTCACCAACCGCTACCGCACAGATGAACTCAATACCAATTTTTTCCTTGGGTAAATTTTGCAAGTAAGCAAGGTCTACTTGGTACTTTTCTATCAAATCATTGACTGTAATAAAACTGTCATCAGCACCTTTATCTTTTTTATAGCGCTGGAGTTTACGAGTTTTGATTAACTCCATCAACCCCTGAACCCCCATTAATCGGTGTTGACCATCTAGTGCATAAATGGTGACATCATCCTCAGAAATATTTAACAGACCTACTTTAGCGTCTTTATCTAGGGGTATAAAATCAGTAGTAGACTTTGTAGCGCGTCCTTCGCTATCCCACTCAGCAGCTTTGGGATTATCCACCCACGGTTGATTAATTACTACTAGCACTGGTGGAAACTTATGGTTATGTCGAGCCGCTAAATACTGGACTAGCGGTGCTTGACGTGACCAATCAAGTGGACGTTGCTGAATTTCATCAATGCTATCCGCGTCAATCTCGACATTATCAGTCTCAGGATTATACTTTTTCTGAAATAGAGGTAAGCCAGAGGCAAAGTGAACACGACCTGCGAACCATTCCAGCGTAACAGAGCTAACATAAGCCTCAGTACCACCCATCTCGGTTTTTTGGACGAGAATCTGATCTTTTCTCCCTAAAAAGTTTTCCAGGAGTAAAGCTAGTACCTGTTTTTCCTTGTTTTCTCGTTCCAGGTACTCTCTAGCGATGTCAGCGGTAGGGTCAGATGCACTATCTTTCATGTTAAATTTTAAAAACAGAATTGTATTATGTAGTTTAATTATCCAAAAAATTGGATATTAGTAGTAAAGTTTTTAAAAACTATTTTTTCAACCCACGGAAGTGGGTTTTGTTTGTGTAGACGCGAATTCTATTCGCCCTATTCGCCTAGATATTACGCCAGTGTTTCCAGAGAGAAGGAGAAATGACTACAGCACAACAACCAGAAAAGACAGTTCAACAAGCACGTACTGTAGCAGAGTTAGTGGACTATATCCAAGCTCTCACCACTGAAATTCAAGAATTGTATTGTTTGGATGAGATACCTTGGGTGGTGGGCTATTCGGGCGGCAAAGATAGTACTGCCACTTTACAGCTTATCTGGAATGCGATCGCAGCACTACCAGTTGAAAAGCGAAAAAAGACTATTCATGTTATTACAACTGACACACTAGTAGAAAACCCTGTAGTCTCTGTTTGGGTACGTAAATCCTTAGAAAGAATGAGGGTTACTGCTAAAGAACAGAAAATGCCCATAGAACCCCATTTATTACAACCAGACATTAAAGAGACATTTTGGGTAAGCTTGATTGGTAAAGGTTATCCAACGCCGCGAGGAAAATTTCGGTGGTGTACAGACCGTCTGAAAATTCATCCTTCTAACCGCTTTATCCGTGATGTGGTTAGAGTAAATGGGGAAGTTATTCTTGTTTTAGGTACGCGCAAGGCTGAAAGTGTCAAACGTGCTATCTCAATGGAAAAACATCAAGCAGGTAGCCTAAAAGATCGCCTCGTTTCTGATTCAAGTTCACCTACATCTCTGCTGTACCATAGTCCAAGCTTGCCTAATTCTTTAATTTATAGCCCTATCGAAGATTGGCGTACTGATGAAGTTTGGATTTACCTAAATCAGTGGCAAAACCCTTGGGAATATAGTAACAAAGACTTGTTCACCATGTATCGAGGTGCTACAGCAGATAATGAATGTCCTCTAGTTGTTGATACTTCTACTGCTAGCTGTGGTGATTCTCGATTTGGGTGCTGGGTTTGCACAATTGTTAGTAAAGATAAATCAATGGAGGCAATGATTCAAAATGATGAAGAGAAAGAATGGATGCAGCCTCTATTAGATATCCGCAATGAATTAGATAATAGAGATGACCGTGATAAAAGAGACTTCCGTCGCATTTGGGGAGAAGTCCAACTTTTTGAGCGTCATGTAGATGGTGAAGCCTCTATTGAACCAATTCATGGGCCTTATACCAAATATTGGCGGGAACATTGGCTTAGACGATTATTAGAAGCGCAAACAAAAACCCGTCGTACAGCGCCAGAAAATATGCGCGACATCACCCTAATTACTCTCGAAGAAATGAGCGAAATTCGCCGCATTTGGCTAGAAGACAAACACGAATTTGATGATAGCTTACCCCGGATTTATCAAGAAGTGACTGGCGAAGAATTTCAAGACCCCCGTCCTGGTGCTGACTATAGCCTACTAGGTCGTGATGAATGGATAGTATTAGAAGAAATCTGTGAAGGTGACGCGATGCACTTAGAACTTATGGCGAAATTGTTAGACACAGAACGCCAGTATCGCAAAAAGACTCGTCGCGTGGGAATATACGAAACCCTAGAAAAATGTTTTAATACGAGTTCCCGTTCTCCAGAAGATGCGATTAAAAATGCTCGGTTGAAACGCGAATTAAGCGAAGCAGTTAGTCAAGGTGACGTTGCAAAAGTCAAGCAGATGACTTTGGGCGATGTTGCAGCAATCAATGAAGTAGATGAAGGTGAAAGTGAAAATGAGGAACAGGTAACTTGGGCAAGTATGAAATTTTCAAAGAAAAATTCAGAAGAATAGAATAATAGAAGACCGGGCGAATGGAATTCGCGGTTACACAGACGAAACCCACCTCCGTGGGTTAAAGAGAAATGAGAGCAAGTTTTACACAATAATTCAATAATTCAATACCGGGCGAATGGAATTAGCGGCTACACAGACGAAACCCACATTCGTGGGTTAAAGGAAATGAGATCAAGTTTTACGCAACTGTATCTACATTATGTTTGGGCGACATGGGATAGATTACCCTTAATTACGCCTGATATCCGGAAGTTTACGGGGCAATTATCCGGGAATCTGAAGAGTTAAAATGCACTGTAATTGCAATTGGTGGGATTGAAGATCATGTACATTTTATAACAGGTTTTCCATCGACCATAAGTGTCTCTGAATTGATTAAACAAATTAAGGGAAGTTCTTCCCATTTCATCACCCACGAAATCAAACCGGATGAGTTTTTCAAATGGCAAGGTAGCTATGGAGCGTTTACAGTTAGTCATGATGCCATCGACAATGTAGCTAATTACATCAAAAACCAAGCTACCCATCATAGTCAAAAATCAATTATTCCCACCTGGGAACTGACCCCCAAGTAAACTAATAATTATGTACGAATTTAGTCCACGTTCGCGTAGCGTTCCGAAGGAAAGGTGGACTTTGCCTGTGTAGCCGCAAATTCTATTCGCCCGGTATCTGATAAACTTTGCCTGTATAGCCACGAATTCTATTCGCCCGGTATCTGATAAACTTCGCCTGTGTAACCGCGAATTCCATTCGCCCTTATCTTATAAACCTTGCCTTTCCCGGTATTTAATAATCTTAAAAATCAATGATATTTCTTGAACTCGTATTACAAAACTTTGGCCCCTACAGTGGGAAACAGGTAATCAATCTTAACCCAAAAATTGATGAGGAAAACTCACACCCAATAATCCTTTTAGGCGGTATGAATGGCGGCGGAAAAACTACCCTTATGGATGCCATTCGTCTCGCCCTTTACGGCCCCCGCGCCCAATGTTCTACCCGTGGTAATTTAAGTTATAGCGATTTTCTCAACCAATGTGTTAACAACAAAGCGGAAAGTGCGGTCTTGGGGTCTCCCCAAGAGGAGCAACTTTCCAAGAGAATAGATCGAGTTGCAGACACCCGTATTGAATTACTTTTTGAACATATTGAAAACGATAAGCCAATAAAATATCGTGTTGTGCGTAGTTGGACAAAAAATCCTAAAGACGGTAAAGATACATTAGGTATTTTAGGCGACAGTGATACATGGCCTGATGCTTTAGTTAATATCTGGGATGAATATATTGAAAATCTCCTGCCATTAGGTATTTCTAACTTATTTCTCTTTGATGGTGAACAGGTTAAAGAACTCGCAGAACAGGAAACACCACCACCAGTTGTAGTAGATGCAATTCGCGGACTTTTAGGGCTAGAGTTAGCAGATCGTTTAGCAGTTGATTTAGATATCTTAGTTAACCGTAAACTTAAAGAAGTTGGTAATAGTAAAGATTTAGCAAATATAGAGGAAATTGAAACTAGATTAACCCAACAGCAAGAAGATTATCAAACAACAGGAGAAAAATTAGAAACTCTCAAAAATCAGGTAGAAGAATTAGAACAAAAGCAGCAAGAAGCCTTTGATAAATTTATTTCTGAAGGCGGGAAAATTGCAGCAAAACGCAATCAACTAGAACTACAACAAGATACAAAAACTGCGCAAATTGAACAAGTACGTCAGTCGATGTGTGAATTGGCGGCTGATGTTTTACCTCTGGCATTAATTCCCAATTTGCTTAGTCAGATGCAAACACAGGGAGAAAAAGAATTTCGCCATCAACAGGTACAAATTTCTAAAGATTTGTTAATTGAGCGAGATCAGCGCTTACTGAATTGGCTAAATCAAGGTGAAATTTCCCCGCTACAAGTTGAACAAATTCAATCATTTCTAGTCCAAGATGTAGATAATTTATATGCGAAGACTATCCAGTTAGAAGCACTTTGGCTATTAGCTGATGATGAGACTTTAAGTCAGCTAGATAATCTCATATATCACTTACAAAATTCTCAACTTTCTGCAAAAGAGAAATTAGCTATTCTCAAAAATAAAGAAGAAGAAATTCATACTCTCGAAAGACAAGTGCAAACAGCAGCAGCACCAGAAGATTATACAAAGCTGCGTCAAGCACTAGAAGTAGCACAAAATCAAGTTGTTGAAGCTAAAGCAAATTATGAAACAATCCGTCGCCGTTTAGCTGAATTAGAAAGTATTATTGCTAAGTCAAAGAGAGAATTAAGCGATTATACTGTAGAAAACATTAAACATAAAAATAGCGAACATATTATTACCTCAGCAGCTAAAGTTCAAAACACACTCAAGATTTTTCGTGAAAAATTAACTCTGCGAAAACTTAATAAATTAGAGGAAGAAGTTAAAAATTGCTTTCTTTATCTTCTCCATAAATCAGATTTAGTGCATCGCATCACTATTGATACCAAGACTTTCAGCCTTTTGCTTTACGATTTAAATGGTAAACCAGTCCCGAAACATCGCCTCTCTGCTGGCGAAAAACAACTACTGGCGATCGCATTCCTCTGGGGTTTAGCCAAAGTCTCTGGACACCGCCTACCAGTAGCCATCGATACACCGTTAGGTAGACTAGACTCATCTCACCGCAGCAACTTAGTTGAACGTTACTTTCCATCCGCCAGCCACCAAGTAATTTTGTTATCTACGGATACTGAGATTGGCAAGAAAGAAGTGGAAACACTGCGAGAAAATGAAGCGATCGCCCGCGAATATCTCCTCAAATACGACTCTACCACCCGCCAAACTACAGTGATAGAAAATCAATATTTCTGGTAGTAGATATTGTCTAAAAAAGATATTTACAATATATATAACGACCTTTGGAAAGTAGGTAAGCAATGATCAACTCACAACATTTACTAAAAATAGAGCGTGACCTACGTGCTTTGTCATTAGAAGAACTAGAATGGGTTTTAGAACTTATCACAAGACAAGTGCAAGAAAAGAAGCAAATATCAGATAGCTTTACTGATGTTAAATATATGAATGAACAACTAGCTGCAATGGCTAGTGATTTAGATATACAGGCAGAAATTGCCTCTATAAATAATGAATTTAGTATTACAGAAATGCATGGGTTAAAAAAGGGTTTAAAAAAGTGGTGAGCATCGAGAGAGGACAAATTTATTTTATCAATCTTAATCCAGTGCGGGGATGAGAACAGGCAGGAACACGACCAATTTTAGTATTATCTATAGACGCTATCAACCAATTACCTTTGGTTGTAACTGTAGTTGTTGGTACGAAAGGAACAAATATTAGGCAGGATTATCCAAACAATATACGAGTATCTCCAAGTGATAGTGGATTATGACTAGAAACAGTGTTTTTATGTTTTCAAATTCGTTCTTTAGATCCAAATCGCTTTCCTGCTGACCCAGTTGGCAAAATTTCTGACTCCAAGATGCTTGAAGTTGAAACTGCGGTTCGCTACTGTTTGGGTTTATAAGCGAAAATTATCTCAATTTCTGGTAAAATTTATTATTAATGAAAATTATGGAATCCCCGATAGAAAGAATTAAACTCTCTCAAACAGCTAAAGACCAACTACTAAAACTATGCTGTAACTGACTGTTACTTTGCTTCTACATGAATTTCTCTACCAAGCTGCCTGAATTCATCATCGAGATAATATAGTGAATTTCGGATAGCTTGTCGCAGTTTACAAGCAGGTTCTAGACAATCATCCTCGTAGTCCATTAATGTTAATTCTAAATGGGGATAGAGAATTTTCAGAAAACCTGATGCTGATTTGAGGATGGCATTCTGGTCACGAATCGTAACATTTTTTTCAAAGTGAGTATGCTGCTGTACATAGGATATAAAGCGATTATCTTGGCGTAGAGATAGCAAGGCTTCACCAAAGAAATCCATTTTTAAACCAACTTGAGAAGCTACCATTTCTCTTTGAAACTTGGGAATTTTCCAACCAGGGATAATCCCAGATAATCGGTCTAATAATGCAGTCTCAGTAAAAAACTTTGGTAGGTTAGCCATTAAATTATCTTCATTGCGTGGTTGTAATTGCTCATCTAATTCGATATTTGCCAGCATCACTAACCCGCAATCACTAGAAATATCTGCAAAACCAGAGCGATTATAACGACCGCTAGCAAGATAATTTTTCAGTGGGCCAATGACCTCTTCAGGATTATCGAATGTTAAACTTTGAACTTCATCTAGAACCACAACTTGATGACGACCGAGTAAACCAACTTCTTTAGTTCTACCGTTGATAAATAATTGGGCGGGAGTAACTTTACCACCACTAATTAAGCTAACTTTGCTACTGATATTTTCAAAAAAGAAGCTTTTACCAGTGCCTTTAGGAGCTAGTTCTATCACATGATAATTAGGTTCTACTAATGATAGCAACCTAGCCAATATCCATGTTTTTGCTTCCTGGTCATAACTGGGATGCTGGGGGTTAAAACCCATTGAGCAAAATATTAAATCTCGCCATTGTTGTGTATTGAATCTTCCCCGACATTCGGCATAACTTTGCAAGTCAACTTGCGAACATTGAAATGGTTCAAAATCCATCACTTCCACTTTACCATCGGGAAGCATAGCTAAAGTAATTTTGCCCCAAATTCCTTGGCGCAAAAGTATTTTATAGCGTTCTACAATATCAGTAGCAATGCTGCATTCAGTTAAATTCAGGGCCGGAATTTGTGCCAATGGTTCAGGAATTGTTTTTCCTCCTTGTTCTAATTTGATACGAACCTGCATTAGAGCAATGAGTTTTCGTATTTCTCCCTGAGTCAGGTCAAAAATAATTTCGTTGCGGTCATCTTTTCGGGGGAATGCTTTTTGAATAAAGTTATTGACTTTTTCTAATTCTATAGATGTGAGTGTTCCGGAACCAGGGACAATTTTATCTAGTAGCCATTCAGCCACAAAACTAGGTAAACCTATAGAACTGAGTCCACTCGATGGCAGTCTAGTTTTATCAATACAGAGATTGCCAAAAACCTCACGAACCAAATCGTTATTGTAGATTATTTCTTCACAAGAATTCATCTATATCAAATCCACTACTGAATATTTGCTTAACTATAATTTTAGATTCAGCAACTAGGGCAGCGCTTGCAGTTTCAAGACAGGCAAATCTAAAAGTTAATTCACCAGAGAGGAATAGGTTATTTCCTTGATTTGGTGGCAATTCCTGCACTTCGGGAATTATTATTTTGAAACTACAGTGCTGATTGGCTGGAATTTCCTGTGCTAATGGTTTTCCTTCTTGAAAAGAGGGCAATTCCTGAATATATAGACAAAGGTTTGTGAGTGGTACTGAGTTGGGATTATCGATAGTAATTTCCAGTTCTCCTAATTGTTTGGGTTTACCTTCACCCAAGCAAAAAACTAACACAGGATGACGTTGGATAGATTTTCGCAGCACAGATACACCAACTACAACTTCTTCAGGAAATAGCCCTCCGTGAGAACCGATAATTTTTTTATTGCTAGTGTAGCTGAAAGAACTTAAGCTAGCGGAGCCTTTGACAATACTAATGTCATGGGGAAGACTGTAGCGATCGCCTGACAAAACCACAAACCTGCTATCATCAGTTTTACCAATCGCCATCCTTCCCTTGGGTTCCAGTACTGGAGGACAGTCAAGTTTTTGCCCATTCGCATAATCGCTCACCTTTTACCCAGCAGGGAGCAGCACTAACACCAAAAAACTGTATCCATTCTACCTCTGTAGTGACAGGGATATAGCCGGAGGGAATATCGTAAAGTCCGGTAGGGTCTAGTATGATACGTTTATCGTTCATCCCTATTACTCCTCCGCCTTTTCTGAAAGCATTTGCCCTAACTTCTCGTAAATATTTTGTTGCTGTAAATAAGGAAGTTGCCGGAACAGCACGAAAATTTGATTAGCTGTATCTTTATCCCGTTCTTCAATGCATTGACGCTCTATATTTTCTAATAACTGAGTTTCTGGAATACTAAGCAAGTTAATATAATCAATTTTTTCAGCTTGAATTTGCTCCAGTAAATTGTTTGCAGTTTCAAACTTTTTTGTATCATCTGATAATTGGTTTATTTCAGTGTAACTATTTTCTAAATCTTTAACCCATTGTTGGGCAATAGTTTGTTGTTTCTGGAGAATTTGTGATTGTTTCTGTTGTATTTCTGTACGGAGTGAGTGAAGGCGATCGCTAAATTTTTCTCTCAGTCCTTCAGTCTTATTTTCCCAATCTCGTAGTCTCTCTAACTGAGTTTGACAAGCTTCTAAAGTCTCTAACTTTGTTGACTCGGCTATCTGCAATAACTCAATTAGTAGTGCCAGTTCTGAGATAATTGCTTCGTACTCTGTTTCTATTTCAGAGCGTGAGTAACAATGCGATTTTTTCAGTAACTCTTTTTGGAGTCTTTGTGCATCTTCTACTGTTGTCAAATGCTCTAAATTATGATTACATTCTTGTAGCTGAACAGTATATTCTTGGATTTTCTGCCTAAAATTGACTTCTAACTGAGTAATTATTTCTTGAAAGCGGTCAGCATTATAGATATTTAACTCCCGACTAGCAATTATTGCCAAAACATCATTACAACTGGCAATAGAATTACTTTGTTGATAGCGAATTTCCAGATTTTGTATCTGCTCTAGGTCATGCTTTAAACTCTGAATTTGTGGTTGTATTTCTTGATAGTTTCTGTAATCAGCCGAATCTTGAAAGACAACATCCAATTTGGCATATTTTGTATTAATAACATCTAATTCTATGAGATGGTTTACTGACTGGAGTCGAGTGTGGAGATTTGCTAGACTAGAACGATAGTCAGTAATTTTGTTTTGAATTGACTGCACAACTTCAGCAACTTCACGCTGAAATTTATCGGGATAATTGAAGCGAGATTGTAAATTTTCAACTTCTTGAAGCGCTTCTTGAGAAAGATGAATAGTTTTGATTTTTGTGGCAGAATTGCGAATATTCAGCATGATTTGTGTATCATCGGCTTGCTTTTGTCCTGCTTCTGCCTGCTGCCTGATGTCTGTTAATCTGATGTTGCTGGTACGGAAGGCATTTTGCAAACTCTCAATAAGGTGGAGAGGCAAGTCTACAATCTGGGTAATCTGGTCAATAATTCCTTGAATTTCTATTTGATAAGCACTACAAGCTTGTTCAGTAGATAGTGACTCAGCACGCTTGTTTTCTGCTGCTACAAGTTGGCCAATTTTATCACTGACAGTTTGCAATGCTTGGGAGAAGCGATCGCGTTGTTGTTCTGTTGGTAAAATTGAGGTGTTTGGCGATCGCTTCAGCAGTTGCGGGTAAAGTGGTAACAGTGCTGCCAATTGTGCCTCAGGAGGTAAGTTTTCCACAGCTTGCACTGGTTGGAACCACTTGTCAATTTCATCAACCGCCGCACTCACCTGTTTTCTATTCTTAGTTAATTCTTCTTTTTCTAACTCATCCGGTTCATTAGACTCTAAAAAAGCAGTAACGGCCTCTAGATACTCCTGCGCCTGATCATAATAGTTTATTAGCGATGCCGAAATCGGCATTTCTGCTTGTTGGCGGTGAATTAGTTTGGACTTTTGTTTAATAATCCAGTCGTCAACAAATGCGGTGGGGTTTTGGAGAATATCAGTATTACCCCAGTCTTTCAAGGATTGTGTTTTCAACGTCATATTTAACTTTTTAGAACCAAGTTCGATATAACCCCTGAGAGATACTTCTTTGCGGTGGATTGCCAGCCATCCTGCTAGCAACATGGTAAAGTTATACTCGCTATAACCAAAAGGTGGCGCAGAAAGTACTTGCCAAATTGTTTCTAGACCAAAAGTATTTTGCGGTAATCCTTCTAGGTCAGTTATTTCAGAAATTTTATCCCAGGCAGCACGGATTTGTTCATTAGTTGGTTCTTGAACGATATATTTATCAGATGTTTTCTTCAATAGACCCCATAACTTGACAAAAATCTGGTCAATAACAGTACTGTAAGAACGATCAAAGGTCTGTTCGTTGAAATTATCTTTTATGAAGATTTGTTTGGCAATCCAGGCAATAATTTTTTTACCTGTCGGATGGCCTGAACGCATTTTATCCATTTCATCCACAGGAGGAACAAAGGTATATAAATCTTCTAAAAGTACACTGATTAACCGTTGCGCTTTGTGTTGTTCCGCAGATGGAATTGTATCGATTCCCACACAATGATATGTACAATTATTTAACAACCTCGTTAACCGTGTGTTTGCTTCTTTTTGCCAACGCTCAAGCTGTTCTTGATAAGCTTTTTCCAACAATCTTTTATCAGCACTGTTCGTCTCTTCAAGAGCTTTTATCTGTATAATTATACGGTCTAAATTCCCGGTTTCTTCTCTAGGAATTGCAACGGCAATGTAATTTTTAATTGGTGATTTAGATAAATGATTAGCTACAGTATTACGAAACTCTTGCAACTCCTCTTGAGTCTCTGTTAGAACATAAGCTAAAATTCCCTTCTCTTTGGTATCTCTCAGAATACGATTATTCTCTAGCGCTTTAATGAATTTATCAATACTATATATCTTCCGCTCAAATCGCCATTCTTCACCCACTAACTTGTTATCCTTGACAAACTTTGTAGCAATAATTGTATTATTAGATTTATCTTTTTTATCTTTTTCAAGAATATTAATTTCACCACAATAGGCAATAACATCATTAATCGATGTTGTCTGAAATTTGATTTTTTCTTCAATTTCTTCTTGAATACTTTTAGGGTTGATTCCTTCCCAGAAACGATAAAGCTTAATTTCTGCTTGGTGATAAATTAAGTCTCTTTCCTTTTCTAGTTTATCTAGTGCTGTCTGGAGTCTCAATTTAGTTAAACCTGTTAAAGCTACTAAAATCTCTTGATGTTCTTCTTGGTCTGCTTTGGTCAGTTTTTCTCCACTAGCTTCATATAAGAATAAAGCTTTAAGAGCAATTAATTCATCTGCATCATCAGCACCTATAACTAAATCTACAGCTTTTTTATAATTGGTATAAACAGGGTAATTAGAAAAGTTTTCAATAAAGGTATCTACTAAAGCAATGGGATAAATGTAATTAAGTTTTCCAGCATTTTCTACAGGCTGAGTTGCAATGAAATTTTTGACATAGCCTTTTATAAACTGAATAGCAGTCCGATCTTGGGTAAAATCAAGGTTGCACAGCAGATATGCTGTAAGAGGATGTAGGGGAAAACAACCCTCAGATAAGTGGGTATAAAACTCTTGGAAAGACCAGCCTTTGTTTTTATAAATTTTAATTCTTCCCTCGAAGGCGGTTTCAGCTTCTCTTATCAGCGTGTTATGCCATTGAGAACGAAATGTTTGCCAACTGAAGTTATTTTTTCGCAACAATAAGTTTTCTATTACTAGTTCTAAGCTAGAAGTAGGATTATCATAGGTAGTACCATCTTTTGGTGCAAGACGAGTTGCTATCTTTTGGTACTCTGGTATGGCATTTGCGGAAATGCCCAATGCCCTACCAGGATGAATTTGGGTGAAACTTAGTAAAGCAATTTTCCCTTTGTAGTTTTCGCAAATGTTAGTAATATTTTGCAGTGCGGTACCTCCAGCACCTATGTCATCTGCTGCCCAAGATTTCAGATAGTAATTTAGCTCATCAAATAAAATTAAAATCCCCTGGAAATGGGCATTTTGTCCAGTACAATAATTTTTTAACAGGTCTTCTATAATTACTTCAATATTTATATTGGCAGTAAAATCAGGAGTAAATCCCGTGATTTGAAAGGCAAGTTTTTTAACAGTCGATAGAACACCAGAGTTATTTTCTCTGAGTAAGCGAATGAGAGAATTTAAATCACCATCAGGATTCCCAATACTTTGTAGATATTTCTCTGCTTCTGCCCGGTTCTCTATATTCAACTTTTCTAAGTAGTGTAGGGGTTCGCTACATATATCTTGTGCTAAGGAATCCTGAATACCTGCTTCTTCCAGATTTTTGACGAGTTGTTGCAGAAATTGCTTCCTAATGTCGCCACCTTGATCTCCACTAAGACAGATAACTAAATGTTGGTGGCGTTGGTTTTGTTTAAAAAGCTTTAATCCTTCAGAGATAGCCTGACTTTTCGCAGATGTAGCCTTTTCTAATTGTGACAAAATCCCTTGCACTTCCTGACTGTGGAAGGGTTTTTGGAAAAAGTTGGCGCTCGCGATCGCAAAGTGCGACTTGCCCTTACCATATTGTTGAATCATCAAATGGATGTTCGGCTGATTTGCACTATGATAGCTACGGCGCACCGCATCCAAAATACCAACTGTTGATGACTCAGGTTTTGTTGGGTCATAGTTAAAGATAAAACTTTCACATAAAGATAAATTCTTGTCTGAATTATCCATCATGCCAAAGTTTACAGAACTGGCAATACTACCCTTTTCGTTGATTTCAATAAGTTGGTTGAGGAGCATAGTAAATTTAAAATGGCAAATGCAAAAGGATGATTATCCTGAAGGAATACACTTAATTCGCTCTGGCAACCAATTTTTAGGCGCTAATTGCTGGGGTAGCAGTATCCATAAAAGTCTTTCTAGCTTCCGAGTTTCTTCCAGTTGTTTCCAGAAAAGGGTAATGCGACTGCCAGATGTAACTTGCAGATAGGTAATCAGACAATCTAACCCTTCGAGTAAAACAATCTGTTTGCTAACCCCAGAACACATTGACTTGATGGCACTTAGTTCCATATCTAAATTGTGATGAAGAGCAAGAAAACTTTCTCCCGGATGAATCCGTTGTAGCAAATTTTTTCGGTAATTGACCCGTTGGGCGTTGTTGTAATGAGCGATACGTACCAGTTCATTTTCATCAGGTGTGTCCCAAAGTAGCAGATGAATTCGGTCATCGGGTCTAGCATCTCCCAGCAGCAAGTAATCTTTATCTGTCATACGCCTTCTCTAGCAGTGCCAAGGGTTCATCCCAGCGCGGAATCACTT
The DNA here is from genome assembly GCF_036919555.1 of Nostoc sp. Classification (GTDB taxonomy): domain Bacteria; phylum Cyanobacteriota; class Cyanobacteriia; order Cyanobacteriales; family Nostocaceae; genus Nostoc. The sequence goes on from NZ_JBALCS010000051.1 coordinate 167,147, forward strand.
GAAAAGGAGGTACTGCCCGTCGCTGTTCAATGATGCCGTAAGCTTCTAATGCATTTAGCTGTTCTTGTAATGCATCGACTTGTATCCCCAAAACGGCAGCCAGTCCGATTTTCTGGTTGAAGATAGACTCAGTGAGAACCGAACCTTCGCCCTTAAAGTCACGTTCCCACAGCTTTGCCAAAAAGTATCCTAATAGATAAGAGTTAGGTAAATGGGCATATCCACTAATATATTTATCCTTTTCTTGGGTGACAAACTTGCAGGATGCTAAAGCAGTGAACTCAGTGTATGCTCTTAAGATAAATTTAATTCTGTCAGCAATCACTTTACTTTCTTCTTCAAATATTGACGCACTGTGATAGAGCAATTCTTCACTCGTAAATTTACTATAACGAGGTAAAAATGTATATATAAAGTAAGACCATCCACCCCAATCAGCAGGATTCTCTGGTGTTGGTTTTAGACCGCGATCGCCAAAACTTAAATAAAAGTGCATTAACCAGTCTGTAATATTTGACTCAAAGGTGGGGTCTAGTCGCAAAACAATTTCCCCTTCTGGACTGGGACGATTATTCTTAATTAACCCTGCACGTACTGCCCAACTTTTTACTCGTCCTACTTTGCCATTACCTAAACTTGTTTTCTCCATCAAATTGGGCAAGCTATCATTTAATCCTTTATCTTGGGCAGCAGCATGAAGAATTCTACTTATTTCGTCTTTTTTTAGCGCAAAAGAACCATTAAAATGTAATTGCAATTTAGCCATAATATCCTTTCAAAATAAAAAATAGTTTTTCATTTATTTTACTCTTCTTAGCTAAAAAAAGTTCCAAAAAATATGTATTAAGATATTTAAGTAAGTCGGCGAGAATAAATCAAACTATTCTATTTATATGCCTAAATGCAGATTATACCAAATTAATAACAAGCTGTTAACTATTGTTAATTATGTGAAAGCATAATGTAGAGTAATCCTTTAACCTTTAATCATGGAATCCCCAATCGAAAGAATAAAACTCTCCCAAACAGCCAAAGACCAACTTACCAAACTCAGACGCAGCACTAAAATCGACCAATGGAATATTTTATGTCGTTGGGCATTTTGTCGTTCCCTCGCAGAAGCAACCACACCTTCCCCCGTCCCAATTCCCCAAGATAGCAATGTCGAAATGACTTGGCGCGTCTTTGGCGGCGAAATGTCCGATATTCTCCTCCTCGCCCTCAAGCAACGCTGTCACAATGACGGCTATCCCACCGACAAAGAAACCCTCGCCACCCAATTTCGCTTACATTTGCATCGCGGTATTGGCTACTTAGCAGGCGAGCAAAATATCAAGAAAATTGAAGATTTAATTGAACTGGCGGTCAAAGATTGACAAAATAATTCGTAACTAATACTCTGCAATTCGTAATTTAAATTCTTAATTACGAATTACGTTAGCGAGTCTTCTCCCAAGGGGAGACGTTTCACGAACGAGCGTCATTACGAATTACGAATTAGTATTATGCCGGAAGCGCTAGAAATTGAGCGTCATAGAGCTGCGATCGCTCGCACTGATTTATCTCGCCCCGTGCGATTGGCAATAGAATGGGCAATCTTAAATCAAGACACCACTTTTTTTGATTACGGTTGCGGCTACGGTGGTGATGTCCAGCGAGTAAAAAACTTAGGCTACACCAGCGCAGGTTGGGACCCTTACTACCATCCCGATGTCCCACGCACCGCCGCCGATGTGGTCAACTTAGGCTATATCCTTAACGTCATTGAAGATCCAGAAGAACGCCGTCAAAGCCTTCGCCAAGCTTGGGAACTCACGGGGAAAGTTTTAATTGTCGCGGCTCAAATACTAATTAACGCACCCAGCAAAACCCAACTTGCTTACAACGATGGCATTGTGACGCGCCGCAATACTTTTCAGAAATATTACGAACAAGAAGAACTCAAAACTTATATTGATGAAGTCCTAAATGTAGATGCAGTACCGATCGCGCTAGGCGTATACTTTGTTTTTCGAGATGAAGCTGAAAAAGAAAGTTACAAAGCTATCCGCTTCTTTTCTACCACCTCTACACCGCGAGTCCGCATCCCCATCAAGCGGTTTGAAGATTATCAAGAACAGTTACAACCACTCATGGCTTTTTTTACCAAGCGCGGTAGATTACCTGTAAAAGGTGAATTGGAAAATGAACAGGAATTACTGAGCGAATTTGGTAACTTCCGCCGTGCCTTTGGTGTAGTTTTACAAGCTACTGATGAAGCAGAATGGGATGCGATCGCTTACCGTCGTTCTCTGGATATCCAAGTTTATCTCGCCCTCACCCATTTTGATCAACGCCCTGCATGGCAGAAGCTAGCAGCAGAAATGCGTCACGATATCAAAGCCTTTTTTAGTAGCTATGAGGAAGCTTGTCAAGTAGCCGATCAAAAGCTTTTCAGCTTAGGCAAATCTGGGGTAATTCAAACTACTTGCGAAAAAAGCAAAATTGGTAAACATACGCGCGGTGCCCTTTACGTCCATGTTTCGGCACTTGCTGCAATTGATCCCATACTACGAATTTGTGAAGGTTGCGCTAGCCGTACCATTGGGCGTGTAGATGAAGCCACATTAATCAAATATCACACTGATAAGCCGCAAATATCCTATCTGTCTTACCCCGAATTCGACACTGATCCCCATCCGGCGTTAAAAGCCAGCATCGGTATTGATTTAAAAACCTTATTCGTCACTCACCGAGATTACGAAACTAGGGCGAATCCGCCGATTTTGCACCGTAAGGAAACATTTGTTACCAGCAACTACCCTCGTTACGAAGAATTTGCTAAACTCACGCAACAAGAAGAGGAATTAGGATTGCTTAACCAAAAAAGCAACATTGGTACGCGAGAAGGTTGGGAAAAATGCCTTACTGCACACGGGCTACAAATCAGGGGGCATCAGGTTTATTCAATTAAGAAAAAATAAAGAAAATCTTAGCAGCTTTGTGTGCTTACACGAAATTAGACAGCAGATATGGCAAAATAACTGCAATTCAATTAGATAAAAAGGAATCTTCAAGATTGTGGAAGTAAATAAATCGCTGCTACGAATTTTTGGCAGCCCGAAGATGGGAGCTTTGTTATTTCTTGGCTTTTCATCAGGGTTGCCGTTGTATTTAACCAGTCAGACATTACAAGCCTGGTTGACCAAAGAAGGAATTAGCTTGGCAGCGATCGCCGCTTTTAGTTTAGTAAAGCTCCCCTATTCTTTCAAATATATCTGGTCGCCTTTACTAGATAGATTTGTACCGCCTTTTTTGGGGCGGCGTCGAGGTTGGCTGGTAATTACACAAGTAGCATTACTGTTAAGTATAGCTGCAATGGCTTTACAAAAACCATCCCTTGGGCTACAACCTTTAATAGTTGCTGCTGTGGCCGTTGCTTTTTTTAGCGCCAGCCAAGACATTTTAGTTGATGCTTACCGCAGTGATGTAGTGGAAGTAGAAGAAAGAGGTGCTGGAGCATCTATTTACTTATTGGGTTATCGCATTGCCATTCTAGTAACCGGTTACGTCACCTTATTTTTAGCAGACAGAATGCCTTGGCAAGCTGTTTACTTGTTGATGTCGCTGTTGATGCTCGTAGGCGTGATAAGTTCTATTTTTGCACCAGAACCAGTCCTGCGCGATCGCCCACCTCAGACTTTATCTGCCGCTGTCCAATTACCCTTTATTGAATTTTTCCAGCGTCATGGCTGGCTCCAAGCGCTTTTAATCCTAATATTCATTGTGATCTACAAGTTGGGGGATTCTTTACTAAAGAATGTATCCACCCCATTTTTGTTAGATAAAGGCTTACATTTCACTCAAACCGACATAGCATTTCCTGGTGCATTGGGAATTTTCGCCACTATTATTGGCACCTTGGCAGCAGGAGCAATAATGACCAAAATTGGTGTTAATCGCTCGCTCTGGATATTCGCCATATTGCAAGCTGTCGGCAACTTGGCTTTCTTTGCGTTAGCAGTAGTCGGTAAAAACTTCTATCTAATGTTAGCTGCCGTTAATATTGAACAATTCTGTGCTGGTCTAGAAACTGCTGCTTTTGTAGCATTTTTGATGAGTCTTTGTAACCAAAGGTTTTCAGCTACACAGTACGCCTTACTTTCGAGTTTGCAGGCTTTTAGTAGAGATATTCTCACGGCTCCAGCAGGTACATGGGTACAAGCCACCGGCTGGTCTACATTCTTTCTACTGACAGCAATAGCTGCTTTACCCGGATTACTATTATTGCCATTCTTTGCCCCTTGGAATCAAAAGCCAGTGGTAGTATTATCCAGACCAGGACTTGAGGACGAAGAAGAGGATATATGGGGAATCAAGTAGTTATTGCTGTCGGCACATTCATCCTCTTACTCACTGGTTTATTACTTGGCTATGTTCTCTCGCAGTTAGTTCTGGGATTTCTAGCATTTAACCTCCTAACTTTTTTCGGAACACTCAGCCTAATTTTAATTTTTGGTACACTTTATTACGTTTTATTTTGGCAGTTGCGGAGAGAGCAGTCCCGGCCATCAACTATAAATGAAAGGATACCAAACCAGGTAGAGGAGGGTTCATCTGATAGCTATCTCAAAAACAGGCTAATCGCTAAGTTATCCGGTGACGCTGCCGCTGCCGAACGGTTAATTGAACAGGCAAAGGAGACTTATCCTGGGATGCCGGAAAATTGGTATTGCGAGAGAGTGCTTGATGACTTAGAGCGCGATCGCCCATAAGCGGAAGTGGGGAGTGAGGAGTGGGGAGTAAGAATTTTAGATTTTAGATTTTGGATTTTAGATTGAAATTTAATCCAAAATTGTCAATCCAAAATCCAAAATTGAATTGCCCCATTCCCCATGCCTAAAAAATCGCTAAAATAAATTAAGAATACTTCACAAATCTTCAGCTAGATTCTCATAAAAGTTCCTAGATATTTGCAATCTAAATATGGCTATATTTCGTCAGTACATCGCCCCCTTGCTTGCGGTATTGGTATTTCTCTTTGCCCTAGTGGCAGTCAGCGCCCGCATCTTTTTACCCTCCGATATGGCAGCACCCGCACCAATTGAACAGGTAGGAGTAAGTTCTGGCCCCACTCCTACTGATTTCCTACCAGCAGCATATAACTCAGCTAGCTAACGTCAATAAACATCAGAAGTGTCTGAACAACTACTACCTGGGTATATTATTCGCCGTGGCTCCGCTTTGGATCGATCGCTGCTGCTTAAATTCATGCAGCGAACTTACCAGGATCTTTTTCCCAATGAGGATTTTTCTCACCTAGAACAAACAGTTAAGCAATACTTCTCCAGCGATACACCCTTGTGGTGGGTCGATTTTTTGGGTGAGGGAGATCAGGGGAGAAATAACCAATACCCCATGCCCCATACGCAATACCCCATTGCCTGCCTCTGGGTGGGCAATGCCATAGATCAAGTACATGGCAACCGTCATGCTCACATCTTTATCCTCTACGTTGTACCAGAACATCGGCGACGGGGTATTGGTAGAGCATTGATGCGATATGTGGAAAATTGGGCTATTCAAAGAGGCGATCGCCAGATTGGATTACAAGTGTTTCAATCAAACAAACCCGCATTAAATCTTTACAATCAGTTAGGTTATCAAACCCAATCCCTGTGGATGGTAAAATTCCTGAGTGCAGAACAATAAACTAAAAGATAGCGATAACATAGTGTAGGGTCTGAGTTATAGCGGTTCTCGTTTGGATAAAACTCAACGAGGGAGAACGGAAAGTGTATAATAACGCAACTAATATATATAAAGATTTAACTTATTGGCACATCGCATTATGTGTTAATCCCTTTTCGGGATTGAAATGAAATTATGTATGACGAAAACGATCTAAGCCTACTTGATATTGAGGAGGAGCTAGAAAGCCCCTTAGATAAAATAGAGCCGCTAACTGCCGAATCAGTTGTGGCAAAGCCTGATCCAGAAGTGATGCTAGCCTTGCTGGAAAATCCCCAGCCCCAGCAAAGAATGTTAGCAGCGCGTGCTTTTTGTGATCTAGAAGATGCGCGTGCTACCCCCCATCTGATTCGCCTGTTAACTGATATCTGTCCCTTAGTGCGGGTGAGTGCAGCCTATGGCATCGGACGTAATCCCAGTTCAGAAGCAGTGAGTCCATTAATTGCTCAACTAAACAGTGATTGGAATGGCTATGTGCGTAAAGGTGTTGTTTGGGCTTTAGGAAACTGTCGCGATCGCCGTTCTTTACCACCCTTAGCAGATGCCTTAAGAACCGACATTTCCGCAGTGCGTTTGTGGGCTGCTAGCGCCTTAGCACAGATGGGAGCAGTGGGTTACGAAGCAGTTATCGGGGCAATACCACCATTAATTGAAGCCTTAGTTCAAGATCCTGTGGCAGCAGTGCGGAGTAACAGTGCTTGGGCAATTGGTCAACTGTGCCGCGAACTACCTTCTAATGTAGTTTATGCCACAGCGATCGACGCCCTAATTCAAGCCTTTGCCGAAGACCAAGATTTAGGAGTACGGGAAGACGCTAAAGCCTCACTTTTAGGAGTGGGTGATCCCCGTGGCTTACAGCTGATTGAAACCCTGGAACAAGAAGGATGGTTTTAATTAGGCATGGGGCAATTCAATTTTGGATTTTGGATTGACAATTTTGGATTAAATTTCAATCTAAAATCCAAAATCTAAAATCTAAAATTCTTACTGTCCTTCAGCTACAGGTTTGACCAAATTTAAGTCATAAGGACGCTCAGTATCATCCTCACCTAAATATTCACCATTTTGAATTTCCAGAATAACTAGCGGAATATGTCCAGGATTTTCTACCTTATGTAGGGTTGCTGAGGGAACATAAGTTGATTCGTTTCGATTCAGTAATATTTCCGTATCGCCACAAGTCACCTTCGCCACACCGGAAACTACAACCCAATGTTCATTGCGGTGATAATGGATTTGTGGTTTAATGCCGTGCCTGGGTTTGATTTCAATACGACTAATTCTATAGGTTTCTCCCTCCTCGATCACCTCCACCTCACCCCAATATCGTGTACCGGAATGTGGAGACAATTCGTTGATATTTGACTGAGTATTATTGTCATTCTGAGTCATAACTAATTTTTCAACCAAATGATTATCAGTATTTTTAATTAAACACAATAAAGCTGGGGATGGGAATGGTAACAATATTTCTAGTAGATATCTCCAGAAATTAATGATGCTTTACCTGAAACCCTTGTAGAGACGTTAGATATAACGTCTCTACAATCATTTTCACTGTTTTAAACTGTTTTAACTTGACCCCAGGGAATCGATTCTATCTCTGAATTTCTTAATTTTGAATTTTGAATTTTGAATTTTGAATTGCCTAACCCCCCTTATACTGAATCCGATAAATCCGATTATTGGCTTCTTCTGTTAGTAGTAGACTGCCATCTGGCAACACAAGTAAACCAACAGGCCGTCCCCAAGTGCTTGGTACAGAAGGATTTAGCAAAAATCCTGTGAGAAAATCTTCGTAGTAGCCAAGCGATTGCCCTTTAGCATCGAAGGGAACAAATACAATTTTATAACCAGTGCCGCGATCGCGATTCCAAGAACCACGAAAAGCCGCAAAAGCACCGTAACGGTATCTTTCTGGAAACGTTTTACCATCATAAAACTGCAAACCCAATGCTGCTGAGTGCGCCTGGAACAGGACATCAGGCGTTTGGGTACGGGCTACTAGGTCGGGGCGTTTACTTTTGTCATCCGTCTTTTGGCGGGGATCGAGGTTGTTTGGTGTCAGATAAGCATAAGGCCAGCCGTAAAATGCCCCCTGTTTAACGCGTGTCAGATAGTCTGGAACCAAGTCATCACCGATTCCATCGCGTTCGTTAACAGTGGCGTAAAGTTCCTTAGTTACAGGATGAAAATCTAAACCAACAGGGTTACGCAAGCCGGAAGCAAAAGTTTGCTCCTGGGAACCATCTAAATTCATCACCTGTATCGAAGCCCGTGGTAGGCGTTCTTCATCCACATTGCTTCCTGAGCCAACTGAAACATATAATTTATTGCGATCGGGTGATACCACCACGTTACGCGTCCAGTGCTGGTTATAGCCACCACCAGGAAGGTCAGCAATTTTTTCACCGATGCCAGTTAGTCGCTGTTGACCTTTGGTGTAAGGAAACCGTAAAACCGCATTAGTATTACCCAAGAAAAAAGAATTGCCTGCAAACGCCATCCCAAAAGGAATATTAAGTCCGTTGTCGCCACTTGCAAAGGTTTCTCGAACGTCGGCTACACCGTCAGCATTGCTGTCACGCAACAGACGAATCCGGTTTTCCCTAGTTTCAGTCACCAGAACATCACCACTGGGGGTTAAAGCTAGCCAGCGTGGGGCATCTAAACCTTCGGCAAAGACGTTAACTGTAAAGCCTGGTGGTACGCGCAGCACCGGATTTTGCGGTATGGGCACAACCTTTGGTTGCTTGGAGGCACTTTTTGTTGCGAAGGGTGCTGGTAAATTCTTCAGATTTATCCGGATGCGTGTCGGTGAAAGTACTTCAGTACGGACAATATTTTTTGGCTGTGTAAGATTCTGTGTATGTTGGGCAGAAGGTACAGGTGTTTGTGGTGTGGGATTATCTGAGGAAGCGCGAATCTGGTTACACGCTACTGCCAAGGTTAGTAAAAAAACTGGCAGCAAGAAACGCGCAGCGACTTTCATGGCGGTAGACACTATACACAATTTTTCTACTCTAGACTTGAGACTTAATAATTGTCGCCAGTCTAAAGTTTGATTTTTTATCGAAAAGTTGGGTTTAAAACCCCGTGCTTCTAGCACCGCTTTATATTTACGAGTGTTGCATTTGCCACTAATATATTAAGATCCTAATTAGTACCGATGGACAGTCGGGAATCCAAAACGCCTATGCAGACGGTTTGCTCTTGTACTGAGATATCTCAGTCTAGGTCAAAGTCGAAATCCCGTAAGAGAGTAACTAGGAAGTCTTTGAAGTGATTCTTTAGTTGCCTCCCTACCTTCAGGAAAGGAGTCATGTCACTTAGTCAACCTATTAGGGACTTCCAAATAAAAAATCTCCAACTATTTATTATGGAATGGGATAATTTATTTCTTGGAAATCCCTTAAGGTACTAGGAAAATAATTTACTCCCCAATGCCCAATGCCCAATGTCCAATGCCCAATGCCCAATATTTAAACATATAAGCATTTCTTAGTTAAAAAAATTTTCAAATTCTGCTGCTGGCAATGGACGACTAAATAGAAAGCCTTGGATAGAATTACAGTTTTGTTGCCGCAAAAAAGCCAGTTCGGCTTCCGTTTCTACACCTTCAGCAACTACATCTAGATTTAGATTATGAGCCATTTCAATCAATGCTTTAGTAATCGCTGATTTCTGTGGATCGTTAGCAACATTATGGATAAAATAACGGTCTATTTTTAATGTGTTAATTGGTAAGTTTTTCAGATAAATTAAAGAAGAGTAGCCCGAACCAAAGTCATCGATCGCAATTTTTATACCCAAGGATTGCAATTTGTTCATAGTAGCGATCGCACTATTTATATCTTGCATAATCATACTTTCAGTGAGTTCTAGCTCTAAGTAATGTGGTTCCAAATCATTCATAGCTATTAAATTGACTATTTTCTGAATCAAATCTGGCTGATTAAATTCCATTACTGACAGATTGACAGCAACAATCATAGAATAAATTCCGGCATCGCGCCAGCTTTTCATCTGTTGACACACCGTTTTTAATACCCATTTACCAAGTGGAACTATTAAACCTGTAGACTCTGCTAACGGAATAAATTCTGTTGGATAAATCATCCCCATTTCCGTACTTTTCCAGCGCAATAAACTTTCAGCAGCTACTATTTTCCCCGAATTCATATCAACTATTGGTTGATAATAAATTTCAAATTCTTGAAATTTATCTTGTTTGATAGCCCGATGTAAGCTAATTTCTAATAGATGCATTTTCGGAGATAAGTTGTTAATTCTAGTCTGAGGAGATAAATATCTTTTTAAAGTAGCGTACTTTTCCAACCTATTCATGATGGCACTTAATAACTCAGCCCGAGTGAATGGCTTAGTTATATAGTCATCGGCACCCATATCCATACCTTGACGGAAGTCAGATTTGGCAGATTTTGCAGTGAGAAAAATGAAGGGGATTATTGCCGTTGACCGATCTTCGCGTAACGCTGTTAGCACACCATAACCGTCCATTTCTGGCATCATCAGATCACAGACAATTAAATCGGGAGCTTCGGAGATAGCCAAATGTAGCCCGATTCTGCCATTAGCCGCAGCAAGAGTTTCAAAACCCTCAGCTTCTAGTAAGTCTAAAATGTTTTCACGAACTGCCTCTTCATCTTCTATTATTAAAATTTTGGGCATAATTTACCTCAATTTATGTTTCATTATTTAATGACAAAATGACAACAAACTTTGTCCGAAATCCCAACAAAGTTGTGACAAATGTTTCACGTTAGTAGATATCTATACACTTTTTTCAAATGTACTATTCACACAAACTCCAATGAGCCAACCTGGTTTGTCATGTCTGGCAGTACCAGATGACAAGACCAATAACTTGATCTTGGTTATCTACAACTGGCAGTAGATGGAACTGCTGCTGGTGCAACAGTGATAGCACTGAGGCTAGTTTTGGAAATTATGACACGTTCAATGGCATGACTGAGGTATGCATAACTTCAGAAATACTGGCTGTTTGCAAGCTAGATCCTGAAACTATAAGCAGTACCATATCATACTTACTAAAGTACCCCACTACCTGCAAAGCAGCAAGAAGCTAAGATACTCTTGCTCCGTGCTGCCATCAGTGCGTAGGCGTAGCCCGTCGTACACATCGCATCTAATAGTAGTGTTTCCAGCACGACCATCCGCAGCGCTCTGTCAATTATTCACTCTCAGCTTTAGCTTTGTGGCTTAGAAGTTGAGGCTAAGGGTTGCATAGATTTTTACGATCGCTATTATTAAAAAATACTTATTTAAAGCTGATTGCTTAAGTATTTTTGCCTATTTTGACCCGAAATAAGTAGTAATATTTGGGTTATAAAAAATATTAAAAAAGTGTGTTAAGAATGACAAACTGGCTTATATCCAGCTAGTTGGGCATTGGGCAAAACAGTTCCCAGTTCCGTTAGCGGATAGCTACAGCACTTGCGTCTTGTTATGAGGTACACTAGACTTCTTGCATAAATCAAAAATTAAGAACCCCACCCCGCATTTGAGTAAAGCAAACGCTCCCCTCCCTAAGAGCGGGGAGGGCTTGGGTGTGGGGTGTTAGGGACTTTTTGCAAGAGGTCTACTATAGCAATCCTAAATCATTCGTGAGAGAGAAAATCGCTGAAAGGCTTTAAAATACGTACTTTTAATCTCAGTATTTTCTCACGTTTCAATTCGGATTGCTATAATTGCTGCTACTCTACCTCATAACAGCCGTAAATGCTGTAAGTACGTAGCTGCGATCGCGGTTTATTCCGGCTGCGATCGCATCAAGTGTAGCTTTGCGATCGCTATCCATCCGAAACGTAATATTTTCTTTGCTCATCGTTCTGTCAAATCAGGCTGTCTTGCATAGTCTTATATTGCAATATATTGTAATGCAACGGTAGTAGCGATCGCTATTATCTCAGTTCAAAACTCTACACCCGTATCATTGAAATTATTTATATTTCGATCTGTTCAAAGACCAGTGCGTTTGGTGCTGGCTTTCAGTGGTGCGTGGAATCTACTAGGGTTTGTATGTTATTTTTTAACACCTCTAATGTCTTGCTATTTTTGGGAATAATAATTCTAGATTGACAGTATAACTCACGACTACAGAGGATCTATAAGTAATGCAAGCCTCAGAAATTAAGTTGCAACAAATTATTGAAGGAGCAAAACAGTACGTTGTACCCCTGTTTCAGCGAGCCTACAGTTGGAAAAAATCTGAATGGCAAGCATTGTGGAATGACCTTGTAGAACTCTGTGCAATGGATAATCCCCGTCCTCACTTCATGGGTTCCATTGTCACTATGCCAACCACATCCGTGCCTGAAGGAGTAAGCAAATATCTTTTGATTGACGGGCAACAGCGCTTAACGACAGTTTTTATTCTTCTTTCCGCTTTGCGGGATAGAGCCAAGCAGTCAGTAGAGGAACTAGCAGCAGAAATTCACAATACTATTCTAGTTAACCCATACAATAAAGACCTAGATTACTACAAATTACAGCCCACACAGATAGATCGTGAAGTATTTTATCGTATCATCAATTCTCAATTACAGAGTGATGGAAGTGGTATTTCAGAATGTTATTCTTTCTTTGAAAATAAAATTCGACAGAGTGGGTTAGAATTTCAAAAAATCAAAAAGGTTCTCTGTAGTAACTTTTCACTTGTAAGTGTTGTACTCAGTACTGATGATGATCCGTACCTAGTTTTTGAAAGTCTTAATGCTAAAGGGAGACCTTTAAGCCAAGCAGACCTGATTCGTAACTATTTCTTTATGAAAATTCACACAGATAGTCAGGAATCTGTCTATATCCAGTACTGGCAGCCTATGCAGGAACTTTTGGGAGAAAACCTGACAGAATTTATTCGTCACTACCTGACAAAAAGTGGTGTAGATGTAAAGCAAAGTGAAATTTATTTTGAAATAAAAGAGCGAATTAACAAAAGTGATGCACTGACGTACCTTAAGGATTTGCATGTATTTGCCGAATACTATGTAAGGCTTTTGAATCCAGAGCGAGAAAAAAAGGATAAGGTACGTAAGTATTTCAATCGCCTCAATCGCTTGGAAGTTGCAACTGTTTATCCATTTATTCTGAACTGCTACGATGATTGGATGCAAACCAGAATCACAGAGGACGAATTTATTTCTGTTCTGCAAATTATCGAGAACTTTATCCTTCGTCGTTTTGTTTGCAATATTCAAACGAGAGGATTGAATAGAATATTTGCATTACTTTACTCACAAGTTAGTAAAGATACCAGTCTGGCTTCCGATAATTTTGTAGGGCGATTTAAGTTGGCTCTCCAGAGTCGCGACTATCCCAAGGACGTAGAATTTAGAGCTAGATTAATGGATGTGAAGCTATACGGAGGTAATCGTTCTGAGAAAGCAAAGCTAATTCTTGAATCAATTGAGGAATCTTTCAAACATAAAGAGCAGGTATCTTTTGATGGGCTTTCTATTGAGCACGTCATGCCACAAACTCTGAATGAATGGTGGAAAGAGCATTTAGGAGAAAATTGTGCTGTAACTCATGAATTACTTCGTCATTGTCTAGGAAATTTAACACTTACAGCCTATAATTCAGAGCTTTCTAACGATAAGTTTCCGTCTAAGTGCATTCACTTTCAAAATAGTCATTTGGAATTGAATAAGTATTTCTACAATAGAGAGCGTTGGCAAAGAGAGGATATTGAAGCACGGGCAGCATATCTTGCCGAACGTGCTTTGCAGATTTGGAACTACTTTGGTGACGAGCTAGCACAGTCGTCTCAACCTAGTATCCTGACTGGTACTATTCCCAAACGACTCCATCTATTTGGTCAAGAGCATTCTGTAAAAAGCTGGCGAGATGTCCTGGAAATTACCTTGAATTTGCTTGCCGATTTGGAGCCTGAGCGATTCCAAGACATTATGCAGGAGTTCCCTCGCTTTGTAGGATGGGATGAAAAAGACTTTCGTCATACCCGAAAACTTCACAATGGAGCTTTCATTGAGGTCAACTTATCAGCAAAAGATATTGATGCATTCTGTCGAAAGGCAATAGAAACAGCAGAACTATCAGTCGAAGAATGGCAGATTGAGACACTGAATTCGCCTTAACTACTTGTGTGTAGACGTTTTCTAACAGCTTGCCACAGGCATCACAACTGTTAGGATGAAGGGCAGGACGATTAATTATGTCCAATTAGTGGGACTTAGACAAAAAACACCCACAAAAAAGCCTCAAATCTATATACAGAAATACTTTGACATCGTTTTGTTTGGTTTCTTGACATATCTGAGTTTCAGCCATTTTTGACTATTTGGTGTATTTACCTTACCCAGCATGGGTTTGAGGCTTGTTTATCCCTCAAAAATGTTTAAGTTCCGTTAGGAGGCAACTGAGCATCAATCCAAATTTTCATGCTGTCAATCGAGGAAAGTCTGTTCGCCGTGCTGCAAACAATAGACAGGCTTGGATATCTTCGAGTTCGAGATCGGGAAAATCCTCTAAAATCTCAGAAACACTGACATTCTCAGCCAACATTTCTAAAATGTCACTCACACGAATTCTCATACCTCGAATACAAGGACGACCACCACACTGACCAGGAGTTTGAGTAATGCGAGTCAACAAATCAACCCTTGAGTTCATGCAAGTATTTTAATATCAGGTACTTTTATTTAACTCTAATTCTGCGATCGCAATTATCCCAGCCTAGCATCTCAGTGTAGCAGAAGGGTAATCGCAATTATCCCAAGTTCACATAACAGCACCTAACCTAAGTTGAGCAGTTTTAGGTTAGTTGTAGCTTCAGGTAATCAATGAAGTCCAGAATTTCTGTATCACTGAGTTGTAGGCGCGATCGCTTGCCATTGCAAAAGTTGGTGAATCTATGACAAAGTTTCTGGCTCAACACCTAGCGCATTCAATCTTTCAATTAACATTTTCACCTGTTGTTCTGCTTGCACACGTCGCTGTTCTTCAAAAGTTGTGCGTTCTTCGGCTTCCCTGATGCGTTCTTCTGGTGTCAGCAATCTTTGCCCTTCCTCGTCATACCAGTAGAGCCATTCGCGCACGATACCTTGATAAATTCCCCGTTCTCGCCCAATTCCTAAACCAATCTCTGGTAGCCAAACGGGATTTCCTGACATTAAAATATATTCCCCATCAACTAGGTGATACACCTCCAAAGGTGGATTTTTACGACGAAGGGGACTATATACAACGTAGTACAAAATTCCTAATTCTTTGGCATAAAATTCTTTCTTGGTGGTGTATTCTTCCCGATATATTTGAGAAATAACTTCTAGTGCTAAAATTGGCAGTTTATTTTCTTCCCAGAGCACATAACTCAGGCGCAAGTCCTCATCAATAAAGCGTTTAACTCCTAAGCTGAGAAACCCATCAGGGACAATTGCTGATTTGTCTGGGTGATAATAAATACCCATGTCAACACCAAAGAACCAATCCCAGCGATCACACCAAACCAAAGCCAGTATCGTTTTCAGCAAGCCGGGAATTAAATTTTGTAGTTCATTATCCACAGCAGTATCATCTGAGTCGGGTAGTTCTTCGGAAGATGGCAAACAATGCAACGGATTGTAGTTTAACATGAGCGGTTTTGCCAAATATGATTGTACCTTGATTGTAGGAAATGTATCGATAATTAAATAGGTATACCAAGGTAAAATGATTGTGGATTCCAGTATCCACATCAATTTGACGAAAATCAGCCTCTTGGATAAATATGACCAATATTAGCGATGTCTACGACGGGCTACGCCTACGCGCTGATTTTGATAGCCCTTGGAAAGAAATTCTAGAAGCTTATTTTCCCCAAGCAATGCATTTCTTTTTTCCAGAAACTTCTGCATTAATTGATTGGGAACGTCCCTACGAATTTCTAGATAAAGAATTTCAACAAATAGCTCGTGAAGCCGAACAGGGTAAGCGATATGCTGATCAATTAGTCAAAGTTTGGCAAACCCAAGGGGAAGAACTTTGGTTATTAGTCCATGTTGAAATTCAGGCACAAAAAGAAGATAACTTTAGCAAGCGGATGTTTACGTACAATTTTCGCATATTTGACCGTTTTGATCAACCAGCAACGAGCCTTGCAATTCTCTGCGATCAAAACCGCGAATGGCGACCAAGCAATTACAGTTACAATTATCCCAATACTCGCTTAAATTTTGAGTTTGGCAGTATTAAACTTTTGGATTACGAAAGTCGATTTCACGAGTTAGAAAATAGCAATAATCCATTTGCAACTGTCGTCATGGCGCATTTGAAAACGCAGCAGACGCGCTCATCACCCGAACAACGCAAAATATGGAAATTTAGCTTAATTCGCAGGCTATATGATTTGGGCTTAGAAGAGCAAGATATTCGTAATCTGTATCGATTTATCGATTGGGTTATGATATTACCAAAGGCATTAGAAAATCAGTTTTGGGAAGAGTTTAAACAATTTGAGCAGGAGCGGACTATGAGATATGTAACTACAGGTGAGCGCATCGGCTACGAGCGTGGAAAACAAGAAGGTAAACTAGAAGGTAAACTAGAAGGTGAACAACAGCTTATTTTAAGGTTATTACAAAAACGATTGGGAGAATTATCACCACAATTGCAAGAGCACATCCAATCTCTTTCTTTAAATCAATTAGAAACTCTTGGTGAAGCTTTGTTAGATTTTACTGCTATGGAAGATTTACTTAACTGGTTGCAAACAAATCAATTAGCTTAAAATATATTTTTATGAAAATTGTAAAAAATACATCTACTCACTTACCACATACAGGATTTTTTGGACTCAGTTCGATGAGTTGTTTTTACTTTAACGAATCAAAAGTTACGAGTGAGTAACAAAAAGGGCAGGTACACAACCCGCCCTCAAACTAAAAAATATTTAAACTAAACTAGCGATCGCAACTTAATTAGCGATTTGGGGCGCACTCAAAGAAACCTTTAGTGTTTCGTCTTTTTGCTGTGCTAATGTCGGCACAGAATCACGCAATCTTGCCGTCAATTGTACAGTTGTAGCGTCATACATCTGAGTCAGCAATTTTGGATAGAAACCAATACCAATAATTGGCACTAACAAACAGGCAATGATAAATACTTCACGGGGTTCAGCATCTATCAAAGCTTGGTGAGAAACTAATTCCTTGTTTTCTTCTCCGTAGAAAATTTCCCGCAACATCGACAGCAGATAAATCGGAGTTAAAATCACTCCCACTGCCATCAAGAACACCACAATGACTTTGAAGGTAGAGCTATAAGCATCGCTAGTAGCAAAGCCCACAAATACCATTAATTCTGCCACGAAACCGCTCATCCCTGGCAATGCCAAAGAAGCCATTGAACAGGTGGTGAACATGGCGAAAATCTTCGGCATTCTCTTAGCGACACCACCCATTTCATCCAACATTAAGGTGTGTGTCCGGTCATAAGTTGCGCCGACAAGGAAGAACAAACTCGCTCCAATTAACCCGTGGGAAACCATTTGTAACACTGCCCCACTTAATCCCAAATCGGTGAAGGAGGCAATACCAATCATCACAAAGCCCATGTGGGAAATTGAGGAGTAGGCAATTTTTCGCTTCAGGTTGCGCTGGGCAAAGGATGTCAGGGCAGCGTAGATGATATTAACTACCCCCAAAACCACTAATACTGGTGCAAAAAAAGCGTGAGCATCGGGGAGCATTTGGGCATTCATCCGAATTAAGGCGTAACCGCCCATTTTCAGCAAAATCCCTGCTAGCAACATATGCACGGGGGCTGTAGCTTCACCGTGGGCATCAGGTAGCCAAGTGTGCAAAGGAATAATCGGCAACTTGACGGCGTAGGCAATTAGGAAGCCAGCATAAAGTGCAAGTTGGAAATTGAGGGCGAAATCTTTAAGGGCGAGCGATCGCATGTCGAACGTCACCGTATCGCCGTAAAATCCCATTGTCAGGGCAGATAGCAAAATAAACAGCGACCCGCCAGCAGTGTATAAAATAAATTTGGTCGCTGCATATTGCCGCCTTTTGCCTCCCCAAATCGACAGCAGAAAGTATATCGGCACCAGTTCCAGTTCCCAGACCAGGAAAAATAACAGCATATCCTGGACGGCGAACACGGCAATCTGACCGCCATACATCGCCAAAATCAAGAAATAAAATAGCTTCGGCTTGAAGGTAACAGGCCAAGCTGCTAAAATCGCCAGCGTAGTAATGAATCCAGTCAAAATAATTAGGGGCATGGATAAGCCATCTGCCCCTACTGACCAATTCAAATCAAGTTGGGGTACCCAGGGGTAACTCTCCACCAACTGCAAATCTGGATTGGAGAAATCATACCCAGTAGAAAAAGCATAAACAATTAGTGCAAAATCTATCAGCCCTACGATCAGGGAATACCAGCGCACTGTTTTGCCTTCTTTATCCGGGATGATGGGAAGAAGTAGCGACGCCGCTATCGGAAACAGAATAATCGTCGTCAGCCACGGAAAATTAGCTGTATTCATCACAATTCGTCTGCTATCAAAATCATGTTTGGCAAAAAGTCACTAGTTATTAAGTAACAGCTTTTTGGGGATTTCGTCTTCCTCGTTAGGTTGATTTAATTAAATTGGCAATCTTCCATTTCTTCTCTTGGGAATCTTTTTTGACAGTTGGGGGCGCGGAATGTGGGTTGGGATACTCGCGGTCAAGTCAAAAATTTACCCTAAAAAAGCCGCTAAAATTATAGTTTAGTGGTGCGATCGCGTAGCCTGTCGGATCGCTAAAAATACACAATGCTGTTTGGTAGTTGTTGAAAAAAGCGATTTTGTGCAAAAAAAACATCACAGGAGAAATAACCCCTATGATAATCGCACAAATTGAAAGTCAGATTCGTTATGTCACCAACGCAGATGGAGAAACAACAGATGTACTCGTCCCTATAGAACTTTGGCAACAGCTTATAAGTTCCATAAATTCTGATAACGTCAGTGGTTTAGCTTGGATTGATGAACAAGAGCCAAAAGCACAAATATTAGCCGATCTGCAAAAGACCGTGCGACAAGCAGCAGTAGGACAAACTTTTCCAGTTTCAGAGCTTTGGGACGATATTGAAGCCTAGATTTATGGCAGAAGTTCGTTTTGCACCTTCCTTAAAATATTCTTAGCGTTTGATGCTTAATTAAAAGTTCAGCATAACAGGTACTGAATAAGCAAATTGGTTATCAAATAAGGATTCTTGAGAAGAATGGAGATTGACGATAAAAAATAACATATGTTTTCAACATTTCAAGTGATAATTTCTCGTTTTTATCAAATAAAAATCCTAATTTTTCTTGAATGACTTCCGCTTCTGAATTAGGCAAAAGAGCGTCAATGTACAAACGTTCCTTAACCGTTAGGTTAGGTACATTTATCCTTTGTGGTTTCCTCCAATTGGTGTTGCTAAGTTCCCATTGTTTTATATTAGTTTTATTAAAAAAACTAATTTCTTGTTCCTTGTCTAAAATAATGCCTGTAACAGTTAACATTTCTTGTCCATCAGAATATGAGAAGGAAGTTATTGGTTGAAAAGAAACATCACGTCTTCCCTGGGTTGCTAGATTAGCAGCAAATTTTAGAACTAGACATAATGCTTCTGGAAACCTCTTTTGTGTCATCATATCTGTAGTCACTTCAGCAGAGGGGAAAATATCTCCTAATCTTTTCCTTAACTCTTCTAGCCTTAGTTTCTGTATTTCATCTGATTTAGCTCCTGGCTGTGCTGGTAGATAGGAGGCAGCATGAGAATTTAATGTAATTTTTATAACATCAAATGGAAGAAGTTTATTAATAATAGCTTGAAATTCTTCGATTTGATTCCTTAAATCGGAGGGTTTTGTATAATCTAACCAAATAATAGTTCCATCATTTCTTTGAAAATTAGTTATAAAATCACTGCTATTTTTCAAAAAACAGTCAATACAATTATGCGGCTGGTTAAATTTCTGCCGCTTATAGACCTCTTCATCCTCCTCTATTGAAATCATCTTAGAAATTCTAAAATAAGAGTGGATATACTTAAAATCTTCCAGTGAATGACCACCAAAACCTATATAACTGTACTCAGAAATGTCACAGAACTTGTCAATTTTTGAGATAAGTTCCATAAATGCATATCTGTCAATTGCTTTATTTTGTCGTAGGTGATAAGGAATAGATGTACCAGTCATTGTTTAGCTTCTTTTAAAAATCTTTCAAAGCACTCATTACCAACCTCTGAGGGATCACGCTCCAAGTCTTCAAATAAATATTCAGCAACTATCTCAATTTCTTTTGAAGGTCTTGAAAAGCTTATGTTATTTCTTTTATTTCCAGAATTTTGAGCCTCTGGCACGGGTAGGATAGGAGTAAACTTTCTTTCAGTAGAAAAGGATCTATTATCGCTTGTTCTTTTCTTTACTGGTTTCCAAACTTCTTCAGGTATTGCCTCGAATATTACATTTGGATCGGCAATCTTAGCTTTACTTACTATTTCTTTTTCTTCAGGAATATTTCTCTTCCACTTATTGGTATAGGAAGTAAAAATTTTCAGCCCTTCCCGCATAAAATTCTTCACATATAAATAGATATCAGAAGATGCATCTATCCCTCTCTTTGTAGTTGTAATAGGAAGACTTCTTGCATCTTTGCTACGAAAATGTATGACACCTGAAATAGCAATAAATTGAGGGTGATAACTAGGAACTGTTGCTTCACCCCAGCCAGTTAAACGTGTTTTGTCACAATATAATACTACGCGGTCGTTACAAATAATAGTCCAACCTGCTGTATCACTACTTCGTCTGATACCCTCTGTCTCATCATTTACTTCATCTTCGCTAGCTATTGATCTGTAAAAACCGACGGCTAGCTTGATTTGAACTTCATCTTTCTGAGCTTCATAAAGATATGGAGCAATGGCAGCATTTTGATTGCTTATTTTCTCAACACCATCCCAGAGAAGATTTAGAGATATTAGAGGGATTTTTGCTCCATTCACATAGATAGTAAATCCTTTGTTAATAATATAGCTGTAATGATGGGAGATTTTTCCTACAAGGGAGTTAAAGAGAGGTGATTGTGGCGACGCAAATTGTGTGATAATTCCATCACGTAGATGTGTTACTTCAATTGCTGTACCATTTTCAGATAGAGAAGATTGTATTCTTTCAATAGGTAATTCCCAACTATCAGAGGTTAGCCATTCGGGATTAATTGTAACTTTGAAGGAATCATTTTCGGTTTTAGATATTATTTCACTTGAGCATCCCATCTTGAAGATAGCTCTTTTCATACCAATACCATAAGTACCAATAGTGTAAGTGTTACCATTGATGATATCTGTCGGTCTTCCCATTCTAAAAGCATAGTGTTGAGCTTCTGGGGGGATACCTCCACAGTTATCCTCAATTTTAAATCCTTCACTTGAAAATGTTATTTTTGCCCAAAAATTTTGATATGGCTTATCTGAACTTGGGCTATCTTTAATAATGCGTTGTATTCCATCAACACAATTATCTAGAAGATCAAGAATTGAATCTTCTAGATCAATATCGCGAGTAAGCATCTCTACAAAAAAGTTTTTGGTAGGTGATGCATTTACTTGAGTTGGTAGCTTTGCCTCATTATCTGAAACCATTTTGAATCCTGATTTATGCCCAGTATGTCTATTAAACTAGCCAGATAATCTCCTTGATTTTGGTAGTATGCTTTTAACTATCTAGTTTTTTTGGCATCTATAGGAATCCGGTTTGATTATTAAAAAAAATTTAAAATAAAAGCGTGACTGGATAAGGCTTTCAGTCCCAGTATATTTTTAAAATTCAAGTCGGATTTCTATATTTTTAAGTTCATCTATTAAATTTGTAGTCACAAGGTAACTAACTACCATAAAGAAATAATGTAGGGGCGGACAGCCGTCCACCCCAATTAAAATCAGGTCACACCAAAGACAATCACTAAACCCAATACAGCCCCAAACACAATCAAGGCATAGAATTGAGCGCGACCGTTTTCTAGGTACTTCAGACCTTCACCGCTGACAAGGGTGAAAAAGCCTGTGAGGTTAACAGCACCATCAACAACGCGGAAGTCAACTTCCATAACTTGTCTAGCTAGGCGACGCAAGCCGAGGACAAAAACCCGATGGTAAATGTCATCAAAGTACCACTTATTGAGGGATAACTCGTAAAGTGGTTTGATTTTAGCAGCGATCGCAGCCGGGTCAATCTTATGGCGCAAATACATCAGCGAAGCCAAGGTAATCGCAATCAAAGAAATTCCGACTGAGGCACCCGCCATAATGTAGAATTCAGTCGGATTGAACTCGGCAGCCTTTTCTATAACTTCGGAGAGGGTTTCGCTAGGAGGAAAGATAAACTCTTCAAAATAATTGGCGTAGGGAGTTCCTAGCAAACCAATCAAAATCGAAGGCACTGCCAACAGTGCCAAGGGCAGAGTCATTGTCCACGGCGACTCATGAGGAGAATCGCTATGATGCCCATGGGAGTCATGGGAATCATGGTGTTCACCAGTTGCGGCCAATTCTCCTTTTTTCATTGCCCCAGGCCCAAAATTCGGGACTGGTTCTTCTGACTCTAATTCCAGGACGATTGTCGCCGCCGCCTTCTTGAGTTTTTGCTTGATTTTCTCGTCATTACCCCGGAATTCGCCTTCAAATGTCGAGAAATACATTCTAAACATATAGAAAGCGGTAATCCCAGCAGTTAGCCAGCCAATCAACCAGAGAAATGGGTTAGCCTCAAAAGCCTTGCCCAGAATTTCATCTTTTGACCAGAAGCCAGCAAAGGGCGGAATACCAGAAATTGCCAAGCAACCAATCAAGAAGGTAGTTGCTGTGACGGGCATATACTTGCGTAGACTTCCCATCAAGCGCATATCTTGTGCTAAGGCGGGGTCGTGACCGACAACACCTTCCATGCCGTGAATTACTGAACCTGAACCCAAGAACAGCATTGCCTTAAAATAGGCGTGGGTCATCAGGTGGAATAGTCCAGCACTGTAAGCACCGATTCCCATTGCCATCACCATGTAACCAAGTTGGGAAATGGTGGAGTAAGCCAAGCCCTTCTTAATATCATTTTGGGTAATGGCAATGCTAGCCCCCAAAAACGCGGTAAACGCCCCAGTAAAGGCAATCACGTTCATTGCTGCTGGAACGTGTTCAAATACTGGGTACATCCGGGCAATCAGGAAAACACCTGCTGCCACCATTGTTGCTGCATGGATTAAGGCAGAAATTGGGGTGGGGCCTTCCATTGCATCTGGTAGCCAGACATGGAGGGGGAATTGGGCTGATTTAGCAACTGGCCCTAAGAAAACTAAAATCGCAAACAGGACAGCGAGAAAATTGCTGATAGAACCTGATTGTACTAGTTGGGACAGGCGATCGCCGATGACATCAAATTCAAAGCTTCCTGTTGCCCAGAACAGACCCAAAATGCCGAGTAATAGACCAAAGTCACCCACGCGGTTAGTTACAAATGCTTTTTGAGCGGCATCGGCTGCTGACTTGCGATCGTACCAAAAGCCGACCAGCAAGTAAGAACACATCCCCACCAGTTCCCAGAATATATAAATCTGTACTATGTTGGGGCTGAGTACCAGACCTAACATTGAAGAACCAAACAAACTGAGATAAGCATAAAACCGTACGTAACCGGGATCGTGAGCCATGTAGCCATCGGTGTAAACCATGACTAAGAAGGCGACCGTTGTCACAATCACCAGCATTAGGGCTGTCAGGTGGTCAATAGTGTAGCCCATGTTCAGGTGAAAATTACCTGCTGCGGCCCACTCCAAGGTGCGGATATAAGTCGCGTGTCCTTGAATTTGACTCCATAGCAAGGCAAGCGACAGCCCCATAGCTGCTCCCATTAGGGAGATAATCACCACAGCGTTAAGCTGCCGGAGGCGGTTTGTCACCTGATTCAACGAGATTAACCCTAGACCGACCAGCATTGCCCCAAAAAGAGGTAATACCGGAATCAGCCAGGCATACTGATAGATTACTTCCATCACTGACGCCTACTTTTAGAATTCTTAACTAGCGTGTCGGAACTGTTAATAATTGTGACACACACCCTTTAGGATAAAATAACCCACCCAATGACCTTTGGGTGGGGTGTTAAGCATGGTTTTAGATTTGGTCATTTGTCATTGGTCATTTGTCATTGGTCATTTGCCCTTGATCCGAAGCCCAATGCCAATACCCATCAGGCTGACCGATACTCTAAGTCCACTATTTTTGAACTTTTGTAGATTTTGGGGCAACTGCTGTAGCTGGCTTTAATCTCTTCTAAAGCTAGACGTAAATCTTCTCTGCCGCGAAAGCTTTCCAAGCGATGGCGAATAGTGCCATTTTCAATCAATAGTAAAGTGGGTAGTGATTTCAGCCTATAAGTAGTAGACAATTTAAAATTTTGATCGGCGTTAACCCCAACTAATTTAATTTCCTCCCCGCATTCGGCTTGGAATTCCAACAACAGTGGGTGGATAATTCGACACAAGCCACACCAAGGTGCTTCAAAGTTAACTAAAACAGGAATAGGAGATTCTAAAACTTCTTGAGTAAATGTCCGTTCACTAACCGACAACACCATGACACCTCTTGGATTATAAGGTTTTTATATTAAATTACCTATCGCCACTGAATTCAGTAGTGCTGAGTTCCGAGTCCTGTTAGCCGATAGCTAGGGTTTAGCCCGTGCTGAGTAGAAATCCATAACTAAAGTTAGGGGATTGAATGAGGAACTCGTTTCTTTTTCTTTAAGAGTCAAGTGGGGGCGCTTTCAGGAACCAAATCTCAGGACACAGAATAATTAATTAGGCAAAAATTGAGCGCGTTGATGTGTCTCTGATAAAAAAGCCAGCGCGACTTTCACGGTGGCTTTTTTGGAAGTTAAACTCCTGATTGCCGTCTCTAGCTGGGAATTTGACTGAATCTGCCACTTACTCCCAAGGAAAAGCAACTGACCAACAACTACCAATGTAAAATCTTAAGCTGACTCAACAGACCTCCACTAATAGATGTTTTAACTTATCCTACATTGATTTGGGGGCAATTGATAAGCTGAAATTCTCATTTATTTAGGATTTTCTGCTGACACTAGGGATCACCTAAAATTACCATCCTATACTACTAGTTGCTTCCAGTAACAGAGGGTGCGACCACCAAAGCAAAGCGATAAAAATCGCAACTCCCAAATAGGCAGGGCGGAGAAATTCCTGCCATTTGATAGATTGACGTCCGTCGATAATTGCTTTGAAGGGAATAATTGAAGTTCGTTGTTTGGCAATTTCAAAGGCTTCCCCATAGCGATGCAAGAGGCGGCGATCGCCGTGCCAAACCCCAAACAAGTGATGCAACACCAATCCAATGGAAGTCACAAGTGTAAAGGTAGTACCCAGCCACAGAGTATGGGCAACACACCAAATTATTTGTCCCACCATCTGGGGATGACGGGTAATCCGAATAATTCCTGTTTCGTAAAGATGAACTTGGGGCTTTTGAATAGCAGCAATTTCTAGTAGATTGAAGGTAGCAGGATATAAAAACAAAAACGAGATCGCTGACAGCAGCCAAACAAATTCTCGCACTCCTAGCACCCCTTGTACCTGCCAAAGTTGCAAACCATCATAGCGGTGCCCAAAAAAGTAAATAATTAATATCACAGCCAACGGGAGGCTAACTAATGCAAAGAGAATGCGATAAAGCCTTGGTCCAATATATTTTTCTGCCCAAGGACGCAAAGCAGCGCCTCCACTGTGAGCGATCGCAAAAGCTATTTGTAACCCCAGTATGACAAAATGACTAGGTGTCAACCAAGAAATCAGCAGCATATACACAAGTGAAATAATTTAAAGAAAATGGAACTCAGTACAACCAATACCACAAAGTATTCAAAAGGAGACTTTAGTCGAAATGTTGTGCTAATGTCTTTTTCGAGTCAAGCCTTCAAGTTTAATATGCAACAAATCATGACGGGCTGATTGCTGCCAAACCTGATTTGTTGCGTGCATCCGCTCCTTTTAAAATTTGTGGTTTGAGCCTTATGTCTGACCTTCCTTTCACTTTAGATCAGTTACGTATTTTGAAAGCGATCGCTCAAGAAGGAAGCTTCAAGCGGGCCGCTGATAGTCTTTACGTCTCCCAACCTGCCGTGAGCTTGCAAGTGCAAAATCTCGAACGGCAGCTAGATGTCCCCTTATTCGACCGTGGAGGACGACGCGCCCAATTAACCGAAGCAGGGCATCTACTCCTCAGCTACGGTGAAAAAATCCTCAGTCTGTGTCAGGAAACCTGCCGCGCGATCGAGGATTTACAAAATCTCCAAGGCGGTACTTTGATTGTCGGTGCTTCTCAAACTACCGGCACTTATCTTTTGCCCAGAATGATCGGGATGTTCCGACAAAAATATCCAGATGTGGCAGTGCAATTACACGTCCACTCCACCAGGCGAACTGCTTGGAGTGTCGCTAACGGACAAGTTGATCTGGCGATTATCGGTGGTGAAATTCCCGGTGAACTATCAGAATCCTTAGAAGTTATTCCTTACGCTGAAGACGAACTAGCGCTGATTCTACCTGTCTTTCATCCCTTTGCCAAACTTGAAAAAATCCACAAAGAAGACCTATATAAATTACAATTCATTGCCCTAGATTCCCAATCGACTATCCGCAAAGTAATTGACCAAGTGCTATCACGCTGTGAGATTGATACCAGGCGTTTTAAGGTTGAAATGGAATTGAATTCCATTGAAGCAATTAAAAATGCTGTGCAATCTGGTTTGGGGGCTGCCTTTGTCTCAACTAGTGCGATCGCTAAAGAGTTACAAATGGGCGTTCTCCACTGTGCCAACATTGAAGGCGTCGTCGTCAAACGGACACTATGGCTGATTTTTAATCCTAATCGTTATAGATCCAAGGCCGCAGAAGCTTTTAGTCGGGAAATTTTACCCCAGTTTGCTAACCCTGGATGGAATCAAGATGTGTTAATATTGGCACAAAAAAACATAGTGGTAACTACCTTGGATGGAGCAACGCCCATCTCATCCAGCGAAGGCTAAAATCAGGTAACAAATAATTCATGAAAAGGAGTCAGAATTCAGGAGCAAAGCCGGAGACGTTTCCTGTCTTCTCCGGTCAGAATACCCCAGCAGTCAAGTCAGGGGTTTCAAGCTCTTTAATTCTTTTCTTCTCCTGGACGACTGAAGTCGCTTGCTCGCTTACCACGATTCATCCACTTTTTCGTTCAGAATTCAATTCTGAATTCTGGCGACTGGCACCTTTATTCTTCTTCGGTAATTCGTAATTCGTAATTATTAACCTATCGGTGTTTGTGCAGGGTGTCGTAGGCAAGCCGGGGGTTTGACACCAAGAAAAACTGTCCTGTTCTTAATGAATAAATTTAGTTGGTCTGTAACCTGAACTAATTACGAATTACGTTAGCGAATTGTCTCTTCTTGGGAGACGCCAAAGGCGAACGAGCGTCATTATCAATTAGGAATTATTTTGACTAGTGACTAATCACGAAAATGGAAGTTTACTGCACTCGTCCACGTTGTCCACGCCCACAAAACTATTTTGCCGATTTAGATGATATTACGACGCTGAGAACAATGCAGCAGAAGTACTGTACTACCTGCGGTATGCCACTGATGCTAGATGGTCGATACGTGACAACAAAGCTGCTGGGAAGGGGTGGGTTTGGAGCAGCATTTTTGGCACGCGATCGCCGAATACCTGGAATGCGTCAATGCGTGGTTAAGCAGTTTCAACCAGCAGGAAATTTAAGCACAACTCAATTGCAACAAGCGCAGTTAATGTTTGAGAGAGAGGCAGAAGTTTTAGCACAACTTGGTAATGATCACGAGCAAATTCCTGACTTGTTTGCCTTCTTTCCAGTGATAGTTAATAGCTTGCAACCAGGACAGCAAGACCAATTTTTTTACTTAGCACAAGAATACATTGATGGGCAAAACTTAGAGGAAGAATTAGTTCAAAATGGCAAATTCTCTGAACAGCAAGTTTTGCAGGTGCTGCAAGAAATCCTGAAGGTACTAGAGTTTGTCCATCACAGAGGCATTATCCACAGAGACATCAAACCTTCTAATATCATGCGTCGTCGTGATGGTAAACTTTTCTTACTAGACTTTGGCGCAGTCAAGCAAGTAACAAACGCTGCACTTGGTTCTGCGGCATCTTCCACGGGAATTTATTCTATGGGATTTGCACCGCCGGAACAGATGGCTGGGGGTCAAGTATTCCCATCTACAGACTTATACGCGTTGGCTGTAACTCTTATTACTTTGTTAACAAATCAGGAAGCAATTCAACTATTTGATGCCTATAGTAACCAGTGGAAATGGCGAACGCAAGTGACTGTTAACCCTCGCCTTGCTGACATTTTAGACAAAATGCTACTTCCTGCCCCCAATCAGCGCTTCCAGTCAGCCCAGGAGGTTCTAGATGCACTTAATTCACAGGCGGCTCAAGCCCCTACACAACTCAATTCGCCTTCTGTAACACTTCCGCCACAACCACCCAAAGGTTCTAGTCCCGTCGTCCCCCGCCGTCCACCAACTCAACCAGCGTTTTCTACACTGGAATTATTAGGTGGGGCGGCATTTAGTGGGTTTGAGGGTGCATTGATTGCGATCGCTCTCTTCAGTCTAATAAAATCACCAATACCTACTTTCATTGTTGCATCTGTGATTTTGGGGATACTAATATTTGTCCAAACCAGGCGGTGGATTGAAAAGTTCGATTTATTAATTATTCCGACAATTACTTTTGCGATTATTTTTTTTCTCCCCTTTTTACAAGGGGGTCGTGGCATTCAGACAGTAATTATTTTAGCAGTTGCAGCAGGCTTAGTAGCTATTTCAGTGGCAGCCATATTTCGACTTATCTATAAATTATTATCTCGCTTACTTTAAAAAACTTTTGCTGCTAACAGCCACTATGTCTCATAAAAACGAAACACTTAGCCTTTTCTTAGCCGTCGTCATCACCATTGGTTTAATCTTTGGTGGTCTATGGTTTTTTATGGAACGGTGGGCGCAATTAAGTGGAACTGTTACTAAACCTTCGGAGACTGGCAACACAGCTAATTCCATAAAGCAGTCGCCCAGTAAATGTGACGTGCCCAACCTCCCAGAGGGGACATTCAACTATGGTGGTAGCACAACCTGGGCACCCATCCGTAAAGAGGCAGACTCCGTACTGAAAAACCTCTGCTCTCAGTTTATTTTACGTTACACTCAACCTCCATCAGGTGAGCCAGGATCTGGAACTGGGATTCGGATGTTGATAGATAATCAACTAGCTTTTTCTCAATCTTCTCGCTCAGTTAAAGCCGAAGAAAATACAGAAGCTAAACAAAAAGGATTTAGTTTGAAAGAAATTCCGGTGGCGATTGATGGTATTGCGATCGCAGTTAACCAGAGTCTCAATATCCCTGGTTTAACTGTCGCCCAACTCAAAAATATCTACACAGGCAAGATTACCAACTGGCAAGAAGTAGGTGGTCCAAATTTACCAATTACAGTCTACTCTCGCAGCAAAGAAGCTGGAGGTACAGCCGAGTTTTTTGTCGAAAATGTTCTAAATAAAGAGAATTTTGGTGCAAACGTTAGTTATATTGGCACAACCACTGAAGCGGTACGAAAAGTAGCTGCGAGTCCTGGCGGAATTTACTATGCTTCTGCCCCAGAGGTTGTACCGCAGTGTACGATTAAGTCCCTGCCACTAGGGCGCACAAGCAGTCAATTTGTGCCTCCGTACCAAGAACCGTTTATACCTCCATCTGAATGTCCCAATAAACGTAATCAGTTGAATAGTCAAGCATTTCGTAGTGGAGACTATGCAATTACCCGCAATTTATTTGTCATCGTTAAACAAAATGGTCAAACAGATCAGCAAGCTGGCGAAGCTTATGCAAATTGGCTGCTGACACCTCAAGGTCAAGAACTGATCGAAAAAGCTGGATTTGTCAGACTTAAATGATCAAAATAGTTAGATTTAGCAAAATAAACATTTTTATTTTATTCAAATTTGTTCATGTCACAAAAGAATGAAACCACAGTTTTAGCCTTGTCCCTGCTGCTGACAGTTGGAATAGTTGGCGGTGGTGTGTGGTGGTTTACTAATGGCTCTGGGGTCAAAATTGGTAATACCATCATTCCAAATCAGGAAACAGGCCGCAATCTATCCCTACAAGGCCGGATTAGTTTTGGGGAAAAAACTTTGACTCCAGGTGACATTTCTTCTGCAAAAAAAGAAGGAGTACAGGCGATCGCTGCTAAAAGTTATGATCAGGCGATCGCTAATTTCACAGATGCCCTAAAACTCAACCGTAACGATCCAGAAGCGCTGATCTTTCTTAACAATGCCCGCATCGGGTCTTCCAAAAGCTACACCATTGTGGCTTCTGTACCAATAGGCACTGACCCCAATGCTTCTTTAGAAATTTTACGTGGTATCGCCCAAGCCCAAAATCAAGTTAATCGCTCTGGAGGAGTCAAGGGAGTGCCGTTGAAGGTAGGGATAGCTAATGACGACGACAATCCAGAAATAGCCAAGCAAATCGCTTCCAGCCTAGTCAGCAATTCAGAAGTATTAGGTGTAGTTGGTTCCACTACTAGCGATTCCACCTTAGCCGCAGGTACTATTTATACTTCTGGACAACTTGTAGCCATATCTCCTACCAGCACATCTGTAAAAATTTCTAACTTTAGCCGCTACGTTTTTCGCACAGTTCCCAGTGATTTTATGGCTGCTAGAAGTTTAGCCAACTATATGGCGAAAACCTTGCAGAAAAAAAATGCCGCAGTTTTCTTTAATTCTCAGAGTAACTATAGCCAGTCTTTAAAGTCTGAGTTTGTTTCATCTGTTTCCCTAGAAGGTGGACAAGTATCCAGCGAATTTGATTTGTCGCAGGTGGATTTTAGTGCGGCTAAAAGTGTAGAACAAGCAACTAAACAAGGTGCAGAAGTGTTGATGTTAGCTGCTAACACTGAAACTTTAGATAAAGCGCTGCAAGTAGTTCAGATTAACCAGAAACGGTTAATTCTGCTGGGAGGAGATGATGTTTACACCGTCAAAACTTTAGAAATTGGCAGAGAACAAGCTACGGGGATGGTATTGGCAGTTCCCTGGCATATTGATAGCAATCCTAAGTCAGATTTTCCCCAAAAATCTCGGCAGTTATGGGGCGGTGATGTGAGTTGGCGAAGCGCTCTCAGCTATGATGCCACTGTCGCTCTGATTGCGGCATTAAAACGCAATCCCACACGATCGGGAGTTCAACAAGCACTAGCCTCCTCTGACTTTTCTGCTACTGGTGCTTCTGGTACAATTCGGTTTTTAGCATCAGGCGATCGCAATGCGCCAGTCCAACTTGTGAAAATCGTTCCTGGTTCTCGTTCGCGCACTGGTTATGACTTTGAACCAGTGCGATAACCTTCATGCAAAAGAAAACTGCTGTATCTGCAATACCTTCGCTAAAATTAGAGGGTTAGGGCGAGACAAAAAAGCTCAATCCCTTGGATTGTAATGGTTTCAGGCTTTTGAATTGGGCTTTAAACCTATATCCCGAAACCCGCATTGTGCAGGCGTTCTAAAAAATTGGCGAAGGTATTGATCTGCTATCCAGATTGGATGAATGCTTTTTTCTCACTTGTGAGAAATCGGAGTAATACTGCCATGACTATTTAATAAACTTTGCTTTTCCTTAACTTGTTATTAATTTTCAGGTAACAAAATACAGGAGTGGGGATTTTTAGCAGCTGCTGAGGTAGTGCAATCTTGAGGTTTTCCCAAGTGAGTAACTGCCGAACCCAGAGAGCTAATGGACAACTGCTTTAATATTTTGTCCCTTGTGGGGAAAATCAAGAATAATTTGCGGCGATGGAGATTGTATCAAATTATGGGTGCAGTCATTTTTGACTTTTGGATTTTTCTTTATACCTTCAAGCCTACCCATAGCAGTGTCTTCACTTTGGCATTATTCTTGGTGTGCAAAAACCGCACTTATCTAAACTATGGACAAAAATATTAAGATTAAACTTATGCTGAGTGCAACACCTTTAAGAAAGTTATCGCAAGTAACTGCTACCGCCGCCCTTGGTTTCGCTATGCTTGCACTTATTGGCACAGATCCTGCTCAGGCTGTCAATTTGAAAACATTTAATATTTCCGGAAATTTTGCTTCTACGGCTCTTGATGGTTCAGTAGGGCTACCTGTGAATTTAGCAAAAGGTTCTTTTAATGGAACTTACACAGTGGATGTGGATCAATTACCCGCTTCTAGTTCTTTTGTAGATTTGACAAGTTGGACTATCAACTTAGTTAATGACAATACTGTTTTGCGAACATTATCCAACAGTTTGGCTGGCAATACAGCTTACATTCAAGAGAACATACTTGCTTTTGCAGACGGCGGCTTATTGGCAGAGCAAAACAATAACTTGCAGAGTTTGGAACTATATTTTGACAGCAATTTCACAGGTACGAGTAGTACCAATGATGGAAAATTTTTGGACAACAGCGACCTTGGAAGTGTCCAAAGTTCGGGCATTACTGCCGTTACTTTCGCTAAAAGTGAGCCTGTTCCTGAACCTCAACCTTTTGCTGGAATAGCAGTTGTTGCTACTATCGGTTTGTGGCTGAAAAGAAAGCAAAAAGCTTAAATAGCAGCATAATTTTGCTTCTGCTCAACGGTATTAAGTTTTTGTCAATTTCGGAACCAATAAAGCACGGCGTAACCAAAATAATTATTTTAAATCAATCAAACGCTTGCTGTATATGAATTACGAATTGTGAATTTTGCATAGTGATATTACCTGCATAAAAATTACTAAGGAGATGTGCTTTGAAACGATTTACAAAGTTCTATTTTGCTCTAACATTCTTGCTACTACCGTCGATGTTTCTCGGCTCGGCGATCGCAGAGGATTCCTCTGCACACGAAGGATTGGCAGCAAACTCAACCGTCACAACTCAGCCAGATGCAACGCCAGACGTGACGCGATACTTAAATGATCCGCACAAGGAACCCCAGCTGCCGCCGAAGTTGCTCGCGAAACTAGTTCACGAGCGGATCAAGTATGTCTTCGTAATCTTTAACGAGAACCACTCCTTCGACAACGAGTATGGCACGTTGCCCGGTGTTAACGGACTCTACTCAGATGGACAAAAGCCTCGTGACTCAAAGAAAACGCCGGGCTTCACCCAGACCTATACGGATGCTAAAGGCGAGACTGTCACGGTTCAGCCATTCCGGATCGGGTCTGAACAGAACGCCAGCGCCGTTGACAGTGTTGACCACTCGCATACCGGACTTGCAACCAAGCTCCATGTTGTGGACGGCAAGCCACAGATGGATCAGTTCGTCAACGACGAGTACACACGCTTTGCGTCCAAGGGTGGAGCAGCCAACGTTGCTGAGGGCAAGCAGTTTGCCCACCTTGTGATGTCGCACATCGACTGCGACACCATTCCGTTCTTCTGGAAGTGGGCTAGTCGCTTCACGGTCTTCGACAACATCTTTGCAACCGAAGACACACCCTCAACCCCGAATGCGGTGGCGATGATCGCGGGCCAGTCGGGTGAAACGCAGTGGGTGAAGCACGGTGCGAGCGGCAAATCTTACACCGTGGGCAGCCACACTGGCACGACGCAGGGTGTACCCCTAGTCAACGACCCACAGCCATTCTATGGCTCCCAGTTCGACACAACGACGAACAACAAGCAACCTGCTGGTCCGAAAGAGAGCTACGCCGATGGCAATATCTCCTCGAACCTGACCTTCGCCAGTCTACCGCTCACCTTCCAGGGGCGCAATATTCGGTCAGTTTTAGCTGGCAACAGAAATCATTCATTCGATCTAGCCGATATCCAGCAGGATATCCCCTATATCCAGAAACTCCGAACTGAGCCTGTGAATTGGCACTGGTATCAAGAAGGCTACAATCTTGAGCCGACCGATACCAACGGCATCGCTTCCCACAATGCCTATGTCACCCATCACAACGGCGCACAGTATTTCGGCTATATCGCCAACACGCCGGAGGTGAGCAAAAACCTCCGTGGGCTTGGTGACTTCTTCACCGACATCGCCAAAGATACCCTGCCCAAAGGCGGCGTGTTCTACGTCCGTGGCGGCTACACGAACCAGCAGGGCTTGAAGCCGCCGATCACTAACCCCAACACGCCGCCGGATGAGATCGCCGCGATTAATGCAGCGAAGTCGGGCGATGACGACCATCCGGGCTACAGCGATCGCCAGCTCAGTGAGGGGATGGCGGCCAGGGTGATCAACGCAATCGCCTCAAATCCAAAGCTTTGGCAGCAGAGTGCTATCATCATTACCTACGACGAGTCCGATGGCTTTTACGACCATGTGCCACCGAGGATCTTGTCCTATGGGCCTGACGGGCTGCCGCTCTCCCGTGGTGTCCGTGTGCCGTTGATCCTAATCTCACCCTACGCGCGGACGCACGCCGTCTCCCACGCTGAGGGCGACCACAACTCGGTGATCGAGACGATCAACACGATCTTTGGTTTGCCCGCCCTCGCCAGTCTGCCTGATGAGGCACAGGCACTCGCTGCTGGCAACTCCCCAGAGTTCAACAAGTTCGGTCCGCCAGGATTTGAGCAGAAGTACCTCGGCCCACGGGACATCAATTCGCCAATCACCGATAGCCTGTTGTCGGGCTTCGATCCGAAACGACTTCTCGGCATCTCGCCGCCACTGCCAGCCTCATTTGCGAAGATTCCAGACACCGTTGTGAACACACTACCGCACTACGGTGGGCAAGGCTGCCGGGCGATCGGAATCACGCCGGAGGACAAGCGCCAGGGGATAGTCAACAAAATTCCCAAGGGCTTTAACCCACTACCAAGCACTTATCCAGTGGCTAACCCTTAAAAAAGAGGCAAGGGAGCAGGGAGCAGGGAGCAGGGGGGATAGAACAGAAGTGGGATTCGACCCCACAGCCACGAGAACCACTTATAAAAAGTGGGGGATTGAGACCCATGTTCCGCTCCCTGCCCCCTGCCCCCTGCCTCTTCGTTGAGTGCTGAGTAAAGAAGTGAGATTCCCCACTTCTTTACTCAGTAATCTTCAAATATCCCCATTTTTCGACATTCCCTGAGGAGAATTCATGCGCTTTGTCTTAGTCTTGCTGACTCTACTTGGTGTCTGCGGCTCGATTTCCACCGCTCAGGCGAGTTCGGTGATCAAACGTGTCAAGGAACACAATGTGGTTCGCTGTGGCAGCGTCGAACGGACAGGTCTGGCAACTGAAGCCGAGCCAGGAAGCTGGAGTGGTCTCAACGTTGACGTCTGTCGGGCGATCGCCGCCGCCGTACTGGGATCTTCTGACCGCATCGAATATCATCAGTACGAAACGCCGAAGGACTTCGACGCTGTGCGTAACCAGCAGGATGACGTATACTTTCTCACAGGTTCGGAGATTGACGAGCAGAAGCTGGCCGGTAAACTGCTGCCTGGCCCTACTATCTTCGTAGAATCCAATGCGGTGATGGTGGCGTCCACCTCGGCTGCACACCACGTCAGCGACCTGGCCAAAGAAAGCATCTGCTTCATGATTGGCAGTTCGGTCGAGCGGAGCCTCACAGCTTACTTCGGTGCGCTCCACAAGAACTGGTTCCGTCGGCCATTCTCTGAGGACGGGGAAATGATCGATACATACAACGTGCAAAATTGCCACGCGATCGCTGGTGAAATCACGACCCTTGCAAAGATCCGCCTCGACCCTGGAGTGAACCGATTATCGAGCCGCATCCTCCCGGAGCCACTGACGACCTTTCCGGTGATCGCTGCAACCGGAACCGAGGACGCTCAGTGGTCGGCGATCGTCGCGTGGACAGTGCATACATTAATCAACGCAGAAAGACCGGAAACACCCTGGTATGCAGGCGGTGCTGGGGCGATGCCGATTTCCGCACCAGAACTCGGTCTCGATCAGGAGTGGCAACGCCGCGTTCTCACATCTGTAGGTAACTATGGCGACATCTTTGATCGCCATCTGGGGAAAGGCTCCCTACTCCGGCTGAATCGCGGATTAAATGCGAACCATCTCCGAGGAGGACTTCTTCTAAGCCCGTTCCTTGAGTAATTTCAACTAAGCATAAAGGTGTCAGACAAAGTTTTTGGCGAAGATATTGATGGGAAAATTTATTATCCCTTGGCTTATAAAGTAGTCAGAAGTGAGGATTGTCAGAATTCGTTAAAAAAATACCCGTTCTCCAAATACAATCTCAAGTAGCAAGCACCTATCAAGTCAAGCACTTGTATTGAATGGACGCACGGGTAATTTACTATGTCCCAAAAAAACGAAATACCTATTCTTGTCTTATCCATCCTAATCACGGTCGGGCTAGTAGCTGGCGGTTTTTGGTGGTTCAGCAGAAAGTCTGGTCTTGAGCTAAATACAATTAATTCTGCTAGCACCAAAACGCCCCAAACTGGATCAGAACAACCTAGTGGCAGGACTTTCACCTCAGTACAGGATGTTCCTACAGGATTATTCAATTACGGAGGCAGTACATCTTGGGCACCGATTCGACTAGTTGTTGATCCAGTAATTCAAGCGGCGCAACCAGGGTTTCGACTGCGTTATGTAGAACCCAGCAATGCATCTCCTGGTTCTGGTACTGGTATCCAGTCGCTGATAGACGGTCAATTAGCTCTTGCTCAGTCTTCCCGTCCAGTTCTAGATCAGGAATTAAGCCGTGCCCAGCAGCGTGGGTTTAGTTTGAAACAAATTCCTGTAGCAATTGATGGTTTGGCAGTCGCAGTTAACCCCAGTCTCAACATCCCAGGAATAACGATAGACCAGTTAAAGTCAATTTACACAGGCAAAATCAATAATTGGAGCCAGGTGGGTGGCCCCAATATTCCGATTAAGCCCTATTCCCGCCGTATTGCTGATGGCGGTACGGTTGAGCTTTTTGTGCAAGACATCTTGGGTGGTCAAGCTTTCAGCTCCAATGTGGAATTTATCTCCACAACCACCCAAGCTTTGCAAAAATTGGCTGGTAGTCCTGGTAGCATCTATTACGCTTCTGCCCCAGAGGTGATTCCTCAATGCTCAATCAAAGCCTTGCCGTTGGGGCGGACGCAAGGGACATACATTGCTCCTTACCAAGAACCTTCTGTCCTCCCGTCGGAATGTCCTGGTAAACGAAACAAGTTGAACATTGAGGCTTTCCAATCAGGAAAATACCCGATTACCCGGAATCTGTTTGTGGTGGTCAAACAAAATGGTCAGACTGAGCAGCAAGCAGGTGTCGCTTACGCCAACTTACTGCTGAGTGAACAGGGACAGGAACTAATTACCCAAGCTGGGTTTGTCAAAATTCGCTGACAGGAGCGATCGCCGACCGCGGGGCGTAGCCCATCGCACTCAAGACAGAGTGGCGGAAATCGCCGCTCTGAACTGTGCTTTAACCAGCTCTATTAATTGACTCTGCTGGCAAGCAAATGAGATTATCGCCTTGAGTCAGGATTAAGCCACGTTGACGCAGCTTGCCCATCAAACGGGTGACGGTGACACGAGTGGAACCAATCGCGCTACCAATTTGGGCATGGGTGAGGGGAAAAGGCAGACAATAACCGCGAATCACATCAGGATCAGTGTCGCTCATTGCTGGCTCTCCATATTCCTCAATCAACAATGTCAGAAATCCTAAGAGTCGGTCAATTGTGCGGCGTTGTCCCAAGGCACTCAGCCACAGCAGCTTACGCTGGTGCTGATACCTAAAGGCATCCATGACTTCACGACGGAAGTGAGGCCAATTGTCTAGGTCGTGCCAATACATCCACAGCACCGCAGTTTGGTCAACATGGGCGTAAGCCTGAAGTGTGAATGGTGATTGGGCAACAATTTCAAATGGCTGTCCCGCTCCCACAAAACCCAAGAACGCTTCTTCTGGGGTTCTGTTGATTCGTCGAGACGTTAGCTGACTAGCAGTCGCACTAACTTGTGCGGTTCCCACCATGCGGATCGCACCCCTTTGCACTAAATATAGCAATCCAGGTCGAGCTGGAATGCGCTCATCTTTGCTAAAGGTGCGGCAGCGGTAGTGTTCTTGAGCCCAGTCAAGAATGCGTTGCCAAGTCAAAAAAGGCCGTGATGCCTCAGAAAAGGAGGATTGAGATTGCATAGGTAACAAAGAGCGTTCGGCTGAAAACAAAGACGTGTAAATAAAAAGGTGCAAGGAGTGTCTTTGTGTTGGCGAGGCAGGCTTAACGCCTAACAGCGCCAGCCAATCCAAAGAATAGAAAGCAAATTACTCTCTACTCTTTTGTTATACTTCCTACTGTACAATGATGGTAGTAAAATTTACTTACTATTCATCGATTATTCATTAAATTTTATCCTCCTCTCATTTTTCTTCATAAAGATTAGATTTATACCCCAAGATAGATGACAGAAAATTAAAAAATATATTTTACATGATTATTTCAATAAAATTACGTGCATGATAAATTACTAGCCAGCAAATATACGTCAATAAAACAGCTAGTATATAGCCATTTAATAAAATTACTAAGTATTAGTACTCATAATATTAAATCTAAAAGCATAAAAGATGAGAAAAGTCATCTATATAAAGATAGAGATTATAGTAAAGTTTTGTATATCTCAGGTGTAGCCCTGCGACTTTCAAAATCTCAGAATCGAAAAGCTATGGAGTTTGCTAGTGCGATCGCCTCAGATATATCAGGGATCTGTGGTGGCGTTTTTAGCATCCAAATAGTTCCCCCTGGTTGGATATATTTTGAATTGACTCACTCGACATTAGCGACTTGGTTACAAAGTGTGGCAGTCGGAAGTTCAGGGGAAGCAGGGGGCAGGGAGCAGGGGGCAGGGGGAGCAAGGGGAGATGAGGGGACAATTGATGCCCAATGTCCCATGCCCAATGCCCAATGCCCAATGCCCAATTCACTGTTTGCTGTTCAATATGCTCATGCACGCTGCTGTTCGCTAGTGCTTCTGGCTCACCGAGAGGGATTGATTAAACTTAGAGAACCAGTTCCAAATAGTAGTCCAGCATTTTGGAGTGTTATTGCCCCCAACCCCATACCTTGGCTCAACAGTGATGGAACATTGCGACTAAATCACCCAGATGAGCGTCGTCTAATTGCCGAGTTAGTACAAGTCATAGACAACATAGAGTGCCCTGATGTTAGCGGTTCTGTGAAATGGGATAAAGTCGCGCTGAATTTAAGCCAAGCTTTTGAAAAGTTCTGGTCTAATTGCCGGATTTGGGGTGAGGTGAAAATTACCTCACCAGAGATAGCTCAAGCCAGACTTGGATTGCTCATGGCTACTCAGTCAGTATTAAAATATGTGCTAGAGGAAAATTTGGGGATTTTTGCGCCCTTGGAGTTATAAGTCATTGACACTCTCAGGTCTAAAGACACTGAGATTCTTCAATTTAAGACATAACTTGCTCAAGCAGGTTTGCACCAACTAGAGTAGAGGTTTCATCTCCTAAAGCGTTGCTTGCATCTAGTGCAAAGGTTCCTGTGTGTCCCACAGTACCCAATCCTCGACTAAGGATATTTCTAGCTGCGTTTTCATCCCTATCCATGAGACAACCACACTTACAAACGTGCGTTCGAGTTGATAGAGTTTTCTTTACAATTTCGCCACAGCTAGAGCATTCCTGGCCACTATATTGTGGATTGACCGCATTTGCTGCTCCGTTTTGCATCATCTATTGCCGTTAATTGCGCTGACTTCCCATAAGCTTTAAACTCAAATACAAGCATAGTTTCAACCTCCTATTTTATACTAGCATAGTTGGTATAAAAAGTTCCCAGTCAGGAAAGATTCAATGCGGTTAAAACCGCACGAGTCGCTTGTATCTCAGCACTTTTCGTGACTGAGCTTTACGCTTACCGGATAGATGGTAATGTTGTTTAGTACAGCATTTCCGAGATTCGTAGCTTTTTTAAATGCAGAGGGACGCTGAGAGAAGCGCAGAGGTTAGCCAATTTTAATTCGCTATGAAATTCTGTCACTTAACCAGAAAATAAAAATTTTTATCACAGCTATTGACTGAATGCATCACCTCGGCTACATTAGCAGGTGTGTGAGGAGCGAACCAGCTAGGGCACCGAGACGAAACACGGCCAGTCGTCGGTGTCCTTTCTGATTTTTATGGGTTAGGTTTGAATAAGTGCCCTCATTACAGCAAAAACTTTTCAATTGCTACTGCTGCTCCATCTTCCTCTACACTAGGAGCTACCCACTGCGCGATCGCTTGCACTTCAACTGGTGCGTTACCCATAGCTACACTAAGTCCAACATACTCCAGCATTTCGAGATCATTGAAGTTATCGCCAATCGCCATAACGTTAGCTATCTGTAATCCCAGAAATTCTTCGGCTAGGTAACGCACAGCAGTTCCCTTATTCACAGAGGCGTTAGTTGCTTCAAAAAAGGTAGCAACAGATGTTGTCATATAAAGTTCAGCAGGTGTGTATTGGCGGCGCAAATTTCCCAATAGATTGTCGATCACATCAGTGTCATCACACAAAGCGAGAATTTTTGTCGGTTCAGTTGTTAAAGCTTGGCGCAAATCACCCACAGGAATGGCGATAACACCAGAACGTTCTGCATAAATTTGGGTTTCTCTGGTTAACTCACGGACATATAGCTGATCATTGATGTAAAAGTGGACAGATAGAAGCGATCGCAACTCCGGCTGTTCAAAATAGTCGATTAGCTGGTGGGCAATTTCCCTAGAAACAGCCCAATGGCGATGAATTTTTTGGGTGATTGGGTCTTGAATCCAGGCTCCTTGATAGGCCATTAATGGTAAAGTAGAGCCGATTTCTTGGTGAAAGCGCAAGGCGGAACGATACATTCGACCTGTAGCGATCGCCACTTGAATTCCTCGTGCTTGGGCTGCAATAATAGCTTGCTTTACACCTGTACTGACGGTGTTAGACTCTCCGGCGATCGTGCCATCTATATCCAAAACTAATAGTTTAATGTCTTTTGCAGCAGCCTGATGATCAGTAGATGCCAAATGTGTGGCAGATGCTTTCTGCATAATTTCCTAGATTTGAAGTTCCAGTAAGAGGTTATACCATTTTGGATTTTAGATTTGAGATTTTGGATTGGGAATAGCGTTCTCGTTAACTATGTAACGAAGCTTCTGGCTAAAATAGGGCTATGTCTGAAACTTTCACTTCTGCAACCGCAACACGCCCCACGTTCATCCTCGTAGATGGACACTCACTCGCTTATCGTTCATACTTTGCTTTCGCCAAAGGGCGAGATGGAGGACTGCGTACCAAAACGGGGATTCCGACCAGTATATGTTTTGGTTTTGTGAAGTGCCTGCTAGAGGTAATGGCAACACAACAGCCCCAAGCAATGGCGATCGCTTTTGATTTGGGTGAGGCAACTTTTCGGCACGAAGCTGACGAGACTTATAAAGCCGATCGCCCAGAAACGCCAGAAGACTTCATTCCCGACTTAGCAAACCTCCATGAGTTGCTGAATGGCTTCAATCTACCATTTTTCACTGCCCCTGGTTTCGAGGCAGATGATATTTTGGGAACCTTAGCACAACGAGTAACTGCTTCTGGGTATAGGGTGAAGATTCTCACGGGCGATCGCGATTTATTTCAACTGATCGACTCTGACAAAGAAATCACTGTTCTGAATTTTAGTCCAGATGCCCTAAAACGCTCTACAAATAGCATCACAGAATTTGAAGCAGAACAAGTCAAAGAAAAAATGGGCGTTTTACCTTCACAAATTGTTGATTTCAAAGCTCTTTGTGGTGATAAATCAGATAATATTCCTGGAGTCAAAGGAATCGGTGAAAAGACAGCAGTGGATCTGCTAAATACCTATGGTTCTCTTGATCATATTTATGCTGCGTTAGATGAAATTAAAGGCGCAACTCAGAAAAAACTCGCAAGTGGTAAAGAAGACGCTGATAAGTCTCGCTATTTAGCAACCATAGTTTTAGATGTTCCAATAGAATTTAATTTAGAAGATTGCAAATTAAAAGGGTTTGATACAAACGTCTTATCACCAATTTTAGAAAAGTTAGAATTCAAGTCTTTTTTAGGCAAAATCAACGACCTCCAGCAACGTTTTGGTGGCAAAGTTGCAGAAAAACAAGAAGCCAAAACTGACACAATTAATCCCAACTCTACTAACTCAGAATTGAAGGATGATGAAGATAATGATTTGTGGTTTTTCAGTGCTAGTGATACAGCAGCAGTTCCACAACAATCTACTTCCCCGATTACACCACGCATCATCAACACCAAAGCAAAACTAACTGAGTTAGTGAAACTTTTGCAAACATTCACTAATCCAGATACTCCCGTTGCTTGGGATACTGAAACCACTGATTTAGAACCAAGAGATGCTGAGTTAGTAGGAATTGGTTGCTGTTGGGGAACGAAACCAGATGAGGTAGCCTATATTCCTGTGGGGCACAAAACTGGGGAAAATTTGCATAAAGATTTGGCGCTAGAAGCATTACGCCCAATTCTCGAAAGTGCCGATTATCCCAAAGCTCTACAAAATGCCAAATTTGACCGCTTAGTTCTAAGGTGTCAAGGAATTAATTTGGCGGGAGTAGTGTTTGATACTATGCTGGCAAGTTATATTCTAAATCCAGATTTTAAACATAATTTGATGGATTTGGCGCAGCACTATTTGGGATTGACGGCTAAAAGTTATTTAGATTTAGTTCCTAAAGGTAAAACCATCGCTGATATAGATATTACCGTCGTAGCAGATTACTGCGGTATGGATGCTTATTCTACTTTTGGTTTAGTAGCGAAATTGCGTGAGAAACTGGATAATTTTCCAGCTTTATCTAAGCTATTAGTGGAAGTTGAACAGCCGCTAGAAGCAGTTTTAGCCCAAATGGAATACACAGGTGTCCGCATTAATTCAGCTTATTTACAAGAACTTTCGCAGCATTTAGAAACTGAGTTAGCCAGGTTAAAAGAGGAAGCAACTGAAATAGCTGGAGAAAATTTTAACTTGGGTTCTCCGAAGCAAATGAGCCAAATCTTGTTTGAAAAGTTGGGATTAAGCACTAAACATTCTCGGAAAATTCAAACGGGCTACTCTACAGACGCAGCAACTCTGGAAAGACTCCAAGAAGATGATAACACTGGATTTGTTGAGGCGATCATTGAGTATCGCACCCTATCGAAATTAAAGTCTACTTATGTTGATGCATTACCTGCATTGGTGCGTCCAGATACGCAACGAGTGCATACCGATTTTAATCAAGCAGCGACATCAACTGGTAGGTTATCTTCTTCTAATCCGAATTTGCAAAATATCCCCATTCGTACAGCTTTTAGTCGTCAAATTCG
Source organism: Nostoc sp. (assembly GCF_036919555.1). Classification (GTDB taxonomy): domain Bacteria; phylum Cyanobacteriota; class Cyanobacteriia; order Cyanobacteriales; family Nostocaceae; genus Nostoc. The sequence goes on from NZ_JBALCS010000051.1 coordinate 210,332, forward strand.
GAAGGCGTTTTTGCCAGAAGCTGGTTGGTTAATGGTGGCTGCTGATTATTCACAAATTGAATTGCGAATTTTGGCTCATTTGAGTCAAGAGCCGATATTAGTGCAAGCATATCAGCAAAATGAAGATGTTCACACTGTTACCGCGCGGTTAGTATTTGAAAAAGAAAATATAACATCAGAAGAACGAGGGATGGCAAAAACTATCAATTTTGGCGTGATTTATGGAATGGGTTCTCTAAGGTTTTCGCGCTCAACTGGGATAGATAAGACTATTGCCAACGAGTTCATTAAGCGATTTAATGAAAGATATCCTCAAGTATTTGCATATTTGGAGCGAGTGAAAAAAGAAGCGATCGCTCTTGGTTATGTAGAAACTATTCTCGGTCGCCGTCGTTACTTTGACTTTACTCATAATAGTTTACGCAAATTAAAAGGTAGTAACCCAGAAGATATTGATCTGAGTAAATTGAAGAATTTGGGTGCTTATGATGCGGGTTTATTACGCTCTGCTGCTAATGCACCAATTCAAGGTTCAAACGCTGATATTATCAAAATTGCAATGGTAAGATTGCATGAGATTTTGAAGAATTATCAAGCGCGTTTGTTGTTGCAAGTTCACGATGAATTAGTGTTTGAAATCCCCCCACAGGAATGGGAAGAATTACAACCGCAAATTAAGTCGGTGATGGAAAACGCAGTCCAGTTGAGTGTACCGTTACTGGTGGATGCGCGTGTTGGTGAAAATTGGATGGAGACGAAGTAAGCGATTAGAAATCGCGGCTACACAAACGAAGTCCCTTTGGGTTCGCCAGTCGCCTGCGGAGGAGCCAGCGCGGTCTTGGGGGTTTCCCCCATGAGCGACTGGCGTTGGAAACCCTCCCGCAGCGCTGGACTCACCGCCTACGCAGACTCCAGGAATTTGAAACCCACGGAGGTAGGTAAAGTCTCATGTGGCCGCGAATTTCATGAGACTGTTGGTCAATCTACTCTTTTGTTAGACCCCTCACCACTAAAACCTTGGTTTGGCGATGCTTTCCCGCCCTGCAATAAATTGCCGGCTAATAGCTAAAGTGCGTTGAAACGCACTGAAAATTCAAAAAATTAAGATGGATTGAGGCTGAGGGGTTAGACCCCCTATCAATTCGCCAACAGTCTCATGACCTTCGCCTGGGCAAGAGTTAACCGCCACGCTTCAGCGCTACTTCAACCTGCTGTAACTCCTTATCTAAACGATTTTTGAGTTTTTCGGGTACAGGACGATTTGGGTAAGAACTGTAGTGTCCAGCTAGGGAGTTGAGGGCTGTTCGCATGGTTGTAAAGGAGGCAAGACCAGAAACAGAGTTAACCCGCTGATAGCGAGATGAAAAGTCATTAATTTTTTGACGTGTTTCTGCTTGAACTGCTGTTTTGTCTGGTGAATCTTGTGATAAATCCAGAGCTTGTCTCATAATATTGACCACAGCTAAGGTGTCTTGGCGATAATCCCCACTCAAACTATCTGGACTGCCAGAACAGCCCATTAAGCCGATAGCTACAACCAAAACCAGCGCAAGCAAACGCGACCAATAGCGCTTCATATGCATTAAGTAGAAGAATACGTAAATCAATGTCCATCGTATCTTGAATTGGTATCTTGGGGATCATTTAAGTGGGGAGTAGAGAGTGGGCTGGGCTGTCTCATTCACTAAAAGACGCTCAATTACAAGCATCTTGGGCAAAAAATCAGGGGATTAAAAAATCTGATTGGACAATTATCATCGCAATGTCAACTCTTGGAGAGGCTTTGCCAAGAGCTTGTGAGTTAGAGTTATCTAACTTTCCCTACCTCAATTTTTGCAATTTAAGCATCGTAATACATATCATCAGCCACAAAAAACCGACTCCATAACCTGCAATTATGTCTGTAGGCCAGTGGACTCCTAAATATAAGCGGCTGATACCAATAGCAGCAATTAAAATAACTGTCAAACTATAAATAACTTTGGCAAAATGAGGATAGTGAGTTGCCAACTCGTAAGCAATAAAACCATAAAGCACCATAGAACCTAGTGCATGACCACTAGGAAAACTAAAAGATTTTTCAGAAATCAACTGATGCCACAGTTCAGGGCGAGGTTTAGAAAAAAACAACTTTAGTCCTGTATTTAAAATTAACGCTCCCAAGCAAGCAATTACAAAAACTTTTGCTTGTTCTCGGTAACGTCGCCACCAAAGCAACAAGACAGTAACGCCTGCAACTACAATCACTGTATTAGGATTACCAAGATTTGTAATAAATAGGATTAAATTATCTAAATTTGGATTGGCGAACTGATGTAGCCATAACAGAAAAGTAGTATCAAATGCAAAAGCTTCTCGCTCCAAAACCTCTTCAGCCAGTTTTGCTAAAACAAAAAGGATGAGCAGACAACTAGCAAGTCCAACAATACCAATTGTGGCAATTAAGGGAGCTAAACGAGGATGTATATGACGCAACCAGAAATTAGAAATTTGTCGGAGCATACTTTAATTTCATTCATCGTTAGAAGGCGTAACCACGATTAGTCTTCTCTGCTTTAGAGTTGTGAACAGGATACAAACTCCAAGTATTCACACAAGAACTATAGATGAGCCGATAGTACCAAAATCGAGATGCTTAAACGCATCACTCAATTGGGTAACGTACTTTTTTCTCCTTTCGCACGGAAAAGAATAGGACAACCGCCAGCAGGATAAAGGCGATCGCGGAAGCATATTCCCTTGGCAGTGATAGACCGCCACTTTTGACTGGTTTGGTCAGAAAATCTCCGAAGGTGGCTCCGAAGGGACGTGTGAAGATGAACGCGAGCCAGAATAGAAAGATATCACTCAACTTTGTTAAGTAGTGAAGGGCGATGACAATACCAATGACGCTGGCTGTCACAAATGCGCCCTGGATATAGCTTAGTCCCAAGTTGCTTGTCAGAAAGTCACCAAAGGCCGTTCCCAAACTGTTGGAGAACACGACAGCCAGCCAATAAGTGGTTTCTGCATCTTTCCTGATGATCGGATAAACACTCAGATCCCGATCGCGGTAGTACCAGATGCTAAGAACGCTCAGAAGACCGGCTACCAGAATAAGCGATCCCACTGCGTAGCCCAGCCCAAGAGATCGATCCATCAAGTCTGAAACTTCGGTTCCAGCTGTGGTTGTAGCGATGATGGCCGCCCAATAAAGGGCAGGACGATATCTGTCGGATTGAATTTGAAAAAACAGGAGAATAGCCAGAATGGTGAACGTTACGGCAAAGGCTACGTAATACCCCAGTCCAAGAGACATTGAGATAAAGTCACCCGCCGTTTCGCCAAGCGTCGTGGCGATGATCTTCATGATCCAGAAGAAAATTGTGACTTTTGCAACTTTGTTCATTTCTTTTTCACAATAAAAATAGTAAGTCATCGTAGAGAATGCTGACTGTTGCTGCAACACGCTGTTCGCAAACGCTTGCCGCAGGCAGGCATCGCAAATTACCACCAAATTGCTAGGTCACAAACAGAGAAATGCTCAAGTTGAGAAGGCGATCAATCGCTAATCAGTTTTATCGGTCAATCGGCAGTAAGGCTGGCTTCTTCTGCTTAAGGCTTAAGTAAATAACCAGGCTTACGATTATGGAGAGAAAAAGCATACTGGTTCCGACCGTACCAAAACCGAAACCTCCATTTGTAGCAGATTGGGATAGTAAATCACCCATAGATGCTCCCAGCGGACGAGTTAAGATGTAAGCTAACCAGAATGCCAAAACTGCATTCATGCGGAAGTAAAAATAACCGATCGCTATAATTGCAATTGAAGCGCCAAATATCAGTGCCGATTGTGCATAACCCAGTCCCAAAGACTCTGCTAAGAGGTCTCCTGTTGCAGTGCCCAAGGCAAACGTAAACAAAACAGTTACCCAATAAAAAAGCTCTCTTTTAGCTGTATTTATGGAGTGCATGGCTAATCTACTCTTAACTCCTAACTTTTTGATAAAGAGTATCCCGTTGTTGGTAAGGTCTTCCTAAAGAAGCGATCGCAGCTTGCAAGGTTTCCACTTCCATACACGTACCGCCCAAAGCACCTGCCATTGTGGTAATATGTTCTTCCATTAATGTGCCGCCGATATCGTTGCAACCCCAAACTAAGGCTTCCGTTGCACCAGCAAGCCCCAGTTTTACCCAACTCTGCTGATGGTTAGGAATCCAATTACCTAAGTAAATCCGCGCCACAGCCCCTAGCAGCAGTGCATCGGTTAAAATTGGTTGATCGCGTCCGACACGACGACGTAAGGATTTCGGCGCTTCTTGTCCAACGAAGGGTAACAAAATAAACTCTGTGATCTTTGCTGGATATCCCTGATTGATGGCGGTTTTTTGGAGCGATCGCAATTTTTCTAAATGTCCAATTTGCTGCTCGTGGGTTTCAATATGCCCAGATAACATGGTGCTAGTAGTATGCAAGCCTAATTTGTGAGCGGTGCTGACAATTTCTAGCCAAGTGGCTGTGTCAATCTTCTCTGGACACAGTATTCGCCTAACTTCATCGTCTAACACTTCAGCTGCTGTTCCTGGCATTGAGGCAACACCAGCATCGCGCAAAGCAATAATCACATCAGCATACTTAAGTTCGTCAAGTCTGGCGATAAATTCCACTTCCTGGGGAGAGAAAGCATGGAGATGTATCTGGGGAAATTCTTGTTTGATGGTTTCCACTACCTTGAGATAGTAGGGCAAAGATTTACCATTTATCTGCGCTTGTGGATTTAATCCGCCCTGCATACAAATTTCCGTCGCACCCCGGCGCACCGCATCTGTCGCTTTTTCCAAAATTTGCGCCGAATCTAACCAGTATGCACCAGCATCACCATCATCTCGACGGAAAGCACAAAAACTACAGTGCTGCTCACAAATATTAGTAAAGTTGATATTACGATTAATTACGTATGTAACCGTATCCCCGGCTTGAGTGTGGCGGAGTGTGTCGGATGTAACACGTATTGCAGCGATCGCCTCCGGGTCAGTTTGTTCTAACAATACCACTCCTTCTTCGAGAGATAAGTCGTATCCCATCAAGGCACGGTCAAGAATTTTTTCAACAGCAATTTTTGTCAGCATTACTTTCTTAATTTCTCAGTTTTATAGTTTATATAACCCATTAACAAAAAAAATAGTGTGGTTTTGCCACAACTATTTTGATTTATTAATAGACATCTTTGTATTAGCGGGAATCCTTAGTAAAGCTCTGATCTTACTAATTTGCCCTTGTTTGTGGTGTTCATCGATGTTGTATTAGCAACCCAAGCGCCATACCAATGCCGGTATCCTTCACCTGTAGTAATACTTGCAGTTTTCTGCAATTGTGAAATATGAGACGAAGTACTTATTTTTTACCTCGCATAATTAATTTCAGTAGACCGAAAAGTTCTGCGTTAGCGAACGCGTAGCGTCTCGTAGAGAAACTCACCGTACCCCTACGGGGAAGCAAGCTATGCGTAGCGTCTGGTAGAGAAGGTATTGCTCTGTGATCGATAGCTGTAAACCCAATTATTATCCACAAAACCGTATTCTAAGATACATTTTTTCGATAAATTATTGAGAAATTTAATATAACTAAAACTAATGAATTAGCCAAAAAGGTAAGGGTAACTCTCGCACCATCCGTGAGTAGCAAGCGACAAAACTAGTCACACTTACGACATAAGATTGCAATGCCCCTGTCATTTAGATAGGTTTTACTAAACCTTACATTGATGTTAATATAGGTAATCTTCATGAATGAAACCGAAACAGCTGGCTCAGTATGCTAGTACGGCTCATACAGAGTCTTATTCATCTGTTTTCAGTGATTTACTGTTCACTGCTAACTATAGAAGTCAGAATGCCTACCGAATCAATCATTAATATCGTTTTATCTGCGAGGTACAAAATGACAGTTCAATCTTCTATTTCGATCCAGCAACAAGTCACCCGTCAAGTGCTATCAGTGCCTGTACAATCAGCGCTCTATATTGGACTATGTTCTTTGACTCTGTGGACAATTTATTTCACTACATACCCCGCTATTCATGATACGACTCATACTCTGCGTCACCACACACTGATGGTGAGTTGCCATTAGTTGATTGAGTCAATGATTAGCAGGAGTGAAGAAATCAAATGACAAAACTTAAGTGGTCTAAGCTAATCGGTGCGATTTGCATGATCGGAATTATCCTATATGGTTGGATCGGACTTTCCCAATCCCCTCAACCATCGGTGCGGCTAACAACCAATCCACCGATTAATCAGGTTCGACCCCTTGAAGCTGAAGCCACCACAGTGTTGGGATCTGGGCACTACAATCCGCCAGTGCAGCTGATGCTGCAAGCTTTCGATGCTCAAGGGCAATCTTTAAAGAATGCCAAAATCCACTTGCAATTGTTCACCCGTCCTAAAAACCCCTGGTTCACAACAGATTTTCCGATCGTCGAGGGAACAAAGTTGCTGGACATTGAGGGCAATGCACCAACAGGTCAGTTGCAAGTTCAACAAACCCTGCCGATCCGGGGAACGTATCAACTCCTGGTAGCAGTTACTCCGCTCGTTGCCAATGCGTTTGAGCCGATTCAGCAAAAGCTGACGCTGACGCTGCCTGAAAATCCCTTAAAGTTCCGCTACTTTGGCATCCTGGTTGTGATTTTGCTGGCAGTTGGGCTACTAGGAGGTTGGGTGATTGGGGGTAGACAACCGATTCAACCGGGAGAAATTGCTCCGCAACAGGTGCGATTATTGTTGAGTGGATTGATTGTGCTAGCCATAGCTGCACTCCTCTGGGTCAACATCAGCGCTGAACTTGCCGAATCACATATGTCGATGTCGATGCCAGGTATGGAAGAAGAAGTTCCGCCCTCTAGTAAGCCCGCTAAATTGCAGTCTCAAGGACTTTATATGCAACTATCGGGTGATCAGAGTGCAACGGTGGGTCAACCTGCCAAGTTGCAGGTTAGCGTCAGTGATCCCAAAACTAGCCAACCCGTGACAGATGTGGTGTTGAAGGTAACAACCACCCAACTCGAAAATAATTGGGTGGCGTTTGCTTATGAGGGTACTCCAGACAGCAACGGAAAATTGGCGTGGGAGCAGGAGTTCTTTGATGGTGCCCCGCATAGCATTGTTGTCGAGGTTGCGCCGCTTGCAAACGCAAAAGAGCAATTTCAACCATTCCAAGTTGCAGAGAATATTCCAGTCAAAGGTGTCGCTCCGCCGATGTCTGTCCGATTGATTTCGCTGACTTACTTTACCGGAATTGTGGTAATTGGTTTGCTGCTGGGACTGTGGCTGCGAAAGCGGCAGACTCCGCGTACCGACTTGACTTGGAAGCGTAGTGTTTCGTAAGTCAATAGACCTCTTGCAAAAGTCCCTAACACCCCACCCCCTCCCCGCTCTTCGGGAGGGGAGCGTTTGCTTTACTCAAATGCGGGGTGGGGTTCTTAATTTTTGATTTATGCAAGAAGTCAATGTCAACCAGCCCTATTGCTGTGTCATTCGGTTGTAAATTCATTTGCCCTTAGTTTGTTCACCCAATGACCAGACAGGCTGATTGCCTAAAATCCATGTCGGATACCATTGAGTGTTCGATATGGATTTTTATAGACACAGCATCAGAAATTGAACCCTGCAATTTATTTATGAATCATCAACACATTATATTCGTCTGCACAATCTGTGGAAGTAATCATCAGACAAAACAGTATGTTGCTAAAAGCGACGGTGAACTGCTGCTAGAGAAATTACAAACCCTATATACGACTAGTATTTGATTTCTGAAAAAACTCCGTACATCTGGAGAGACAGAAAATCAAAGGTAGTGTTTCGGATAAACCACTCAAACATCCACTTTAAATGAGAGAATGTTGGAATTAAAGCGCAAAAACATCTAACCCAGGTTTTTGCTTGTAACCAAATATCTTCTATAGGATTTTGTGATGGGCAATTAGGAGCAAAAGTATTCCAAAGAATGATCGCTTTCAGATTAAAATCTAAACTGTATTCTTAATTTTGGTAAAGTATCATGATTCCAAAAAGTACATTTGAAAGCCAACTATTGCGTTCTTTTTTTCACCATGTGGATTCACTGCCCCCCGTGAATGGCAAGAAAAGTGCTATCTTAGCTTTCTTTATAGGTATCTTATTTGGTATATTTGATTTCTGAACAAAAAAATTAGGTATTGTAGGGTGTGTTAGAACGAAGTTCGTAACGCACCATTCTCAAGGCTTAAGTGCGTTACGCTATCGCTAACACACCCTACGTGTCTTTTCAAAAATCAAACCGAATTCCTATAGGTATCGAAAATTTCTTGAAATGCGATATATTTTTATCTCTAAGCTAATTAAATATCTTACACCTTACCAATAATTTATTGCCGGCATTTAGTTCCTAAATACTATGATATGCATTATTTCTAATCCGATTAATGTTAAAGCATTAGTCAGATCAGGAATAGATACAAAAAACTATTTATTTAATTTATTTATACTTTTGATTTAAGTAAAAATACCATTAACTGAGAAAAATTGCCTAGAGTTTTGCAAGACAGATAATCACGGTAAAATCCCACAACCAAGAACGAAAAAGAAATACCCTACTCCCTATTTTCAAGACAGATTCTAGCTCGATCTAAATCGAATAATTTTAGTAGCAGTTTTGAACTACTATAAAATTATTGACAATAATTATTAATTCCTCTAATATTTAAAAGCAATTGCAAAAGATTTGCAATTCTTTTTTGGCGCTAACCGTAACTAAATGTCATGCCCAACAACTTCGCTCTAGGTAACGAAAAACCGTGGAGCCGCCGTCAATTACTGAAGCTGGGCCTAGCAGGTGCTGGAGTGACTGGTGCAGCTGCACTTTGGCAGATGCTAAATCTACAAAATCAGTCAATGGTCAAAGTGCCACCACTCGATATAGAAGCACCAGACGATGTTACTAATCCGATGAAGATGTTAAGAGATTTTGATTATGGGACGGTAAAGCAAGAAAATGGGCGGACTATCCGGGAATTTCAGTTAACTGCGGGTACTTCCATAATAAAGCTCAATAGTGCTGTCTCTTACAACATCTGGGATTTAAACGGTCGCATACCTGGGCCAACGCTACGGGCAAAACAGGGCGATCGCATCCGGGTACTATTTCTTAACAATGCGGGACATTCTCACTCTTTGCATTTTCATGGCGTTCATCCGGCAGAAATGGATGGTATTCGCCCAATCAGAAATGGTAGTGCCACAATTTATGAATTTGATGCTGAACCCTATGGTGTTCACTTATACCACTGCCATATTCAACCCGTCACCCGTCACATCGCTAAGGGGCTGTACGGAATGTTTATCATCGATCCACCTACTCCCCGTCCGCCAGCTGATGAGATTGTACTAGTGATGGGTGGATATGACGTGAATGATGATAGCCATAATGACTATTACGCCTTCAACGGTCAGCCCCACTATTACATGCATCATCCGATTCGCATTTACAAAGATCAGTTGATTCGGCTGTATGTTCTGAACATTATTGAATACGATCCGGCAGTGACGTTTCATCTCCACGCCAATTTCTTTGATGTTTATCGCTATGGCATGAGTATGACTCCTAGCGAGAAAAGTGATGTAATTACGATGGGTGTAGCAGAAAGGCACATCTTAGAATTTGCTTTTCGTTACCCAGGTAAGTATATGTTCCATCCCCATCAGGATGCGATCGCAGAAAACGGTTGCATGGGTCAATTTGAAGTACTTGCTGAGAGCAACTCTAAAAATCCTGTTAAAAATTCTTGACAATATTATTAGTAATTCGTAATTAATTTATTAAAGTTTTAGGGAAATAGTTGATAAAAAATCTCATTATATGCGACAGTAAAATCTATGACAATGTGTCAAACAAACTACTTTCTAGTAATAGTTTGAAATGTTTCAATTAATACCTTTTTTAGTTGTGCGAGGAGCAAAGATGATAAAATTTCGTTATATCTGTTTAACAGCAGCAGCAGCCTTAATAGTTACCTTGAGTTCATGTAGCAGTACACCAACCGCAGAAAATCCATCAGCACCAGTTACTAGCCCTCAAGCTACAGAGGCAGTAAGTGAGAACAGTCATAGTGGTCACGGTGGCAAAGAAAAAATTAACATTAACAGTGCTATCTTGTCAGAATTGGATAAGTTTGAAGCGAAGCTAGGTGTCCCGGCTTTATCCAACAAAATTCAGGCAAATCGTCCTTATGGCAGCCCAGAAGATTTAGTTACTAAAAAAGTAATTACTCAAGAACAGTTCAACCAAATTAAAGACCAGGTTGGTGTTCAGGAAGTGGTACTCACCGGTGAGGCAAAAGATGTTGACTACATGTCTAAATTAGGCTTAATGAAAGGGCATCTTTTGGTAGCACAAGAACTACTGGATCAAAATCAGCCGAAACAGGCAGAACCTCATATTGGACATCCAGTTGAGGAGATTTACGTTGATGTAGAAGATCAACTTAATGAGCGCAAAGTCAAAGAATTTAAGACAACATTGGTGAGTTTGCAAGATTTGGTGAAATCTAGTCCGAAGGATAGCAAAGTTAAAACTAATTTTGCCTCTTCAATGCAAGCAGTTGATTCCGCGATCGCAGCTTTGCCAGCAGATCAACGCTCAAAACCAGGATTTGTGCTCCAGATAATTAACGAATTGCTAGATTCAGCTAACTCCGAATATGGCGCTGCGATCGCAGATGGTAAAATAACCGCACCAATTGAGTATCAAGACTCTCGTGGTTTTGTCGTTTACGCCAATGATTTATACAAAGGAATTTCTAGTCAAGTAGCTCAAGCCGATCCCGAAGCACACAAAGCGATCGACAGTAGTTTCGCTGAACTAATAAAAGTTTGGCCCGCCGCCATCCCACCAGCAAAAGCAGTCAAAAATCCTAATGATGTTACCAAGCTGGTGAAAACCATTGAGGAAAACTCTCAAAAAGTGGTTGACAAATCCAATACCCAAGCATAGCAATAACACTTTCATTTAATGGGAAGCATAGGGTAAGGAGTTTAAAATGAGGAAATAGTTAGGAGTTAGGAGTTATGAATTAGGAGTTAGGAGTTAGGAGTTAGGAGTTAGGAGTTATGAATTATGAGTTATGAGTTAAGAATCCCGATCTGCTAACTCCTAACTTCCAATTCCTAACTTCCAACTCCTAACTTCCAACTCCTAACTCATAACTTCCAACTCCTAACTCATTACATTCCATTCGTTACTTGAACTAAGAACTGATGCAAGAACTTGACCAGAAAAAGACCATTGACCTGCTGAACGCCATCATGGAATTTGAACTAGCAGGGGTAGTGCGCTATACACATTATTCTTTGATGGTGACTGGTCCTAACCGTATTCCAATTGTGGCTTTTTTCAAAGCACAGGCAAGTGAGTCTTTACTTCATGCCGAACAAGTGGGAGAAATTCTCACCGGTTTAGATGGGCATCCCTCCCTGAAAATCGCCCCAATGGAAGAAACCTACCAGCATAAAGTCAAGGATATCTTGGCAGAAAGCTTGTCTCATGAAAAAAAGGCATTGGATCTGTATAAAGATCTGCTCGAAACTGTCACCAATGCCAGCATTTATCTTGAAGAATTCGCTCGCGGCATGATTGGGCAAGAAGAGATGCATAATCTCGAACTGAAAAAGATGCTACGCGATTTTGGTCAATAGTCATTAGTCATTAATTATTGGCTAGGGATTAATGACAAAGATAAAAGTCTGAACGGAGCGAAAATCCAGAGCGGAGATTTCCTCCGCTCTGGATTTTTCAATTTTTGGCTTCCGGTCATAAGAACTTCTCCTAAGGGAGACGCTGCGCGTAGCTTGCTTAAGAGAAGGATTACAGGGACAAAAGACAAAGGATAAAAGATGAATTTTAGTACTGCTCTACCTACTTTTGTAATAACACTTCGAGAAGGAGTGGAAGCTGCCCTTGTTGTTGGCATTGTGCTAGCTTTACTAAAAAAAGCTAAACAATCCCGACTCAACTCTTGGGTATATGCTGGTGTCGGCGTTGGCATTGTTGTCAGTGCCTTAATAGGAGTGCTATTCAGTTGGGTAATTCAAGTACTGGGAGCGGCGAATCCTCAATACACCACCGTAGTTGAGCCAGCGCTAGAAGGTGTGTTTAGTGTGTTAGCGATCGCAATGCTCAGTTGGATGCTAATCTGGATGACTAAACAAGCCAGATTCATGAAAGCTACAGTTGAAGGAGCGGTAACAGAAGCGCTGACACAAAACTCAAATGCTGGTTGGGGCGTTTTTACCTTAATTTTAATTGCCGTTGTCCGCGAGGGCTTTGAAACTGTTTTGTTCGTTGCTGCTAATTTTCAACAAGGATTAATGCCAGCGTTGGGTGCTATTGGTGGTTTGGTAGGGGCATCTGCCATTGGGGTGCTGCTATTTAAATGGGGTGTCAACATTAACATCCGCCAGTTTTTCCAGGTAATGGGCGTTTTATTAGTGTTGATTGTGGCTGGATTGGTGGTTTCAGCCTTGAAACATTTTGACGAGGCTGTGGCTAACCTTGCCCTTAGCAGTCGTGCCACAGAAAACCTTTGTTTCTATTACGAACGCTTTACTAAAGTCCACTCCTGTATTTTGGGGCCAATGGTTTCAAATACTTCCACAATCTTGCCTGACGAACAGTTTCCTGGCATTATCCTCAAATCTTTATTTGGTTACAGAGACAATCTCTATCTTGTCCAAGCAGTGGGATATGTGACCTTTTTACTCACCATTGGAGGACTGTATTTCCGCAGCCTTGGAGGTACTTCTCCTGAAGGTAAAAAAAATATCCCCTTTGCTCAAAAACCAATTAGTTCTGCAAAAGATTAAAAGCACAGCCATCGATGAGGAAAAGGGGCAGGGGGAGAACCCCATACATACACGTACAAATTATTGTAAGGGCACAACATTGTTGTGCCCTTATCTGTGTACCTCATTTACCTGAAAAACGCTGTAAATGTATTGGCTTAACTAGTTAAGAGCCTGGAGGCTCTTAACCCATCCTGGGAGGCTGCCGCTCAAGAACAGCTTGCCTAAACAGATAACTTTCCTTAACCAAAAAGTATTAATCTCAACCCCAGCAAGCATTTCCATCAGCAGCGATAAAAGTCCGAAAATTCTCAGCATCCTCTCAGGCAACTTCTAATATTTTTTTAATCTTGCTTTCAGAAATGAATCCTATAGTGATGACAACATTAGTAAAGAATCACCGATGAAACTCCATAAAATTATAGACCTTGATATTTTGCTGCTATGTGGCTCTTGTCGCTGAACTTGTTTTGGTATGGACTTTATATTTTAATCATTCGGAGTTAGTAGTAGTCGGTTTGCTATTCAATAAATGGAGGGCTTTAAAGTCTTATGTCAATTCGCAGTTTTAGTCTCTCCCGATACTTATTACTCTGCTTGTGCATCATTTCGCTGACATCTGTTGTAATAATGCGTAGTGCGTCCTATGCAATACTTTTTAATCCCGCTACCGATATCTCAACTTCTACAGCTAAGGGAAAACAGACGGCAGTTCTCGCAGGAGGATGCTTCTGGGTAATGGAAGCGGTTTTTGAGCATCTCAAAGGTGTTTCTGATGTTGTTTCTGGCTTTTCTGGTGGCAGTGCAGCAACCGCAGACTAAGAACTTGTCAGTTCTGGATTGACTGGTCATGCTGAGTCAGTAAAAATCACCTATGATCCATCACAAATATCATATGAGCAGCTTTTGAAAATTTACTTTCTGGTGGCACATGACCCAACACAGTTGAATCGACAAGGCCCCGACTCAGGGAAGCAATATCGTTCAGTCATTTTTTTTGCTAATGACGAGCAGAAGCGGGTCGCGCTTGATTATATTAATCAACTAAACAAAGCACACATCTTTCATAAGCAGATAGTGACTCAACTACTTCCCTTAAAGAGTTTTTATCAAGCCCAAGAGTACCATCAAAACTTTATTGACCGCAATCCGAATTACCCTTACGTGATGGTAAATGACTTGCCGAAGTTGGCTCAACTGCAATCACAGTTCCCCAATATATATAAGAAGTAAGCTTTAATTATTCACGTCCACTTACTTAGAAGGTGAAAACGAAATTTTAAATTACATTTATTGACTTAAGTCCCCTGTGGTGCAAACAACGCTTGTTTAAGCTGCTGACAAGCCTTTTGAATTGCATCTATACTACCTGGATTCACCAGACCAAAATAATCAAACACATAAACTCGGTTATTTTTAGTTGCTTGCAGTTGCTGCCAAAAAGCTTCCTTTTTTAGCGAATCTAAAAGCGCTACTTCCGAATTCCCTTGTGGAGGATTAACCAAAATTATCACCTCTGGATTTGCTTCTAAAACCTTCTCAGCCGAAAGTGTCACATAGCCACCAATTGGACTTTTTCCTTGTAAATCTGCTGCTATATTTTTCGCCTGGAATTTCGCCAGCAAATCCCCTGCCCAACTATTTTTATTCGGCGCTAAAATTGGTTGACGACTCACCAGCGCTAGAGTAGAAAAACCCTGAGTTGGCTTTTCTGGCAAGAAAGTTTTATAACGATTTAACAAAGGCTGAGAATCAGCGTCAATTGATTTAGCAAGTGTTTTAGTAAGTTCTTCTAGAGATTCCCAGTTATTCACCTTAGTGAGAAAGGTCGGAATTCCTAGCTGCTGAAGTTTTTGAATTGGGATGTTAGAAAAACCTTCTGCACCAATAACTAAATCTGGTTTGAGTGCTACCACTTTTTCTAAATTTGGCGGACTTTGACCTTCACTAACACGGGGAATATCCTGGAATCTGGAGTCATTCTTAAATAATCTGCTACCAGTGATTCCGACAATTTTTGTTTGATCAAGTCGAGAGATAATGTCAGCAGCAAGAGAAGAAAGAGCAACAACTCTTTTTGCTGATCCTTTTGGTAATTGCTGAGAATTTGTGTTTGTCGTCTCAGTAGGGTTTGTGACTTTTATTTCTGGCTGCTGAGTGGTTGCAGTCGTGCAAGCAGCTAAAACTATACTGATCAAAAGTGCTAAAGCAGATAAGAGCCAACGACGATGCATATTAAAATTCCTTCTGGGGTAAAAATGGCATACTCAGCACCACATTCAAAAATAACAAATGTTGCTTTTAGTTTACAGAGCTAAAAGTCAGGGTATTCTTGGTTCAAAAAATCCTACTGATTTTGGTAGATTTTCTCTAACTGAGTAAAGCTTTGCGTAAAATTGTGGCGAATTGAGGGTTGGAATTTTAACGCAGAGGCACGCAGAGGCACGCAGAAAATTCGCTACGAATTAATGAGATGTTGTACTAAGGTAGAGGCAGAATCTACCCAATAGTACACTAA
Organism: Nostoc sp.; assembly: GCF_036919555.1. Classification (GTDB taxonomy): domain Bacteria; phylum Cyanobacteriota; class Cyanobacteriia; order Cyanobacteriales; family Nostocaceae; genus Nostoc. Next base: position 225,711 of record NZ_JBALCS010000051.1, read on the forward strand.
ACTTGCTTTCTATTCAGGTGTTTTATACTGCCCTGTATGCATTTATGTCTTTATACAAAAATGTGGCAACACAAATAGGTCTTTGGCAGTCTTGAAAAAATAGGTTTTAAAACCTTTACTAGTTAACTATAGGAATCCGATTTGATTTCTGAAAACATACTGAGACTGAAAATCCCGTTTGATCAGGGTTTTATCCGAAATCTTGTTCAAAAATCAGATATGAGTCCTATATATAATTCGATACACGTTGTCCACAATTATCTGAGTTGGGGTCGATGATTATCGTAAATTAAAGGGTTTAAGGCCGAACGTCAACACCTAGCTCAGAGTTTTGGTGGCTCTAACTCCGGTCAGAAATAAGAATCTGAAACTTTCTTCAATTTTGAATTTTGAATTTTTAATGTGTCCATCTACTGGTAGGTATGTCTAACCATCCCTTGAACGTTGCAAGATCAACATTATTTTGGCGATGCCTATTCGCTGTTGTTTTCACTAGTAGTTCGTTGCTCCCCAACTTTGAGAGTGAAGCAGCAAGGGCGCAAGGAACCGAGTATTGTCAGTTATCATCAACGGCGGTGCAAGAAAAAGAAAACTTACGTTTATCAGCCCTCAAAGGCAATGAAGATGCTCAAGGGAACTACCAAAATATGGTAGAAAAACAGGGACAGGAATTACGGGAATGCCGCACTCGGACTTGGCCGCAAATCCAAGCCATTTGGTTGCGGTTGTATCCGTGTGACATTCAGCCAGGAACAATTGATCAGATTATGGATCGGATTGTTAACCGTGGCTATAACCAAGTTTATTTAGAAGTATTTTACGACGGACAGGTACTATTGCCAGCAAGAGCTAACCCGACGGTTTGGCCTGCTGTGATTCGCACTCCAGGGGCAGAAAACGTCGATATACTCGCCACAGCAATTAAAAAAGGTCGGCAACGTGGTTTGAAGGTCTACGCCTGGATGTTTACCATAAATTTCGGCTATACTTATGCCCAGCGCCGAGATAGACAAGGTGCGATCGCTCGTAATGGCAAAGGTCAAACGAGCCTATATGTCGTAGATAACGGCTCTCAAGTATTTATCGACCCCTACAACTTGCAAGCAAAACGCGACTACTACCAATTAGTACAAGAAATTTTGCGCCGTCGTCCAGATGGCTTGCTATTGGACTATGTGCGTTATCCCCGACAAGCTGGAAGTGATTCCATCGCCACCAAAGTTTCAGATTTATGGCTATTTAGTCCTGCAACCCAAGAAGCTTTATTTAAACGGGCACAGAATTACAAAGGGCTGGACTTGATTCGCCGCTTTTTGAGTAAGGGATACGTCACTGCTGGAGATATAGCGGAAGTCGATAAACTTTATCCTCAAGAAGGAGAACCCCTCTGGCAAGGACGCATTCCCCCACCAGCGCCAAAGTTAATCCTGTCTGCAACTGATAGACAACCACTTTTGCAATGGGAGTTATGGCAGCTTGCCGTTGCCCACGCCATGCAAGGAATTCTAGATTTTGTCAACATAGCTAGTTACCCAGCAAAGCAGCAAGGTATTCCTACAGGAGTGGTGTTTTTTCCTGAAGGCAACCAAACTCTAGGACAAGGTTATGATTCCCGTTTGCAACCTTGGGATCGGTTCCCCACTACATTGGAGTGGCATCCCATGTTATATGGGAGTTGCGGTAATGTTAGTTGTATTGTGACGGAAGTGCAACGGGTTTTGAGTATGGCAAAACCGGGTACGCAGATCATCCCGGCTTTAGCAGGTCAGTGGGGAAAATCCATCAGTAATCGTCCATCCCTAGAAGCGCAAATGCAAGCACTTCACCAATTTGCTCCCCAACTGAAGGGGGTTAGCCATTTTGCCTATTCTTGGCAATATCCTGAAAGTGATAGCGATCGCAAATTCTGTCGGGTTAAGTAGACTTCTTGCAATCGTAAACAGAGGTATAAAGACTAGCATTTTTTATACTCTGGATTAACTTAAAGCCAAGTCCTCTGGTGTATTACAGTTAAAGAGCATTTCTGGTTCTGCTAAAGGCAAAACTTCTACAGGATATTGCCGAAGCCACTGTTGAAACGATCGCCCCCCTTGGTTGATAAACTCTAGGAGTTGTGGCAAACAGCGATGGCGATAAAAACCACATAGAGGTTCCCAACCTTTGGGATGATCGGCTAAAGCTGCGATCGCATCATCTCCCACGCTATCAAGTTTAGTTACCCAATCTTGCAAAACCTCAACCTGCAACCTCGGCAAATCGCAAGCTAGCAGCAGCACCCAATCTGTCTGTACTTCGGCTAGCCCTTGGGCAAAACCAACTAGAGGCCCGTGGGCTAGAGATTCTCCAGACAAAGCTACTTCCCGAATAAACTGACAACCAGGCAAAAGCAAGTCTTGATAGCGTTCTGGCCAGGGAGTGACTACATAAACAGTATCAGCACAGCTTCGAGCAATCCCACAAACTCGCTGCAACAATGGCACCCCTTGAATGGGAATCAGGGCTTTATCTTGACCCATCCGAGAACTCTTACCACCTGCTAAGACTATGGCAGTTAATTCGCTATGGGTCGTCATGATCACTTCACCTAATTCACGGTTATGCGTCCGATGTTGCCAAAATTATCCTCTATTTTGACTTTGCTGCACTTGCTGTAATAAATGCTCTACACTTTCTGCTGGTGCAAGACACTTCAAACCTTGGCAAACTAACCCAACACTTCCCTCTGGTAAATCAGATGTTATGGCAAACACAGCCGCCGGCAGATACTTGGGGATCAAAGCGTTTATTTGCTCACTTGTGCTGCGAATCAAGGTAGAGTTACGATACCAATCTAAAGCTGTAAATAAACTGGGACAAGCTTGGGGAGCGCGATGCATTAGACTTCTAAAAGCTTTTAAACCTTGTTCAGCTAAATCCAAATAATCTAGATTATCGGTGAGTAAAGCCAGACGCACAAGGTTAGCGATCGCAATTCCATTAGCTGCTGGTGTAGCATTATCCGCGTAACTACGCTCTCTGACAATTAAATTTTGACTCGAATCACTTGATGTGTTATAATATCCACCTAATTCTACACTCCAGAGAAATTCGTTGAATTCATCTTGGATAGCGATCGCTTTTTCTAACCATTGCTTCTGCTCAGGGTTGGAAGCTTGTAAATCCAAGAGAGCTTTAATAAAAAAGGCGTAATCTTCAGACTGAGCTAAAACACTTGGTTCTCCTTGATAGTTGAGTCGGTGGAAACGCCCATCGACCAACTGATTTTCCCAGATAAAATTCGCCGCTCGTGCTGCTAATTCCAGATATAACGGTTGTTGGAAAACCCCAGCAGCCCTAGCCAGCCCAGAAATCATCAAGCTATTCCAGGCGACAATCATCTTCGTATCTGTCACCGAGGGAATGCGACCTGGCCAGTTAGCGGTTTTTGCTTCCTGGTTGTTACGAGCCGGGGGAAAAGTTTCCTCTTCTTCAGAACTAACGCCATAGCGAGCGGTAAACAGCTTGCTCAGTGCCGTTTCCAACGTTGCACTCAGTTGCCCTGAATAGCGTCTTTGCAAGACATTACGACCTTCAAAGTTGCCGTTAGGTGTCACCGTAAACTGTTCTAATTCCTTTAATTCTTCAGGCGTTAACAGTTGTTGTAATTCGCTGTAATTCCAGACGTAAAAGGCTCCTTCTTCTGGTTCTACCGCCGTAGATTCAGTGAAACTGTCGGCATCTTGAGAGGCATAGAAGTAACCTTCCGGCGCGGTCATTTCCCGCTTTAGCCATAGTACAGTACCAGCAACTGCCCTCTCAAACGCTAGTTCTTGCACTCCTGTACTCCACAAAGAAGCCAGAAACTCCACAATCTGTCCATTGTCGTAGAGCATCTTTTCAAAGTGGGGTACTGTCCAAGTCGGGTCAACAGTATAGCGATGAAAGCCACCGCCCACATGGTCATAAATGCCTCCCAGTGCTAAGTCTAGTCCCCGTTGGGTACAAACTTGGTTGCCATCATAGCGAGATTCAAAATTAAATCTAGTTCCCCGCAGTGCTAATTCTGTGTAGGGAATCATCGGAAAGCTATTGCCAGATTGACTAGGAGAAATTATAGCTGTACTGGTTTCCCAACCTTGGCGGAGTAATTTATGGTCTTCAAGCTCGGTTGTCATACCGTCTTGCAACACCGCAGACGTGAGAAGAGACTCAATAATTAAGGCTTTGCGTTGCTGTAAGTCTTCTTTTTCTGTATCGAAATAACGGCGAAGCGTTTGCAACACCTGCAAAAATCCCGGACGACCATAACGCGGGTCTACAGGGAAATAAGTACCAGCGTAAAACGGCACTAAATCTTCTGGGGAAAGAAAAATATTCAAAGGCCAACCCCCTTGACCGCTCATCATCTGCAAAGCCTGCATATAGATGCTATCGAGGTCAGGTCTTTCTTCCCTGTCTACTTTGATGGGAAGATAATTGGCATTCATGTAGTCAGCGATCGCAATATCAGAAAAAGCCTCGCCTTCCATCACAGTACACCAGTGGCAACTAGAATAGCCAATGGAGAGAAAAATTGGTTTATTTTGCGCCCTTGCAGTTGCAAGTGCTTCGTCACACCAAGGCCACCAATCAATCGGGTTTTCGGCGTGTTTGCGGAGATACAGGCTCTTAGCTTCAGCAAGGCGATTAGTCATGATCAAATGCAAGTTAGTTGCCTTCTTTGCTCAGTCTACCCTGTTCTCAGGAGTGTTAGCCTAGACGGCTATCTACATACGCAAAAAACCCTACGAGCGAATTACCCCTTAGGTAGGAGGTAGTAGTGCATATCTTTGACCGTATCAATTTGAGATTTTGGATAATGGATAATGGAATTGGTTTTTCGGTTCAAGCAAGGCCGCTATGCTTGCTCTCAAATCTAAAATTGCAAATCTAAAATCCAAAATTGTTTGATATCGCCTACACCTGTGGAATTTATGAAACAATTTTATTGAAACGATCGCAATAGTAAGCTAACCATATTTGGTGGCGTTTCTGGCACAGGGGATGCTGTCTTTGTCTGAATTAAAATATTTGGGCTAAGTCCTGCTATCAGGTGGAGCAAGAAGGTGATGATGGCGGCTTGTACAAATTTTTCCAGCATGGCACGTCTCTCTCTGAGTGGATAGCATTTCAAGTAGGACTGGTTATTCTAAATACACCTCGTACTTTCGATTTACCGAATCTAACAAAAATAACTTAATAATTGCTGAGGGAAATCCTAAGAAAATGTTTAAAATGTTACTGGATATTTAACGTAATTCCCTAAGCAAGTTGGATTGCGGTTATCGGTCTAATTACCATACCGCCAAGGTTGTGCAGCAAAAGGCGAGACATGAAATTGGCGGCGGTTGGAGTTTTTTGATTTATTCTTCCCTAAATCGGGATATTCTATTAGACAGCTTTTGTTGCAAGAAAGTGCCCTTCGGGGTTGAATCTATTGCAAAAGTAGCTTTTTCTACCTTGTTGGAGAAGGCAGAATGGCAAAGATTTACTTCTATCTACCTGGGAACAGTAGAGATCAACCCCAGTTTCGTGCTGTCACCGATAAAATGTATTTAAAGTAGCCACAAACACGCTTCCATGATTCCTATCGTTATTGAACAATCGGGTCGAGGTGAACGCGCCTTTGACATCTACTCACGGCTGTTACGTGAGCGCATCATCTTTTTGGGACAACAAGTTGATAACAACATTGCTAACTTGATTGTTGCCCAACTGCTGTATTTGGATGCTGAAGACTCGGAGAAAGACATTTATATGTACATCAATTCTCCCGGTGGTTCGGTGACGGCTGGTATGGGCATTTTTGACACTATGAAACATATTCGCCCTGATGTCTGTACCATTTGTACCGGATTGGCGGCGAGTATGGGTGCTTTTCTCCTCAGTGCTGGTGCTAAAGGTAAGCGGATGAGTTTACCTCATTCTCGGATTATGATTCATCAACCTTTAGGCGGCGCTCAAGGACAGGCGACTGATATTGAAATTCAGGCGCGGGAAATTCTGTACCACAAGCGGCGGCTAAACAACTATTTAGCTGAACATACAGGTCAACCAATTGAGCGCATTGCTGAAGATACTGAACGTGACTTTTTCATGTCGCCAGAGGAAGCCAGAGAATATGGCTTAATTGACCAAGTGATTGACCGTCACGCTGCTGGTAGCCGTCCAGCAGTTGCTCTTGTTTAGTCATTAATCATTAGTCATTAGTCATTAGCAAAAGACTAATGACTAATCAAAATCCCGCTAACGGGTCTGGCTGAGATTGGAGGTATTTGAGGAATTCGTGTAATTCCTCATCGGTTAGTAAAAAACGCGGTCGCTTCCCATAAGTTTTAATCAGATGTTCCTGTGCCTGCTGTGTTGTTCAGCCTAATCGCTGCATTTCAACATCTGTTTGAGCAATTACTTCAGCAAAATTCACAGGTTCCATAGCTTTGTTACTGTTTCAAGAGCCGACGTTATTAGTCATTAGTCCTTACAAATGACTAATGACCAATGACAAATCAAAATCCCGCTATTGGGTCTGGCTCAGATTGGAGGTATTTGAGAAATCCATGCAATTCTTCTTCAGTCAGCAAAGTGCGCCCCCGTTTACCGTAGGTTTTAATCAGATGTTCCCGACCTTGTTCTGGTGTCCAGCCTAAACGCTGAAGTTCGACATCGGTTTTAGCAATTACATCCGATAAATCCACGGGTTCAGCTTTCTTCTTTCTCTTTCCTATCACTGACGGGGTGGCGACATCCTCTTGAGGGCTGTAACTCCGAGGTGTAAATGGTGTGACATTATTGGTAGAAATTCCGGGAAAGGTTTGATTTTCCACCTGGTTATCAAAGGTTATTTCCAAGTTTTCAACTGGAGGATCAAATTCTAACTCCCGGTTGCCAGTCACAGGAAAGTTTTGACCTAAATCCTGGCTATAGGTATCGCTTTCTAGAGGCGCAGCATTGTTGTACCCGTACTGTTCGTTACTGGTTGTTACTACTTCTGGTTTGATGTTCCGTACTCTGGAGGGCGGCAGAGATATTTCTTTGTCGCTGACTGCTGACCACTGACTACTAACAAAATCCTCATCTATTGTAGAGGAATAGGCAGATTCATTTAATCCACTTTTGGTATTTAAGGAAGGGTTTAGCTGGGCGGGGGAAATTGGATTTGAGGTAAATGCCACTGATGCTGGTGGCGCATTTGTAATACCCAAAACTATCAGCGCTCTAGTTCTGGCTTGGTCTTCTGCTGCTTCTACTGTTTCTGCTGCTGCCATACCCGTAGCACGGGTTACGCCTTCAATTTGCACGCTTGCCCGGACAATATATTTTCCTTGATAAATTTGCACTAATTCAGAAATCAGACTGCCGTTGGGATACAAGCTCTGGAATTGAGCCAACATAATACTGCTACCAATCTAAATATTTTTAATAACGGGGTAGATACTGCCTGTATGCTCAAGCAAGGTAAACTGCCCTTACTTTAATTTACATCCACTAGATACCCAGGATGCCTGTCAATATTGCATTTCTTTATTTTTAATTGCTTACCAAAACAGTCCTGAGTTCCAAGTGCTAAGTTCCCAGTGAGATTCCCCACTCAGCACTGATGGAGCAAGAAAAAGATTTGTGTCTTTGATTGCTTGCAACAAGACACAAATCTGATTCTTCATGGGATGTGGAAAAGAAAAATAGTTCGCGGCTGTAATTAGCGAACCAACTGTTTTGACGTTACGTTGGAAAAATATCTCACCCCAGAGCCAAAAGGGTCTGAGAGCAACTAAATTTCTCGTAAATAAAAGGGTTTAAGACCCCAACCATAAAGGTAGCCCCAGTTTCAGTCGGGGTTTAAATTCCCCGGAGTTGCTCCTCTTGGGGAGACCCCAAGACCGCACTCCTCTTCTCTGCGAGACGCTACGCGAACGTCTGAAAATGTCTAAAATGTTTGAATTTTGAATGCGTGAATTTTGAATTGTTATGGCTGTCTGGCTAGACGTTCTCCATGAACCAGGCCGAACGGAGAAAGGTGATCGGCATTGGCAGATCCCCCCAGTACCTGCTCCATGATCTGAAGTTGAGTGAGCAGGTTCAGCTGGGTTGCCTGCGCCCCAATTGTGGATAGGCAAACGACCTTGCCCGGACGCGCCGCCACGAGTGCGGTATGCAGGGCGACGATCGATCGCCCGTGTTTCGGGGAAACCCCTCGATGGCGCGAAATTCGGCGGCAGCACCACGAATACACCTTCGGCACCCGCAAAAGCCGCTTTGAGCGCGTCGGCGTCGTTCATGGGAGCCAGGGCGACTGCACAGCCCTGTTCTGCCCAAGCAGTTCCTTTATTGAGATCGCGCACCACAGCGCGTACACACTGGTTTTCGGTCAGCAATTTGTGGGCGACTGCACTGCCGACCTGACCCGTAATTCCCGTAATAGCGTACATTTCAATTTCCCTGTGAATCGCAAATTACAAATATTCTTTGTACACTTTTGCATTAATACGAGCGCGAATTTATCCATCATCTGTGCCACTGTAATATCGCGGTTTTCGGCGTTTGTGAAGGTACAATAACCCCACCCCCCTAAGAGCAGGCGAGGAGGGGGCTATAATGTACCTCATGTGATTAGGAAACTCTATATCTCGCGTATAAGTAGCATTGGAAGCAAAATGTACGCTAACGACTGATTGCTGTGATCACAATAAAATTTCTACTTTCTTCAATGCTTTATTCTGAGCGAAGATTCAGACTTTGAGCCATCAAGGTGATATTTTTGCTTTGTCCGGTGTCCCAATTGTAGCAGTAGCTCTTTTTTGAGGACATTTTTGGCTAGTGCTAACTTACCTGGGTAGTCTTGCTTGCAATGCTATACTAATTACCCAACTGGATATCTAGAACTATTTTCTGGAAATGCGCTCTAAATCTACAATAATGAAGATAAGGTTCGCCCTCACTGCTTATTAAGCTGCTCACCTAATTGTTACCGATTCTACATGTGGGAAAATTGGGTTCATCGGCAGTTCCTCCTAGTTAAAATCAGAGTCTAATGGCGTAAGATTACCTTCACTCTAGACAATCAAACACCTGTAGTTTCCACGCCACTTGCTCCACTTGGGAAGACCCCTCTGAGCGCAGTGGCTCCCCTGCATAGCGCTTTTGGGCAGCATGGATTCTCTAAACCAGCTTCTCAAAAACCCGTCGCGTAATTACCTAGCGGGGCTAAATTGTAATCAGGCGTGCAATCTGAAGTTTGGTTAGGTGAAGAAACTTGAACGCAGGCGAACTCTGAGAGCATCGTGCAGTGAGAAGTTCGTATATGCCCAGAGTTGTCCGTGGGTCGGCTTCCTTGCAAAGGAACTGCGGGAGTAGTTTCCCGCTCTTGCTGGGTCGGGCTTCCTTTCCTTAGAACTTAGGAAGCCTTGCTTCAGGGCAATTCGTTTCCAGCTTGTTTCTGTAAGCCGTGAGGGTATACAGAAAAGAACCAGATTAAACAACAAATGATGTTTTGACCAAAGGTCGGTTCACTGCATGGAATTTTCAATCGCTACACTCCTTGCCAATTTCACCGATGATAAATTGGTAGCTCGGAAGGTTTTGGAAAAGAAACTTGGCTGTGAAGATGAAAAAAGTTTACAAAAACTTCACATTGCCTTAGATGTTCTTGAAAAAATCGGTATTTTAGTGAAAGAACGAGGCAAGTATCGCCGTGTCTCAGAAGAGGGAATAATTGAGGCAAAACTCCGTTGTTCTAGTAAAGGCTTTTGCTTTGCGATTCAAGATGTGGAAGGCGCTGAGGATATTTACATCCGCGAAAGTCATCTGAGTAATGCTTGGAATGGCGATCGCGTTTTGGTTAGAGTTCTCAAAGAAGGCAGTCGCCGTCGCTCTCCTGAAGGGGAGGTGAAGCTGATTCTAGAACGTTCCAATCACACGTTATTGGCACGAATTAAGCAGGTGGAAAGCGGTTTCCGGGCTGTACCTTTAGATGATCGATTGCTGTTTGAACTGAAGATCCAACCTAGCGGGGCGAAGTTGGAAGAAGCGATCGATCACCTGGTTCATGTGGAAGTCTTGCGTTACCCGTTAGCACAATATCCCCCACTGGGTCGAGTGGTGCAAGTTCTTGGCAGCGATGCTGAAGCTGCTGCTGATATAGATTTAGTTACGTGCAAACACGACCTTTCCCGGACTTTTCCAGATAATGTCCTAGAAGCAGCCGCTAAGTTGCCCAAAAAGCTGCTGAAAGCAGACCTGAAAAATCGGTTAGATTTGCGTAATTTGTTTACTCTCACTATTGAAGGGGTAAATGGCGGCGATACCAAAGTTATCGAAAACGCTTTTAGTTTAGAAAAAAACTTAGCCGGAAATTGGCTTTTAGGCGTTCATATCACCGATGTTTCTCACTATGTCCAACCTGACGAAGCCTTAGATAGAGAAGCATTCAAACGGGGTAAATCGGTATATCTGGGAGAATTGGTGCTGCCAATGTTGCCCCCAACGGTGGCAGAACGCTGTTCTTTAGTACCTGGAAGCGATCGCTTAACCATCTCTTTTTTAATTACAATTGATCCCAAATTAGGAGAAGTCCTGGAATGGGAAATTCAAGCCAGTGTGATCAACGTCGAGACTGCACTGACTACAGAACAAGCCCAAGCAATTCTTACAGGTCAATCTCAAGATCAATCCCCACAGGTTTCTCAGATTCTGCAAGACCTCCAAGCTTTGCAAACAGCCGTGAAACAGGTGCGGTTGACTCGTGGTAGCCTCCAGTTGAATCTGCCGCCCAGCCAAAACGCCTATTATGATGAGGGGATTCTTGGTACTGTGGTGGTGAATGATTTACCGGTGCGATCGCTACTCACGGAGTTGGTGCTGCTAGTTAATCAACTGGTAGCAACTCACTTAAATGCTCTTGGTGTTCCCGCCATCTGGAGAGTCCAAGGCACACCCGATGTTGAAGATGTCCAGGAAATGCTGAAATTGGCAGTCAATTTAGGTGTTGACTTAACACTAGATCCAGAAGTAGATATCCAACCCTTAGATTATCAACATTTGACCACAGCTTTTGCCGAATCTCCCTCTGAGCAAGTTCTTACCTACTTGTTGCAAGATACACTTAAGCCGTCTGCCTACAGCACCACCAAAGGATCTCACTTTGGTCTGGCAATACCGCAATATATCCACTTTAGTGCCCCCTTACGCCGTTACCCAGATTTGCTCATGCAGAGAGTGTATTACACGCTACTCGAAAACGGACGCGATCGCCGCAATACCCGTGTGAGAGAGCGCGTTAATCTGCGCCACTCCTCCAGTCACGAGGAAATTAACTGGAACGTTTTACCCCCAGAATTGCAACAAGAACTCCAAAGTGATTTAACTAGGGTAATTGTCCAAATCAACGACCGAGAAAAAGAAGTCCAAGAAGCTGAAGCCGATTTAGCCGGACTGCAAAAAGCCCAACTGATGAAGCAGCGCATCGGTCAGGTATTTCAAGGTGTGATTACTGGTGTTCAATCCTACGGTTTCTTTGTGGAAATTGAAGTACCAGCCGCCGAGGTGGAGTCCAGCAGTAATCCTGGTGTACCTTTGAGGGTAGAAGGATTGGTACACGTCAGTTCTCTCAAAGATGATTGGTATGAATATCGCGCCAGACAACAAGCACTGTTTGGTCGCAAAAATCGCGCTTCCTACAGACTAGGCGATCGCGTCGCCGTCCAAGTTAAAAGTGTCGATTACTACCGTCAGCAAATTGATTTGGTAACAGTCGGTAGCGATGGTGTCGCCAAAAATTTAACTGGCAGCGGTTCCCATGAGGAGCTTTCAGACCTCTACTTACCAAATGACATTGAGCCTGATGACCTAGACCCTTACTCTGAGGATGAGTAAAATCCAGTAAAATTTACGTGCCAAATAACACTAAGCCTCTAATTTTAGGCGTATCGGGCGCATCTGGTCTGATTTACGCTGTTCGTGCGATCAAATTTTTGCTAGAAGCGGAGTATAGTATTGAATTGGTTGCCTCTAAATCAACTTACATGGTTTGGCAGTCAGAACAGGAAATTCGGATGCCACCAGAACCAACCGGGCAAGAACAATTCTGGCGAGAGCAAGCTGGAGTTGAACTTTTGGGGAAACTGCGTTGCCATCCTTGGGGTGATGTTGGAGCCGGGATTGCCAGTGGTTCCTTTGCCACTCTGGGGATGATGATCATTCCATGCAGCATGGGTACAGTGGCAAAGCTAGCGGGTGGCTTGAGTTCCGATTTACTAGAACGGGCGGCGGATGTCCAACTCAAAGAAGGGCGAAAGCTGGTCATTGTTCCTCGTGAAACGCCTTTTAGCCTCATCCACCTACGTAACTTAACCTCTTTAGCAGAAGTTGGAGTGAGAATTGTTCCCGCTATTCCCGCCTGGTATCACAATCCCCAAACCATTGAGGATTTAGTTGATTTTGTCGTTGCCCGTGCTTTAGATCAACTAGATATTGACTGCATCCCAATTCAGAGGTGGCAAGGTCGTCGCTAAAGACCTCAGTGGATTGATCGTAAATTTCACAATAGTCCTAAAAGGGTAATGATAGTGTCAGTAGTCAGTGAACAGTAATTAGTGAAGAATAATCAGACTGACAACTGACAACTGACCACTGACAACTGATAACAGACAAAATTGCTATGGCTGTAATTCGCTTAATTCTATTGGTGGCGGTACTAGGAGGACTAACGCTGTTGTTAGTCCAAAATTTGTCACCTGCCCTATCCCTAGTATTTTTGGGCGTGCGAACTCAACCATTACCACTAGCGATATGGATTTTGTTCAGTACTGCCACTGGTGCTTTCACATCTATATTGATTGCTACCTTGTTTAACTTATCTAATTATTTTGTGGCAGGACAACGCCGAACTCCTGACCGCTCAACTGCAACTTCGCCTCGTGCGAAGGCAACCCGGAGAGAAGAACCTACATCTCGCCCTGCCAGTCCTCCACCACCACCTAGTAAAAAAGAAGCGCCTAGCAGTGATGTATTTGATGATTGGGAGACAAATAGCAGTAAAGATGATGATTGGAACTTTGATGAAAAGTCAGAAGAAGCGCCTACCCCTAATCCTCAAGCTCAACCTGCTAGAGATTCTAAAACTTACGAACGTCAATCAGAAGCCAAAAGCAGTTCTCAATCTGGTTCAGTTTACTCCTACAGCTACCGTGAGCCAAAAAATACGGCCGCGGGAAAAACTGAATCAGTTTACGATGCTGATTACCGGGTAATCATCCCCCCTTATCAGCCACCGACTACCAATCAAGCGGATGATGATGATTGGGAATTTTTTGATGATGATGATGATTTTGATGATGATGGTAAACGCCCCCGTCGGTGAGATGTAGCAGGCTACATCTCTACTTAATGCCACACTGCTCTCTAGACTCCTGCTTGACCTTACCAGTCATGCCAGCTTCCTGCAAAGTCATGAAAGCATTAAAATCTTCCAAGTCATACCGGGTAGTCAACAGTTGTCGTAGTTGATTTTCAGCTTCCACTGTCAAATAGCCAGTTGCTAAGGCTTTTTGTACAACGTCACGAATTCGAGTCATAGTTGATGCCTCACTCATCCTACTATTTATTAATTCAGGCTTATTCGGGTGAAATATGCAGTAGTTTTTGTGCCAAAACTTGAAATTTGCCAGGGTTTTTTGGGCGATCGCACTAAATAAGTCATCATTTATACCTTTTTCAGAAACATTTAATTGAGCCGAGCTTGTTATAACTGAACTTTTAGAATAGGGAATACGTACTTTTATGAACACAGTATTACGTATACTTAAAATAACACACCAAAGTGAAAACCCGGATTATTTAGATAGACAGAAATTGTTTGGATAAAGTTTCAAACAAGCTATATTAATTTTTTCGCTAAGTCTAAGGATATTCAAGCAGCAATTACCAAGTTACTTCAGGAAAATTACTACATTCCTTAGAAATTCATCCTTTATTATTTTAGGTAATTTCACAGAAAAATTGTTAATCGATTGATTAAGTTACTTTAAATACATTAATAACAGTAATAACGGCAGTTAATTAAACTCAAATAAAAGATGAATTTGTCGAAGCTAAAAATAATTGCGAGTTAGAAAATTTATACGTAAATTTGATATCCGCAAAGGCAAAAGCCTTGAAAAACATTGAAAATAGATTTATTAGAGGTTTACTTTGTAGTTGTATTCCTGCGGAAATTACTAATGTCGCTTATCAAAGTCGTAGTAGCAGTACTGTTAGAGTCTATCTTTCTAATTGATTATATAAATACATAGAAGAAATGCTGAGTAACCAAACTAGATACTCAGTGAAGGTGAAAAACTGGAGTCGCCCCAGGATACGTTAGCGTACCCCTGCTGTTAATCAAGCTACGCCTAGCGTCTCGCACCAGAAAGTATCGCTTTTTTGCATTTGAGTAAAACAATAAAAGCTTTCAGATAAATTCAAGTTGATATCTCATTTCTTCTGGCTCAAGAACTTCCCAGATTACAATTAAACTCCTCAATATTTCCCCAATTGAGTGGCGGTTCTGAGCGCAGTAAATAATTCCTGCGTGCATAAACATACCACCTCCTTGATGAAATATCACAAAGTCATCATCATGGGTGAAAATTACTCGACTCTCAGACATTGCAAAATAAAGCTGTTCTCCATCTGATGCACCTATCAGTCCTGTTTCTGATGTGAGTTGTCACATCAATACCACGGCGACGTAAGCCTTCTGCTATAGCATTACTGACATTCTCATCTAGGTGGAATCGAATTTTTTGTGTCATTTCGATTCTTTAGCTTCTGTTGCAGAATCGAAGGAGTTTCAGCCTGTACTTCTCTGACAAAGGCTTCTCCTTCTGCAATTTGTTGCCTAATCTCATCTCGATGATCGTGGTAATAAGCTAGAGCAGCATAGACATCAGCTAAAGTGATGCTGGGATAATGATAAATAATTTCGTCAGGGGAAAGCCCCATCCGTTCATACCAAATAACAATATCTTGCACTCTAATTCGGTGTCCAGCAATGCGTGGTTTTCCCCCACACACACCCAGAGTAATTTCAATGTGTTCTGAGATTATTGGTATCTTAGACATTTTATCAAGAAACACTCCTATAAGAAGAAAATTATATTATAAGTTATCGGTTTATTAGCGATCGCCAATCAAGTAATTTTATCTGGTTGCGCGATAGGTGCAAAACTCCGTATTTTTAAATCCTAGATTGAGTCGTTGAGTTTATAATTTGAAACTGTGACTCAGAACTCAGAATTGGAGCGAAGCAACTGGTGAGCAGCTTATTACAAGGAGTCAACCTGTACTTAATTGGCATTATGGGCGTTGGTAAGACGACAGTAGGGCGCTTACTCGCAAAAGAATTGGCTTATGGGTTTGTGGATACCGATAATGTCATTGCCCAAGCAACAGGTAAATCCATCAATCAGTTATTTGCACAAGTTGGTGAAGCAGGGTTTCGCCAGGTAGAAAGTGACGTGCTTTCACAAGTTTGTGCTTTTACAAAGTTAATTATAGCAACCGGTGGAGGCATTGTAATGCGGCGAGAAAACTGGGGTTACTTGCACCACGGTTTGATAGTGTGGCTAGATGCGCCAGTGGAGATAATTTACAGCCGTTTAGCTGAGGATACCACAAGACCACTGCTGCAAGATGTTGATCCCAAGGGTAAATTGCGATCGCTCCTCGAACAACGAACACCACTTTATTCTCAAGCAGATTTGCACATCATTGAGCGAGAGGGGGATACACCTGAAGACGTTGCCAACAGAGTACTTGAGGCAATTCCTAGCGTTCTGAAAACACAAGTTTCTCATTAGGAAGACTCAAGTTACCAAATTTTGGACATCCGTAGGACAAACCCTGATAATTCTGGATTGCCAGTAACTGCTTCGGGATTTTCCAAAACTTCAAGTTCCCGATTAGTCCGGTAAATGTAGACTTTTCGATTCTGCCGATCAATTAACCAGCCTAGTGATGCACCGTTATCGATATACTCCTGCATTTTGTCTTGTAATTTTATCAGGCGGTCGTTAGATGAGCGTAACTCAATCACAAAGCTAGGACAAATTGGTGCAAATGAAGCTTTTTGTGCATCTGTTAAGGCATTCCAGCGCTCCAGTTCAATCCAAGAAGCATCAGGGGAACGCATCGCGCTCCATTAGGTAGGGTAAAACCTGTACTGGAGTCAAAGCCTATGCCAGTGCCATCTTGTTCAGTCCAATTCCCAAGCTGTGCAGCAATGTTAAAGTTACGGTTGCCCGTATCTGAAAAAGCTGGTGGCATGATGATGACTTCTCCATTGGCAGTGCGCTCAATTCGCAAATCTCCATTAGCTTGGCAAAATTCGTAGAACTGCTCATTTGTCATCTGCACAAGGGAGGGGAAATTTACCGTTAGGGGTGTGCTTTCAGTTTGAATTAGCAGCGTGGTCATTTTCATACCCTAGCTTCAGCCGAATGATTTCAATTCTAGAGGTTTGAAGGAGCGATCGCCTGCTTATTGTGTCGGGTAATGTGGAAGGGAATAGTGATTTATTTAGTAACAGTTATTCCGAACACTACCATCAGGCATAATAGTTTTACAGAATATTGCTCCTTCTAGATTTGCATTATCTAAAATCGCGCCTTCCAAATTGGCATTAGTTAGATTAGCATTACTGAGATTTGCATAACTTAGGTCAATATACTTTAAAATTGAGTTACTTAAGTTTGTGTTAGATAAATTAACTCCACTTAAACTAATTTTTGTAAAATAGATATGAGATAGATTTGCGCCTGAATCCAGATATATCGCTTTTGATAAATTAGTACCAGTAGGAAAAATAGTTTCCGAATTATAAAATGCTCCCACCAAATTTGTATTAGTCATGATGCTATAGCTTAGATCAGCATTACTTAAATTAGCACGACCTAAATAAGCATTAGTAAGGTTAGCACCTATTAAACTTGGATTTTTTAAATTTGCACCACTGAAATGAGTATTGCTAAGATTAGATTCACTAAGGTTTGCACCACTCAAATTTACATCATTCATGTAAAGACCGCTTAAGTTAGCTCTACTTAAATCAAGAGAGTGTAAATCTCTGCAAGATAAAAGATATTTTGGATATCCAGATAAATTTACTCCAGAGGTAATGGGGATAGCTTGAGATAAATCAACATTTGCAGGAAAAATTGTTTCTGAACAGTAAATTGCTTCATTCAAGTTAACTCCAGTTAAATTGGCTTCGCTGAAATTGGCACGCATTAAATCAGTCTTACTTTTCTAAATTTCCTGGCGATGCCCTGATTTTCTTGCACCGTAAAATAATTCACCAATAGCAACACTGGGAATAAAAATTTCTTCTGCATTTCCCAGATGATTATTTACTGCTATATCATTTGCAAATAAAGCAATAATAATATTAGTGTCAAGCAGGTATCTACCACTCATCTATATCTACCTGTTCGCAATCTTGTTCAATTGCTTCGCGCATCAACTAAATATCATTTGGCGATATTGTTCCTGCAAAATTTAATAAGTCTCTACCTGGAACACCATGAATTTGCGAACCTACTAAAGTTCTGGCAAACTCCAGTACTCGATATTGCAAGTCTTCAGGCATAACTTTTAATTCTTCAATTAGCCGATCGAGAATCGATGTATCCATATTTCTCCTGATAATTTTCGATTCTGGTTGCTAGTCCTTATTTTAGAGATTTTCATATTTCTGAGACAGATAATAAGTAAAGATTTTCCTTAATAGCAGAACAGTCTTTTTCATCCAACAGAATCGCATTACCGCAATGTCTCTTGACTTGCCTCTGCGCGTCTGGACATCCAAACAAGATAATTTGTGAGTGATACCTATATAAAAAGCCTATTTTTGCTCTTGGCAGCTATAAAATATTGTTACGGGTTACAAAGTCTTCTACACTGACTGAAATAGGTTTTAACTCTCAACGGCGGCTCCTCATGACGTTCAACGATTCTGAATACATCAGGCAAACTGAAGCCACTCGTGTACGTGTACTAAGCGAAGCACTACCTTATATTCAACAATTCGCCGGTCGCACTGTTGTTGTCAAATATGGTGGCGCAGCGATGAAAGATAGCACACTCAAAGACAAAGTTATCCGCGATATTGTATTCTTATCTTGCGTGGGCTTGCGTCCAATTGTAGTCCACGGAGGTGGCCCAGAAATTAACAGTTGGTTAGATAAGCTGGGCATCGAACCACAATTTAAAAATGGTCTGCGAGTCACTGATGCCGACACAATGGATGTGGTGGAAATGGTTTTAGTTGGTCGAGTTAACAAGGAAATTGTCGCGCTAATTAACCAAGCTGGTGGATTGGCTGTAGGACTTTGCGGTAAAGACGGTAATCTATTTACGGCCCGTCCCCAAGGTCAAGAAGGCATCGGTTTTGTGGGGGAAGTCAGCAATGTGAATATCAAGATTTTGGACACCCTCGCTAGCAATGGCTATATTCCGGTAGTGTCCAGCGTCGCCGCAGACGAAACGGGACAAGCTTATAATATTAACGCCGATACTGTAGCTGGAGAAATAGCCGCAGCACTAGGAGCAGAAAAGTTAATTTTACTGACCGATACCAGTGGAATTTTAAAAGATTACAAAGACCCATCTACTTTGATTCCGAAAGTAGATATTCGTGAAGCCCGCGAGTTGATTGCTAATGGTATAGTTAGCGGTGGGATGATTCCCAAAGTGAGTTGTTGTGTGCGATCGCTTGCTCAAGGAGTCCGTGCAGCACACATCATTGATGGTCGCATTCCCCACGCCCTGTTACTAGAAATCTTTACTGATGTTGGGATCGGGACAATGATTCTCGGTTCGCAGTTTACCTCGTAGAGGGAGATGAGGGAGTCCTACGGTGTATACGCAACTCATCAAATTACCCAAAACAAAAACCTCACCCTGTCCTGACTTTAATCCCTCTCCTTACTAAGGAGAGGGACGGTTTTGCACAAGCAAAACCAGGGTGAGGTTTCTTTGGGCTATTCGATAAACCCTAAATTGCGTCCGAGAGACTTGTGTGTAGGCTGTAGGCTACGAGCAAAGGGAGCAAGAGTAAAACAAAACTAAAACCCCACTAAACGGCTCTGTCTCCTTCAACCCTTTCAGATTGCCAGCTTTTGAAAAGATTCCAAAAGATTGCTGGCATTGGCAAAATAAAAATAGTGCTGATTTTTTATAGAAGACGTGAGTGCAGAAAGTTTAGAAATTGCTAAAACCCGCTACCAAACTGGGAAAGCTGCCTTTGAGAATGGGCAGTACCGCGAAGCCGTAGAAAATTTAGAAAAGGCCAGCGCCCTGTTAGCTCCTAATTCTCGGCTTGGGGGGGAAGTAGAAATTCATCTGGTGACAGCTTATGAAGCAGCTGGACGCACGGATGATGCGATCGCTCTTTGCGAAAGACTCAAACGCCATCCCCATTTAGAAACCAGCAAACAAGCGCGGCAGATGCTTTACATCTTAAAAGCACCAAAGCTGAAAAGACCCAGCGAATGGATGACCCAAATCCCAGATTTGGGCGCACTATCCGATAATGAACTCAAAATTTCTGTAGCTGCTAAACCTACTAAATCTTCTGTGCAGCAGAAGCCTAAACCTACGGAGCTAGAATTTGTTGACCTCACTCAGGTCAATACCAGAGATAATCGCTTTATCTGGGTGGCGCTAATTACCATTGGTTTAACTATCTCGTACTTGGTTTGGTTGAGTTTTTCAGGAACCCCTGGCTGATACCAATTTTGGATTTTGAATTAAAATCCTTTACCAAAACGGTGTTCTAGGAATCTCAAACAATACTAATAAGTCAAGATTGGTTAAAAGTTTGACTTTTGGAGAAATTTATGGTTTTAACTTCTTCAATTTTCGGAAAGATTTTCTTGTGGTTAATCAGACCATTTAGTTTTGTGTTGACAAATATGAAATTTCTCTCACCACTGAATGGTCGAAATCGAATGAACCGCGTTTTTCCCATCCGAAATCCGATTCTGTGGGTAGTGCTGTTAACATTACTGTCTGGCTGTGTGAAGTACGATGTGGGGGTTAATTTTGATAATTCAAATAGTGGTGAACTAGTACAGCATATTAAGTTGGGAGAACGGCTAACCAGCTTTAGTGGCGATTCTGTGTACGAATGGTTAAAGAGCATAGAACGCCGCGCCCGTCAAGTTGAGGGTAAAGTGCAACGAGTTTCCCCTGAAGAAATCATCGTCACAATTCCTTTTAGCAGTGGTAGGGAATTGCAAGAGAAGTTCAACGGATTTTTTAACTCCCGTGCGAATCAATCCTCTGAGACTGTGCAGAGCGAATCTGATTCAGAACTGCCAAAAATTGAATCAAACGTCCTCTTGGAGCAGAACAATTTTTTACTTTTAGTCCGAAATCGGTTGATTTATGATTTGGATTTGCGATCGCTGTCTCTAATTGCCAGCAAAGGTAACGTTCTGGCGAATGCTGGTTCAATTCTCGATTTGGAATTTAGCTTGAAGACTCCTTGGGGAGCCAAAAATATTCAACAAACTGAAACTGCCGTTACGCCAGAAAAAAATGGCAATCGACTAGTGTGGAAACTCCAGCCTGGTGAGCTAAACCACATAGAAGCTGTTTTCTGGCTTCCTAGCCCACTTGGTATTGGTGCGTTGTTAATTATCCTGTTTGTCTGGGGAGGATTGTACTTGAGATACAATTTCATGCCAGACCCGAGAATTCAGTTTCCTGCCAAAGCAGCAGCGATCCAGGAACAGTAGACTATTCATCTGTTCAATATTGTCAGTTAAGCCGATGGAGAATGCATCGGCTTTTTTACACTTCTCTCACCTTTTTGCAAAAATACGCCTTCTATGCAGGAACAACACATCGAGAAGATCAATGAGATTCTGCTTGGCTACTTCTGTGGTGGTACATTACTCGACGTTAAGGCGACCAAGGACAACATTCCTCTAGTTGCTGCTAACGTCCAAAAATCGACGCATTCTTTTTCGGAAGGTCAATTGCTGTACATCTACAATGTATTCTGGGGTATGAACAAAAAGGCTCTAGTTGTTGGTCGCCATCGCCGCAAGCATCGACTGATCCTCGGTGTCTGCCCGATTGCATCATTGAGCAATTTCCGACCGAAATTGGTCTATGAACCAGCTGTCATCCGCAAACTGCACGGAAGATATATTGATGACCGTATCTTTATGAGATTCTTCGATCTACCTGGTGAGTTTATTTATATTAAAGATTACATTCGGGCGATCAGTTAAACATTAAGTTAGCCAAAATTGCCCAACAGTTACTTTATGGTAACTACTTTACTTTAGTAACTAGTACAGCACAGCGTAAATAAGCAGACCATTAAAAGCTATGAAAATTTGCTTGCTCGGAAGGCTTAAAAATGGTATGTGTATTTACGCCACACGGTACTAGTTACTTTTAGTATCTGATGTAATGCTTTGAAATAGAAACTCAAAAAAAGTCAAAGCAGTAAATCCTAGCAAATCAGGAGATATTTGATGGTAAACATTCTACATATTGATTCCAGCCCTCGTGCTGAACGATCGCACTCCAGAGAACTATCTAAAGAATTCGTCAATGGTTGGAGGGCAGCGCACCCTGAAGATGCGATCGCTTATCGAGATTTAGGACATTATCCGGTTCCTCACGTTAATGAAGCTTGGATTGCAGCTGCATTTTCACCACCAGAAACCCATACCCCAGAGTTAACTGAGGCAATTAGGATTTCTGACGAGTTAGTAGATGAATTTTTCGCTGCCGATCGCTACGTCTTTGGAGTGCCAATGTATAACTTTAATATACCTTCCACTTTCAAGGCTTACATCGACCAAATCGTTCGGATTAACCGGACTGTTGCCTTAGATGCTCAAGGTTTTAGAGGATTAGTCGAGGGTAAAAAGGCAGTTGTCATTACAGCTAGCGGTGGTGACTATAGTGCAACATCCCCTGCTGGTGCCTATAACTTCCAAGAACCATACCTGCGGGCGATTTTCGGGTTTATTGGGCTTACAGACATTCAATTTATTAACGCTAATAGCATGAACAATGGTGATGATGCCCGTACCCAATCTCTATCAGAAGCACGGACAGCAATTCAAGATGCGATCAGCCAGTGGTAATGTATTGACATTTAACATTGGGCATTGGGCATGGGGCATGGGGCATTGGGAAAACACTTTCTTTATTTTTAAAATTTGAATTTTGAATTTTGAATTGTTCCCCTGCCTTTTCTTCAGGGTGACAAACGCTCAATTTTCCAAGTGCCATTATCTAAACGACTATAGAGCAAGCGATCGTGCAGACGGCTAGAGCGTCCTTGCCAAAACTCAATTTTTGTGGGGATCACTCGTAAGCCTCCCCAATGAGGCGGTCGAGGAATCTCCTCATTTTCATATTTGCTCTTAAACTCCTGCAAGCGTCGCTCTAGAACTTCTCGGCTTTCTATCACCTCGCTTTGATTAGATACCCACGCACCCAGGCGACTGTTGGCAGGGCGAGTGTGAAAATACTGGTCGGACTCAGTTTCGGAAACTTTTTCCACATACCCACTAATTCGGACTTGACGCTCCAGTTCTGCCCACCAGAAAACTAAAGCCGCCTGGGGATTTTCTGCTAGTTCTTGCCCTTTATGACTGTTGTAGTTGGTGAAGAAAGCAAAGCCCCGTTGATCAAAATCCTTGAGTAACACCATTCTGGCTAAGGGCTTACCATCTGGTGTGGCTGTGGCAATGGTCATGGCATTGGGTTCAGGAAGTTGCGCTGCTAGAGCCTGATCGAACCATTTTTTAAATTGGATAAAAGGATTGAGGTCTACTTCGAGTTCGCTCAAACCTTCCAAGGTATAGTCTTTGCGAAGGTCAGCTACGGTCTTGTCCATTATGATTTGGTTCCTTGCTATCAGATAGGCTTATACTTGTCTTTGTTAAAAATATCTATGATGATGATCAACGCCATCAAGAATTTTTAAAATTCTCTCAAGGTATATCTAAAATAGGTTGCATAAAATGCGCCGTTCGGCCTCCCTTCAACGCCTCTTAATTTATGGTCTGAGCGGTCCCATTATCGCTCTCAATGTCTGGCTGCTGTCTGTGCTTTTTCGCTATTTCCAGCATCCCATTACCGTCTTGAGCATTGCGGCGATTCTGGCTTTTCTCCTAAATTACCTAGTTAAGTTCTTTGAACGTGCTCGGATCACCCACACTCAGGCGGTGATCATAGTTTTACTTGCAACATTAACCCTGCTTGGGATTCTGGGTGTCACCCTAGTGCCGTTGATTATTGACCAAACAATCCAACTGTTAAATAAGATCCCTGATTGGTTAGGCGCCAGTCAAGCAAACCTAGAGCAGTTTGAGAGGCTGGCAAAGCAACGACGTTTGCCAATTGATCTGAGGGTTGTGAGCAGTCAAATCAATGCCAACATTCAGAATGTAGTGCAACAGCTAGCTTCTGGTGCAGTGGGATTTGCTGGAACACTGCTGTCAGGATTACTTGACGTAGTGTTAGTCATCGTACTTGCATTTTATATGCTTTTATATGGCGATCGCGTCTGGTATGGTCTGATCAATCTTTTGCCCTCTAATATTGGAGATCCGCTCACCGCATCCTTGCGCCTAAATTTCCAGAACTTCTTCCTCAGCCAGTTGTTGCTAGGACTGTTTATGGTGCTAACCCTGACACCAATTTTCTTAGTGATGAAGGTGCCCTTTGCCCTGTTGTTTGCCATATTAATTGGTATTTCAGAACTCATTCCCTTTATCGGGGCGTCTCTAGGCATTGCTCTGGTGACGATTTTAGTACTACTGCAAAATTGGTGGTTAGCAGTTCAAGTTGCCATAGCGGCAATTCTCATGCAGCAGGTTAAAGATAACCTGTTAGCGCCCAGGTTACTCGGCAACTTTATTGGACTGAATCCTATCTGGATTTTTGTGTCTATTTTGATGGGATTTGAAATTGCTGGGTTGTTGGGGACGCTTGTTGCTGTTCCCATTGCTGGTACTATTAAAGGCACTTTCGATGCGATCAAGAGCGGCAAGCCGAGTGACTTTGTATCAACTGTCACTATTGCCCATGACCCGCCCCCCGATTAAGGCGGCAGGGGGCAGGGAGCAGGAAGCAAAGGGGAAAGAGGTAATTTGAATTCTCCCCCCTGCTCCTCTGCCTCTTGTGCCCAATGCCCAATGCCCAAAGTCAAAAGTTGCACAATCTGATCTCACAATTCACAATGGTGATTGATTACAAATTTCAGAGGATGCTGCTAGCAGGCGATTCCTGATCAAGCAAATTTATAAAGTACCCGCTTTGTCAATAGTCAATGAGTTTAGTGTTGAATTTACGGTCTTTTGATTCTGATTAATTAACTTAGAACCCGTTGATGGAAGCTTCCGAGCTATTAGAAACAATCACACTCTTGATTTATCAAGCCCAGCAGGGGGAAATTGATCCTTGGGATGTCCAAGTGATTGAGGTGATTGACCGTTACTTAGAACTGATGGCGCCGGAGGCAATAGGAAGAGGCTATGAAGCGGACTTGTCTCAATCTGGACAGGCATTTTTGTCAGCATCAATGCTGGTATTATTCAAAGCTAATACATTGATGCAATTGTCAACAGTAGGAGATACAGAGGATAGTGTAGTAGATGATGCTCTATTGTCAGGTGAAGACGGTGTATTACATCAGGGTCATCGTTTACCATTAGAACGGCAATTGCGTCGTCGTCCATCGGCAATGCCGCCACCAAAGCGCCGGGTGACTCTGCAAGAGTTAATCAAGCAATTGCAGATTATGGCGAACCAACTGAAACTGGTAGAAAAAGTCAGCAAACCTATCCGTCCCAGACGTTTGCCTAGCGTCCAAAGTATGCGGGAGGCGCTGGAGTTAGCTCACCAGGAAAATCTGACTGAAGTCGCCAGGGAACTAGAGCAGGTGTTGAATTTGTCAGCAAGAGAGTTAAGTTTAGAACAAAATTGGTTGAATTTAGAACAACTTGTAGAATTGTGGACTCAAACAAAGCTTCTCAACCAAAATGGCTCTGGACATGAGTCTAAACGCAGTCACCTAGTTAGCGTTTTCTGGGCGCTACTATTACTCTCGGCTCAATCAAAAGTAGAGCTATTTCAAGAAGAGTTTTACCATGAGATTAAAATTCGCTTACTTAGAGATTCAGCTAACACCTGCAAACCTTTTGAGCAGCCGATGAACTAAGAAAGCCAAAAGTAGCCCTACGGATAATTTACAGATTTTTGATTCAGCCCTAAAATCCGAGTAAATTGAAAAGATAAGCGATCGCTTATCATCTAAGTATAGTTATGGTTGCAATAACCACTAAATTCCTGTTATCCCTGTTTTGAGAGATAACTTAGAGCAGAAATAAAAACTGATGATTAGCTTATCACTTGATAAAAGTAAACTGGCTTGTGGTTGAGGAATAAATTTTTATGAAAGCGATGATTCTCGCGGCTGGTAAAGGTACTCGCGTGCGTCCAATTACCTATACAATTCCCAAACCGATGATTCCCATCCTGCAAAAGCCAGTGATGGAGTTCTTGCTGGAACTGTTACGCAAACATGGATTTGACCAAATCATGGTCAACGTTAGTCATTTGGCTGAAGAAATAGAAAACTATTTCCGTGATGGTCAAAGGTTTGGGGTACAGATTGCCTATTCCTTTGAAGGGAAAATTGATGACGAGGGTAAACTGGAGGGGGAAGCAATAGGTTCAGCTGGCGGGATGCGCCGCATCCAAGACTTCTCACCGTTTTTTGATGATACCTTTGTGGTTTTGTGCGGTGATGCTTTGATTGACTTGGATTTAACTGCGGCGGTTAAATGGCATAAAGCTAAAGGGGCGATCGCTACTATTATTACAAAATCTGTCCCCAAGGAAGAAGTTTCTAGCTACGGTGTAGTTGTGACTGACGAAGATGGTCGCATCAAAGCTTTCCAAGAAAAGCCTTCAATTGAAGAAGCCCTCAGCACTAACATCAACACAGGTATTTACATCTTTGAGCCAGAGGTTTTTAACTATATTCCCTCTGATGTCGAATATGACATTGGTAGCCAATTATTTCCCAAATTGGTAGAAATCAAAGCTCCTTTCTACGCCATCCCTATGGACTTTGAATGGGTAGATATTGGTAAAGTCCCAGACTATTGGCGGGCGATTCGTGGTGTACTACTGGGTGAAATCAAAAATGTGCAAATCCCCGGTCATGAAGTCGCCCCTGGCATCTACACTGGCTTAAATGTCGCCGTAAATTGGGACAAAGTGGATATCACAGGCCCAGTTTACATTGGTGGCATGACCAGAATCGAAGACGGAGCTAAAATTGTCGGACCAGCGATGATTGGCCCCAATTGTTGGATATGTAGTGGCGCAACAGTGGAAAACAGCGTGATTTTTGAATGGTCGCGCCTAGGCCCGGGAGTCCGGTTAGTCGATAAGCTGGTATTTGGACGTTATTGTGTAGATAAAACTGGGGCTGCGATCGATGTTCAAGCGGCTGCTTTAGATTGGCTGATTACCGATGCCCGTCAGAGAGTGCCATTACATAACCCTGTTGAGCGACAAGCGATAGAGGAATTGTTGGGGACAAACACAAATTAGGGAATGGGGAATGGGGAATGGGGCATGGGGAGTGGCGAATAGGGAGTGGGGAGTGGGGAGTGGGGAGTGGGGAAGAGTTTTCCAATGTTCAATGCCCAATGCCCAATGCCCAATGCCCAATGCCCAATGCCCAATGCCCAATGCCCAATGCCCAATGCCCAATGCCCAATGCCCAATGCCCAAT
>NZ_JBALCS010000052.1:0-67414 GCF_036919555.1 Nostoc sp.
CCCAGTCAAGTTTGGGGTTAAGTTCAATGGCGCGGTCAAAATCTTCTAGGGCTTCTGGGTAACGCTCCATTGATTGGTAAGTTTGACCACGACTTGCGATCACCCAGTCAAGTTTGGGGTTAAGTTCAATGGCGCGGTCAAAATCTTCTAGGGCTTCTGGGTAACGCTCCATTGATTGGTAAGTTTGACCACGACTTGCGATCACCCAGTCAAGTTTGGGGTTAAGTTCAATGGCGCGGTCAAAATCTTCTAGGGCTTCTGGGTAACGCTCTATTAAGCGGTAAATTTCACCGCGAAGTGCGATCGCCCAGTCATATTTGGCAATAGCGCGGTCAAAATCTTGTAGGGCTTCTGGGTAACGCTCCATTAAGCGGTAAGTTTGACCGCGATTTGCGATCGCCCAGTCATATTTGGGGTTAAGTTCAATGGCGCGGTCAAAGTCTTGTAGGGCTTCTTCGTAACGCTTCATTAAGCGGTAAGTTTGACCGCGATGTGTGATCGCCCAGTCATACCCATCTTTAGCATTCTTCGCCGATCTTCAGGGGTCAAATCAACCAAAAATGGTAACTTTTCTTTAATTGTAGCGATCGCCTGCATGACTGCTTCTTTGTCTGCTGGGGCTAGGTTGGCACTGATGCGATTTTCTGCCATTTTTAATACTCCTTTAGGATACTTAATTTCAGTATCCCCAAAATTATGGAGGCGATCGCCATTGTTGAGAGGTAATTAACACAGTTTTATCTGCACTTTACAGCAAGCCAAAGAACATCTTTATATTTTTTCATCCTAGTTAACAAAATTTTTTGCTTTACTCTTCATCCGACTCTGCAAATAAAGATTCTAAATCTTGACGACCGCTGACAACGCGCAAAATTTTTACCCCATCATCAATCACTTGGTACAGAATTACATATCCATCTAGCGGCAAGCCACGTAATGAAGGTTTAATATGAGCATAGCTGCGTCCCATATTTGGAAACACCGCTAAATTTTGACATTTATTGTTAAATTCTCTAAATAGTTTTTCTCCTGCTTCCAGGTTTTGGATTAAAAAGTAATCAGAAATTTCATTTAAGTCGCGACTAGCAGATAGTGAAATGACATAGCGACTCATTACTAAGCCTCACGCGCCTTTTGGAATTTTTCGAGGATCTGCATCACTACAGTTTCACCATCCAAAACTTCCCCTCGTTCAATTTCAGCAATTGCGACATCAACTTTTTGCCGGGTTTCTTCCACCCATTGGACATACTCAGAATTTAATTTTTCTAGCAGTTGAAATGCTACATCAAGAACTTCATCTGCATTCGTAAATTTCCCACTAGCAATTTGGGCTTGGATAAATTGCTCATGTTCAGGTTTGAGTTTAATGTTCATGATTTATCTCTCTGAAATCAGCTTTAGCAATTGTTCTATTTCTCCTAACCGCTAATCACAGCGATCGCATCAATTTCTACCAACACATCTTTAGGTAAGCGCGATACCTGAACACAAGCCCGCGCTGGGGCTGTATCTTCCGGAAAATATTTAGCATATACGGCATTCACCGCCGCGAAGTCATTCATATCAGCTAAAAATACGGTGGTTTTCACCACATCTTGAAAAGTCGCACCGGCTGCTGTGAGGATGGCTTCAAGGTTAGCTAATACCTGCTCAGTTTGTTTTTTGACATCATCAGTGTAGACGACATCACCAAGGCGGGGATCGATGGCAATTTGTCCAGCTATGAATAGAAATTGACCTGAAGCTGCGATCGCTTGATTATAAGGGCCGACTGGTGCGGGTGCGTTATCAGTATTAATTACTTTACGGGTCATAGATATTACTTTCTCTAACGATGTTTCCTGTTTATCGATTTCCGCCTCAGCTGCGATCGGCTTGTAGACTTCTCCATCTGGCATTATCGCACCAGTTAGGTCTGCATTTTTAAAGCTCATGCCGTAAGTTTTTGCACCAGTTAAATCTGCTCTTTTCAAATTTGCTCCATCAAGATTTGTCTTGATTAAATTTGCCCATCGCAGATTGGCTCTTTCTAAATTTGCTCCTTGGAGAAATGTTTTTGTAAAGTTTGCACTTTGAAGAGATGCTTCTGTCAAATCGACACCAGCCAAATTTATACCTGATAGATCAACTTGGTTTAAATTCGCTCTATGAAGTTTAGCTCCTTGAAGGTTAGCACTTTTCAATATTGCCTCAGTTAAGTTTGCTAGAGTTAAGTCAGATCCAGTTAAGTACGCCTGACCCAAATTTGCCTTAGTTAGATTAGCTTTACTGAGATTAGCTTCAGCTAAAGAAGCCGCAGTCAGGTTTGCACTACTAAAGTTTGCTCCACTAAAATTTGCTGTATCTAAGTTTGCATTGATTAATTGTGCATTACTTAGGTCTATAGCTGTTAGGTTTGCCTGTTCTAAGTTTGCATAATTCAAATTTGCGCTATTCAGAGTTGACCGACTTAAGTCAGCACCATAGAGGTCTGTCCAAGCAAAAATTGCTGAAGAAGCACTTACCGAATTCAACTTTGTATCTACTAAAGATGCGTTAGTGAGATTTGTACTATTAAGCTTTGCTTTGCTGAGATTTGCCCCACTTAAATCAACTCCAGTCAAATTTGCACTAGTAAGGTCTATCTCACTGAGGTCTGCACCTTTGAGATTTTCTTGACTCAAATTTACTGAATGAAATTTCCGTTCGCCTGCCGCGTATTTCTCTAAAAGTTCCTCAGCGTTCATAATGCACCTTTAAATACCACTGACACAGTATAATCACAAAAACTTTGTGTCACAGGTATTCCTCTCCCCTCCACTCTTTGCGCCCTCTGCGCGAACGCGGTTCGTCCCTCCTACCCCAACCTCGGACGTATCCCATAATGCCGATATCGCCAATAATCGCGCAAAATGCGATCGTGGTCAAAACATAAATTACCAGGCACACGCCAACACTCAAAAACTCCTACACCCTTAGCATCATCCCCAGCCACAACTTCCCCCGTAGCTGTCGCCAAAAACACAATACTAATAGTATGCTGACGCGGATCGCGATCGGGGTCAGAATACACTAGTAATTGTTCAACTAACTCCACCTGCAAACCCGTTTCTTCCTCAGCTTCTCGCCGCGCCGCCACTTCCACCGCTTCCCCATAATCCACAAAACCACCAGGAATAGCCCAACCTAAAGGTAGATTATGTCTTTCAATTAACACTATTGGCCGATGAGGTCGGTCTACTAATTCAATGATGATATCAACTGTCGGTGTAGGATTTCGGTAAGTCATAGTTATTAGTCATTAGTCATTGGTCATTAGTCATTAGTTAATCAACCAAAGACAAATGACAATCAACATGAGTTTACTTGATTTACCCTGTAAATACTGTTTCGTGATAGATTGATGCGATCGCTTCTTCCCATAATTCAGGTTAAATATGCCTTTTCCTAGATCCAGTGGCATTTTGCTGCATCCTACTTCCTTTCCCAGTCGATTTGGTATTGGAGATTTAGGCTTAGAAGCCTATCGCTTCATTGATTTTCTCAAAGAGAGCCATCAACAATATTGGCAAGTTTTACCCTTAGGCCCTACTGGATACGGCAATTCTCCGTATATGTGCTACTCCGCAATGGCAGGAAATCCTCTGCTGATTAGCCCAGAAAAACTCTTAGAAGACGGTTTGCTATCTGAAGAAGACTTTGCAAATTTACCAGGATTTCCGGTAGAAAAGGTAGATTTCAACCAGGTTGTGCCGATTAAAATTGGGCTACTCAAAAAAGCCTGTGAAAACTTTAAAGCGACTGCTACGCCTATTCAGCATAAAGAGTTTGCAGGTTTTTGTGACAGTAAAGCCTATTGGCTAGATAATTACGCCTTATTTATGGCGCTGAAAGATGCCAACCAGAATGCAAACTGGCATACATGGGAGCGAGAACTTGTCAAGCGGAAACCGGAAGCATTAGCTCAGGCAGAGGATCGGCTCAACGGAGAGATTTTTTATTACAAGTTTGTTCAATTTGAGTTTTTCCGGCAGTGGTCAGACCTGAAAAGCTACGCCAATATGCGCGGTATTGACATTATCGGCGATATCCCCATCTACGTAGCTCACGACAGTGCCGACGTGTGGGCGCATCCCGATATATTTTGCTTAGATGAAGAGACTGGAGAAGCTGCCCAAATGGCAGGGGTCCCACCGGATTACTTCAGCGCCACCGGTCAATTGTGGGGCAACCCGGTTTATAACTGGGAGGAATTGCAAAAACAAGACTTTAAATGGTGGGTACAGCGCTTTGAGGCAATGCTGGATTATGTAGATATAATTCGCATTGACCACTTCCGGGGCTTCGAGGCTTATTGGTCTGTGCCTCAAGGTGAACAAACTGCCATGAATGGTAAATGGGTCCAAGCGCCTGGAGATGCTTTTTTTGAAGTGATTAGGCAGAAGTTGGGCAAGCTACCTGTCTTAGCGGAAGATTTGGGAGTAATTACACCAGAGGTTGATGCACTACGAGATAAGTATGAATTTCCTGGGATGAAAGTTTTGCAGTTTGCCTTTGGTTCTGATCCCGATAATCCATTTTTACCATTTAATTACCCAAGAAATGCTGTAGTTTATACGGGCACTCACGATAATGACACAACTGTAGGCTGGTTCAATACAGCTAACGACAACGAAAAACAAAACCTGTTACTTTATTTAGGTTGTATTAGTCCTGAAGGCATCCACTGGGATTTAATTCGCCTAGCTTTGAGTTCCATAGCCAACCAAGCGATTATTCCTTTGCAAGATGTTTTGGGATTAGGAAACGAAGCGCGGATGAATTTTCCCAGTGTTGCTGAGGGTAACTGGGAGTGGCGCTATCAAGCAGCAGCATTGACAGAAGAATTAGGCGATCGCTTAAAAGTTCTTACGAGACTCAATGGACGCGCCCCGCAAGCACAATGAGGAGTAGGGAGTGGCGAGATGGGGAGATGAGGCAGCAAGGGAAAAAACACTCCCCCATCTTCCTCATCTCCCTCATCTTCCTCAGTCTTTTTCTTTAATTTTGAAGTTTGTTAGCGTCACGGAGAGCGAGTTCGCGTACCCCTGCGGGGAAGCAAGCTAGTAAGAGCGTCTCCTAGAGATCGTCATTTTGAATTTTGAATTGATTTCTCCCTCATCTCACAACTTAGGTTTAGCAGCAATCCTAATTTCTTCCTCCTTCCCAGGCTCTCCCATTTCCTTGGCTTTTTCTTGATTGACGCTCATCAACACACCACCAGCATTATTAGTTTTCACTGTCAATTGCTCTTGGGCTTTCCAAGTTCGGTGAGTTCCCTCTGGCAGAATACCCTCAAACTCGGTTTTGCCATCAGCTACTACGCGAATCCAAGATGATGCTTTCAAAGTGACACCAATTTGTACAGCCTGCCCCTGGTGGATGCCGCTAAGGGGATCGCTGATCGGTTGAACCTTAACTGACTCTTGTCGTTGGGCTAGTTCTGGTTTAACAACGGACTTTTGTTGTGGGTATGGCTGGTTTTGGCTATTACTTGCTTGTAGTACAGCGTTATTTAATAACTGAGATAAGCCATTTACAGAGCAGACGATTAGGAATATGTAAAGAAAGTAAAGATGAATCGGACGTAGTTGACTAAGGGGTGAAATATTTCCCATACCTTGGGGGTTCATTTGTGCAGAAGCGATCGGAAAACTGCTAGAAAATTCTACTCCATTCAAGCCGAGTGCTTCGGCAAATTGTCTGATCAAACCCTGAATATAGATTGGTTCTGGCAGTTCGTTTAAATTACCTTCTTCGATCGCCTGTAATAATCGCCGGGGAATCCTGGTCAATACAACCACTTGCTCTAGAGATAGAATCTGTTCTTGACGCAATGCCCAAAGTTTAGCGCCTAATTCTGCCAACTTTTCAGATCGTTGTTGCTCTAATGAAGGTGATGGCTGGTGATTATTCTTCTTTCTTGGCCATTTCATGGCTACTGACGCTCCTTAACTCTGCTGAATCTTTAATAGGTTGCATTATCTGCTTTTGCAAAAAGTGAATCTCATGATCTTTGAGGGAACGATATTTACCCTCATCTAAAAAGGGTTCTTTTGAAGTTTGTAATTGAATTGAACCGATAGCAGTCCGATGCAGTTTGATTACTGGGTATCCTAACTGTTGGGCTATCCGGCGTATTTGGCGATTTCTTCCCTCCTGCAACACTATTTCTAAAACGCTTTGCTCGGCACAACGTTCTATTAGCTGTACCTTGGCAGCCCTGGTTTTTCTACCCTCCAACATCACACCCTGACGCCACATTTGCAGCACTGCTTCTGGAGGATATCCTTTGACCAAAACACGATATGTCTTGGAAATACTGTGACGTGGATGGGTTAGTCCAAATGTCAGTTCTCCGTCATTTGTCAGGATTAATGCTCCTGTAGAGTCTGCATCTAAACGTCCAACTGGGTGAATACCTGAACCCTCTCGTAATTCTTTCGGTAGTAAATCTAGAACTGTCGGTCTGCGGTGAGGGTCGTAGCAAGTCGAAACCACTCCCGCAGGTTTGTGCAGCAATAGATATATTAAAGCCGGACGGTGCTTTTTCGGTACGGGTTTACCATCGATTGCGATCGCATCTTTTTCGGGATCAACTTTTTGACCTAAATGTGCCAATATCCCATTGATCTGCACCCGTGAGTCCTTAATCATTTCTTCGGCTTCACGACGTGAGGCGATACCCCATTGAGCGAGAATTTTTTGTAACCGTGCCTCCATGTGGAAATTGCTTATTTACTAACAATTAAATGATATTTGCATTTTGTAGAGAGTAGGCATAAATGTTACATTTAAAGCTTGTTTAATTAGATTGGTTAGATGCCAGAGCAAAATCCCCAAACCACAAATTCAAATAAAATCCGCATAATTACGCAGGGACTCACAACAGCACTAAAGCTCTGGTTGAGAGCGCAAGTGAGCCAAATATCGGAATTAGAAGTGGAGATTAAAGCGAGCGATCGCCAAATTTTCTCTGGGCGCATCCCCTCGGTATCTATTTTTGCTACTCATGCGGTTTATCGAGGTCTCCTGATTACACAAATTCAATTAATAGCAGAAAATATTCGGATAAATATCGGCTCGCTACTTAAGGGACAGCCACTTAAAGTGTTAGAAACAGTACCAGTGGTTGGCGATTTGATCGTAGACGAGAAGGATCTCAATGCTTCTCTCTCATCTGACTTATTATCTACTGCTTTGAGCGATTTACTGGTTAAGGTTTTACCAACACATTACCCACAGTCACAACCAATTAATTGGCAAGAAATTATCCTTGATAACAATCAAATTATACTGCGAGGCGTGAGAGTAACGAATAGTGAAACCACACCTCTAGAGATTTTTCTGGGCTTACAGTTACTCAGTGGACATGAGTTGCAAGTGGCACATATTCAAATCAAGCCTGACCAAGGAGATATATTAGCGGACAATCATGAGTACAATCTGGATCTTGGCTCAGATGTCGATATCCAAGAACTAACGCTGATCCCAGGCAAGCTGGTGTGTCGTGGACGGATTAACGTTAACCCTTGATGATTAGAAATAAAAAAATGCTAATACCCTATTTTAAATGATATGGCGTTTCTCATCCCCTGAGAGAGCAGGGCGAGATGAGGAGGACAAGGGGACAATCCCCGCTTCGTTGCTATCCCGCCTCGGAATAAAATTCCCAGGCTAATAGCTCAATTCCTCTTGAGAGGACTAAACAAGAATTTTAGTCCACTTGAGTGGACTTGAGCTATTAGCCCGGAACTTAAGTTCTGGGCGGAATGTGGGTTAGTGCAATACTTTAACTGTTACAAAAATGTGGGTAATGACAAGCCCTACAAGGGTTGGGGCTGTTCTTGTAAGGTCTGTATTGAACTCAACTGAGAACCGCTATAGAAGCGGCAACAATAGTGTCACAAAATAGTAAACCAAAGGAGCTGTGAAAATATAACTATCGGTACGGTCTAAGATACCACCGTGACCGGGAATTAACTGGCCAGAATCTTTGACACCAGCATCCCGCTTGAGCATAGATTCGGTAAGATCCCCTAAAATACTAGCAATGCCAATCAGCAAACCCAATGCTAAACCAGTGAACAGGGATCTGGGCAAGTGTAGATAATAGGCTCCTGCTATGGCTACGGCAACACTGGAGATGATACCAAAGACAGCACCTTCGACAGTTTTTTTCGGGCTAATCTCAGACAGACGGGTTTTCCCAAAGAATTTGCCAATGGTGTAAGCACCGATATCGGCTGCCCAAATACACAAAAAAGTCAGCAGTGTTGCTGTAAAACCTTGTCCTAAAGAAGCGGAATTTGCCTTTTCCCAGAAATCTGTCCAGGTTGTGGGCCAATAACCTCCGAAAGGGAGATTGCTAAAAGCAGCACTATCAATTGCTCGTAAGCGCACCCAGTAACTCGGCAAATAACCTACATAAAATAGCCCCATAATAGAAGCGGAAACATCAGCGATCGTGGCAAATTTGGGCTGGAATAGCAGGTAAAAACAAATAAGTGTGCCAGCTATTGGCATCACAGCATCAGCTAAACTGCCATCAAGGGTACAAATCATCAGTAATACTTGGCTAGCAGCCATAGTGGTTTTAGCAGCAGGAGTAATGCCTCTGGCTCGCACCAAATTAAAATATTCCTGTTGACCCAAGAAGACCACAATTGCAAACATGATGGTAAAGTACCAACCCCCCAAAAGGGTAACAGAAAGAGCAAGAGCGATCGCAACAATTCCACTAATAATCCGAGACCAAGGCATAGAAGTATTAAATATTGGGCATTGGGCATTGGGCATGGGGCATTGGGCATGGGGCATGGGGCATGGGGCATTGGGCATGGGGCATT
The DNA here is from genome assembly GCF_036919555.1 of Nostoc sp. Classification (GTDB taxonomy): domain Bacteria; phylum Cyanobacteriota; class Cyanobacteriia; order Cyanobacteriales; family Nostocaceae; genus Nostoc. The sequence goes on from NZ_JBALCS010000052.1 coordinate 8,871, forward strand.
GGGCGTTGGGCATTAGGCATTAGGCATTAATTAATTAGTTATTCTTTCTTCCACTGCTTCCCTTTCTTCCACTGCTTCCCCTGCTTCCCCTGCTCCCCCTGCTCCCCCTACTTCCTCATCTCCGTTTTTCCCCTTCCCTTGCCGCCTCTTGCAATGCCCCATGACGACAGTTGCTCCACTTGGGGAAACCCCAAGACCACACTGCCTCCCCCATGCCCCATTCCCTAATCCAGTTTCTCACCACTGAGGATAAAAATGGGATCAACGGCGGTAAAGGTTTGAGAAAAGCCGCGCGTCTCTAAGCGGTTCACCGCAGACTGTACGACTTCGATATTTCTAGCCCTTAACAGGGAAAAGCTCTGAGAAATAGCATACAGACTTTCTAGATTAGCAGCTGTGGCTACAACCCGACCGGATGGCGGCAAATAATGCCAAGCTGCTTGCAAAATGTCCTGAATGGGGCGTCCTCCCTCAATACAAACGCGGTGAGGAGTAACTTTGAGGTCATGCAAACACTCTGGGGCACTACCTTCAATTACTTCGACATTCTTCACTTCAAAGCGATCGCAGTTACGCTTGATCAGATTAGCTACTTCTTCATCCCTTTCTATAGCGATAATCTGTCCACCTGGACATAATAGCCCCACCTCTACCGGAATTGTACCTGTCCCTGCGCCAATATCCCATAACACAGAATCTGATTTTAGTCGCAGCTGGGCAATTAATAGTAGTCGGACTTCTCGCTGGCTCAGGGGAATTCCTGGCAAATGTTCAAATAATTCATCGGGAATACCAGGGGTAATATAAGGCCAAAGTTGGGAGGGCATAGAACTACGCAATTATACTAAAGATATCGGTTTGCCAAATTGAAAAGCCATAAGCGCTAAAAACTTTTCAACCCTAGCATTATCAGAAACCATAATGATTGGCGAAATATTAGGTGATGTTCACGGACAAGACGCTACGCGTCTACGCTACGAAGTTCAGCAGCTATTAGGAAAAAAAGCAGGGCGGCGGACGTTGTTAGCCCGTGATTTGCAAACTCAAGAATTAGTTGTCATCAAGTTACTCTCTTTTGGTGGTGACTTTGAATGGGATTCACTCAAGCTGTTTGAGCGGGAAGCTGAAATTTTAAAATCTTTGTCACATCCTTTAATTCCTCACTATTTAAACTATTTTGAGGTAAATTTACCAAACATCAAAGGATTTGCCCTAGTACAAACTTATATCCCTGCCCAAAGTTTAGAGCAATATTTACAAACTGGGCGAACTTTTACAGAAGCAGAAGTCAAGCAGATAGCCAAAGCACTTTTAGAGATTCTCGTTTATTTACATGGGCTGTATCCGCCTGTAATTCACCGTGATATTAAGCCTAGTAATATTTTATTGGGCGATCGCTCTGGTAATAGTATCGGTCAAATTTACCTGGTAGATTTTGGCTCAGTGCAGACTGTCCTCGCCACAGAAAGCGGGACAAGAACTGTGGTAGGAACCTATGGATATATGCCACAGGAGCAATTTGGCGGACGTACCGTTGCCGCATCTGACCTTTATAGTTTAGGTGCAACCTTAATTTATTTAGTGACGGGTACTTACCCAGCCGATTTACCCCAAAAGGATTTTCGCATTCAGTTTCAACAAGCGGCTAATCTGAGTCCCAGCTTTACCAATTGGCTAAAGTGGATGATTGAACCCAGTTTAGAACGGCGTTTGAGTTCTGCTACCGAAGCGATCGCCGCCTTAGAGAAACCACAACAGACAAACTCACCTGCTTTGATTGTTGGCAAACCAGATGGGAGTAAGATTCAACTAACCAAAAATGGGAATTCTCTAGAAATTATCGTTCCACCGACTGGTTTTGATTCATCAATAGTACTCACAGGTTTATTTGCGATCGTCTGGAATTCATTTATCTTATTTTGGACAATTGGCGCACTCTCGGCACCTTTTCCTGTCAACATCCCCTTTGCCTTGTTTTCACTTCCTTTTTGGGGTGCAGGCTTTTTCATGGTGTATAAATTTCTCTTTCATTTATTTGGACGCATCTGCTTACGCCTGAATCCAGAACAAATTACCCTAACCTGGGAGTTGTTTGCTTGGAAATTTTATCGTCCCCGTGCATCGCCAAGAAAAAGTATTACTAAGTTAGTTTACATTCCAAAACATTTTACTAAAGACTCTGAAGGCACTAGAATTGCCGTTCCAGCACAATTAGATATTTGGGTAGGAGTAAAAAAATATCAACTTGGTGGTATTAGTGGTGCTATCAAATCTGAAGCGGAACTGGAATGGCTAGCTAATGAATTAAGCGATTGGTTAGGTTTGCCAATTACCAATCCAATTAGAAATTAGTTGCGCTCATCATTGCTCTATTAAAGGTGTCCAGTTCTGTCTCGACCAGACTCGATATAGAACTTCTGTACTATTATGATTGCAGACACTTGGCACATTGCCATATTCATCCAACAAATTGATCAAAAACATAGCTAACAGTTAACAGTTAGAGCATATTTAAAAAGTATTAGGCGAATAGAATTCGCTACTACACAAGCAAAGTCCACCTCCGTGGACTAATTAATACAAAATGAAGGGTTTTTAACCCAGGTCGGTGGGTTTTGTCTGTATAGCCGCGACTTCTAGTCGCCAGGGCTAGTAATAAATTAGACTTTTATGGATAATACTGTCTTCATAGACCGTATAAATGTACTAACAAAATTGAGATGAGACTTAATTGTAACCCTTACTACGAAACAAAATTTGGTGCTGCTTATTTGGGAAACAGCCTAGAATTAATGGCAGGTATTTTCGACGAAAGTATCGACCTAATTTGTACGTCTCCACCATTTGCACTGGTTCGGAAAAAAGAATACGGAAATGTTGATGCCGATGAATATGTTGAATGGTTTAAAGATTATGCGGCAGAGTTTTACCGTATTCTTAAGCCAACAGGCTCACTGGTTATTGATATAGGTGGCAGTTGGATTAAGGGGATGCCAGTTCGTTCTCTTTATCATTTTGAACTGGTTATTGCTTTGTGCAAAGCAAAAGAAAAAGGTGGACTTGGATTTTATCTGGCACAAGAATTGTATTGGTATAATCCAGCAAAATTACCCACCCCCGCCGAATGGGTAACAGTTCGCAGGGAAAGAGTTAAAGATTCGGTAAATACAATTTGGTGGCTGTCAAAAGAACCACATCCTAAAGCTAATAATAGAAGGGTTTTAAAGCCTTATAGTGATGCAATGAAAAACCTTCTGAAGAATGGCTATAAACCCAAAGTTAGACCATCAGGCCATGATATTTCCAATAAATTTGGGAAAGACAGGGGAGGAGCTATCCCGCCGAATATTATTGATGGACGTTCTAGCACAGACAAAGAACAAATAGGGGAACAGACTCTTATACAAGAAATTTTATTTGAAGATTTAGTCCAGCCCGTAAATGTGATTTCTGCCTCGAATACTGCTTCTAACGATTATTACCAAAGGCGTTGCAAACAAGAAGGTTTTAAGCCACACCCGGCAAGATTCCCTCAAGCTTTACCAGAGTTTGTCATCAACCTTTGTACAGAACCAGGTGATATTGTTTTAGAACCTTTTGCTGGTTCTAATATGACAGGTCGAGTTGCAGAAACTTTACAAAGATGCTGGTTAGCTTTTGAGATTGATGAAGACTACATCATAAGCTCAAAACTGCGATTTGAAGAAAATGCTCCTTTAGTTGTTGAACCTCCAGCAGATTTACCATCAATAGCAACAGAAAATGCTAATAATAAAAACCACGGAGTCCAGTTAGGACTGTTTTAAAAAAGGCTCTCTCAAATTAATTGGTATTAATATTGAAATCTAAAATTGAGATTAAAATGACTTTTGAGGGGAGCATCCTAAATGTGCAAGTTTATTTTCATCCGGTATTTTGACTTAGACGGAGAATGAAATAACGAACCGCAAAGGACGCAAAGGACGCAAAGAACACAAAGGAAAGAGGTTTATACAGGGTTTTTGTAACAGTCCTCTGTCTTTTGACAAAATTGGGATGCTCCCCTTTTGAGGGAGAATAATTTTAAAAGTTGATTTTCAAAGAACAACAAAAACTATTTCATAATTATTTAATATTGTTTCTACTACAAGATACTTACATTAGTAAAGATTGTGTTAAGGTGTAAAAGTAGTTAAGTATAAATAATATCACTAATGTCTAAAGGTAAAAACCAACATATCGTCCCTCACTCTGAAGGTTGGGCAGTTAAGTCTGAGGGTGCTAGTAAGGCTACTAAAATATTCCACACCCAGCAAGAAGCCATTGAGAAAGGGCGTGAGATTGCTATTAATCAGCAGTCAGAATTATTAATACATAACCGAGAAGGGGAAATTCGAGAGCGGAACAGCTACGGCAATGACCCGCACCCGCCTAAAGGTTGAAGACTAATGCATTAGTTCAAGATGGACTGTCAGGTGAGTAATTTTACCTGACATTTATTTTTCTATAGGAATAAAGAATGCTATGAACACGAGTTAGCTCAAGCGATTTGCAAAGTGTTGGTTACGATGCCACAACTTGCACACTTGAAATTAAGTTTCATAGTCGAGGCATATATCAGTATTTTAAAGTTCCAGAAGCTATTTATAGGCGACTAATGACTGCTTCTTCACACGGGAAGTATTTTCACGCTTATATCAAAGATTTATACTCTTATCAAAAAATAGCCTTAAAGACTGCACACTAAAAGTTTCTCTATCAAGTCTAGGTAATAGCTCTATTACTAGAAACTGCTACATTTTTAGGACTTACGCATCAACTACCAAATGTAGGGGCAATCAATTCATGAATTGCCCCTACGCTAAATCAAGGCTTTCACTACTTTTTTGCGTAAGTCCTGATTTTAATTCAGCCGCAACACCTCTAGCTCTGACAAGGTTACAGGCTGAATAGACTGAGGAGATTTAGTCGCACTTTTCACGGATTTGAGTTGGTCAATCACAGACTGAGCCTCTTTTCCAGATTATGCCAAGTTGCTTTGGCAAAAGTTTTTGAGGGCAAAAAGACTTATTTATATTGATTTTATTTATACCCTGTTTCTGCAAGAGGGTCGAACGCTTATCAGTGGCGAACTCATCAGATTTGAGCCATCAATGTCTATATTTAATTACAGATGCCTTAGAGGAAATTTATATGTTTGGACTGGGATGGCCAGAAATCGCTGTAATTACCATAGTCGCTGTTCTAATTTTTGGGCCAAAAAAAATTCCCGAACTGGGAACTGCACTGGGCAAAACCCTACGAGGTTTTAAGGAGGAGATGAAAACTCCCAGTGAGGAAACCAATCAGGAAGAAGAAAAACAATGATAAAAGAAGTCAGAATACAGGAGGAGCCAGTGCAGTCTTCTCCCAAGGGGAGACGCTAAAAGCGATAGCGAGTCTTCTCCCCTTGGGAGACGCCAAGGGCGAACGAGCGTCTGGGGTTTCCCCAAGTGGAGCAACTGGCGTTCAGAAAAAATGCACTCACGAGAAGATGCATTTTAAATATTGAGAAATTTCTGAATATAGTTTTTCCCATAAAGGGACACGCTTGCGGCAACGAGTTATACGCACGTTGCATAGAAGTCATTCTGATTCCTGATTCCTGACTACAGCAAGGTATTAACAACAGAAGAAGGTGCGATCGCATTTTGGGAATCGATGACACTTGTGCCGGGATTTTGTTGGTGTGTCTCTTCCTTCACTACACCACGCCCCCTAATTAACTTAATCGCCCGAGTAACACTTTCTGGCAAAATTACCACCAGACTGTTATCAGGAGCCATGTCTAAGCCTTTATTTATCGCTTGGGTTTCGTCCAGAATTGATTCATAGCGGCTATCAGGCTTAACTTGGGTGATGCCTTGAATAATCAACTGGGCGGCTGATCCCCTTAGCCGTCCTCGTGTGTCATCATCTTCTTTGATGATGATGTAGTCAAAAATTTGCGCTGCTAATTTGCCTAAAGTAACAAAGTCTTCATCACGGCGATCGCCTGGGCCACCAATTACGCCAATCCGTTGTCCTGTAGTCCAGTTCCGAACAAAGGAACCTACAGCTTCGTAACTGGCTGCGTTGTGGGCATAGTCCACTAAAGCGTGGTAATTTCCCAAATTAAACAGATTCATCCGTCCCGGCGTTTGACTAACTGAAGCCCGAAAATTCCTCAAACCAGACCGAATCTGCTCAATCGTGACGTTTTGCACAAACGCTGCCAAACTTGCAGCTAAAGCGTTGGCAATCATAAACGGCGCACGTCCGCCCATTGTTAAAGGTATATTTTCTGCTCTTTCTATCCGGTGTGTCCAATCACCTTTAACAATTGACAAATAGCCATTTTCATACACTGCCGCTACTCCGCCCTTTTGGATGTGCTTCCGCACTAGTTCCGAGTCGGGGTTCATGGTGAAATAAGCAATATTAGCCTTAGTTTTTTCTGACATGGCGGCGACGCGGCGATCGTCGGCGTTAAGTACCGCATAGCCATCAGGGAATACGGCTTCCGCTATTACACTCTTAAGGTTAGCTAACTGCTCAATGGTATCTATATCGCCTATTCCTAAGTGGTCAGAGGCTACATTCAATACCACCCCCACATTTGCTGCTTCAAAGCCCAATCCAGACCGGAGAATGCCACCGCGAGCCGTTTCCAGTACCGCTACTTCTACTGTGGGATCTTGGAGGATCACCTGGGCACTTTGGGGGCCTGTGTTATCGCCAGCTTCTACTAAGTAATCACCGATATATGTTCCATCGGTAGTCGTATACCCTACTACCTTACCAGTCTGTTTATAAATATGTGCTAGTAGTCGGGTAGTGGTGGTTTTGCCATTAGTGCCCGTGATGCTGAGGATTGGAATTTGGCTAGATTGCTCGTTAGGAAACAGCATATCCATCACTGCACCAGCGACGTTGCGCGGGATGCCCACGCTTGGGGCAACGTGCATTCGGAAGCCGGGAGCGGCATTAACTTCGACAATCACGCCATCCACTTCCCGCAGAGGACGGCTAATATCCGTGGTGACGATATCTAAGCCAGCGATATCCAAACCGATGATTTTGACTACCCGTTGTGCCAACCAAAGATTTTCTGGGTGAATTTCATCGGTACGGTCTACGGCACTGCCACCTGTACTCAAGTTTGCCGTTGCCCTGAGATAACAAATAGTGCCCTTGGGTGGCACGCTATTTAGGGTGTAGCCTTGCCTTTCTAGCAACTGGTAGCTGGTGCGGTCTAGTTCAATCTTGGTCAGGACGTTATCATGTCCTTCACCCCGATTTGGGTCAAGGTTTGTTTCTTCAATCAGTTCGGCGATGGTCGATCTGCCGTTGCCAATAACATGAGCCGGCACGCGTTCGGCTACTGCTACTACTTTGCCATTTACCACCAGTACCCGGTGGTCGCGCCCAACGTAATATCTTTCGACAATAATTGACCGGGAAACCTGTCTGGCGGCTTCGTATCCGGCTTCAGCTTCTTCCCAAGTTCTGATATCAATGGTGATCCCACGTCCATGATTGCCATCTAGTGGCTTGATGACGATGGGATAGCCGCCAACTAATTCCAGGGCTTGTTCCAAATCGTCTAAGAAGTTGATCACTGTACCTCTGGGGACTGGCGCACCAGCAGCCGCGAGGATGCGTTTAGTGGCTTCTTTGTCGCAAGCTAGCTCTACGCCCAGAATGCTGGTGTTGTCGGTCATTGTGGCCTGCATCCGCTTCTGATTCACGCCGTAGCCTAGCTGAATCAAAAAGCGGGCTTCTAGAGACATCCAGGGAATACCTCTTTTTTCTGCTTCTTTAACGATCGCTTCTGTGGAAGGGCCTAAGGAAGCATCACGGGTGAAGTCTTTCAGGTCTTGGATATCTTGCTCTAGTTCTGCCTTGGGATAACGGCCTCGATCAACGATACTCTGACACAGCCGCACAGCTGCTCGTCCAGCGTAACGTCCCGCTTCCTCGTTCAGGTACTCGATCACTACTTGGAAAATTCCGGGTGTGGCAGTTTCGCGGGTGCGACCAAAGCCGACATGCATACCAGCTAATTCCTGGAGTTCTAAGGCTACGTGTTCGACGATATGGCCGATCATAGTGCCTTCTTTGACTCGCATCAGAAAGCCACCACGACAGCCAGGCGAACAATAGTGACCCTCCAGACTCGGCAGCGCCTCAACTAATCCTTCATAAAAGCCAGGGATTTCATTCGAGGGCGTCTCGGCAAGGGTTTCTAAATCGAGGCGCATGACGATCAGCTTGTGGCGTCGAATGCTCCAATAGTTTGGGCCGCGTAAGGTCTGGATCTTGAGGATTCTCATGGGAATAGGTAGATGGAGATTCGGAACCAAAATTCTAGTTTCTTACTGGAATTGACCGCTAAACTGTTCATTGCAAACAGTTTTTTCTTTTTACATGGTATTCTTATCATTTTTCTGCAACAAGAAATATAATCTGCTGTGCGGTCAACTCAGTGTAACCTCAGATACTCTATCCCGTCAGCTGGAGATTCGGTGTACAGCAGGCAATACAGTTCGCTGATACAAGTGGAAGCGATCGCCGTAGCTGAGGATATGGAGACGTAAATTATGCACGGTTAATGGTTCATTAGCACCGACATGGGGTTCGTTGGTGTGGGTGAGTTCAGTGGGATCAACAATGGTAACACTGCCTTTGCCCATAACTTGTAGCCAACCATCGCGTTCAAATACAGCACAAGTATCTTCGTCAATGCCAATACCTAAGCGATCGGGATGAGCTGCGATCGCACTAATCAGTCGCCCCATGCGATTACGGTTATTAAAGTGTTGGTCAACGATTACTTCGGGAATAAATCCCAAACCCGTTGCCATATCCACTAGGGAACGATTTGGCGACTCTCCACTACCGCCGCCAGCAATCATATGATGCCCCATCACTGCCGCTCCTGCACTAGTGCCTGCTAAGGTAAGTTGCCCCGCCCTCACCCTTTGCCGAATAATTTCCATTGCTGGCGTATCTGCCAATACGCCACAAAGACGCAGCTGGTCTCCTCCTGTCAAAAATACCCCACTACAGGCTTCTAATGATGCTTTAACCTGGGAGCCTTCACATTGTTCCCGTTCGCGGATGTCTAAAATCTCTACCTTCTGGGCACCCATTTCTTCAAAAATGCGAATATACCGACCACCGATAATGGCGGGTTCGCGAGAGGCTGATGGAATAATTGTAATATAAGCCTTACTAGCACCAGCACGTCCAAAAAAAGTTCGTAGGATTTCGCGCCCATGAACTTTATCTTCTGCGCCTCCGATAACCAGAACGGCGGTTTTAGTTGCTTGGGGTGTCCTCATTTCTAGCGATTTAGCTTGTAATTGCGGCATTGTGTTTCTCCTGTCAACAACTTCAGGTGAATTTAACAAGGTTCAGAAGCAGCCATGATTTTTGGACTTTGCTTCTTTGAGAGGACACTTTTTGGAAGTTTGGAACTGGGTCAGCCACTCTCCAAATTCTCGCCTTGCCTCGGTCTAAATGTCTTCGTTCCCGTTGCTCAAAGCCGGCGCCTTGTTTTTCACCTCTCCACTTGCAGCAGGGCAAAATAGTCTTTAGGGGGCTAGATTCCCCCTTTAGGGTTGGGGACGAGCAGTTAAGACTACGCTTTTTTCTGAGGCTGGCTCGATGCATCCTGGAAGTTGTTAACTTGATATGATTATTAATTTAAATGTAGTTGTGACAACATTTAAACATAAATTAAGTAATTAGAAAAACTTTTGATCCTATCTAAAATCCAAGAGGTCTGGTAGTTTTAGATACTATTGATAAAGTTTAACTGGAATTTGACCCGCCCTTGGCTTGATGATGTTTGCTAGACATTCAAATTTAAGATTAGTGTCCTTGAATACGAATAACTGTGCGCTTTGATATAGTTACGCTTTTTCCTGACTGTTTTAACTCTGTTCTCAATTCTGGGCTGCTGGGTAAAGCCTTAGCCAAACAGATTGCCGAAGTGCATCTGGTTAACCCACGGGACTTTACCACTGACAAGCACCGAAAGGTAGATGATGAACCCTACGGTGGAGGCGTTGGGATGCTAATGAAGCCGGAACCGATTTTTACTGCTGTGGAGTCGCTGCCAATTCTACCCCGAAGAGAAGTAATTTTGATGAGTCCACAGGGTGAAACAATCAATCAACCTCTTTTGAAAGAATTGGTGACAAATTATGACCAGTTAGTAGTTATTTGCGGACATTACGAAGGAGTAGATGAGAGGGTGCTACATTTAGTAACTCGTGAGGTATCTTTAGGTGATTTTATTCTGACCGGTGGGGAAATTCCAGCAATGGCTTTGATTAATGGTGTAGTACGGCTATTACCCGGAACTGTGGCCAAAACGGAGTCTCTCACAGCAGAAAGTTTTGAGGAAGGGTTGTTGGACTATCCCCAATATACTCGTCCTGCCAATTTTCGCGGTTTGAAAGTGCCTGATGTCTTGCTCAGTGGGAATCACGCAGCGATCGCGCGGTGGCGTTACGAACAACAAATTCAAAGAACAGGCGATCGCCGCCCTGATCTCCTGGAAAAATTGAAGCAGGGGAGCAGGGGAGCAGGGGAGCAGGGGGAGAATAATAATTCCTAACTCCTGACAAATAACAAATAACAAATGATCAATGACCCATGACCAATGACCAATGACTAACGACTAATGAGTAAAATTCGGATTGGTAACGGCTACGATATTCATCAGCTGGTGAGCGATCGCGCTTTGATTTTAGGGGGAATTCAAATTCCCCATGAACTGGGTTTGTTGGGGCACAGTGATGCTGATGTGTTAACGCACGCGATTATGGATGCCATGCTTGGGGCATTATCCTTGGGGGATATTGGTCATTATTTTCCGCCTAGCGATCCTGAATGGGCGGGAGCAGATAGTTTAGTACTATTAACTCAAGTACATCAGCTAATTAGCGATCAAGGCTGGGAGGTGGGAAATATTGACTCGGTGGTAGTAGCAGAACGTCCAAAATTAAAACCGCATATTCACAACATGCGCGACAAACTAGCGGCAGTTTTAGAATTACAACCAAATCAAATTGGTATCAAAGCTACCACCAACGAAAAATTAGGCCCTGTTGGCCGGGAAGAAGGTATATGTGCTTATGCTGTCGTTTTGCTAGTAGCTTTAGAGTAACTTTTCTTTGGAAACATCGGTAAAAATATCGAAGACTCACGAGGATTGAAATCAATGATTTATAGCAACCAACAAACCTTAACTTGGTGGTAAATTAGAGCCTTACAAGCTACAAAAATAGAAGATATAGACTTTCCCGATTTAGTTGCTTTAGACAAAGAGGAACAAATTATTCTCATAGCTGAAGTCAAAGGTTTACCATTCAATTTTCAAGAAGCAAAAGCCAAAAAATATGCTATTTTACGGCTGATTGATTACTTAAAAGCTGCAAAGATAGTGATTCCCTTTGCCATGCTTGTTGATGTAGATAAAATTCAAATTTTAAAATGGGATGGCAATAATTTATCGAGCCAATTGTCTGCTTTAATCCTGCTGATCTGCTGAGTCATTACGAGCCAAAATTCCGCGAAAAAAGGATATTTAGTCTTTATCTTAAAGGTCTTACAGAAGCTTGGCTACGTGACTTAGCATATCATTGGAAATCTGCAACACCACCTTTGGCAAAGGAAATGGCAAAAATTGGTTTATTGCAATTAATAGAAGATGGAACAACTGAAATTTATTAATATTGTGTAGTGATAATTTACGTTGAAACTAATTTCTTAATGAGTATGTATTTCAATAAAACCCAAAACTTCTTTGGTTGGCCACAATCTCAATCAAATTAATTACACTTATTCGCGTATTGAAAGTATGAAATTTTTGAGAATGATATTTTTGGCAATTAAACGTTTTTGGTTGCCAATAATTCTGACTTCAGCAACAGCACTTACACTTACCGCCTGCAACCCAGCTAAGTTCAAAACTCCAGCCGCTCAAATACCACAATTGGTAAGTAGCATTCTCAGTGATCCTAAAACCTTTAACTATCCTCTCAGTCAGGAATCTCCAAATGTTTTTCCTCTAATTTACGAAGGGTTAATCACTCAAAATCCGATAACTGCGAAAGTCGAACCGGCATTAGCAGAATCCTGGCAAATTTCCGATGATAAATTAAAGATTGTTTTTACCCTACGGGAAGGCTTGAAATGGTCTGATGGTCAGCCACTAACAGTAGATGATGTGGTGTTTACCTACAACGATATTTACCTTAACGAAGCGATTCCTACAGATGTGAGAGACGGCTTGAGGATTGGTAAAAGTCGGAAGCTACCCACTGTGCGAAAAGTAGATGAACGCCGAGTTGAGTTTAGCGTACCGGAACCCTTTAGACCTTTTCTACTGAGTACAGGTTCGCCAATTTTGCCCGCCCATACATTGCAAGAATCGGTAAAAACTAAAGATCAAAATGGGCATCCGACCTTTCTGACAAAATGGGGCGTTGATACTCCTGCGAACCAAATTATTGCCAACGGGCCTTACAAATTAGAGCGCTATGACACGAGTCAGCGTGTGGTCTTCCGGCGCAATCCCTACTACTGGCGCAAGGATGCTCAAGGCAATTCTCAGCCTTATATTGAACGGGTAATTTGGGAAATTGTAGAATCAACAGATACCTCGTTGCTACAATTTCGTTCTAGCGGGTTAGATACTGTGGGAGTGTCGCCAGATTACTTTTCTTTGCTAAAGGTGCAAGAAAAGCAGGGTAATTTCAAAATTTATAATGGTGGACCAACATCCAGTACATCGTTTGTTTGGTTCAATCTCAACAAAGGTAAAAGGGATGGAAAACCACTGGTCGATCCGTTTAAGTCTCAGTGGTTCAATAATGTGCAATTTCGGCAGGCTATAGCCTATGCAATTGACCGTCAAACGATGATTAATAACACTTTTCGCGGCTTGGGTCTAGCACAAGATTCACCGATTTCTGTGCAAAGCCCCTATTACCTTTCCCCTAAAGAGGGGTTAAAAGTTTACGATTACAATCAGCAAAAAGCGAAGAAATTACTTCTCAAAGCAGGATTTAAATACAACAACAATCAGTTACTAGATTCTCAGGGAAATCGCGTCCGTTTCTCTTTGCTTACCAATGCTGGAAATAAAATTCGTGAGGCAATGGGATCGCAGATTAAACAAGACTTGAGCAAAATTGGCATTCAAGTCGATTTCACCCCATTGGCATGGAATACTTTTACTGACAAAACTTCTAACTCTTTGGATTGGGAAGCTTCTTTGATGGGTCTAACCGGCGGATTAGAACCGAATGATGGGGCTAATGTCTGGGCACCTGAAGGCGGATTACATATGTTTAATCAGAAACCCCAAGCAGGACAAAAGCTGATTCAGGGTTGGGAAGTTGCTCCTTGGGAAGCAGAAATTGGGAATCTTTACATTCAAGCTGCACGGGAATTAGACGAAGCGAAAGTTAAAGCGATTTATGCCGAAACACAGCGGATTACCCAGGAAAATTTACCTTTTATTTACCTGGTTAATCCTTATTCAATGTCAGCGGTGCGTAATCGTTTTGAAGGCATTAAATTCTCTGCCCTTGGCGGCGCATTTTGGAACATTGAACAAATCAAAGTAACGGATTAGTCATTTGTCATTTGTCATTTGTCATTAGTTCAGGACTTAGGCAAACAGTAGCCGAAAAGAAAGATTTCCAGGTAGGGGCAATTCATGAATTGCCCGTACAGCGTATAGTTTTGCGTAAGTCCTATAGTTATTGGTTAGTGGTAAATAAATATTCACAAAGGAATTCACAAAGGACAAAAGGCTAATTACCAATGACTGATGAAAAAGCTTTGCGAACGCTCCTCAAAGCAGTGGCTAATGGTAAAGTTACCCCAGATATAGGATTAGACGCACTTGAATCTTTGTCCTATAAACCTGCGGGTGAATTTATTGACATAATTAGACAGAGTTCCAGTAAATTTAATTCTATGAAATCACCATCAATCTTTTTTGCAATTAGGCGTTTTTGGTTGCCAATAATTCTGACTTCAGCAATAGCACTTACACTTACCGCCTGCAACCCTGCTAACTTCAAAAGTGCAGCCACTCAAGTGCCGCAAATCGTCACCGCAGTTTTGAGCGAACCTTCAACTTTTAACTATGCTCTGAATGAGTCTGCATATAGCGTTTTTGGTTTCCTCTATGACTCATTGACTAATGAGAATCCTATAACCACAAAACTTGAGCCTGCTTTAGCAGAAGCCTGGGAAGTTTCTGAAGATGGTCAGCGAATTTTGATCACCCTACGATCAGGAATTAAGTGGTCAGATGGTCAGCCAATGACTGCTGATGATGTTGTTTTTACTTATAACGAAATCTACCTCAATCCTAAAATTCCTACCTCTACCAAAGATGCCCTAAGAATTGGCGATAAGGGCAGTTTGCCAAAGGTGAAAAAAATTGATGAGCGTCGGGTTGAATTTAGCATACAGGAACCCTTTGCTCCTTTTTTAAGATATGTCGGCGGCATCCCAATTATGCCAGCCCATGTTCTACAGAAAGCAGTTCGCACAATCGGTTCTGGTGGAAATTCTAAGTTTCTCTTAATGTGGGGAACAGGCACTGATCCGAAACAAATTGTTGGTAACGGTCCCTATGTCATGGAAAGTTACGTTTCCAGTCAGCGAGTTATATTTCGGCGTAATCCATACTACTGGCGTAAAGATGCTCAGGGTAATCCTCAGCCTTACATTGAGCGCATTGTTTGGCAAATTATTGAATCTACTGAAAACCAGTTGATTAGTTTTCGCTCTGGGCAGTTGGATGATTTAGAAGTTCCTCCTGAAGGTTTTAGTTTGCTGAAGCGAGAAGAAAAACGGGCGAAGTTTAAAATTTATAACGGTGGCCCAGGCACAAGTACGAGTTTTATTGCTTTCAATCTTAGTAAAGCGAAGAATTCTCAGGGTAAACCTTTTGTAGACCCAATTAAATCTAGCTGGTTTAATAAAAAGGAATTCAGGCAGGCTATAGCCTATGCACTCGACCGCGAAACCATGAAAACAAATGCTTATCGGGGACTGGGTGAACTGCAAAATTCATTTGTTTATGTCAAAAGCCCCTACTTCCTTCCTCCAGAAAAAGGGTTAAAGGTATATAATTACGAGCCAGATAAATCGAAGAAATTACTGTTACAAGCTGGGTTTAAATATAATGACCAAAATCAGCTTTTAGATGCTAATGGTAACAGAGTCAGATTTACAATCTTAACGAATTCGGAAAGAAAAGTTAGAGGAGATATGGCATCTCAAATCAGACGGGATCTTGGTAATATTGGGATTCAAGTAGATTTGCAAATTCTCAGCTTTAATTCTTATCTAGAAAAACTCAAAGTTACGCATAATTGGGATTGTTATCTGGGAGGATTTGCTGGAGGCGGTATTGAACCACACGGCGCTAGCAATATCTGGAGGATTGCCGGTGCATCCCACGCATTTAATTTGGGGCCACAACCAGGAGATCCACCCATAACTGGCTGGGAAGTTTCCGACTGGGAAAAGGAAATTGATAGCCTTTACATTAAAGGCGCACAGGTATTGGATGAAAACAAGCGCAAGGAAATTTATTATCAATATCAGCGCATCGCCTCAGAACAGTTGCCGTTTATTCATTTAGTGGAGAGCTTGAATCTGCAAGCAGTGCGCGATCGCTTCCAAGGAATTCAATATACTGCTCTTGGTGGGCCATTCTGGAATCTCTACGAACTAAAAGTAACTGATTAGGAATTGGGAATGGGGCATTGGGCATGGGGCATTGGTTATTCACAAAGGAAGAATGACAAAGGACAAAGGACAAAGGACAAAGGACAAAGGACAAATAACCAATGACCGATGAAAAAACTTTGCGATCGCTCCTCGAAGCGGTTGCCAATGGTAAAATTACGCCAGATACCGCATTAGATTCACTTAAAGATTTAACTTATGAATCTGTGGGTGAGTTTGCCAAAATTGACCATCATCGCGCCCTTAGAACTGGTTTCCCAGAGGTGATTTGGGGTCTTGGTAAAACTCCCGATCAAATTGCTCAAATTATGGAGGTGATGCGCCTCCGCAACCCGGTGGTGATGGCAACTCGCATTGAACCAGCAGTTTATGCCGCACTGCAATCAAAAGTTAGTGGTTTGCGATATTACGATTCGGCGCGAATTTGTGCGATCGCTCCCCCTAGTATCGAACCACAATTCCAGGGTGAAATTGGCATTCTTTCTGCTGGTACTGCTGATTTACCCGTTGCTGAAGAAGCGGCTGTCACTGCTGAACTTTCCGGTTTCCGCGTCCAACGCCTCTGGGATGTTGGCGTTGCTGGGATTCACCGTTTATTAAGTAACCGCCACCTGATTGAGTCAGCATCGGTGTTAATTGTCGTGGCGGGGATGGAAGGCGCTTTACCCAGCGTTGTCGCGGGTTTAGCGAGTTGTCCTGTGATTGCCGTACCCACTAGCATCGGTTATGGCGCAAGTTTTGGCGGTTTAGCACCTTTATTGACAATGCTTAACTCTTGTGCTGCGGGAGTAGGCGTAGTAAATATCGATAATGGTTTTGGCGCAGCAGTTTTGGCGGGGCAAATTTTGCGGACTGCCGAGAAATTGCGGTTGGCATCGGCTGCATCTTGAGTTAAGACATTAAAGTTATATCCAATATTTCAGTACACTATCAGTATTTAATGTAAAAAATAAACTGGTGCTGAAATTTGCCACTCTTTACTTCTTAAGCATCAAATATGAGCCACTACAGCGATTTGATATCTCAGTTATTTTGGCATTTGCCTGTAAATTTCACAGCCCTAGCACAAACGATTACTGATCCAGACGTGATGGGTCAGATTCAAAAAGCTTGGAGCCACTTTATACAGACAGGTCAAGTGTGGGCATTGTTGATTGGTTTAGTCATTGGCTATATCATTCGGAATCTAACTAGCTACGGTTAAATTTAAAAGTTAGGAGTTGAAAGTGAGGAGTGAGCCAGTCGCTCATGCGGGAAACCCCGGATGAGCGACTGGCGAACCCCGCAGTGGTGAGAAGTTAGGAGTCAAAAACTCATAACTCCTCACTCTTAACTCCTAACTTTCCTCCACTCCCCACATATAATTTATGACCAAAGAAGAAACTTGGAGCCAGCGATTTGAATCAGCGTTGCATCCAGCGATCGCTCGTTTTAATGCCAGTATAGGTTTTGATATTGAATTAATAGAATATGACCTGACTGGTTCTCAAGCTCATGCCAAAATGCTCGCTCACACGCGCATTATCTCCCCAGAAGAAGGAGAGCAACTGGTTGCTGGTTTGGAGCAAATTCGCCAAGAGTACCGCCAGGGTACATTTCAGCCTGGTGTTGATGCTGAAGATGTACATTTTGCAGTTGAACGACGACTGACAGAAATTGTCGGCGATGTGGGTAAAAAGCTGCATACGGCGCGATCGCGTAATGACCAAGTTGGTACTGATACCAGACTCTACCTGCGTGACCAAATCCGACAAATCAAAAGCGAATTGCGAGAATTTCAAGGTGTTTTACTGGATATAGCCGAAAAGCACGTTGAAACCCTAATTCCTGGCTATACTCACCTACAACGCGCCCAACCCCTGAGTTTAGCTCACCACCTCTTGGCATACTTTCAAATGGCGCAACGCGACTGGGAACGCTTAGGAGATGTTTCTCGCCGCGTCAATATCTCACCTTTGGGATGTGGTGCTTTGGCGGGAACTACTTTCCCCATTGATCGCCACTACACAGCCAAACTCTTGAACTTTGACGATATTTATGCTAATAGCCTTGATGGAGTTAGCGATCGCGATTTTGCGATCGAATTCTTGTGTGCTGCTAGCTTGATTATGGTTCACCTCAGCCGCCTTGCAGAAGAAGTCATTCTTTGGTCAACTGAAGAATTTCGCTTTATCACCCTCAAAGATAGCTGTGCTACGGGTTCCAGTATCATGCCCCAAAAGAAAAACCCCGATGTACCAGAATTGGTGCGGGGGAAAACAGGGCGTGTATTCGGTCATCTCCAGGCGATGTTAGTGATTATGAAGGGGCTACCCTTGGCATATAACAAAGACCTGCAAGAAGATAAAGAAGGTCTATTTGATAGCGTTAACACAGTCAAAGCTTCTCTAGAAGCGATGACAATTTTGCTCAGGGAAGGCTTAGAATTTCGTACCCAGCGCTTAGCTCAAGCCGTGACGGAAGATTTTTCCAATGCTACCGATGTAGCAGATTATCTGGCAGCACGGGGCATCCCTTTCCGAGAAGCTTACAACCTTGTAGGTAAAGTGGTAAAAACTAGTATTGCCGCAGGTAAACTCCTGAAAGATTTGAAATTGTCAGAGTGGCAACAACTACATCCGGCATTTGCAGCAGATATTTATGAGGCGATATCCCCCCGTCAAGTTGTGGCAGCCCGCAACAGTTACGGTGGTACTGGCTTTGTACAGGTAAGCAAAGCACTCATAGCCGCCCGCGCTCAAATCGTTAAATAGGGGGAATGGGGAGTAAAAATTTTAGATTTTAGATTTTGGATTTTAGATTGAAATTCAATCCAAAAGACGCTCTCTATCAGACGCTGCACGTAGCTTGCTTCCGGGCAGGAGTACGCGGACTCGCTCTTTGTGGCGCTATCGTCAATCCAAAATGCAAAATTGAATTGCTCAATGCCGAGTAATAAATAAGGGCGCACATTTGTACGCCCTAAAAACTAAATAAACCAAGTATAGCGGTTCCCATCTGCATGAAGTACATATCAAAACCTCACCCCCCAACCCTCTGCGTAAGTTCGGAGAGGGGAGATAAAGCAGAGCTTTATCGGGGTGAGGTTAAGCCGTACCTCATTCTTATTAGGAAACGCTATAACAAAGGTTTAAGCAGGCAGCTTATTCAGTATCAGCTGCTGCTGCGCCTTCTTCTTCTTCACTCTTCGGTGGGCGTTGTTGGAATCTTCTCTGCATTCTTCCTGTCGTAGTCCGTTTACGAAACTTTCTGGCATACGCCTGGTTCCGTAGCGCCTTTTCTTTTTTCGGGTTACGGCGCTTGGCCATGTTCACCTCATTAAATAAACAACAAAAAAGTAGCAACTAAAAAAGTAGCAACTAGGCATCACGTAGGCAATATCAGCTACCAATGTTATTGATATACTTGTAGCCTAGTGCAGCAATTAATACGCTTTAAACAATGTACTAGTCTACCGCATTAAATCTTGTTATGTCAATAAAAATTTAGAATTATCCCCACCAGCTAGATGAAAAATACTTTTTCTTAGATTTGAATCCTTTAAAGAGATGTAAATTAAGTGGGTGGAAAAAAGTAAACAGATTGTGGGTGTCGATGGCGCGTAACATCATCGTAATTTCTTCCTTAACCTTTGTTTACATAATCTTGCTTATTTATTTCCACCCACTTAGCTAACTAGTTGTTGTTCTTGGAATAAACCAATCAATATTATCAATAATTAGGTGGCAGTCTCAAACCCCGCTTAATTTTCTCTTGTGAATTCTTAATTTTGGATTCTAACTTAATTATTCAGATTAGTTTTTTTAATGTATGCTGAAAAACTATTAGTGATACTGGTTTGGGCAAGGCTAATCTTAGTTATAAACTGAAAATTTTTCTGATTTAAAAAATATTATGTATAGATGAATACAGTGCTTCTATTGAAACTTGATGTTAGAATTAATAATATTCTACGTAAATCGTGAGAATAAAATCTCAAACCACAAACATCTTTGTATAAAACAAAACTCAATAAAATTTTTATTAGTTGAGTCTATGTAAGTGGTAGAGAAGCATAGAATACAATACATAAATTTTGAAGATTGAACGTTATTGCTTTTTTTCCGGCAGCCGTCCAGTCCACACGTAGCTTATGGCGTATTGGACAAACAGTATTGGGTATCATATTTCGTCATCCCATTACTGGCACTAGTATCATTCCAATTTTACCCGATGGTCGGATAGTACTGATTCGGCGACGTGATGATGGTCTTTGGGCATTGCCTGGAGGTATGGTGGATTGGGGAGAAGATATTCCCAACACAGTCCGCCGAGAATTGCTGGAGGAAACCGGGCTAGAATTGGTGAAAATTAATCGTTTGGTAGGAGTTTACTCCGCACCAGACCGCGATCCCAGAATCCATTCAATTTGTATTGTGGTTGAAGCCGAGGTGCATGGGACAATGGAGATTCAAGATACTTTGGAAGTCATGGAAATCCAAGCTTTTTCTCCAAATTTCCTCCCTTCAGGACTGATGTCTCACGACCATACTCGGCAGTTGCAAGACTACTTGAAGGGCTTGACAACATTGGCATAATAATATTTTGTTATTAGTCATTTGTTTTTCGTTAGATGCTAATGACTAATGACTATTTATTATGGTGCTGAAAGTTAACTACTAAATTAAAATGGATACACTATTCCGTAACTCCCGGAGAAAGCTCTCTCAAGGGCTGATATTCTGGCGTGAAGTCGGTGAAAAAACTCCTATAATTTTTTTACATGGTGCTTGGAATGAGAGCAGTCAATGGTTATCTGTGATGGAGTCCGTTGCACAAGATTTCCATTGCTTTGCACCTGATTTGTTAGGGTTTGGTGAATCAGAGAATCCGAATATCCACCATTCGATAGATTTACAAGTAGAGTGTTTAGCTGAATTCCTGCAAGCTGTCAAGCTAGAAAAAGTATATTTAGTAGGGCATTCTCTTGGGGGTTGGATTGCTGCTAGCTATGCTTTAAATTATCCAGAGAAAGTTGATGGTGTGGTATTGCTAGCACCAGAGGGTGTAGAAATAGCAGGACAAGAACAGCATTGCCGAAAGATGCGGCGATTACTGAGCTATCCACCAGTAATGGTAAAATTGTTGCGATCGCTAACTCCCTTCACTAAAATCTTAGGTTGGCATGAAAAAATTGCCCAAGACTTGCAGCTGCGTCAGGCGCTATTGCCGTATCCCATAGGTTGCCAGTTACTTTTCAAACGGCGACAAGCAGAAATTGAGGCGGAATTACTGCAAAAGCGGCTTTATATGATAGACGTGCCAGTTTTGATTTTACAAGGTGGCCAAGATACACCAGATGCTTTAGCCAAAAGCCGGGTTTATGCTCAACTGATGCCGAAGGTTGAGTTGAAAATGATTGCCCATGCTGGAAACGACTTACCAGAATCTTCTGCTGGGGTTGTAGCGGTTGAGATTCGGGATTTTATTTTCAGATTTTGCCCTTGATTTTTCTCTCATGAGAGTGATGAAATAGCGCTATTTGCGACTAGCAACTTGTGAAGAATGTTTACAGATAGATTGGTATAAAACACAATTTTTAATTGTGAAATTGGTAGCAATTAGACGGATGATAAAGTCACGAGAAAAATCCCACAAGGATATTTTAGAGTGAAATATCATCTGACAAAACACTATAAGCTGTTAGTTCTTTTTCTCTGTACGACGTTGTTTGTCTTTTTCGGTCAGATAGTTATTGCTCAGAGTAACTATAATCTAGGCACTCAAGGGAAGCAAAAAGTAGAACTGATTGTAGGTAGCGATTTCATCGTTACTATGAACAAGGCACAACCCGTCATCCAAAATGGGGCAGTCGCCATTAGGGATGGCAAAATTGTTGCGGTAGACACAAAATATAAAATCATGGCATCTTACAGAGCGGACAGGACGCTCCCAGGCGAGGGTCTGGTGCTGATGCCGGGTCTTGTCAATGGTCACTCTCACTCAGCAATGGTTCTGTTTCGCGGTCTTGCGGACGACTTAGCGTTGCAGGATTGGCTTCAGAATTACATCTTCCCAGCAGAAGGGAAGTTTGTTGATGAAAATTTTGTCCGCGTTGGGGAACAACTTGCTTGCTGGGAGATGATACGTGGTGGCACAACAACGTTTGTTGATATGTACTTTCAGCCAGATGTCGCTGCCAAAGTCGTTAATGAATGCGGCTTACGCGCCATTATTGCGCCCTCGTCAATAGATTTTCCTAGCCCTGGTTTCAAAGGATGGGATGATGCCTTTGCCTCGGCGATAAATTTTGTGAAACGTTGGAAAGGCAAGAACGAACGTATAATACCGGCTATTGCTGCACACGCTCCCTACACCGTCTCGCCAGAGCATCTGGTACAGGCTATTCAGGCTGCGCGTCAATATGATATCCCGTTGACGATTCACCTGGCAGAGACACAAACTGAAGTTAAAGATATCCAGCAGCGCTATAATGCAACCCCAGTCAAACATCTAGAAAATCTCGGTTTTCTGGAGCCGCGTGTATTTGCCGCACACGTTGTCTGGCCTAACCAAAATGAAATTGCCCTGCTAGCTAAACGCGGTGTTGGTGTTATTCACAATCCTGACTCGAATTTGAAACTGGCTTCGGGCTTTGCGCCGATTCCGGCGATGCTGAAAGCGGGAGTTAAGGTTGGTCTAGGCACGGATGGAGCGGCGTCGAACAACACTCTTGATATGTGGAAGGCAATTCGCCTCACCGCCCTCATCCATAAAGGGACTACACTTGACCCCACTGCTGTATCGGCTAAGACAGTTTTGCGTATGGCAACACTTGGCAGTGCAGAAGCACTCGGCTTATCAGATAAAATTGGTGCGATTAAGGTGGGACTTCAAGCAGACCTAATTCAAGTCCAGCTTAAAGAACCACACTTGCTCCCGCTTTATGATGTTATCTCCCATCTGGTTTATGCAGCAGATGCCCAAGATGTTGATACTGTGATTGTAAATGGGCAAGTTCTAATGGAAAAACGTCAGATGCTCACGGTTGACCCTGAGAGGATTCGCCGTGAAGCTACTTCCATTGCCCAGAGAATCAAAGCTCAATTCCGACCCTCTAATTAACTAATTCGTAATTCCTAATGACGCTCGCAGACTCGCTACCGCTACGCTAACGTAATTTGTAATTTTCGGGTTTTAGTTCCCCACCAAATCATCAGATTGGTGTAATTGAATTAGTTGGGGATTTATACTTCAACTAATTCAATTATTAATTACGAATTACGAATTACGACTTTTTTTTAAAAAATCTAATGCCGAAGGTTGTGTTGAAAATGATTGCCCATGCTGGAAACGACTTACCAGAATCTTCTGCTGGGGTTGTAGCGGTTGAGATTAGGGAGTTTATTAAAGGGAATTAGTAATTAGAGGAAAGCAGGTTAAATATCTCAAAAAACAGTGATTTCGACCAATTAATCTAAATCATTGAGAGTTTTCTGCCAATCGACTACACATATTCCTTGGCTCTCAAACCGTGATATGTGTTTTATGTTTGTTGTTATAACTATGACCTCATCAAAACTCTTCAATTGGATAATTGCTTGAGCAGCAAGAATTACATCACCATCTAAACTTTCATTACTTGCCGTGGGCTTTCCCTGGTTTCGTACCCATGCCCATAGTTCGGCTGCTTTTTGCATTGTTTCGGGAGTCAGTGGTATGAGACAAATTTGGCTAAGTTTGTTGAGGCGGTCTATACTCTTTTGTTTTCCTTGTCTCAATAGTTCACGCCAAAGCTCATAATCGGCTATTTCTGGCACACGTATAACAGTTTCAATTTTCCCTAACGATCGCAACCACTGTTGGACTTTTGGGTTTACTTTTGGATGCGTTACTTGACTCAAAGGATGAGTGTCTAGCAATACGGCTCTACTCATCTGTGTTTTTACACTGACATCCGATTTTGATTCAAGCTTGTCTCAATCTGTGGGTATGTTTGTTCATCATATCCCGATTCATCAGCTATCCATTCGTCAATCAATCCGATTACTTTTTCTAAGGTATCATCCACTTTTGCTTCCGATTCAGAAAATTGGGCAAGTTGATTTTGCCTTGATTCTCGTAACCAAGTTGGGTTACGCCAACGAAACAAAGGAGGTTGACCTTTACCCAATGGCAACGATTGTCCTTCAATCAAGACATCGACTCTTGCTCTCACTGCCAGCAATTCCGCCAAAGAAAGGGCATCCAATTGCTGCATAATTACATCTAGCTGTGAAGTTTTGGGCATAGTTTATCTAGAGGTAAACTTCTCTTTTAATTCTATGCTATCTGGGCTTTGGCTTGTCTCTTTGCCGTGAAAATTAGGATTCCTATTCCTTATTCTCCATTACTATTTCCCGCATTCCCCAAAAAATTAAATTTGGTTCTACAACCAAACCTGCTGCAATTTCCGGATATAACGCTTGCAAATAGTTTAATAATAAAGTGCGATCGCCCCCTTTAATCACAATCTTCCCATCAGGAAATAAATCCCACCACGCCTCAATAAAATCTTTAATTCCAGCTAAGACAGTGTAAATTACTCCACTTTGAATAGCCTCTGTAGTATTGAGTGCAAAACGTGGTGGTAAAGATTGAAAATTTTGTATTTCTACAAATGGTAATTGTCCTGTTTGTTGACCGAGAGTTGCAAATTGCAAGCCTAATCCCGGTAGAATTGCACCTCCAACTAAACATTGGTTAGAATCCGCAGCCGTAAAAGTCAGGGCTGTTCCTGCATCAATCACCAACATTGGAAAACCCCACGTTTTCCCCGCACCCCACAAAGCTAAAGCGCGGTCAATTCCGAGTGTGGGATAAACACCTTTTAGTGATAATTGGTCTAAAGTAATAACGCGAGTATTTGGGTAAATTTGCCAAATAGCAGTTTGACTGGGAACTACGGAAGCGATGAGGAGAGGGCAGAGGGGCAGAGTGTTTGTTAGAGATTCACCTTCGGGAAAAATTTTCTCTAGTAAATCATTCAGGGTTTGACATTCAGCCAACTGTTGTATAACAGACTCAGGAAGATAGTCAGTATCCCAAGCTGAATAAAGCGTCTCGCCTAGAAACAATGCCCAATGCAGTCGGGAATTCCCAATTTCCAACGCTAGCCAAATTTCCTCTCTGTGTCGCGCCAGTTGCCTCAAGTCGCGGAACCCGTCCAACGCCCTGGCTTCTCTGTGCCTCTGCGGTTTCACACTTTTAACTTTTTTAAGTCAATCATAGGATTTTTAATAAAAATTAACATTCAAGGCGTGTAACAATAAACCTAGAGGAACAAATACTCATTGTGTTAAGGAGGGGAGTTATGGTAGCGCTCACCGAAAAAGCTGAAAAACGGCTGACCATACAGACTGTGGACATCGCTCAAGAGACGACGGCTATTCGCTCTTTAGATTGGGATCGCGATCGCTTCGATATTGAGTTTGGTCTGCAAAACGGTACCACTTATAACTCATTTCTTATCCGTGGGGAGCAGACTGCCTTAGTTGATACCTCCCACGAAAAGTTTCGTCAACTATATTTTGATACGCTTACTGGACTAATCAAGCCAACAGAGATTGATTATTTAATTATCAGCCACACTGAGCCAGACCACAGTGGCTTAGTTAAAGATTTGCTGCAAATGGCTCCAGAAATTACCGTTGTCGGTTCTAAGGTGGCGATTCAGTTTCTTGAAGATTTCGTACATCAGCCATTCAAACGGCGAATTGTGAAAAATGGCGATCGCTTAGATTTGGGCAATGGTCACGAATTTGAATTCGTGATTGCTCCAAATTTACACTGGCCCGATACCATCTTCAGCTTTGACCACAAAACCAAAATTCTTTATACCTGTGATGCTTTTGGGTTGCACTATTGCACAGATAGCACCTTTGATGAAGACTTGGCGGCGATCGAAGCAGACTTTCATTACTACTACGATTGCTTGATGGGGCCGAATGCACGGTCAGTTTTGTCTGCCCTGAAGCGGATGGCGGAACTAAAAACCATTAGCATGATTGCCACAGGACACGGACCATTATTATCTCATAATGTTGAGGAACTAACTGGACGTTACCGCACTTGGAGCCAAAGACAAACTAAGGCAGAAACAGCAGTTGGGATATTTTACGTTTCAGAATACGGATATAGCGATCGCCTCGCGGGTGCAATTGCCAACGGTATCGGTAAAACTGGTGTCGCTGTGGAAATTGTCGATTTGGGATCTGAAGTCGATTTACAAGAACTGCGTGAGCTAGTTAGCCGTTGTGCTGGCATAGTTGTTGGTCTACCTCCAGCTTCTGGCGCTGCTAGCATCCAAGCTGCACTCAGCACAGTTTTAGGATCAGCCAAAGAAAAGCAAGCTATTGGCGTGTTTGAAACCGGTGGTGGCGATGATGAGCCGATAGATCCTTTGCTGAATAAATTCCGCAATTTGGGTTTGACAACAGTTTTTCCAGCGATTCGGATTAAACAAACGCCCACAGAAAACACTTACAAGTTGTGTGAAGAAGCGGGTACAGACTTAGCTCAATGGGTAACACGCGATCGCAGTATCAAAGCCATGAAATCTCTTGGTGCTGACTTAGATAAAGCACTAGGTAGACTTAGCGGCGGATTGTATATTATTACTGCTAAAAAAGGCGATGTTTCCAGTGCCATGCTAGCCTCATGGGTAAATCAAGCTAGCTTCAAACCCTTGGGATTTTCCATTGCCGTAGCCAAAGATCGAGCAATTGAATCACTCATGCAAGTAGGCGATCGCTTTGTTCTTAACATCTTAGAAGAAGGCAATTTCCAACCACTAATGAAGCACTTTTTGAAACGGTTCGCCCCTGGCGCAGATCGCTTTGAAAATGTGAGAACCCAGCCAGCCGAAAATGGTGCCCCCATCCTCAACGACGCTCTCGCCTACATGGAGTGCGAAGTCGTCAGTAGAATGGACTGCGGCGACCATTGGGCAGTATACAGCACCGTCTACGCCGGACGGGTTTCTAAGCCAGATGCTTTGACTGCTGTGCATCACCGTAAAGTTGGAAACCACTATTAAGAGAGGGAGTGGGGAGTAGGGAGTAGGGAGTGGTGTTTCCTACTTCTGATCCCCCATTACCCTAAAATTCATGTCGGAAAGCATTATTAAAAAAGCGAATAGGAAGTGGTGATTCCTACTTCTTATATCATGTCCGCCAAATTACCCATAATAAAAGAACCCCACCCCCAACCCCTCCCCGCAGGCGGGGAGGGGAGACAAAGCATAGCTTTGGCGGGGTGGGGTTCTTCGGGTTTAATAAGAAATCAAGCGAACATGATATTATTCCCCACTCCCCATTCACTACTCCCCACTCCCCACTCCCCATGTCAACAAACAAACCCCGTGATGTTCAAGTTTACCCAATAGGTACAGATACAAGAATATTGCGATCGCGCAGTTGGTCAAGGCTCAGATTTGAAATTGAATATGCTCTTGCTAAGGGTACAACTGCTAATTCTTATTTAATCGAAAGCGATAAAACCGCAATTATCGATCCTCCAGGCGAAACGTTTACGCAAATATATTTAGAAGCGTTGCAGCAGCGTTTCCATCTCGAAGACTTAGATTATGTAATTTTGGGACACGTAAATCCTAACCGGGCTGTAACTTTAAAAGCTTTGTTGGAAATTGCCCCGCAAATTACTTTTGTTTGTTCTAATCCAGGGGCGATAAATTTACGTGCGGCGCTGGAAAATCTAGATTTGCAAATTATTGTCATGCGGGGAGAAGAAACTCTAGATTTGGGTAACGGGCATAATTTACAATTTATTCCCACTCCCAACCCCCGCTATGCAGATCAACTTTGCACCTACGATCCCCAAACAGAAATTCTGTACACAGATAAGTTATTTGGGGCGCATGTTTGTGGCGATCAGGTATTTGATGAAGGCTGGGAAATATATAACGAAGATCGGCGCTATTATTTTGATTGCCTCATGGCTCCCCACGCCCGTCAAGTTGAAACAGCGCTGGATAAACTTGCCGATTTTCCTGTGCGAATGTATGCCAATGGACACGGGCCTTTGGTACGCGATGGCTTAATCGAACTGACCAAAGCTTATCGGGAATGGAGTCAACAGCAAACATCTGCTGACTTGACAGTAGCGTTAATTTATGCCTCAGCTTACGGGAATACAGCTACATTGGCTCAAGCGATCGCTCGTGGGATCACAAAAGCTGGTGTTGCTGTAGAATCGATTAACTGCGAATTCACTGAACCAGAAGAAATCCGGCTTGCTGTCGAAAAATCTGCTGGCTTTGTGATCGGTTCACCTACCCTCGGTGGTCATGCACCCACACCCGTGCAAACAGCTTTAGGAATTGTACTATCCACCGCTACTAACAATAAACTCGCTGGTGTTTTTGGTTCCTTTGGCTGGAGTGGAGAAGCGGTTGATTTAATTGAGAGTAAATTGAAAGATGCTGGCTATCGGTTTGGTTTTGACACCATCCGCGTAAAATTCAAACCCGACGATGCCACCTTACAATTGTGTGAAGAAGCTGGAACCGACTTTGCCCAAGCATTGAAGAAAACCAGAAAAGTGCGATCGCCAAGTCAACCTGCAACAAGTGTAGAACAAGCAGTTGGTCGGATTGTGGGTTCTCTTTGTGTTCTCACAGCAAAAGAAGGCGATCGCTCCAGTGCCATGTTAGCCTCTTGGGTCGCTCAAGCTAGCTTTAGTCCCCCTGGTTTAACCATAGCTGTAGCCAAAGAACGCGCAGTAGAAACACTGACGCATACAGGAAACAAATTTGTCCTCAACATTCTTAAAGAAGGGAATCACTTGGGGTTGATGAAGCACTTCCTCAAACCTTTTGGCCCAGGAGAAGATCGATTTGCTGATGTGGCCGCCCAAGAAACTGAAAGCGGTTCTCCCATACTTACAGATGCCCTAGCATATCTCGAATGTTCCGTACAAAATCGGATGGAATCTGGCGATCATTGGTTGGTTTATGCAACTGTCGAGAATGGCAAATTGTTAGATAATGATGGCATCACAGCCGTGCATCATCGCAAGTCCGCAACTCATTATTAATCAATCATGGCCAATTTCCGACCCCAGCCGATTTTTGCTAGTACAATTGTTACCCTCCTCGCTTGCGGGGAGGGGTTAGGGGTGGGGTGCTTTAATTTTGGGTATACTTGCTAGGGATCAGATTATGTCTGATAGCGGATCTTGTTGGATGTATTACAGTACTTCCTCCTCCTATGAGGTACAGATACTTGGGATGCTATTAGGACATACAAAGGATAATTAGATCAATTAGTGTAACTCATAACTTCGGGAAGTGCTGTAAATAAAAATATACCTATTGTTACCTATTGTATGTAGTATATCTTATAAGAAAATTATGAAACTTATAAAAATCCATGTAATTAAGTTACTTTCAAAATTTTGACTCGTATTCCCATGCTTAAAGTGACTTTATTTTATATATCTAATTAAAAAGTCACTTTTTAGATAATGATCTATAATATAAATAAGATAAATAAAAAAAGCCCGTGAACTGCATAATTCACGAGCTTGAACAATTAAATGACTGAAAAAGCTATTACCAGTAGCCTAATCATTTTGTCATTTTTGTTTCAAAAGTGTAATTCCTGAAATTACCGATTTAGCAGCAGAGTCTGTATGCGCTGCTGTTTTGGCTACATTGAAAGATATGTAAGCCAACATAAGCAGGGAAGCAAAAGACACGATAATGTGTTTGTTCAATATTCCCTCGTATTTGGTTTGTTTGAATCCCCAGAAAAAATTTTTAGGGGATTAACTACTATTGTACAGTAAAAAACACTTGCTTGATGTAGAAACAGTGAAAAGATAGCCTCAAGCTAGAGCTTGGGGCAAATTTGTTTTAAGGCTGGAAATTATACTGCACTACTGGGTTGTTTTTTTTGCAAAAACTCTATTAATCCTGAAAACTTTTAACTAGAGCGATCGCAGTAATATTCAATGAATACAGTTGTGCTAAACCTACAGCTAATGGTTCACCTTACAGATGAGCAGTTTTAGCAACTCTGTATAGCTAATCGGATATGATCTGGTCATGGAGTTCGAGTGGGATAAATCAAAAGCAGCCGCAAATTTGAAGAAGCACGGTGTCAGCTTTGAAGAAGCCAAAACTGTCTTCAGCAATTCTCTGGCAGTGATCTTTGATGATGAAGCGCACTCTATAGATGAGCAGCGAGAAATCATTATTGGTCACTCTCAACAAAATCTCTTGCTGTTGATTTCCTTCACTGAGCGTTCCAATGCTATCCGTATCATCAGCACCCGTCTACCTACTCGAAAGGAACGTGAAGATTATGAACGAAACACATGAAGAAAAATCGCAAAATTCTGACGACGAGCTTCAGGTTGAGTATCGTTTCGATTATGATTCGGCAAAGCCCAATCGTTTTGCTGCCCGTAGTGGAACGCAACAATTAACAGTTGTGGTCTTAGATGAAGATGTGGCTCAGGTTTTCACCACACCAGAATCGGTCAACAAAGTGTTAAGGGCGTTGATTAAGTCAATGCCACAAGCAGCAAACGGCGAGACAGCCTAACAAAGAAAGTTGCATCGGACGGTTGTAAGCCGTTTTATCAAAGGTATAATCAACTCCAGCAAGTAGATGAAAGCAGACTATTTAGAAGAATCGCTTCTCCGTGAGTTTGAGGAGCGTTTGCTTCAACCGGATGTACGAAAGTCAGCTAAAGATGTCATGGACTTACTTGCTGACGCGTTCATTGAGTTCGGAAGCTCAGGGCGTGTTTGTGATAAACAACAAATTATCAACAGCTTGCAGAATGAACCCATTGAATCTCTGACTCAAAGATCGATAACAGAATTCAAAACCTTAGTTTTGGCAACAGGGGTTATTTTAGTAACCTATCGTGTAGTCAGATATATATCTGATGAACAGCCTGTTTATTCGCTGCGAAGTTCCATCTGGAAATTGAACAATGAGCGATGGAAAATGATTTTTCATCAGGGTACTCTGGTTAGAGAATCAGAAGGGCAGTATATTAAACCAATAATGTTTTCCCACCAATTGGTTGATGATATAAACTCATTAGCTGGCTAGCATTTAAAGTTTCTACGGCATAAGCTTTTCCTGTTAAGTCGCTGAATTCTACTTCAAAAACTCCAGGTTCATATTCTTCTACAATCGTTCCTACTTGACCGCGATGCAATCCCAATTCTGGTAAGTCTTCGGTTAGGGCAACCACATCTAATAATTTCATTGGTATTACCTCATTGCTTAGATTACATAACAGGTGACTAGGCGGGGAAAGCCTTCATTATTACGCACTATCCAAACGCTTTGAATAATTGCTTGTTTATCTGAACGATTCAGGGGAAAATCAATGATATATTTTTGACCGTATGGATTCCTTTTACCAGGGATGGCATCATAATTTGCTACTGCTTGTAAAAGGATCGCTTGTAATTCTTCTGCATGAGCTAAATTTAAGTCTAGTGCAGATTTAAATACACGGGCTTTGTGTTTTCCCTCTGGATGTTCTGGGTTGAGACAGTAACCCGCGATTTTATCTATTTCAACGATAGCGGATTCACGGTTAGGAAGTTTCATAATACGTTTGCTACAACCTTCTCCGCTTTTTTGACCTGGATATGACCTGTATGTAATGCACCTTACTTGCAAAAGACTAAGATTTCATTGTCGGATATTGCTGCAAAACCTGCTGCAAATATTGCCCAGTATAAGACCTGGGATTTTTTGCAACTTCCTCCGGTGTACCCACAGCAATCAATTCTCCGCCTTTGTCGCCACCTTCTGGCCCCAAATCTATCACCCAATCAGAACAACGAATTACATCTAAGTTGTGTTCAATTACTAATATTGAATTGCCTTTATCTACCAATCGTTGCAACACATCTAACAATTTGTGGACATCATAAAAAGATAACCCGGTTGTCGGTTCATCTATTAAATAAAGTGTCTTCCCTGTAGCGCGTCGAGATAGTTCTGTTGCCAATTTTACCCGTTGCGCTTCCCCACCAGATAAGGTAGTCGCAGGTTGTCCTAGTTGGACATAACCCAACCCGACATCAAATAAAGTTTGCAACCGCGCGATCGCTTTGGGAATATTTTGAAAAAAGTCTAAACTTTCCTCAACTGTCATTCTCAGAACATCAGAAATAGACTTATCTTTGTACTTCACTTGCAAAGTTTCACGGTTGTATCTTGCACCTTTACAAATTTCGCATTGCACGTAAACATCTGGCAGAAAATTCATTTCAATAACATTCACACCCTGTCCACTACAAGCTTCGCAACGTCCACCTTTAACGTTGAAAGAAAATTGTCCGGGTTTGTAACCCCTAGCTTTCGCTTCTACTGTTTGGGAAAATACATCCCGAATGGCATCGAAAATTCCTGTGTAAGTTGCAGGGTTAGAACGTGGTGTGCGTCCAATAGGAGATTGATCGATAACGATCGCTTTATCAATCGCGTTTAATCCCTGAATTTTCTCCAAATGTCTCGGTAAGGGAACTTTCTTAGTTAAATGGTGTTGCAGAGATGGATACAGTAACTCGTTAATCAGGGTAGATTTGCCAGAACCAGACACACCAGTGATGGCCACAAGTTTACCTAATGGAATGTCTACATCTATATTTCTTAAATTGTTGCGATGGGCATTTTTAATTCCCAAACTGCGCCCATTTCCTTCGCGGCGTTCTGCTGGCGTGGTAATTACTCGCCTTCCTGATAAATAAGCACCCGTCAAGGAATCTTCTGCTGCTAATAATGCCTGAAAATCGCCTTGGGCGACAATATTTCCGCCGTGAATTCCTGCACCAGGGCCAATATCAACTATGTAGTTAGCTGCACGAATTGTTTCTTCATCGTGTTCAACAACAATTAATGTATTACCCAAATCACGTAATTTAGTTAATGTTTTGAGCAACCTGCCATTATCTCGTTGATGCAAACCAATACTCGGTTCATCTAAAACGTAGAGAACTCCTGTTAAACCAGAACCAATTTGTGTTGCTAGACGAATGCGTTGAGCTTCACCACCAGAAAGAGTCATTGCGGGACGGTCAAGGCTAAGGTAATCTAAACCTACATCTAACAAAAATTGCAATCTACCTTTGATTTCTCGGAGGACTAAATCAGCAATTTGTAACTGGCGATCGCTCAACTTGAATTGCTCAATTCTCTCCCGACAATCCCGAATTGATGCCGTAGTCAAATCTAAAATTCCATATTGACCCAACTTCACCGCCAATGCTTCCGGTTTTAAGCGTTTTCCCTGACAAACTTCACACGGCTGATCAATTAAATACTGCTCTAATTTTTGCTTAACTAGCTCAGAACCACCCTCATATTGTCGTTGCAAAATTGGAATAGCACCTTTAAAGTTTTGGGTTTTTTGGGCTTTTGTATTTCCTTCTTCTTTTTCTCCATACAGAATAATCTGCTGCTGTTCTACTGTCAGTTTGCTCCAATTTGTCTGTAACTCAAACCCATGAGCTTGCGCGATGCTATAGAGTAATTCCAAGTAATAAGAATTATCTTTTTCTGACCAAGGGGCGATCGCAGCATAAAGTGGCGCTTCCGGGTCAGGTACGATCAAATCTGGCGCAAATCTCCTTAAAGTCCCGATTCCATGACAGTGTGGACAAGCACCATAAGGTGAGTTAAACGAGAATAATCGCGGCGATAGCTCGTCCATTACCGCGCCATGTTCTGGACAAGCAAAGTTTTCCGAAAATACTAATTCTTCTTCTTTTTCTTGTCCGTCATCACCAAGTAGACTCAGAAGAATGGTCGCAATACCACCCGATTGTTTGAGACACGTAGACAGGGAATCAACCAAACGCTCTTGAATATCAGGCTTTTTCACCAGGCGGTCAATTACCACTTCGATGGTGTGGGTAAAATTTTTATCCAATTCAATGGAATCTGACAGTTCGCGTACTTCGCCATTGATCCGCACGCGGACAAAACCTTGAGATGCCAGACTTGACAAAAGCTTACGGTGTGTGCCTTTTTTACCCCGGATAACGGGTGCAAGAATTTGGAAGCGGGTGCGGTCTGGTAATTCCATAATCCGATCGCACATCTCATCGATTGTCTGGGGTGCAATACAGCGATCGCATATCGGACAATGGGGTTCGCCAGCCCGGCCAAACAACAGCCGCAAATAGTCGTAAATCTCCGTCACCGTACCCACAGTGGAACGGGGGTTATGAGACGTTGATTTTTGGTCAATGGAAATTGCTGGACTTAAGCCTTCAATCGCCTCCACATCCGGCTTATCCAACTGTCCTAAAAATTGCCGTGCGTAGGCGCTGAGGGATTCCACATAGCGACGTTGCCCTTCAGCGAAAATCGTATCAAAAGCCAGGGAAGACTTACCAGAACCAGAAACGCCAGTAAACACAATCAGGCGATCGCGCGGCAATTCCAAGTCAATATTTTTCAGATTATGCTGCCTAGCACCCCGAATCCGAATGGTATTCTGGCTGTTGTGGCTGGGGTAAGGAAGATGTCCGTTCAAGGATGCGGCTAGGTGTTGGTCTGACATATTGGCGGCGAAGAAGGAGTTTCTGATGAAACAGTCCTTAATAATACTATCTTTAAATCGGTTTATAGTAGAACAATAGTACTGTTTTAGTTAGTTATCGTTCCAAATTCATCCCGCAGACATCCTTAAGAGTCTGCTAATTTGGAAGCATCCCGATTAAATATCCTTCTGAGGGCGAAGCTATGGTATCGCAAATCCAACCGCCGACCCAGCCAGAGGTCATCTACCCAGATAGTGACGGACAACCAGTGGCTGATAATACCATACAATTTGGCTGGATTATAGAACCCATTTGGGATCTATACCTTCGCCAACCGTTTGAGCATCAGTCGGATGAAGCAAACATCGACCTTAGCTGTGGCATTGTCCAAGGTTCTCTCAAAGTTCTTGACCAGGCTTTTACAACAGGCTCTATACAACGCCGGGCTGATGCCGCAGTCGCCACTTGAGCTCCTCAAAATCGACGAGTGGAACAGATCGACGTGAATATTAAGGGGGTTCTGTACGGCATTGCCGCAGCACTGCCGTATATGCAGCTATGACTCTATGTGGGTGGGACTCCCTGAATGCTATGCTTTGGTTAAAATCCCTAATTTTTGTGTGGCTGACTAGATGAGGGCTTATCATCAAATCCCAATTTTCGAGTGTGGTGAACCGCTAATAGAGATTCCTTTAGAACTGTTTGCGGTGGAATCTCCCCACCCTTATGAAAAATTAGGTGCTATTTATGGCGAACACTCCCCTTATTACCTCCGTCAAAGCGTGATTGAAAATTTGCTCCAAGCCCAAAATTACCTTGATCTTTTGCATCCTAACTGGCGTATCCAAATCTTTGATGCCTATCGCCCGATCGCAGTCCAGCAGTTTATGGTAGATTACAGCTTCGCCCAAGCAGTGCAGGATAGGGGACTGACTGAGGTGGAGTTATCAACAAAGCAACGCCAAGAGATTTGGGAGGCGGTTTATGAAATTTGGGCTGTACCAAGTTTAGATAAAAAAACTCCGCCTCCTCACAGTACAGGTGCGGCGGTGGATGTGACGCTGGTAGATGATGCAGGTCAAATAGTGGATATGGGTTCGCCGATTGATGAAATGTCAGAGCGATCGCATACCGATTATTATGCCAATAGCGATCGTCAACAAGCACAAAAGTATCATGCTCGCCGTCAGTTATTGTGGGATGTCATGTTAAAAGTCGGCTTTCAACGCAATCCCAAAGAGTGGTGGCATTTTTCGGTTGGTGATCAAATGTGGGCTTGGCTGAATAATCAATCCAATCCAGCCAATGTTGTCACCGCACGTTATGGGCGTCTTGTATAGATACGTTAGGCATCTTGAGGGTTTAACTCCTTTAACTCGTCGGTAGTGTAAGTACCAATGGGAGTCCAAACTAGATAGGGAAGGAGTAACAGCGCCGCCATTAGAGAAATTGGTAAAACGCAGATTGCCAAGCCAATGGCTAAAATCAAACCGATTAGTCCAAGAATTTCTCCCGTTTTCAGACTACGAAACCTCAGCATTAGAGGTATGTAGGCGACGGTGATAATTTCCACCAAAAGGTACAAAGCCATTAGTAGCCAAGTAATTAAGCTTCCTGGATTTTTTTGCCAGACAATATAAGCTGAAGTTGCACCGCTAATAAAAATCACAGTCCAGATGAGCGGAATTAGCAGCTCAAAAACTAGCCAGTGAGGGCGACTTAACTGTGCAAACCATTTAACATCACGCGGCGTAATCAAGAAACTACCAAGGGCGATGAAGAAAGTTATAGCCCCAATTATTATCCAAGATGGAATCATAATGCACTCAAGCTTTGTGTATTTTGTCAAGTCATACACTGCAAGTCTGACAATTTCGGGCATAAGTTGAATCATTCCCTGGTGCGAATCTTAGGCATCTTGAGGATTGAGAGTGATCATCTGCCAAGTGGTATAAGTACCAATGGGACTCCAAAGCAAATAAGGAACTAGTAACAATGCTGCCCAACCAGAAATAGTTAAGATTGCAAGTATCAATAAAGCACAAATGAAAAAACCTGTGCCACCAAGAATTGTACCCACTTTCAGACTGCGAAGCTTAAACATTACAGGCGTATAGGCAATGGTAATAATTTCTAATAGCAGGTATAAACCCATGATTAACCAGGTTGGGGTGCTTCCTGGGTCTTTTTCCCAGACAATATAAGCTGACCAAGCACCGCAAATAAATATTACAGTCCAGATAATTGGAATCGCACCCTCAAAAGTTAGCCATCTCGGTCGTTGTAAGCGGTTGAACCATTGGCGATCGCTAGGTGTAATTACGTTAGCTACTAAGGCAACTAAGAAAGCCACACCCCCAATCACCATCCAAGATTTAATCATGCCCGTTAGTCCTTTGCGATCGCTCTCTATCGCTTAATATCACCTTTTATAGTGTGATTTTGTCAATTTAATTGCTAATTATTCATCATCCCTGAGTTTGAAACCTTCACATCGTTTGGCAGGATTTTACAACTATTTTCGTCTTAAATAGACCACGCGGTAGGGGCACAGCAATGCTGTGCCCTTACGACAGATGTGGTTCAAAGACATGAAAACTCCTTTAAAACCTCGTTTTTTAGCTCCGTTAACGAGTCTTTGATATTCGTGAACAACGATCAGAATTTCAACAAGAGAAACGAGATAAAACTAGGTTATGCGATCGCTACCGCAATGGACGCGATCGCACCAAGATTTCTCAACCCTGCGGGATCTTGCTACAGCATGACATTTTACCAAAATAATGGGTCTAAAGCCCCGCCGTTCTAGGGTGGCTTTTGGTACAATAGCGATAGTGGAAAAGGTAATCAACCACGCTAAAAACCTTGTTGTCGAAAGACACGCTGCACCTTGAAAATTGAATCTATGCGGTTCTACTGCATTTTTCTAGACTCCACCTCGCAGTAGGTAAAAGATTCAGAGGAGCTAGGGCGTTCAGCATTTTGGGGTAATTATCTCCAAATCTAAACAGAACTCGCGACAACGCGAATAGGGTAGGGCATACCCGAATTAACGCTTGGGGAGAATCCCACCTCTGAGTTAGATGACGCAAGGACTCTAATTTAAGTGGTTTCGGTGAGCCAAGAATCCCCCTACGTTCACGCCGGGGAGTGTCAAACACTTCAGCTTCTATGAGCCGACAGTGACGGGGTAAGATAACACAAAGGGCTTGAAACTAGCTCCAGATTTGGGAGTACCGCTTAACTCCAATTCATAAGCTCCTACTTTGGGAAATACGATCTCGGCTCCGGGAATGCCTTTATATTGCTTGGTTGAGACATTATGTAAACTGGGCTTTAGCAATGGGGCATCAGTTTCACTGTGAGGTTCAGGGTAGACAGCCAACTGACAGTTACATTGTGTCAGGGGGATTAGTCGCCCGCCTCTATGAGTGAGGACAATCCAAACATGAGCGGTTTTGCCAGCTTGAGGATTGTCATGGGGTTCAATATGCAACATCCCGCCTACGTCCCCAGATACCTTTTCGGTGTGGGCATTAACTGGTGTGGCAATTAAAACCGAAATTAATAATAGCCATCCCAAATTCTTCTCAAGAGTAAAGTTGAACATAGAGTTTCTAAAAAGTAAGCGAAGTAGTCTAGGCTGACTGGGGAAAGGCAATTAAAGGAAAATTCAAAAATTTTTGATGCTATTTTTCCACCAGTATTTAGGAACGATAATTTTAAAAGAATACTTGCGTCAAAAGACAACCTGTCAAACTTTCGCTATAGGGTTTTCCCCTTGTCCTCTTCGTTGACTCTTGAACTCCTACCTAAATATCTAACTTAAAGCCATATTAGTTTATTACTTATGATAGTTACTTTCATTCATCTGGATGAGTGAAAGTAGTGAGAGTGATGAGTCAAAGCAAATATATTTAGTAGCTGAGGTTCAAAGCATGGATTCAACAGGTAAAGTTCAAATTGTGAACTCGTCCTGGTACGTTCCATTGTCGTTGAAAGAGTATGCAATGAGCCGAGTGACTGTCTACTTTTATAGCGATGGATGGGTTCCAATTAAATATTGTTCTTTGGAAAAGGCAATTTTGCTTCACCAAAAGGCAAACTTAGAAGGCAAGGAAATTTTCTTATTTCCTGTTAATTTAGACCCGAATCAATTCTCAAACTCTTTTAACTAAAATAGATTGAGGTAGACTATTTTTGAAAAATCTTGGCAACAAATAAATCGGCCATAGAGGCGTACATATATATGTACACCTCTACTTGTAAATGGGATTAAACCAATCCAGAACGCAGTGCTACAACTGCTGCTTGCACGCGATCGTCTACTGCTAATTTATTCATAATCCCCCGGACGTGAGTTTTGATGGTGTTGGGACTGAGATAAAGTTTTTCAGCAATCTCTGGGTTACTCAAGCCGTCTACCATGAGTTTCAACACTTCTAACTCGCGCCCAGATAAGTTGGCGTTATTGCTGGTGGGTGAGGGCGGTTTGAGATTATCAATTACTCGTCGCGCAATTTGGGGATCGAGATAGGCTGCACCATCAACTGCGGCTGCGATCGCACTTAACAATCTTTCCACACTTGCACCTTTGATACAATAGGCATCTGCACCGCTAGACAGTGCGGCAATAATTTCCGTCTCCGTTTGATGAGATGTCAGCATCACCACATGAGTTGCTGGCAGAGCCGCCTTTATTTGCTGTGTCGCTGCAATGCCATCCAATCGCGGCAACCCAATATCCATAACCACCAAATCAGGTTTCAGTTGCAGTGCGGCTTGAACTCCCAAATAACCATCTTCTGCTTGTCCAACAATCTCCAACTGAGGATGAGCCATTAACGATTGCTCTAATCCCAGTTGCATCATCGGATCATCTTCGACAATTAACACGCGCAACGGCGGAGCATTGGCGGGTAAATTTAAGGGATAGCGAGTATCTAAAGACATTTTTATTAATTAAGAGTCATTTGTCATTACTTATTGTAAATTAAAGGATTTAACACCCCTACTTCTACAGGTAGCCCCAGTTTCAGTCCGGGTTTAAATCTCCGTCTGAAAATCTCTAAAATGTTTGAATTTGGAATTGTTAATAGTCTTTTGCCTTTTGTCCTTTACTTTTTTTGCCTGCCAATAACCAATGACAAATGACCAATGACTAACTTGTTTTATTCTTCCACGCGATAGCCTAACTCTGCTAAACTCACCCGCGACTGTCGCCATTTTGGCTGGACTTTGACAAACAATTCTAGATAAACTTTACCAGCGATTAACTTTTGGATTTGTTCGCGGGCTTCACTACCAATTGCTTTGAGCATCGCTCCGCCTTTGCCTATGAGTATGCCTTTTTGGGAATCGCGCTCGACGTTGATGGTAGCAAGTATACGGGTAATGCTGGGAGTTTCTTCTACTAAGTCAATGGCGATCGCTACTGAATGGGGTACTTCTTCACGAGTCAATAATAAAATTTGTTCTCGGATCAATTCACCCATAATAAAGCGCTCTGGCTGGTCAGTTACTAAGTCTGGGGGATAGTATAATGGCCCAATTTCTAAATGTTCAATTAATAATTCTTGAAGTTGTGGTAATCCGGCACTAGTCTTGGCAGAAAATTTTACGATTTCCCATTCATGGGACTTGCCCATCTGGGCGTAACTATTATCTAAAAAGTGGGAATCGGGCGGTTGTTGGTCGGTTTTGTTCACGCCCAGAATTATCGGTGTTTTGCTGCGACTGAGCAAATCGGCAATATAGCGATCGCCTGCTCCACAAGCCACAGATCCATCTACCACAAATAGCGCTACATCTACCGATTCAATGGCAATTTTAGCATTTCGCACCAACACTTCACCCAATTGATGATGGGGCTTATGAATTCCTGGCGTATCTACAAAAATTAACTGCGCCTCTGGTGTAGTTAATATACCGCGCAAACGGTTACGTGTTGTTTGTGCTATCGGTGATGTAATCGCAATTTTTTCTCCTACCAATTGATTCATCAAAGTAGATTTACCGACATTAGGACGACCCACAATGCCGATAAAACCTGATTTAAATT
This sequence comes from Nostoc sp., assembly GCF_036919555.1. GTDB lineage: Bacteria > Cyanobacteriota > Cyanobacteriia > Cyanobacteriales > Nostocaceae > Nostoc. Next base: position 49,286 of record NZ_JBALCS010000052.1, read on the forward strand.
CAGGAGGAGCCTGTGGGATTGTGGCTTCTCCTGAAAAAGAGAAGTTGTAATTATCAATACTAGTCACCTTTGGCTCCACCCTCATATTTTACAGCTGGTATAACTTGATTTTTTCTTAGACACCAAATAAGCATAAAATTACCCTGGCATTTTTAGGGATTACTTTTGCCGAGGTTTAATCTACTACTGGCTCTACACTTATATTTTACAGCTGAGATAACTTGATTTTGTTTTTAAATTCAAAACAAAGATAAAATTACTAGGGATAAATCAGGAGCGATCGCCAATCTTGTCGTTTGGATTGAGGCATATAGTGCGATGCCTGCGGTGTTCTCGTTGCCATCGCAATTTGATGTAAAGTTTCCCGTCAGGTGATCGCTCAGATCACTACATGGGTAAAAGTGCGATCGTCTATCTTGTTCTTTATATTGGATAAGTGCGATCGCCGCTCTTGTAGGATGCATTAACGAAGTGCGATCGCCTCATCTTCCAAGCACTTGTAGCGACAGTCTTAAAAGGAATGCCATAACTCAAGTATGATGGTTGATTTAGTGCCATCGTCTACTATCATAGATTTCACCCATCACAGCTATGATTGGGCGATAGCGCAAGCGCTGACTTGTCAGTTAGCACTTATGAGAAAGCAGGACTAAAGCAAAACTGTTCGCCTAGCCCCGTGGCACTAAGTATAAAGCAATTTCGTGGGGAAGAGCGCACTTTTGGAAAGCAGAACTCAAGCAAAACTGTTCGCTGAGAGAGCAATCGCACTACAATGATTAGGATGATGAAGAGAACCGTATCTAAGTGCGATCGACAGGCTCTGAAGTTTTTTCAGGAAGCACATGGAATAAGTCCTGGAAGCGGGTCTGCCAATAGAGCGATCGCTAATGTTACAGGTTATATTGCGCGTGGCAGCAGAAAAAGAATTGGCATTGCTGGAAAACCTGGTAGAGTAGGGTCTGCGGCAACGCGAGGAAATTGCTTTCAAAATCAAAAACCTGCTATTCCGCTTCTAGCCCTAGGTTCACAAGCTCTACTGAGTACCGAAGAGTACCCGACTTTCTATTTCTACATTCCTAAAATCACACCAGAAACGCAAGCGATGGAATTTGTTTTGCGTGATGATTTTCGTGATGATGAAAATATTACGCCTGAAAATATTAGACCTTTTAAACTTTATAAGATTTTGGCGTGTAAAAAAAGGATTTTCCTACAGGTGCATCAGACGAAACTTAAAAGAGAACGCTGGAAAACTAGCTCCTGGTTTTTAAAAGCTAGTACATTAGACATCTCCGAAAACGGTCTAAGCATCTCTGTGACTAACTTATGAGAAACTGCCTTTGTTGATAAAATGTAAACCGCAAAAAACTACTACATTTTTATGACTGTAAAACTCCAGACCGAAAAAGACTTTCTTACGGGAAACATTAGTATAAAGATAAATCAAGAAACAGAAAACGAAAAAGTTCTATGTTCTCATTGTCAGCGCACCGCCACCAACGGTATTAAGTGTAAAGGGATTTGTGTGGCTGACAATGACTATTAACGTATGAATTTTATCGAGGAATGAATATTGTAATTTGGATTGGGGATGAGGTTTTCCATCGCCATGTGTTGTAAGAAAAGCCGTTGAATTTGATTGAGCGGGAATACGGGATCATGGATAAAGTACTATGTAATTCTAAATAAACCAAGGAGTGGAAGAAAACAGTAATGCAGAGTATTAAGTTATGTTCTCATGTTGGACTGATGGCATTTTACCTTAATTGCAGTTTTGGGCTTTTATGTTCGCAGTTCCTAACAAGTAACCATTTTTTGATACAGTGATGCTTTGTCGATCGCTCTTCATCTCTATGTCCCAGGTATCGCTTCCCCAATCGCTCCATCCATACCTACCCCTCACTGCTCTTGCGCCCATGCAGGATGTGACAAACCTCTGGTTTATGAAGGTGATTGCCCATTACGGCAGTCCTGACTATTTCTTCACCGAGTATTTCCGCGTCAATGATACCTCACGGCTCAATCGTAGCATTCTGGCAGCAATCACCGAAAATGACACGGGTCGCCCCGTTTTTGCTCAAATGATTGGCGAAAGCATTTCAGACTTAGTAAGAACAGCAAAGGAACTCTGCAACTATAATATCGCTGGAGTTGACTTGAACATGGGCTGTCCAGCACCTAGAATCTATCGCAAAAATGTTGGGGGTGGATTGCTGCTCTTACCAGAAAAAGTGGATCGGATTTTGGGAGAACTGCGTTCTGCTGTCAACGATCGACCTTTGACCGTCAAGATGCGCGTAGGGTTTGAAAATACAGATAACTTTTACGAAATTCTAGATATAATCAATCGCCACAGCATTGATTTACTGAGTTTGCATGGTCGCACGGTGAAAGATATGTACCACTCTTCAGTGAAATATGATTTGATTGCTGAAGCGGTAAGCCGAGTCCATTGTCCAGTGCTTGCCAATGGTAATATCGACTCTGCGACAACTGCTGTTAAAGTGCTTTCTCAAACGGGGGCGGCGGGTGTGATGGTGGGACGCTGGGCGATCGGGAATCCTTGGCTTTTTAATCAAATTCGGCAGGCTTTGCGCTTCGAGCCGATCACGCCGGTTCCTTTAGTAGAGGTACGCAACTATATTGATCGTTTATGGCAAACCCCCACAGCCGCAACTATGCCAGAGCGAGCGCGCGTAGGCTACCTCAAAATGTTCCTCAATTATATTGCCCTGAGTGTTGACGCTGAAGGTGATTTCCTGCGGCTGATGCGACAGACGCAGACTGAGGTAGAACTGTTTAACCTCTGCGATTGCGTTTTCCTTGCTGATAAAAACAAGACTTTAGCCTTAGCACCGCTTCTAAAAATCTAGGTAAACCTGGGGTTTGCATGATTTAATATCATGTCCGCTTGATTACTTATTAAACTCGAAGAACCCCACCCCGGCAAAGCTATCTTTTCCTCTCTAGGAGACGCTCTTGGCGTTCGCTTGAATACAAGCTCAGATAATTCTTAGAATAAAGTAGAAAAGCGAGTGAATTTTGTCAATACCTCCAGATATAGAAAGAAAACTTCTCATGATTAATAAGTTTTCGAGGAATATTTATTTATACTCATGAAAAATAAAAAATGCCTTCAACTGGGGGTTATTTTTTGGCGGTAATTTGAGAAAGTTAATAGATGCGATATACCCTATTTGAAGGGGCTATTAACCCTTATGCTGAAGTGGAAAGTAAAAACAACAGGTATGAAATTTACACAAAATCTCACCCCCCGCCTTAGCTTACTAAAAGCCCTAACTCTAGCTTTCCTCCTATTGGCATGCATAATGCCCCCAACTGTTCTAGCCAACGAAAGGGAAAAAGCGACATTTGATAGCACAACCACGCTTCAAACTATACTTACCAGCAGTCATCGCTCCGTTGCAAATCGTGACCGAGACAAGTACCGCCACCCAGCCCAGACTTTGAAATTCTTCGGTTTACGCTCCAATATGACCGTAGTTGAATTGTGGCCAGGGACCGGGTGGTATACCGAGATATTAGCTCCATTTCTAGCTGCAAAGGGTCAACTCATCGTTACTAACTTTGCTCCTCGCACGAGTAAACCCGCTTTGGCTTTCCAAACTGTACTAGCAGATCATCCAGAAGTTTTTGGTAAGGTCAAAGTAGCCCAAATCAATCCCCCAAACGAAATCACCTTAGCCCCAGACAACTCCGTGGACATGGTTGTTACCTTCCGTAATATTCACAACTGGGTCAAAGCTGGCTATGCCGAGCAGGTTTACGCTGCGGCTTACAAAGCACTCAAGCCCGGGGGCATCTTAGGGGTGGAAGAACACCGTGGCAAACCAGATATTTCTTTACAAGAGAGTATTAAAACTGGCTATATGTCAGAAGATGGGGTAATTGCTGCTGTGGAGAAAGCCGGCTTCAAATTCGTGGGCAAATCAGAGATTAACGCCAACCCAAAAGATACTAAGGACTATCCAGGCGGAGTTTGGACACTACCTCCGACCCTAAGCCAAGGTGAAAAGGATAGGCAACGCTTCGTCGCCATTGGGGAGAGCGATCGCATGACTCTTAAGTTCGTAAAACCAAACTGATGATTATAGGACTTACGCAATAACTCTCTAAAATCTTATTCCTTTGTGTCCTTTGCGTCCTTTGCGGTTCGTTTTTTCATGATTTTGCGTAAGTCCTAGATTAATCAAGAAGGCGATCGCTCATAACATTCAAGCGAGGAGTCACTAGAACAATTACCGTCCGGCTACCACCAACTAGGAGATGTTTCTTGTTCGGTAAATCCGAATAAAAACTAACTTTGGCTACTTTCATTATTTTTTTAATTGTTCTAAATAAACGGCAACCTGCATGATAATTCTGTTAGAACTTTGTTAAGAATAGTTACAACTTCTTAACACAAGGAAATATTTATTATGGTAGTCTCTCTTGAGAAGAATGCACCGCATCAGGTAGTTATCGTTGGTGGTGGCTTTGGTGGACTGTATACAGCAAAAGCTTTAAAGACAGCAAATGTAAATGTTACTCTCATTGATAAACGTAACTTTCACCTATTTCAGCCGCTTTTATATCAGGTTGCCACAGGTGCGCTATCACCTGCTGATATTTCCGCACCATTGCGATCTGTATTTAGCAAAAGCAAGAATACAAAAGTGTTGTTGGGAGAAGTGAATGATATTGATCCAAAAGCGCAACAAGTTATTCTAGGTGATGAATTAGTACCTTATGATACATTAATTGTCGCCACAGGTGCTAACCATTCCTATTTTGGTAAAGATAACTGGAAAGAATTTGCTCCGGGCTTGAAAACTGTTGAAGATGCCATAGAAATGCGTCGCCAGATATTTTCGGCATTTGAAGCGGCAGAAAAACAAACTGATCCAGAAAAACGCCGTGCTTTGTTGACTTTTGTGATTGTGGGGGGTGGTCCCACGGGTGTAGAATTAGCAGGTGCGATCGCGGAATTAGCATACCAAACGCTCACAGAAGATTTCCGCAGCATCAACACCTCAGAAGCGAGAATTTTACTATTGCAAGGGGGCGATCGCATCCTCCCACACATTGCGCCAGAGTTATCGAAAGTAGGAGCAGAATCTTTGCAAAAGTTGGGTGTGGCTGTCTACACTAACACCAGAGTGACAAATATTGAAAATAACATCGTTACTTTCAAGCAAGGCGATGAATTGACAGAAATTACCTCAAAAACTATATTGTGGGCAGCAGGTGTTCAAGGTTCGCCTATGGGGAAAGCCCTAGCAAAAAGTACAGGTGTAGAGTGCGATCGCGACGGGCGTGTGATTGTAGAACCGGACTTGACTATCAAGGGTTATAAAAACATTTTTGTAGTGGGAGATTTAGGCAACTTCTCCCATCAAAATGGTAAACCCTTACCTGGTGTTGCACCTGTAGCCAAACAACAAGGAGAGTATGTAGCCAAACTCATTCAACGAAGGCTTAAAGGTAATACTTTGCCACAATTTCGTTACAATGACGTGGGTACTTTGGCGATGATTGGGCAAAATTTAGCTGTTGTAGATTTAGGCTTAATCAAACTCAAAGGTTTCATTGCTTGGCTCTTTTGGCTAGTAATTCACATCTACTTCTTAATCGAGTTTGACACTAAATTAGTAGTAGCAATTCAGTGGGGGTGGAATTATATCACTCGTAATCGTCGCTCTCGATTGATTACAGGTCGAGAAGCTTTTGTAGAAGCAAAAACTGTTAACAATAGCGTGCAACAGCCTTCTAGTCCTGCAACGGCTGAATGCAAAAGTTGAACCTACAAATGTTGAGTTAGGTGATGTAAGTCGGGCAGTGCCTGCAATTGCTGTTTGACCTCAGAATCCCCCGAATCCGCTTCGCTAAATTCGGGGGAGTATGTCAAGAAACATTCGCTTTCAGGCTTGCTTGACAGAATTTTTAGTAATCCAAAGTTGATTCCCAATTTCTGCGTTAGTTCGCCCCAAAGCAACCAATTCTGCAATTTGCAACTCATGAGGCGTTAAGCGAGCAGTTTTAAAAGGTTGGTGCTGCGACTTTCCTGCGGAAATTGCTTGTGAACGAACTGTTGCAGCCCAAACATAAATACTCACCAATTTTTGGCATGATTTGCGATCGCAAATCATGCTCACTACTTTCTCCCACCAAGTAGACGCAACATCTGGTTGTTGGGAGTCTGCCGAAAGGTAGAGTCAAACAGATGCACGGGAGTCTTAAAACTGTTACTAATTACAACAATGATGTTGCCCCAAGTGGATGGATGCAATCCAAAAGCGATTCTAGAATTGGATACACCACAACATGGGAACAACAGATGACAAATGATCGATTGGAGATGCAAGATCCACGTCTGCAATATCCAGGACCGCCCTTCCCCCGTCAGCCGCAGCCTGCACCGGGACTTGCTCAACAGATGAACCCTCAGCCGGATCACGGCGAGGAGAGCTATACAGGATGTGGCAAGCTTGCAAACCGAAAGGCGTTGATCACCGGAGGAGATTCCGGTATCGGGCGTGCCGTAGCGATCGCATTCGCACGTGAAGGGGCTGATGTGGCAATCTCCTATCTTCCCAGTGAAGAGTCGGATACACGAGAAGTTATAAAACTGATCGAACAAGCGGGACGCAAAGCCGTCGCTCTTCCGGGTGACATCACGGATGAGAATTTTTGCCGAAAACTTGTGGCGGATGCAGTAGAATCTCTGGGCGGTTTAGATATTCTTGTAAATAATGCCGGCGCACAGAGTACTAGTCCTTCCATTGGCGATATCACCACCGAGCAGTTCGATAAGGTGCTTAAGACTAACCTCTACGCGCTATTTTGGATTACACAGTCGGCAGTACCGCACCTAAAACCGGGCGCAGCCATCATTAATACAGCTTCTATTCAGGCGTATGAACCTTCAGAGGGACTCATTGACTATGCGCTCACCAAAGCAGGTATTGTTACTTTCAGCAAAGCACTCTCTAAACAAATGATTGAGAAAGGTGTGCGTGTCAACGTTGTAGCACCCGGTCCGTTCTGGACGCCGCTACAGCCCAGTGGTGGTCAGACTCAGGAAAAGATTGAGAAATTTGGCTCCACGGTTCCACTGGGACGACCCGGACAGCCCGTAGAGATCGCTCCTATATACGTGCTGCTTGCTTCACAGGAGGCAAGCTACATTACAGGAGAGGTTTATGGCATAACAGGTGGTGTCGGTATTGCCTAATGTCTGTTGTGCTGCTCATGAACCGAAGCAGCTACCCCCAGCCCTGAACAGTCGCACCGCCGAAGATCCCACGGTTCACCTCACTCGTGAAGATGCCGTAGGGGAAGGCGGGGTCAAGCGCACTGCTCTGGTTTAGCATCTGCAACTGTTCCGGGGTGAGGCGGATGTCCAGGGAGTCCAGGTTATCGTGTAGTTGTTCGAGTTTACTGATACCTAGAATGGGCGAGGTAATGCCGGACTGCGCCGAAACCCAGGCGAGGGCGACCTGCGCCAGTGGACGCTCAACTTGCGCGGCGACCGTCCGCAGGGTGTCGAGGACGCGCCAGTTACGATCAGTAAACTTCTGATTGCCGAAGGGATTGCTGCCACTGAGCCGTCCCTGTCCGGTAGCTCCTTCGCCCTCGCGCTGGTACTTGCCAGCAAGAAAGCCGCCAGCAAGCGGACTCCAGGGACAGATGCCGAGTCCACAGTCACGGGCAGCAGGCAGATGTTCGCGCTCGATGCTGCGCTCGGTAAGGGAGTATTCAAGCTGCAAGGCAATCGGTGCGGGAATACCGTGCGCTGTAGCAAGGGCGGCTGCTTTGGCAGTGTACCAGGCGGGCACGTCTGAGAATCCAAAATAGTGGATCTTGCCAGCGCGCACCAGATCACCGAGCGACTGTAGCACCTCTTCGACGGGCGTGACCAGATCCCAGGCGTGCATCCAGTAGAGGTCAATGTAGTCGGTGCGTAGCCGACGCAACGATCGCTCCAACGCACGGTACATGTTCTTGCGTCCGTTACCGCCCCCATTCGGGTTGCCTGGTTCGCCACTGTGAAAGGTGAATTTGGTTGCAAGTACCAGTTGATCGCGCAGACTGCGATCGGCAATATAGCTACCGATTAGTTCTTCGCTGCGACCCTTGGCATAGACGTCGGCAGTGTCGATGAAGTTGCCGCCCGCCTCGACATAGGTGTGGAAGATAGACCCCGAAACCTCGTCGGGCGCACCCCATCGCGGGGTGCCGAAGGTCATAGTGCCGAGGGCAAGCGGGCTGACAATTAAGCCAGAGCGACCAAGGGTGCGGAAGGCGGTGAGGCTCATGGGATTTCTCCTCTAACTGGAACATAAAAGGTCTGTGGAAGTGTTTTGTCTCCACCAATAAGGCTGAAGACAGAGAAAGGGACGGAGAAAATTATGAGGCGTCCAAAAAAGGATGTAACAAAGCCGACGAAAACCCTTACCTCATCATCGGGATTGGGGTAGAAATTTAAAACAAAAGTATACTCAGATTAACAAGACTTTTAGCATTATCTTAAACTAAGATAATGCTAAAAGCTGAATTTAATATTTATCTGAAAAATTTACTTTTTCTCTCAGATCCATTTGCTTTAGCGATCGCACTTTTTTAGACAAACTATGTACATCCAAGGGGTTGCCGTAGACATCGCCCAAACCATCGACATCTCAGAATATCGAAAGCTTTGCTGATGTTGACTATTGGGTAGACAATGATCGCCTTGGGACTGAACTTAAACTCTTTGAGATTAAACTGAGTGGCTAATAGGATTATGTCTTTGATATTCAATTCGCATCTGCTTAACCTCAAATTGCTCAGAGTCCGAAAACACAAGTTGTTCTACTTGATATAATCCTAAAGTTTCAAACTGTTTAAGTTCCGAGCTTGATAATGCCCAAGGTGGTCCATTCGGTTCAACTTCTGTGTCTCGGACACGAGTAATCAGCAATAGTGTTCCATTTGGAGCAACTACATGGGCAACTGAAGAAATAACTGAAGAACGCACATTTAAGGGTAAAGCTTGAATATTGCGACATTCAAAAACAAAGTCAAAGGCTTGATGCCATTGTGAGGGAATTGCTAATAAATCAGCAACTACGTAGTTGACAGTCGAATCAGGAAATCGCTGCTGACACCAGGAAATAGCTGTTGGAGAAATATCAAAGGCGGTTACTTCAAATCCCAGATTCGCTAAAGCTTCGGCATCATCTCCTAAGCCACAACCAATTACTAACGCCTTTTGCTGTGAGGTAAATGCTTCACGATTAGTCAACCAATCTTGCAGATAAGGGTGAGGAACTAACTTGGCCCAAGGAATTTGTGCTGCATCACCTTTAGCATCGGCATATAAAATATCAAACCACGCCGATGGTTGTGATTTTTGTAAAGCTTCTGTAGCTAACTGATTAACATAAAACTGCAAATTTTCTCTTTCTTGTTCCAACATATAAACCGATACTACTTCATTTTAATAATTCAAAATTCACGCCTTCAAACATTTTAGACAATTTCAGACTCTTATTTAAACCCCGACTTAAATTGAGCGGAGTCGGAGACACTCCGCCCACCTACTTACGTGTAATGGTACAGGTCTTCAACCCTTCGATTTCCGATAAACAGATACGGAAATATCATCCCTCAGTTTATTTTCAATTATGGCAGTCTATGTGAAGGCAAACCTCCTGGTTTCCGTTTTCGTGTTTCGCTGTTTTCAATCAGCAGCGCTAGCTTTTTGCGGCAAAAGATAAATACCCCCAGAGATTAAAGTCAGGGCGACAGAAACCCAAAAGGCAATCAGAGAGGGAATTTGCCACACTTCAGGTAGGGGCGCAATCAGAAGCGCGATCGCAACTATTTGACTAACAGTTTTGAGTTTACCCCAAATGTTCGCCCCGGTAATCGTCGTTTGATTCACCCGCCAACCAGCGATCGCTAATTCCCGCGCTAAAATCAAAAACACTCCCCAAGCTGGCACTTTTCCTAGTTCAATAAAAACCATCAACGGCGCAAGTACCAGCAATTTATCCACTAAGGGATCAAGAAATTTACCCAAGTCAGTAATTTGGTTGAGTTTTCGCGCCAAATACCCGTCTAACCAATCAGTCAATGCAGCAATCAGAAAAATCGCCAAACATATCCACTTAGCTTGAGGTGTAGGATTATATAAACCGTAAAGCAGAAATGGTATCCCCAATAGGCGAGAGAAGGTAATCCAGTTGGGTATGCTCATAGGGAATTCAAAAACCAAAATTAACAAGTGTAAAGCAACAAGCAGTCAAGCAAATATGCAAAATATATGCAGATTAGTGTATCTGAGTGTGCCTGCGTGGGAAAATCTGTTTTCTGTAGCTGTCTTAAAACAATACTATGACTGAACACACAAACTCTCAATTCCGCATCGAACGCGATTCAATGGGCGATCGCCAAATTGCTAGTAGCGTTTATTACGGTATTCAAACGCTGCGGGCTATCGAAAATTTCCCCATTAGCGGCATCAAGCCTCTACCTACTTACGTAAATGCTGGATTAATAATTAAAAAAGCTACAGCAATTGTGAATGGTGAACTGAATTGCATTCCTGAAGATATTAGTCAGGCGATTGTGCAAGCAACTGATGAAATCTTAGCTGGGAAATTCCGCGATCAATTTGTCGTGGATGTTTATCAAGCGGGTGCTGGAACATCCCACCACATGAATGTCAACGAAGTTCTGGCAAATCGCGCCTTAGAAATTCTTGGTGAAGAAAAGGGGAATTATAAACGTGTTAGTCCCAATGATCACGTTAATTATGGGCAGTCTACCAATGATGTGATTCCGACCGCAATTCGTATTGGTGGTTTATTGGCATTATCCAAGACATTACACCCAGCAATAGAAGGGGCGATCGCATCCTTAGAAAACAAAGCTGTAGAATTTCAAGATATCGTCAAATCTGGCAGAACCCACTTGCAAGACGCTGTACCCGTGCGTTTGGGTGAAAATTTTCGGGCTTGGGCGCAAATTCTTACAGAACATCAAAACCGGATTTACACCGCCTCTGGTGATTTGATGGTGTTGGGTTTGGGAGGTAGTGCAGCCGGAACGGGGTTAAATACTCATCCTCTATATCGCGCCCGTGTAGTGGAAGTTCTCTCAGAATTGATTGACACTCCTTTAGAACCTGCGCCCCATCTCATGGCAGCCATGCAAAGTATGGCACCATTTGTAAATGTTTCCGGTGCTTTACGCAACTTAGCGCAGGATTTAGTCAAAATCTCTCATGATTTACGGCTGATGGATTCGGGGCCAAAAACTGGCTTGAAAGAAATTCAACTGCCTCCAGTACAACCCGGTTCCTCGATTATGCCAGGTAAATATAACCCAGTCATGGCAGAGATGACATCAATGGTGTGTTTTCAGGTGATGGGTTACGACAGTGCGATCGCATTAGCCGCACAAGCCGGACAATTAGAATTAAATGTGATGATGCCACTGATTGCCTATAACTTGATTCACAGTATCGAAATTCTGGGTAATACCATCGCCGCACTCACCGAACGCTGCATTGAGGGAATTACTGCTAACCGGGAACGTTGTTTAGCTTATGCTGAAGGCAGTTTAGCTTTAGTAACCGCACTAAATACCCACATCGGTTATTTAAATGCCGCAGCTGTCGCCAAAGAATCTTTAGAAACTGGCAAATCCCTGCGCCAAATTCTTTTAGAACGAGAATTGATGAGTGAAGCAGACTTAGCCACAGTGTTAAATCTAGAACAAATGAGTGGTATCTTACCCCTCAAGACAGAATAATAGTTATGGGGCATTGGGCATTGGGCATTGGGCATTGGTTATTATTCTTCTCCCCCTGCTCCCCCACTCCCCCACTCCCCCACTCCCCCACTCCCCTATCTATCTATGCAGATTCAAAAACCATCCGTCAGTTTAATTCGGGCTACATCTTACGAACGAGAGGCTTTACGAGAATCCTTAGTTATTCTCCTGGAACCTTTTGGAGGAATGGCAGCGTTTGTGAAAAAAGGCGATCGCGTTTTACTCAAACCGAATCTACTTACAGGGTCACGTCCTGGTAAAGAGTGTATCACTCGTGCCGAACTAGTTTACGAAGTTGCCCAGATGGTAATTGAGGTTGGCGGTAAGCCCTTTTTGGGCGATAGTCCGGCTTTTGGCAGTGCTAAAGGCGTAGCAGTAGCAAACGGCTATCTGCCTATTTTAGAAGAACTCAATCTTCCGATCATCGATTTTCACGGTCAGCGTTACCAAACCGTTAGTGACAATTTTAACCATTTGCGGCTGTCTAAAGAAGCAATGGAAGCAGACGTAGTGATTAACCTACCTAAAGTGAAATCACATATGCAGTTGACATTAACACTGGGCGTCAAAAACTTGTTTGGTTGCGTCCCTGGCAAAATGAAAGCTTGGTGGCACATGGAAGCCGGAAAAGATGCGAATAGATTTGGTGAAATGTTAGTAGAAACTGCCAGGGCAATTAACCCTAACTTAACCATATTAGATGGCATAATCGGTCATGAAGGTAATGGCCCCAGCAACGGTGAACCTCGCCAACTTGGCATTTTAGCAGCCGCATCAGATATATTTGCCTTAGATCGGGCAATGGTAGAAATCCTCAATGTTTCTCCTGAACAAGTGCCTACAGTTGCAGCTTCCCAAAGACTAGGAGTTTGTCCAGAACTTGCTGCCATAGAGTTTCCGCATTTAAATCCTGACTTATTAAAAATAGAAGATTGGCGGCTACCAGACAAGTTGATGCCCATCGATTTTGGTATGCCCCGCGTAATTAAGTCTACGTTTAAGCATCTTTACACCCGATTTATCAAGGAACCAACGAGTGTTTACGGAAGGGAGTAGGGAGTGGGGCTATTTCATTCTCATCTAGTCCGCCTCAGAATTCATTCTGAGTCTAATAGCGAAAGTCGTCTAAAGACGACTAATAAAAGGTTATAGTCCGTTTTAACGGACTTTAGCTAAAAGCCTGTGAACTTCAGTTCTGGGCGGTTTCTGTCTAGAACGAAATAGCCCTGGAGTAGGGAGTGGGGGAGCAAGAGTTTTAGATTTTAGATTTTGGATTTTAGATTGAAATTTAATCCAAAATTTAAAATCCAAAATCCAAAATTGAATTGCCCAATCCCGAATTTGCAAGTGCAAACTTCGTTACAACAATTTCATTTATTAGCAGATTAATCTGTAATTACCCTCCGATTGCTTAACCAGACCGCCCTATCATAGTTAGTGGCGGTTTTTTTTAGCTGATTAATTTGTCATAGCAGTTCCCAGGTGCATGAAGTAGATATCAAAACCTCACCCCCAACCCCTCTCCTTAATAAGGCTACGGTGTACACACAAGTCGAAAAAAGCTCGATTTCCCATTGTTCTCTCGTTCTCTGGTTCTCTCGTTCTCATGCTCTGTATGGGAATGGCTGATTAGGGGCTGCTGCCTCCAGTCAGACATTGAGCCAGAGACTCAACGAATGCATTCCCATACGGAGTATGGGAACGAGGGAAGGAGTTGGGGGTTAGGTTTGAGAGAAAGTCGCACATGGCGTAACACCCTGCAATGCCAATGCATCAGCTGACAATGCCAATGCGACTTGTACTACATCGATATCTCTAAACACGTAAGGCATAATTCATTTCTGAAGATGTTTACTATAGCGATCGCCTTTTTTACAGTTATTTTCAGGTAAATAGACTACGCGGTAGCGAACATTGCTCATTGCCTCAATGCAATTTTATACAGGCTACATTATTAATAGCTTAATTTCTCTGCTGCGGGTCTAAGCAGCAACTCGTTGTCAGGCATCGCCTCTGTAAAACCCGAAATGACTAACGAAGAACTGCTGCAAATTATTGAACAAGCTGCCAGAGACAAGGTGACAGAATTAGACCTTTCTGGCAAAGACTTAACAACCCTGCCACCGGAAATTGTCCAACTCACCAACTTGCGATCGCTCCAACTCAGCTTTAATCAACTGAGCAGTCTGCCAGCAGAATTTGGACAACTCACCAACTTGCAAATCCTCAGCCTCTATAACAATCAACTGAGCAGTCTGCCAGCGGAATTTGGACAACTCACCAACCTGCACATCCTCGACCTCAGCAGTAATCAACTGAGCAGTCTGCCACCGGAAATTGGCCAACTCACCAACCTGCAAACCCTCTTCCTCGTAAAAGCTCTTTAGCTAAGAAAATCAAAGATGAAACCTACGAACTTCAACAAGATGAGGAATCAACTGAAGGCATTGAAGTCATCCAGTGGCACTTTACACAGCCCAATGGCAAAGATTTTCGCGTCAACATTTGGGACTTTGGCGGACAGGCAATCTACCATCAAACCCATCAGTTTTTCCTCAGCAAGCGATCGCTTTATGCTTTAGTTGCCGATACTCGCAAAGAAAACACTGATTTTTATTGGTGGCTCAAGGTTGTCCAACTTTTGAGCGACAAAAGTCCAGTTTTTATCATCAAAAACGAAAAACAAGACCGTCAGTGCGAAGTCGATGGAGGAAAGTTACGAGGAGAATTTGAAAACCTCAAGGAAATTCTGCCAACCAATTTAGCTGATAATCGCGGTTTAGCGGAAATTAAAAAGGCTATTCAACTTTACATCAGTAATCTTGAACACGTTGGTACACCTCTACCAAAACTCTGGGTAAGAGTCAGAATCGCCCTAGAGAACGATTCCCGAAATTACATCAGCGTTGAAGAATACTTTACTCTTTGCCGAGTCAATAATTTAACTGACAAGAAAGATATGCTGCTCAAGCGCAGCATATCTCCATGATCTCGGCGTTTGCCTGCACTTTCAAGACGATTCTACACTCAAACACTACGTCATCCTCAAACTGGAATGGGCGACAACTGCCGTCTACAAAGTTTTGGATAATCAGACTGTTAACCAAAATCTAGGTTGTTTTACCAAAGACGACCTCGAAGATATTTGGAAAAGCGGCGAATATGCTGATATGCGCGATGAACTCCTGCAATTAATGATGCGGTTCAAGCTTTGCTACGAAATTCCCGGTCGTCGTGACATTTATATTGCCCCGCAATTGCTTTCCATTGAAAAAGCTGATTATACCTGGGACGATCGCCACAATCTCATCCTGCGCTACACCTATACATTCATGCCCAAAGGCATCCTCACCCGCTTTATTGTCGAGACGCACCCTTGGATTGAACAGCAAAAACTCGTTTGGAAAAACGGTGTTGTTCTCAACAAAGACCAAACTCGTGCTGAAATCATTGAAAACTACAATCAACGGGAAATTAAAATCCGTGTAGCCGTAAACCGTACAAAAGAATTGATGGCAGTCATCACCCATGAACTCGAAAAAATCCACAACTCTTACGAAGGTTTGCAATATCAAACTTTAGTTCCTTGTAATTGCAAGAATTGCAAAAATCTGCCCACACCTTATTCCTATTCTCTGGACTCACTCAAAAAACGCTTCAATGCTAGCCGTTACCAAATTGAATGCGAAAACAGCTATGAAATGGTAGATGTCCGCAGGTTAATCGATGATGTTTTGTTCCAACCCGCTAAAGCAGATGGGGAAATCAACCCCCAAGTTGCATAGTTGCAAAGGGAACTGGAGCAAGAAAGAAATGAATCGTTGACGCATCGGCTACAAGATAGCAATCAACAGGAAAAAGGCATGATGAATAGTCAGTCTGCAATGGAATTGGAGAAGGAAATTTTCATCTCTTATGCTTGGGGTGGAGAAAGTGAGCAATTTGTCAATCAATTGGATGAGACTTTGCAGGCAAAAGGAATCAAAATCATCCGCGATAAACGCGAGTTGGACTACAAAGGATCGATTAAAACCTTCATGGAACGGATTGGACGCGGTAAATGTGCGATCGCAGTTATCAGTGACAAGTATTTAAAATCTCCCAATTGCATGTTTGAGCTTGTGCAAATTGCTAAAAATGGTAAATTTGGCGATCGAATTTTCCCGATTGTGTTAATAGATGCCCAAATTTTTGATCCTCTTGAAAGACTTGAATATGTTAAGCATTGGGAAGAAAAAATTAAAAAATTAGATGAAGGGTTGAGAGAAGTTTCCGCAGCTAATTTACAGGAATTTCGTGAAGATATTGAGCAATACACCGAGATTCGCCACACGAGCGGTGAACTAACCAAACTGCTAAAAGAGATGAACACGCTCACCCCTGATATTCACAGTAAATCAGAATTTGAGGTATTGCTGAATGCGATCGCACTCCGTCTAAATGAGTAATATCATGTCGGCTTGATTACTTATAAAACCCTAAGAACCCCACCCCGCCAAAGCTACACTTTGTCTCCCCTCCCCGCCGGCGGGGCTACGGTGTACACACAAGTCATCAAATTACCCAAAACAAAAGAAAAACCTCACCCTGTCAAGAAAGGACATCCCTCTCCTTACTAAGGAGAGGGACAGGTTTTGCATAGCAGAACCAGGGTGAGGTTTTTCAGGGACTATGAGACTTAACCATAAATTGCCTCATCAAAGACTTGTGTGTACACCGTAGGCCGGCGGGGAGGGGCTGGGGGTGGGGTGCAATGACAGTGGGAATCAACTATAGCAATTCTCGTTTGCATTAAGTACATTTTTCAACCTTACCCCCAACCCCTCTCCGAACTCACGGCTATCCATTACCCGGATCTTTCTCAACAAAACTACAATTTACTTAAAAATAAGCAAAAGGCTTGGTAGGTATAGTTTTGGAATGGGATAGTAATCACGGGTGGTGGATAATGGAAAAGTGGGCATCCGAAGAATTGAAACATCAAGCAATCCGTGCAACCCAAGCATGTGGAACATTAATAGTATCGGTCAAACGTAATCCAGAAAGGTCAGCCAGAACCACAGAACTGACAAGTATTTTTACTCTACCTATATATAGATTGACAAAATTGCTGTGATATTACATAGATTTGAAAATTGAAATTCTGAAATATTTGCTTAGTAGTATCACTGAATCCATGCTGCACAACACAGTTGAGGTATCTGTATTTATTCGGTAGTTATGAGTGGTTACAAAATTCATTCCTACCAATTTCTTCTTTTGGGTCAAATATTTTTGTGTATATCTACTATACAACAATCGAAACCACCGATAGATATTCAGTACAATTGCTAATTTGTGTTCTGTATCACAAATTAGCAAATTCAGTAAAATGACCTTATCAAAGGCGTTGCAGAATGATATAATCATAAAGTATCGGACAAATACATTTTGCTAATTAATCTTTAAGCAGCGAAAAAATGTAATTTATAATGCTGTTAAAGTTGGGTTTGCGTATGCGAACCGTTACACCATACAGGGAAACATCTGAAAATATTAATCACAAAATAAAACATGATTTGTTGACTTGTAATTTGGTATTAAGAATTTCATGTATCAAAACGCTATCATGACAGTTGTAAAACTAGTTGAGCTTGTACAATGCTAAACATTTTACAGTTGAAAAATAGCTAAAATAGCATCAAGACTCTTACTGAAAGAGTAGACCTGCACAGTATTACGAATAACTTCAATTTTGTATGAATTCAAATAGCCAGTCTGCCAATTCTGCCGACACATATTCCCAACGTTTGGCAGACATTGTGGGAACTGCGATCGCTCTGTTAACTCTCACCCTACCCGTATTTGTTATCGCCCACTATTCTTCAACGAATGTTGAAAATAACCAGCAACCCCTGATCCAAAACCTCAAAGGAAGTCAAGATTGATAAAGCTTCCCAGTAGCATTTCACCAGCAGGAAGCGTAGCATCAGAGTCGTGAGTCGTTCACACAATCTCTGTAGATTTGGATGTAGTTTATCAGCAATAAGCTGAATCTGTATTGTGTCACTCCGGGTTTCAGTTGTCTTGACAAAGTAGTGGCAAAATGCCTCTAACAGCAATCAAGGGCGGAGGATATCCATAATACCCTCTTGAAAAAAGCGTTGCGAGGAAACTTCGCAACGCTTTTTCCATTTCAAGAGGAGTGGGGGAGTGGGGGATAAGTTTCTTCCTTGTCTAGGTAGGGTCGAGGTGTGCATTACTGCAACACCCCTCCCATCCGAAACCGTGCTTGCGACTTTCACCGCACACGGCTACTCAGTGTGT
>NZ_JBALCS010000053.1:0-6542 GCF_036919555.1 Nostoc sp.
GTTCATAGCTCTCATAACGCTGTCATACTTAAGTATTTTTTCTACTGACAGGATACCGTTACGTGGGCTTTCTTACTTCTCAGACATCCTCTAAGGAATCGCGCAGAAATAACTTACCTCTAGAGGAATGGTGAATTCCACGAAACTCGTTGAAAAAATTACAGCTTATAGATGATAATCTTACAGTAAATTTACTGAAACAGCCTAATGTTATTTTCAACAATCCTCGTTTTCTTCGGATGCCAGCAATAGTTTGCAGAGAATACGATATAAGAAATTTCGAGACCTTATCATAACACAAAGTTAATTTATGGATTTAACAGAACTAAAGTGGACTAAGAATGTAAATCATCAGGGTGATGATAAATATTGGGCTTATCAAAATGTTGGCCCGGTTTTAAATACTTTTAGATTAAATTGGAAAACAGAACAAGCAGAGAACGCCCGTAAACCAGAGGAAAGCGAACTCATTCTTTTAAGACAGCGTACCAAAGTAACGCATATTGTCAAACTTCTGAACAAGACTTTGTATGAAGATCCTCCCGATGGAGAATCTAGTATATCCCGTCTCGTTCAAGTAGTTTGGATAGCAGATTATTGGAGTGTACCTCCAGAACAAGACATAGTGTTTGGTTATCATGTCCATCTTGATGGGGGTAAAGTGATGAAGTTGGAAACCCCTACATTCAACAAACATTGGGGTAGCCGAGGCGGATTAGTAAAATTTCAAAATCATGTTCTAAAAGTGCTTAAATTAAAACCATAAGATGCGTTTTTCCTGGGGTTTTAAGCGATCGCATCACGGTGCATAAATCCAAAATCAAAACAGCCACAGCCAAACTGGGAGAGTAACCAGCAATACTATAGCCCCAGCAGCTAAGGCAGTTACTGCCAGATCGCGATCAAGATTGAATGTCTCAGCAATTACCAGTGTGGCAAAAGCTGGAGGCATGGCCATTTGTAGGACAATGACTTTTGCGATCGCCCCAGTTAATCCAAACAGTGGTAAAATACTCCCCAATATCAAGGGAACCAGCAACATTTTGATTCCCAAGCTCATCCCTGCTTGTGGTAGACTACCCCAAGATTTGAGCAGCGCTAGTCGCATCCCAATTAACATCAAAGATAAAGCTACGACACTCCAAGCAAATTTCTCTAACCAGAATTCCGCGACTGTGGAAATTGTCACCTGCCGAAACAGCAAGCCAAATCCGAAACCCCACAGGGCAGGATTAATTAAAATGGACTTAGCAATCTGCCAATGATTATGGATACCACCGCCAAAACGCGCTGCTAGTAACACACCCAAGCCATAAGTTCCTGGGAATGAACCTAACAAATCGTAGAATAACGCCCAAGCAAAGTATTCCTTGCCTACCATTGCTAAAGTGATAGGAAAGCCAAAATAACCTGTGTTACCCAACATTGCTGCTAATATCAAGCTAGCCTGAGTCGATTGTTGAGGGACGGTATTTTTAAAATAGGCTTGTCCTTTAATTCCTAGCCAAGCTAAAAATCCTCCTAGTAAAATGGCTAAGTAAGCGAAGGCAGGTGCAATCCAAATTTGCCCCGACAAGCTAGATTGATGCAAAAACGATACTATGCTTATGGGTACTCCCACCCGAAAAAGGAACTGTCCCAAACGTGTAGGAACTGTCACAGGTAGTTTGCGTCCCAGAATAAAACCTACCAGGACTAATCCTCCCAGCTTGACGTATAGTTCTAAAAGGTTTATCAAGATTGCGCCTAAAACCACAGATTTAAAATGCTAGCTGTTACGTCTACTTTTGTCCAGTGCAAAATCTGTTATGGCTATCCCACAGAAACAGGAGTTTACCCTTGAATAAAGCTGGGTTTTCTGGAAAACCGCAAAACTCATCGAATGACCTTGGTGATGATATTCCAGTGGCTGTACGCGATACCCCTGATGCAACACCTAAAATCTGGTTGCAAACCCGAATTGTCCTGATTGGCGGAGTTGCAGTATTTATCCTCCTGGCTTTAATTAGCGGTTTTTTGTTTTTCGTCACTGCATCCAAAAAAACCGCCGATTCTCAACCCTCGCCCACTACTTCTGCTCCTGCAACTCCAGCAGCATCTACTAATTCTAGCGATACTGTGTTAGGGCATTTTTCATACCCAGAAGCCCCTGAATCAGAACTAGTAACCATCTCCGCAAATAGGGGCATTAGAATGCGAAAAGCTGCTGCCCAAAAATTTGAGGAGATGGTAGCAGCAGCGCGGAGTGCAGGTGTAATTTTAGTACCTATTTCTGGCTTTCGCTCAGTCAAAGACCAGGAGCAGTTGTTCTTTGCTGTCGGTGCCCAACGAAATCAGACGCCAGCAGAACGAGCTGCCCTCAGCGCTCCTCCTGGTCATAGCGAACATCACACAGGTTATGCTGTGGATATTGCAGATGGAGCAGTACCAGCAACTAATCTCCAAACCAACTTTGACCATACCAAGGCTTATCAGTGGCTGCAAGCAAATGCAGCGCGTTTCAGTTTTGAAATGTCATTTCCTAAAGATAATGTTCAAGGTGTGAGTTATGAGCCTTGGCACTGGCGTTTTGTAGGCGATCGCAACAGCTTGGAAATGTTCTACAAAGCCAGAAATTTAAAACCCGCTAAGTTGCCTCAATAAAAGTTGATCTAGAACAGCGATTCAGTAATCGGGGAGCAAAAGAAAAATTAGTTGAGAGTGAAGTAAATAATGGAGACGAAAATAGACTAAAAGCTTGCCAGCCAATGCAGGTGAATATAGATTTGATTCGGTAATTGAAACTGCCACTCTAGGCAGTGATATGATTTCTCAGCATAACAAGCCGAAGCTTCATTTTTTCAGCTTTTGGGGGCAGCATTTGAACTATCTTATCTGCCTCCAAGTCAATTAATTTTGCGATCGCCTCTAATTCTTTTTCACTAGGAAACTGATTAAATCGAAATTTCTCCCACCTTGCTAATACGAAACTGCCCTTTATCCTGACGACCAACTGCAAGGGTAGCAACTTCGTCTTTTTGAACTCTCTAAACCATTCTTTTTATAGTTCGGATACTTTTTCCAAGTGCTTTAGCAGCCTCTGCGATCGCAGAGGCTGCGAGCATTCTTATCAGGTGCTTATACAATGGCATCAATTACATCAGCCTTTTGCTGAAACTCTGGCGAATCATAGTTAACCAGGAAATAAGACTTTCCCTCTACCTACTCTCTATATGTTTTATTCTTAACGTTTGCGACTGCCATCAAAATATTTCAATATTCTCATTGCAGTACTAACTTTTGTTTTGTTTCTCTGGCTTACTCCTGTCGTTGCTCAAGCATTAACTAAAGCTCCGGTTATATTGGATGGGCAACAGCTTTTTCAGATCAGCGATTCTGGTGAGTATAGCGCTCAAGAACGGGCAAATTTAATCAACTCACAATTAAAAAATCTGATTTCAGCTTCTGAATCTATTCAAGTTAAAATTGAAAAACGCAACCAGCTACCTACTATTTTGCTAAATCACCGCTATCTGTTAAC
Source organism: Nostoc sp. (assembly GCF_036919555.1). Lineage (GTDB taxonomy): Bacteria > Cyanobacteriota > Cyanobacteriia > Cyanobacteriales > Nostocaceae > Nostoc. Next base: position 3,521 of record NZ_JBALCS010000053.1, read on the forward strand.
AGTTACACAACAAGATACTGTTCCAGGTAGCACACTTGATGAGCAGGCAACCATTTGGGTGCAGCAAATTGAAGAAGCATTACAGCAAGCTCACTTAGAGCGAACTAAAACCTATCTTCAACAAACAACTTTTGTAGCAGTAGCAATTTTACTCATAACTGCTGGATTCAGTTGGCTATTGGGATGGATTAAGTATTACTTTTTTCAAGCAGCATCACAACGCTTAACTAATACTACCAACGCCATACCTAACTCGGAACCACTTAAAGTATTGGAATTATTTCTCAAATTAGTGCTGGCGAGTATACGGTTCGGACTGTGGGTAAGTGCTGTTCTTTATATCACTAATCTCTTTCCGTTTACTCGTCAATGGAGCTACCAAATTTCAAATATTCTGATTACTAGTTTCACATCACCTATTCTAACATTAGGGAAGAATCCTTACTCTATTAGTGAATTAATAATTTTGATTGGTTTGTTGTTCGGCTTAGTTATCTTTGCTGGAACTGTAACCAATTTTTTACGTTCTCGCATTCTATATCTTACTGGAATCAATCGTGGCGCTCAAGAAGCGATTGTAATACTTTTCAAATATGGTCTGATTTTTATTGGCACACTGGTACTGCTACAAATCTGGGGGCTTGACATTAGCTCTTTGACAATCTTAGCAAGTGCTTTAAGCGTTGGAATTGGCTTTGGCTTACAGGATATTGCTAAGAATTTTGGCAGTGGTTTAGTACTAGTATTTGAGCGTCCGATTCAAGTTGGAGATTTTGTAGAAGTTGGGGAATATACAGGTATTGTCGAGCGAATGGGTGGAAGAAGTACCGAGATTCGTACTCTTGACCACGTTTCAATCATTGTACCCAACTCTCGTTTCTTAGAAAAAGAAGTAATCAACTGGAGCCATCGCAACCCGATTTCTCGCCTTCATCTTCCCATTGGCGTTGCTTATAGTTCAGATCCCAAAGCAGTGCAAGCTGCTCTGCTAGAGGCAGCGTCTAAACATCCCAATGTATTGCAGGCTCCTTCTCCTCTAGTGCTGTTTAAAGAGTTTGGTGACAACGCCTTAAATTTTGAGCTATTAGTATGGACTGCGGAACCTAATAAACAATTTTTGCTCAAAAGTGATTTATACTATAATATCTACGAAGTATTACAGCAACGAAAAATTGAAATTCCTTTTGCTCAGTTAGATTTACATCTGCGTTCTGGCACGTTAGAATTTACGCCAGAAATGCAGTTAGCTTTCATACGAATGTTTGAACAATTGTCAAACAATGAACAACGCATAGATCCAATCAACCCAAGTCAAAATCAAACTTAAATTCGGAATTACCTCGAACTCTTGAGGTTGACAACGTACTTATACTTTAACCGAGATTACCGGTACCACCGACTTGAGTTGCGCCCTCAGATACAGGAGGGTGATAAGTCATAGACTGCAACCCTAAGCGACCAGGACCAGTAAAACGGTTAAGAGTGAATGAAATACCGCCAAGCATTACCCCAATTGCTCCGAAGATACCGCCACTAGATTGCAGCGCCGTTACTGTCTCCATCTTCACTGATGAGTCTTTCCACAACCATGCGCCTGGTTCTACATCTAACATCTCTCCAGGAGCGAGATACTTTTCAAAAACATTGCCGTAACCGTGAATTATAAGCAGCCCCCCTTGTTGCTGACCAATGAAGCGATCAATGAATAACCCGCCACTGCGGCTGAAAAAGAGGTTCGCCAGTCCTCGCTGGAAAAAGAAACTGTACTCAATATTACTGGTAGCTAGCAAAAACTGATGTTCGCGCACGTCCACTGTCTGTCCACGCTCTAATTGCAGCACCACAATTTGTCCTGGCGCTTCACGGGAGAAAGCAATATTCCCTGGCCCATGTGCTTCACTGATAAAAATTTGCAGTCCGGCAAAGAAACGCTTGGCTGCCCCTTTTAAACCTTTGACACCGAGGCGAACATTGGGGTGTTTCCACAGTAGAATATGATGCTCAAAGTAAATTGATTGCTGTTGTCCCAGATGGACATCTACTACAGGTACTACTTCTCCTTCGATTCTTAAATTTAAGTCACCCGAATGAAAGCTTTGTTGGGGATTTCTCAATTCTGGTATCGGTTCACTCCTGAAGTCAGACATAGTATAGTATAATCTCACAGATGGTTTAAAAGAAAATCACTTAGCTTAACTATAGTGATGCTCTTACAAGTTTTGATCATATTATTCAAGAAGATTTATCAACAGGCAAAAGCCAAAACGATGAACACTTCCAATGTTTTTTTTAAACATTGTTTCCAAGGGTGCGATGATTAAAGAAGTCGGAAGTCGGAAGTAAAGTTTTGTAATGGGGATTTAACCCCAACAGAAAACTTGCTGCTTGATAGTTGCTATGCAACTTAAACCCACGGAATTGATTAATTAAAAAAGAAATATAGCTTTGTCACCGGGTTCAAATGCAACAAGCCTCTAACTCAAATAGTGACGCACGCCCAAAACATCGACATTGGTTTTGGTACATTTTTGGGACGTTAGTTGGTTTATTCGGTTTATATGGATTGGTGAGTTATATCGTTTTACCAGCACTGTGGCGTCACTATGAACATAACCCAAAGCTGGAACATTCTCCGAAAACAACGCAAACGGCAGAAGGGATCTCTGGAGATCCTCTGAATATTGGATTTGTAGGTACAACAGCAGAAGTGGTGCAGACGCTACTGACAGCAGGTTGGTATCCAGCAGACCCGATCACCTTACGCTCAAGTGCTGGGATAGCTAAAAGTGTTGTCCTCAAGGATTCTTACCCAACTGCACCTGTGAGTAATTTATATTTGTGGGGACGCAAACAGGATGTGTCTTTTGAACTAGCCGTGGGCAATAATGCCAAGCAGCGACACCACGTTCGCTTGTGGCAATCGAACGACTTACAGCAGTTTGCGATCAAATTCACCACAAAAAAAGCTATCTAATAGGCTCAAAAAACAGACCACAATGATTAAACCAATTTAGAGCATTTT
>NZ_JBALCS010000054.1:0-110633 GCF_036919555.1 Nostoc sp.
GACCAACCTACGAATACGAAGCGATCGCGCTTGAGCCAGTCGTCTAGAACGTCAAACCACCCTCTACTGGGGGCGCGTCCAACTGCGATGGTCATCGGACTAAAATCCTCTTTTTTTACTAAAATTGCAACGTTTCTAAGGCAGTACGGAGAGCTAGTGTAACCGACTCCCGTGAGGAATTAACGTTTTTTTTGACAATCTCAACAGCCTGAAAGCAACTGAGATTCTGAGAGCTTGCCGACCAGTGAAGTCACCATTTCTCAGGGTTATGACATTACACGTACCATCGGCTAGTAATCCAGCTTGTGGTAACTTAATGATTCTTAATTTATCACACTAGTCCGGGTTTTGCCTGATACACAACAAGCAAATCAGGATATGAAACACGAACCTCATAAATAATATAAATATCAGAATTTTTACAATTTGACACAAGTTTTCTCAGAAATCTGAAAAAATTTAGTGCCGATGGACGTAGGTAGGTAACTCATTCCCAAGAGTTCAAAAAGAGGCAGAGAGAGGGGATAAGAATGGCAGAGGGGTAGATTGAGAAAGAATTTTTATCAGTCATTGAGTAAAGAAATTATCTAACCTGCCTTAACAAATTATTATATGGGTAGCAGCAGCGAAGGCCGCAGTTGAGTTTTGTCAACAATCTTTGGTAAAATGAAATGCACACAAAGCCACCACTCAATGTAAAAACATTCAGTGTGCTAGTATTTCACGGGCAATGGTAGTTCAATGACGGCATCAACAACGATTAACAAAGGCGATCGCCTCTTGCATCAAAATGTTCTCGGTTCTCGTCGCTTCAGTAACTACTGGTGGGCAACTATCGTTACCTTGGGAGCAAGCGGCTTTTTATTGGCTGGGATATCCAGTTATTTAAAAGTTAATTTACTCATAGTTACCGATGCAACTCAACTGATATTTGTCCCCCAAGGATTGGTGATGGGGTTATATGGCACTGCTGGCTTGCTATTAGCCACATACCTGTGGGTAGTGATTTTATTGGATGTAGGAGGCGGTTACAACGAATTTAATCAGGAAACTGGCACAATCAAAATATTCCGTTGGGGATTTCCTGGCAAAAACCGCCGAATTGAGATTGACAGCCGCATAGAAGATGTGCAATCTGTGCGAATAGCCGTCAAAGAAGGTCTTAATCCCCTTCGCGCACTCTATCTACGCGTTAAAGGCCGGCGAGATATACCCTTAACACGGGTTGGACAACCGTTATCCTTAACAGAGTTGGAAACAGAAGGAGCAAAGTTAGCCCGCTTCTTGGGAGTGTCACTAGAAGGGCTGTAAGGGAGTGGGGAAGGTGGGGTCCCCTCTGGGGATAAGGGGTAATGGGGAGTGAGGTGATCAGGGAGACAAGGGACAAGAGGGACAAGGAGAATAATCAATGCCCAATGCCCAATGCCCAATGCCCCTCAAAACGATAAGATACTCTGGTTGAATCAGTAACTGGCAATGCGGTTAAAAATTTCACAATTTTTGCTTTCTCTTGTGCTTATCAGTGCCTTGATGTTGGGAGGATGTTCAACACAGCAAGTCGCTTCTAATACGTCTTCTCCAAGCTCGACAGCTACCTCGGCGACAAGCGAGGCAAGCACCAAGACAACTACTGAAGCAACATCTGTATCTCAAACTAGTAGTGAGAGTATTCCTGGAATCACAGATTTACCACGGCTCGAAGGCAAGGCTACTGTGGTTATGACGGTTAAAGGCTCGCCGATTACTATCGAAGTAGACGGCACTGATGCTCCGATTACAGCTGGCAACTTCGTAGATTTAGTGCAAAAGGGCGTGTACGATGGTTTAGCTTTCCATCGAGTTGTACGCGAACCCCAACCGTTTGTAGTTCAAGGGGGCGATCCCAAAAGCAAAGACCCGAAAGTTCCAATAGATAAACTGGGAGAAGGTAGTTATATTGACCAAAAAACGGGAAATGCTCGTTATATACCTTTAGAAGTTAAGCCAAAAGGTTCAGATACTCCGATTTACAATAAACCATTTGATGCTACTGCTCAACCCGTCGTATTGCCCCATAAGCAGGGTGCAGTAGCGATGGCGCGATCGCAACCACCAGACTCTGCTTCTGCCCAGTTTTACTTTGCTTTAGCCGATCTAGCCTTCTTAGATGGTAACTACGCCGTGTTTGGCAATGTCACTCAAGGCTTTGACGTCGTGAACAAAATTCAGCAAGGCGATCGCATTGACTCCGCTAAAGTCACCCAAGGTGCTGAAAATCTGAAAATACCGGGACAATAGGAGGAGAAATCAATTCAAAATTCAAAATTCAAAATGAAGAATTGAATGTTTGAATAGCGAAAGATTCCTCACTCGCAAAATTCAAATTGGTTAAGGTTTGTATCACTGGTATTGGTTTAATTTCCGCTTTGGGTGGAAGCTTAGAAGATAGTTGGCGAAATTTGCTAGCAGCTAAATCTGGAATTCGATTACATCAACCATTTCCAGAACTTACACCACTTCCTCTAGGTTTGATTGGTCAACAACCATGTGAGTTGGCAATGTTAACTCACATGGTTGTTGCTTCTGCTTTGCAAGATGCTGGGTTAGTTGCACCTTTAGCTGATTGTGCTGTAGTCATTGGATCGAGTCGCTCTTATCAAGCGTCTTGGGAGATGTTGGCCAAGCAAATGTATGGAGACGCGGCGAATTTCCCGGTGTTATCTTTTAAAAATTGGTTAGATACATTACCTCAGATGAATGCGATCGCAGCAGCGCGACAAATCGGTGCATCGGGGATGGTTTTGGCACCGATGGCAGCTTGTGCAACGGGAATTTGGTCTATTGCCCAAGCAACTTTACTTATACAAACTGGGCAATGTCAACAGGCTCTAGCTGGCGCAGTGGAAGCACCGATTACACCCTTAACTTTGGCAGGGTTTCAGCAGATGGGTGCTTTGGCGAAAACTGGAGCTTATCCATTTGATTTGTACCGGGAAGGCTTAGTATTAGGCGAAGGCGCAGCTGTGTTTGTCTTAGAATCAGCAGAGTTTGCAAAACAGCGTCAGGCAAAAGTGTATGGTGAAATTCTCGGTTTTGGCTTAACTAACGACGCATATCATCCCAATTCACCAGACCCAGAGGGAAAAAGTGCGATCGCTGCCATCAAACAATGTCTAGAACGTAGTTGTCTGTCACCAGCCGATATTGATTATATTCATGCTCATGGCACAGCTACTCAGCTAAATGACCGCATAGAAAGCATGGTAATCCAGCGTTTGTTTCCCCAAAAGGTGGCGGTTAGTTCCACCAAAGGAAGCACAGGCCATACACTAGGAGCATCTGGAGCTTTAGGTCTAGCTTTTTCTCTGATGGCATTAAAGTATCAAATTCTACCGCCTTGTGTAGGATTGCAGCAGCCAGAGTTTGAGTTAGCCATCGTTACAGCAGCACGTCTAAGTAAAATTAGGCAGGTCTTATGTTTGAGTTTTGGCTTTGGCGGACAGAATGCTGCGATCGCATTAGCAAGATAAAAACTTGTGAGGGTTATCATTTGTCATTAGTTCCCTGCCCTTAAGTTAGCTGTGAGAATATCTCGGTTACTGATGCCATTGCTGTAAAAACATATATAGTAGTGCCTATACACAAAGCAGCTTGCTATTAGTCATTGCAACGCTATGTTAATTAATGAATTAAGAGATATTAATTTTATTATTTTTCCTGACTGGTCTAATTTAGAAACAGCGATCGCCGAAGACTTGATAAATGTTCTCAGAACTCTTTTCACACATCCAGCTAGACAAGATATAACACTGCTAATTGACAGCCAAAGTTTATCAGATGAACTACAGGATAATGCTAACTCATTGCTTTTTGAGACAGTTCTGAAACTTAGCTTAGATGAGGCTATCTCTGAAGACTTGAATGTAGGGCTTACGGGTCAGTTAACCACACAAGAATGGTCTGTTATTAAATCATTAATTAACTTTCGCATCCCAATTAACAACGAAGATCGCTACATTATTGAGCAGCAAGAAATCGCCCAAGTTCCCAGATGTGATTTGTCAGAAATTCAAAAGCAAACTGTTTATGAAGCGGCTCGGCTAGAATCTTGGCACAGATGGGGTGAATATTTCGCAGCCAGTCAATCGCCTGAAAATGCTATCCCATATTACAACAAGTATTTAGCCAGTTGTCCGCACCAGATTGACTATTATCTGAAGCTAAGTGATGTTTTGTATAAAACTGGTCAGATGCAAGCGGCTATCCAAACATTGCAGAACGGTATTAGCCATTGCCCTCAAGCACAAGAACTCTACTTCTGGTTGATTATTCGCTTAAAGCAAAGCCAGAAGTATCTGGAAGCTCGTAATTTCGCTCAACAGGTTACGGAGAAGTTTCCTGAAAACTACGTATTTAAGATGTTGAGTCATCTTATACTGCCAGAAATTTATCATACTCCTGAAGAGATTGATACCTACCGGACATGGTTTCAGCATGGGCTAGAAAAACTCATTCAAGAAATAACAATGAATAGCCCTGATGAACAGAAAAAAGCTTTAATAGGAATCAGCCATCATACAAACTTTTTTCTTGCATATCAGGCAAAGAATGATGTGGTACTACAGCAGCAATATGGACGGCTAGTACACCAAATTATGGCGGCAAATTATCCACAATGGAGTCAGGTGCGTCCGATTTCTTCTATTAGCAACAATCAGCGAATTAAAATTGGCTATCTTTCCTATTTTTTGTGTAGCTGGAGCGGAACAGTTTTGTTCTTAAACTGGCTTAAATATGCAGATAATCAAAAATTTGAAATTTATTCATATCATATAGGGCATCAAATTGATGCTGTTACTCAATTATTTCAGTCCCATAGTACAAAGTTCTATCATTTGCCGAATAATTTAGAACAGGTTTGTCAACAAGTTATTGACGATCACCTTGATGTGTTAATTTTTCCAGAATTAGGAATGGATGCCACAACACTATGTATTGCTGGACTCCGTTTAGCACCGATTCAATGTATGGCTTGGGGGCAACCTGTAACTTCTGGACTGCCCACCATTGATTATTTCTTATCCAGCGAACTGATGGAGCCTGTGAATGGGCAAGATCACTACACCGAAAGCCTTGTACGTTTGCCTGGTGTTGGGATTTCCTATCCTACGATCAAAGTTGACTCAGTTCGCCTAAACCGATTATTTTTTGGATTACGAGAAGATGCGATCGTCTACATCTCTAGTCAAGCTGCCTATAAATATCTACCACAGCACGATTACATTTATGCAGAAATTGCCCGTCAAGTTCCCAATGCTCAGTTTATGTTACTTCGCTCTGGGATTTCTCAAGAACGTCTGAAACGGGCATTTGCGGCTGTAGGGTTAGATAGTCTTGACTATTGTGTATTCTCTCCTGTCCTACCCCGTGAAGATTACTTTGACTTGCTTTCTTTGGCAGACATTTATTTAGATACTTTTGAGTGGGTGGGTGGAAACACAACATTGGATGCGATCGCCTGTCATTTACCGATTGTTACTTGTTCTGGTGAGTTTATGCGAGGACGTCACTCCTATGGTTTCTTGCAAGCTATCGGTGTAACAGAAACAATTGCAGATGATTCCTGGCAATATATTAAGGTTGCAGTGCGATTAGCCGTAGATATTGATTGGCGATCCTCAGTTCGTGAAGCTATGAAACTGTCAATCAAGGTTCTGTTTGACAATCCCACTGCTACCCAAAACTTAGAAGCATTCATCAAGCAGGCGATCGCTTTGAGAGAGAATCAACCCACTTAAACGTAAGTGTTATGTAACTGCTTGCTAACGGTAAAGAACTTCCAAAAGTCTATTAGTCCGCATACTGCTTTGTATCTCTAGCAGGATATAAAAAATAAAACTGTAACAAAAACTACAAAATGCTTGTTTTTCCTAAAAAAAAGGATAAGCTAAGTATAGATAATATCCGGTTCGTAAAGATACCGTGATTAGGAGAAAGTTTTATGATTTCAAAATCACTGTTGCTGCCAGAACCCTATTCTCCAGCGCATATATGTCCATTTGACCAAGCCTGTAGCTACTTAGAAGCGGCAGCTAAAGAATTAAATTTAAATCAGGGTTTGCTAGAAATCCTCAGCCACCCGCGTAAAGTTGTCACGGTTTCCATTCCGGTAAAACTAGATGATGGGGAAATTCAAGTTCTCGCTGGACATCGGGTACAACACTCCGATGTCTTAGGCCCCTACAAGGGTGGAATTCGTTACCATCCAGCTGTGACACTGCGGGAAGTATCCGCTCTAGCAATGCTGATGACTTGGAAATGTGCCTTGTTAGGAATTCCTTACGGTGGTGGTAAGGGTGGCATTGCTATAGATCCAAAACGCTATAGTGTTGGCGAATTAGAGCGAATCAGCCGCCGTTATATCAGCGAGTTGATTAAAGATATTGGACCTGCTGTAGATATTCCTGCACCGGATATGGGTACTTCTGCCCGTGAGATGGCTTGGATGATGGACACTTACTCTGTGAATGTCGGTCATGCTGTACCAGGAGTTGTAACTGGGAAGCCCCTTTCTATTGGTGGTTCTCTAGGACGAGAAATGGCAACTGGACGTGGTGTGATGATTATTGTGCGTGAGGCGTTAGCAGAGCAAAGTAAATCCTTGGTAGGAGTGCGAGTAGTGATTCAGGGTTTCGGTAACGTTGGCTGTGCCGCAGCAGAATTACTATATGAAGCAGGTGCGAAAATCATCGCTGTTTCAACTGGTGCTGGAGGAGTATTTTCCGATGTTGGTCTTGATATTCCCAAGTTGAAAGTCTACGCTGCTGAAAATCGCAAGAGTATTATGGGTTTTTCAGAATCTGTATCAATTAGCAATGCAGATTTATTAACTTTATCCTGCGATGTCTTAATACCAGCAGCTTTAGAAAACCAGATTACTGAAGAAAATGTGAATCAGGTGCAGGCGCAAATTGTCGCAGAAGCAGCTAATGGGCCCGTTACTCTTGAGGCTAACTTGGCGTTAGAGGCGCGGGGTGTGACAGTGCTACCGGACATCTTGGCCAATGCTGGCGGTGTAGTGGTGAGTTATTTAGAGTGGGTGCAGGGTCTTTCTTACGTATTTTGGGATGAGGAACGCGTTAACAGAGAAATGGAACATTTGATGGTGAATGCTTACCATCGGGTGATTCACCAGTCGAAAGTAAGGCAAATTTCTTTAAGGTTAGCAGCTTACACACTGGGGGTAGGTAGAGTGGCTCAGGCACTGACTGACAGAGGTCTTTATCCTTAAGATTTAGGAACATGCAGTGGTTTTTAATTAAATAGACCAGATGCGTAGGGGTGCAATATTATATTGTGCCCCTACAATAACTTAGCGATCGCTGCGACATCAAAACTCATACCATTTCCAAAAATCTTTACAACACATAAATTTTATCTCACATTCCGTACTTCATTTTGTTAGACGTATATTGATATCAAAGTTTGCTATATCTTTTCAATAATATTTAAGCGTGTGGATAATTAATTTTGGTTTTCTTTTAATATAGTTTAATTATGCTACTAATTTAACTGCGGAATGTGGGATATATTGTACTGTCTTTCGTTAATAGGTAAATCACGGAGAAAGTAAAAACGATCGCCTTTATCTTCCTGTAAAATAAAGTTAAGACAGCATTAAAAAATCAGGGTAATTACTATGACTGAATCAACTGCAAAACAACTTGCACGTCCGGGTAGAATCTTTCCAGAACGCACTTTACCACCAGAAGAACTTGCTAGACGCAAAGCTGAACTAGAGGCATTTCATCAGCTTTGTCGTGCAATATTTGAGCGTGTGCGTCCAGAACATATCGAAAAAAATTATGGCTGGTATATTGCAGTAGAGCCAAATAGTGGAAATTATTTCATTGATGAAGATATAGAAATAGCTAGCCAGAAGGCACGCACTAAGCACCCAAATGCTGTACATTGTACCTTTTGTTTGAATGAGACTGGAGCCACTGGCACAATATAATATATGGGTATTTTGGCAGCAACGGGCAGCTATTTTTTGAAATTGATTTGATTACATCTGATGGATTAAATCTGCCTGTGGATACTATGTTAGATACTGGGTTCACAGGCTTTTTAGCTATTAATAAACAAGATTTAGATGGTTTGGACTGGCAATTTATTCGTGGTCAAGAACTACGAACGGCACAGGGCGAAAAATTTTTTGATTTGTATTTAGGTAAGGTGCAATTGAATAGACTGGAGTATGAGATTTTATCGAGTTATAAATAGTGGAATTTAAATTGTCCGTGTAGTTAGTGGTTATCAAAATTTGGAATCTTTATTTGCAGAATCAGATGAGTAATATCATGTCCGCTTGATTGCTTATTAAACCCGAAGAACCCCACCCCGCCAAAGCTATGCTTTTGTCTCCCTGCCCCTAATCCCCAGAGGGGACCCCGAGTTCCCCGCCGGCGGGGAGGGGATTAAGGGGAGCCAGCGCTCAGAGGAGTCTCCCCAAGTGGAGCATCTGGCGTGTGGGGTGCAATGACTATGGGAATCACAACGAATTACCCGGACATGATATAAGTTGGTGTTTTAGTTTACTTCTAATTATCTCCTAGCTTATTTTAGATTCATTAATCAATCAGCCTGAAAGTAAAAGCGATGCCTACGGCTGGCTATACCTACGCAGTTTCAGTTATTTTTAAACGAACCGCAAAGGATGCAAAGGTAAGAAAAGAGATATATTGTACTATTTTTAGTTAATAGGTAAATCGCGGAGAAAGTAAAAGCGATCGCTATTCAAATTACTGCTTTTTATTCGTCCTAAATAGCCTGTTAATGGTGAAGAAAGTTCTATCAGAATTTCGTGCATTTCTGTTGTTCTTAGTGGCTGTGGTGGATGTGAGCCGAAATACGCACCATGTAGAGATTCAACACCAGCAGATTCTATACCTGAGTTTTGTAGATAATTTTTGACAAGCTGGATAATGTGCGATCGCAACTTTATAGATTCTTCAACTTTATCGATATAAATATTAAGTTTATCTTCAGCTAAACCAAAAGGAGCTTGTTGTAAACAATCTTTTAGTTCTAACAAATTGATAGAATTTTTGTAGTGTGCTTGCAGTTCAACTAGTTTTTGTAAGGTTTCAGGACGAATTACATTCATTTGATTTTCGGTAGCTGTTCTTAATGCGTAAAAATTTAGTTCTCCGGCGGCTACAATTAACTTAATTGAATTTTCATACTGAACTTTACGAAGATGGTTCATACCTATTCTTAGTAACTGTGCAGGTGTACCATCAGTAACTTTTTCAGTTTTAGTTGCTTTGCACTCTCCTACTATTGGATAAGGTTGTTCAGCGTAAAAATCCATGCCACCTGCGCCACCAACTGCATCTGGATTCAAACCTGAACCTGTAAAGCCTAATTTTAGTAATCCTCTACGCACTAATTTTTCAAAAGTATGTCCGTCGCTAGAGTTCCCAACTTCAGCAATTTTCTGAATCCAAAGTAAGTCTAAATCTAATGGATTTGTTGCTTGATCACTACTCCAACCTAAAAACACTTTGATATCGTCGTCTAATTGTTTCGCTGCTGGTTGGCTAATGGCTAGGGATGCGATCGCACTCTGCAATTCTTCCAATTCAGGATGCAGCGCGGGTTCTAGTTTTTCTAATTGGTGTTTGCGTTGGGTGAAGATGCGATCGGTTAAAATTGGCTTTTCTTCAGAAACCGTTAAAGAATTAGGTAAACTAACAAATTTTCCTAGCTTTTCCTGAATGTTGGGATTGACTAATATTTCTTGTAACTGAGGTAACTGATAGACACGGAAGTAAGCCAAGAAAATATACTGTTGTTGTCGTAGTATCTCTTTTAATACTTTTGGTGTCCATATTGTTAATTTAGACAAAATATCTAATGGTTTAGTCTCGTCTAAAATTTGGCAAAGTTCACATTTAGCCCAAACTTTAATTAAAGCTGAAGAATCAGTAGGATAAAGTGCAAATCTCTGCCCTGGACGAATAAACATCCTGGGTAAAGCTGCAATTGTTCGCCCCTGTATTAAGGCTTCAATATCAGAGACGCATAGACACAGCGCTGTTGGAATTGAAAACTGCTGATTCATTTTTAGTTAGCTATAGATTTAGGTCGATATGATCAGCATTAGCAACACTTTTAGGAATACTAATAGGTAATCCATCATCAGTTAAATTAGTAGGTTCTTGCCCAGACGGATCGCTGAGTATTTCCCGAATTAAAGGATTACTTATTGCTAGTTTTTTCTGCTCAATAAATTCACAAATCTGTTCTTCTGTCAGATCGTAACTTTCACGGTTATAGTAAACGAATAATATCGCCAACAGAGGTTTAATATCTTGGCTTTGCAAGCCTACCCACTCTCCACCTTTTTTTTCCAACAGGATTCTCAAACGTTCTCTAGCTAATTCTGCATTTGGACTAATTTTCTTTGAACGCACTAAGCAACCGCGAGTTAAATCAAATGTTTTGTAATCAATTAGTCGTCCCAAGGCAGCACCTATAACCGTGCGGTCTTGCTGAACTACATCTACTCCAATCCTCACTTTTCTCTTATTGCCGATAATTTTGAAATCCATAAAGCCATTATTTGCTGCACTAGGCTCTACTTCTTCAATTGATTCGATTGTTACTCCCTCTAAAGTTTTACCTATTAAATTATTGAAAGCAAGCAAAAGAGCATCTGTAATTGTTGCTTCTTCTTTCATTAATGAATCAATAGAAGCTTCTACATTTGCTAACTCACTATTGAAGTATGCTTTAACTGGATGGATTGTTGTAGATGTCCATGAAGTTGTAGTATTCGTAGTTATTGTTGTTGAATTTGTAGAATCATCAATAATAGGCTCATTAGGTACGAAATTCTCTGCACACCATTTCAAAACTGACCTAACAGTAGGTCTACTCTTACCAAGTTCTCTGAGTTTAGTTTCATTAAATGGGTCGAGAGGATGAGGTGGGGTTTGTTGATGTTCCTCATAAAAATCTTGTAACCATTGACTAACTAGAGCCACAATATCATCAGAATTTAGATATTTTAATGCAATTGGTTGCCTGTCAGCTTGATCACTTACTAATCTATCAACAACTGCTTCCGCTTCTGGTAAAGCCTTGATTTGGTCTTCCCAGGTACGAGGATACATTGCTAACAGTAAAACACCTTGTTTGAGACTGTTATATAAATCCTTAACTAAGTTTGCAATAACTTGTGCTGCCATAAATCCATTATCAGCAGCATCTGCAATATCTAATTCGTCAAAACAAATGACTGGAACTCTGTAATAGCTAGTGATATCTAGAATTTGACGAACAATGCTTAATGCTTCAGCTTCTCTATCCTCGCTTTTAGGATTTGGCAACCCCATTGCTTCAGCTTGTGATTGTGCTAATTCCAAACCAGATAACCAATAGCTTGCATAATTAATATGGACTGGAGAAAGTGTCCATAAAATTGCTTTTACGATATAAGGGTTGGTTATTTCAGGCTTGATTTTCAGAACACTTTCTGTAAAATGAACTATCGCCTTAGTTGAGTGTTTGCTTAACCAACCTGGATACATATTAATATACTGTTGTGGCGTATAGTTCCATTGCTTTACTTCGTTAATTAAAGCTGCTGCAATTTCCTGCCATTGCATTACTTCTTGACTACCAAAAGCTCTAAGACTAGAGGCGACACTTTGCAGAAATTGAGACTTAATTTGATTCAAGTTATCATACTTACTCATATAGATAAATAAGCTACTATCTTCTGTCTGTAATCGGTGGCGAATCCGACTAATAATATGGCTTTTACCTAACCCTTTTTCTGCTGTAATTGTGATACCTACAGTTTCACGTTTTCCTTTACGGACTTTTTCAACAGCATCAAAAACTGCATTGGACGCATGAGCATTAATCGAGAGAACATCAGGAAAACTTTTACCCCAGATTTGTTGCGGTCTGACGACAATATGGCCTGCAAATGGATTTTGATTTTTAATCAGATCATCAATGGTAGATGTGGTGACAGTCATAGCGTTGTCAAGTTAATGTGTGAAGAGTCAAATAAGGTTTAAGGTTTCAGGCGTGTGGCGTAGCAGCGTAATCCATCTAATTCTGTAGCTACCGAATCTTCAATTTTGTCGGGTGCGCTGTCTTCTACACTCCCGCCTTGCAGTTGCAAAATGTCGTCGGCTTGCGTTTCCAGCAGCCAATCATTAAACTCTGTACGATTAACGCGATCGCCTATTGCTCTCCTGATACGATAAATTGGCACCAGATTATTAAAGTTGTATTCATAGTTCAACTTGTCGTAGACTTCCAAAGTCACTGACTTAAACTCGTCGTAAGATGCGATTTCTTCTCTTCGAGACGCTACGCGAACGGAAAGCTCGGCGATCGCACTCTTCCCATTAACTAGTACATATGCACCATTTTCCGCCACATCAATCTGACTAATCCACTTCACCAACGCATTCGCCGCCCAAGTTCCGACAATCGTCCCTTTAAATTTAAAATCACCACTTCTCAAACCCTCACCCAATACCTCTAAACCCTTACCAGATGTCAAAGAGTATCCCTTTTTGGAGATTGCGATCGCACCCTGGCTCTGTAATTCGTCGAATATGCCCTGATAATCTGCTAACTTCTGGCTTTTGGATACAATTCGCCTAGTGAATTGACCTTTCTTAACTTCCTGCCGCGTTCCTCCCAAATCCCACAAAGCCAAAAGGAGACGAGTTATAGTTTGGGCTGTATTTTGTGATGTCATATTGAGTGTATTTTGTGACAAATTTTATTGTAGCGACTGTATCTTTTTAATTTATTTACTCCGAAAAAATAACCGAGAAATTGCTGAATATTTCGGCGTTTCAGCTAAATTGATTCATCAAAAATTCAGAAAATATTTCCTGGGGATGAATACAGTTCTCTCAAAGGCGGGATGGAATACTTGAGAAAATCGATCATGATCATGGTGAAACAGTGTAGCTGTGCTGTTGTAAATTGAGTGGTATATGTTTTTTCAATTCCAGGCGAAATAACAGGAATTCCAACTTTGTTTTTGCAACAGCAAGGCTTTTAGCAAATACAGGTGATGATGAAATCCCATGAACACAACAATATATAAAGAACGTAAAATAGTTTCGCGTCTATTTGCAGTGCTGCTTTCAGCAGTGCTAATGGTACCCTTGCTGAGTAGCTGCGGAGGCGGTTCACGAAACGCTTCAACACCACCACCTGTTGATGATAGTGCTGGTAGAACAGTCAGCGATCGCACAAACCAGCCTGAAGCTAAGAAGGGCTTGGGTACAGGGCAAAAAGTTGCACTTTTGGCAGGTGCTGCGGGACTTTACTACCTCTACAACCAGCATAAGAATGCTTCACAAGAAGGAGCGCAAGGTAAGTACTATCTTTCCAAGAATGGACGTGTATACTACCGTGATGCTGAACATCGCGCTCACTGGGTAACTCCACCAGCAGAAGGAATTCGAGTACCGGAATCTGAGGCGCAACAGTATCGGCAATTCCAAGGCTATAACAGGAATACCACAGGTCGCGATCTAACTGGCATAACTTCATCCGCAGCTCCAGCACTCTAGATTCAGTGAAGCGTGTGTAAATCTAAAGCGGGTTTCCCGGAGGATAACGCCGATCGCGCACGTCCCAAACACGAACTTAAATCAGGAGACAGATTATGGTAGATGACTTTTTGCGAAAGGCGAAAGATTTCCTTTTGGGATCGGACAGCGATCAAGCTGACAAAGATGCCAAATTGCGCGATCGCAATGTACGTCCAGCCAGCGAAGACCCCTACGGTGATCCCGCAGATCCGGCATCTTACGGCAACGTCACCCCAGCCAGTCAAGACCCCTACGGCGACCCCGCAGATGTCGCGTCTTACGGCAACGCTCGCCCAGCTAGCGAAGACCCTTACGGCGACCCCGCAGACCAAGGGGAGTTTGGCAACGTTCGCCCAGCCAGCGAAGATCCCTACGGCGACCCCGCAGATCAGGATTCCCGCCGTTAACGCGAAACTAATACTTTGTCAAGCTAGTTTTGAGGGTTTGTAATAAGCACTTAAGTGCTTAGAAATTCAGGACTAAAATCCTAACTACGAACTTGCTTACCCATCAACTTAAACTTGACAAAAAACTAAATCTCTCTCCTTGTAGGAGAGAGATTTTTAATTTTCCCCCTTCCCGCGTCCTACAGTGTACACACAAGTCATCCAATTACCCAAAACAAAAACCTCACCCTGTCCTGACAGACATCCCTCTCCTTACCAAGGAGAGGGACAGGTTTTGCGTAGCATAACCAGGGTGAGGTTTCTTTGGCTATTTGATAAACCGTAAATTGCGTCCAGAGAGACTTGTGTGTACACCGTAGCTTCCCGCGTCGGGAAGGCGGTTAGAGGATGTCTCAGAAGTATCAAAAATTTGTTGATCCCCCTAACCCACGCCAGCGCTCCACTTAAAAAAGGGGGAATAAGAGTTTCTAAATCTCCCTTAAAAAGGGGGATTTAGGGGGATCTCCAAGGGTTAGGTGTATACAAAAAAACTTTTCAGACATCCTTTTAGGGGGTTAGGTTTTCCGTGGGCTTTTCCAGATGAGGTGAAAAATTAGGGCGGGATTATTATTTAAACTCTTCGAGTTGATCCAGACGTAGCCAAATATTAGGTGTTGGCACTTTCCCAAACTTAATCAGGGCGTAATCACCTTTGACATCTACAATTTCGCCCTTAGTTTCAAACAAATAAGAAGGAAAGCGAGTATCACTGGCTTTTGCCTCCAGACTGTTTTCTAGTTTCTCGCGCACAGCGCGAACCATATCTCCTTTTTTGACTGCCATCAGTTCCTCTCTCAAATTTGTAAGTTCTTTTATCTGCATTTTAAGAGAGTTCCGAGTTAGAAGTAAAAACTCTAAACTCCAAACTCCTGTACAGATGCGATTAATCGCGTCTCTCCAAACTCCTGTACAGATGCGATTAATCGCGTCTCCCAACCCCCCGCAGAGTTTGACACTGGGAGCAAAAGTGACTAGATCGCCCAGCTAACCTAATCCGTTGAATTTCTGTACCACATACTCGACAGGGTTCTCCAGCGCGGTTATAAACCCAGGCAACACCACCATAGTTGCCGTTAGTACCTTTAACATTTAGGAAATTACTAAAAGTGGTGCCACCAGCCTCAATGCTGGTTTCTAACACTTGAATTATGGCTGTTCGCAAACGCTCAATTTGCTTTAGCTGCAAATCTATACACAAGGTTTCAGGTAAAATCCCACTCTTAAACAACGCTTCATCAGCATAAATGTTACCTAATCCCGCCACCACCGATTGATCCAGTAGCGCAGTTTTAATCGGACGGCGACGGTTTTGAAGTTTAAGAGCTAGATATTCGACAGTGAATTCGGGTGAAAATGGGTCTGCTGCCAGTTTTGCCAAACCAGTCATAATACTTTCTACAGCAACACCAGGCGGAATCCACCACATTTTACCGAAGGTACGCTGATCAACAAAGCGTAATTCCTGCTGATCCCCAAAGAATAATCTAACCCGCGTGTGCTTGTGTAATGGTTCATCTTGATGCAGCCATAGTAGTTGACCTGTCATTCGCAGATGAACCCCTAGCCAGCCTGTGGAAGAGAGTTCGGCGAGGAGATATTTACCGCGACGATGCCAAGTAGCGATGGCTGCGCCAACCCCTCCGGGGTACGCATTCTTTTTAATTCCGTCAACAAATTCACCGACAGAAAACGGGTAGGCGATGGTGCGATCGAGCAACACATCTCCACCCGTAATTTCTTGGTTGAGGGTCAATTGATTTAGACCCCTTCGCACTGTTTCAACTTCAGGCAGTTCAGGCATTCAAACTGATTAAGCAAGCAATTTTAATGTAACTTGGGGGGGTCAAGAAAGAAGGCATAAGGTAGTATATTAGACACACGTAGGTGGCTTGCCGTACTACCAAAAAGAAACCGTAAATACCCGGAGGACGGCTTCTCGTAGATTAGGGTAGGCTAGGATGAAGAATGAACTGAAATTTTCAGACTTCATACTTCAGACTTAAGACTACCCTTCATCATCGCATCAAACAATCCCCTTATAACTTTGCTGCTATTTTTTAGCTGGTTTAGCCTTTGGTGCTTCAACCTCGACTAATTCATCCTGGGCAAAGTTGTTGGTATTGATACCAGAGTAATTTACCTTCTCAAAGCGGACAATTACAGGGTATTTGATGCCGCTTTGGTCAATGGAAGCCACAGTTCCTAGATCCTGAAACCAGTAGGATTCAGGGCGGAGAATACGTACTTTAGAACCACGTTGAACCATGATTATTTTCCCTTTATAGTTATCAATCGCCAATCTAGAGAGCTAATTGATTTCACTCTACAACCTGAAGGTCGCACCAAGAGTCTTTGTTAAGTTATTTATCTGAATTGGGCATTGGGCATTGGGCATTAAATATTAGTTATTCTTTCTCCCACATCTCCCCCACTCCCCACTCCCAAAATTTAAAACGGTATTACACCCCACTTGACAAGGCACGCATTATAGCGTACCTTCGTTCGCAAACGGTCATTTTGTACAAGTTTATGTTTTAGTTAACACAAACACACTTCCCTCGTTACCTCTGCCGATCCGCAGATCGTGATCTATATAAGTGATATCTAACCAGCCTTGCTGTTTATCACTGTTTATGGCAACATCAATTGCCGGAAATTTTCTACCAGCTTCAATTTGTTGGATAAAAGTTACCGGAGAATTGTATTCTATTAAACGTTGTAAGCCGATAATAGAACGCTCAAATTTAACTTGGACACGCCGACCTGAAACTGGCTCAAATTTAGCAGCAATGCTGACTAATCCTTCCAGATAAGGTAAGCCATAAATCTCAGCTATGTTGTAAACACTGGTAGTTTCTACCCGGATACACTGATAGATTTCACCTAGTTTGCATAAAGGTAGACGATCTAAGTTTAAAAGAGCCTTGCTAGTGGTGTATAGTAATCGCCAATTGCCATCTAGCAAATTACTAGCTTCCACCGGACGGGGTGTAGGATTAAAGTCTTCCAAATTGGCGATCGCAGCTAAGATAGCCTGTTTCTGTACTTCGGTCGCCAATAGACCGCGATTTGTAAGTGCGATCGCATCTATAAGAGCCGCTTTTCCCATCATCGCCTGTCACCTCAAAAATCACTCACTTTCCCTCAGCATAAACAAGATATTCATCGCCTATGTGTAGAACCATAAAAATTACTAATAATCGCTTGACGTCAGCCATACGCCTATTAAATAAAAAAATTTCTATCTGAATGCGGATTTATCAACTGAAGGGTTGAAAAGATAACTAAATAAATCCATGTCAAGTGATAGACTCTAAATGTCAACTTACGTAAACCTTTTCTTGTCCTCACTCGATATGTTGAACTCTCCATTACGTGAAGAACTCCGTAACCAACGAGCCGATGTCATCCCCCTAAAGTTAGAGTCCTCTTTGTTGGACTGGTTGCAAACCAACGGTCGGATCATCGCGCGTGACATTCACGAACCGGATTTTCAAACTGACGCAGAAGGAATAGACTCCTTAATGGGTGTAGAAGATGGAATTGGCTACGACCTTGATGATGATGATGATGACGATATAGGAATCGCTGAGGATTAGCCTTTTCAGGCTAGGGACTTGGTTGTATCCCTAGTTCCTGGTATTCAGTTTTATTAAGTGTGGAGTGAAGGGAAACTTCTGTGGACGCTAAATTATCTCCTGAGCAAGGATTAAATATTTCTGGAATCGCTCTAGCCTCTTTATTAGCCATCGGGCTAGGTACAACAGCATTTTATTTGGATTCGATCGCCAATAGGCTACCCTGGCAAAGTATGTCCTTAACCCTGCCACTATTATTATGTGCGCTGGGTTCAGGTGTCGTGGGCTATTGGGTAATACCCCTACTTCAAGCACTCAAAACTGGACAAATAATTCGCGAAGATGGACCCCAAGCCCATTTGAAAAAAGCAGGCACCCCAACAATGGGAGGTATATTTTTTGTACCTGTAGGTGTGATAATTGCCTGTATATTATCTAACTTTGCTACAGAGGTGCTTGCAGTTTCGGCATTGACAATCAGCTACGGATTGATTGGCTGGCTCGACGATTGGCAAATTCTGCGCCGGAAATCAAATAAAGGTATATCTCCCCAAACGAAACTGGCTTTGCAGGTGGGTTTTGCGGCTGTGTTTTGTGTATGGCTGATGTTTAATCAACCTTCTAATATTACAAATATTGCTTTGCCTTGGGTAAGTTTTACATTACCCTTGGGATTCTTATTCTGGCCTTTAGCAGGTTTTGTACTAGTTGCAGAAAGTAATGCAACTAATTTAACAGATGGTATTGATGGCTTGGCAGCAGGAACAGTAGCGATCGCACTTTTGGCATTAGGCGCCTTAATCGCACCTACAGCACCTGGGTTGATGGTTTTCTGTGCTGCTTTAAGTGGTGGCTGCTTAGGTTTCTTAGCCCATAATCGTAATCCAGCCCGCGTTTTCATGGGAGATACCGGTTCTTTAGCACTGGGAGGAGCTTTGGCTGCTGTAGCGCTATTGACAAACACCTTAGTAGCGCTGTTCATTCTCAGTGGTATATTCTTCGTAGAAACTCTTTCGGTGATGGCACAGGTAAGTTATTACAAAGCTACTAAAGGCCCCGATGGCAAAGGCAAGCGCCTCTTCAAAATGGCACCCTTACACCATCATTTAGAACTAACTGGCTGGTCAGAATTACAGGTGGTTGGAGTATTTTATGTCATCGCTGCTATATTGGCTGCTATCTGTTTGGCGTAGGCGCAGCCCAACCCAGGCATCGCTCCATTCTGAATCCTTTGAAAAACTAACTGCTAGAATCTAAAATGACAACTCCCACATCTTCAGGGAGTTGTTTTTTTATTAGGAATCATGAATTAAGGCTCTACCACTTCCAATACGGTTCGCTTTCAAGTTTCTACAGGTGTTGAACCTCGTAAGTTCGCTGTAGTATTTTTTAGTACTAGATTGTACTGCAAGTCTAATTAGCGTAGGCGCAGCCCAACCAAGGCATCGCCCTTGAGAAAAACTTTATGATTTACTAATCTTGTCACTATTGTCACTATTACATATCTGCTCATATGATGTAAGTCCATACAAAACTTACTGAGTACCTAGTCAGTACTTAAGTGTGGAATATAGCACTATAAACGCCCTAAAGGCGATTTCACGATAACTCATGAAGATGAAATTCCAGATTTAGTATACATTTCGATGAACCACAGAGTTATTTAGGTCTGAGGAGGATTAAGTGGATAAAAAACAAAAAAAGTCCAACAGCAACAAGATTTATCAACTGACTGTTGTTAAGTATATTTGCTATATCTTCGGGGCAAGTCTGGTAACTACCTTCACAACATTAATGGCTATTTCAGTCAATCCCGCAGTTGCTGAAGATAATATTGTTTTTCAAGAACAACAGACTCCATTTTTAGAGCAGAAAATTATTTTTGAAAAACAACAGAATGTATCTTTAACTAAATTAGCCAACACTCAAACCCAAAAAACGATTGTTTCTCCGAGAGTAAACTCTTCAAATCTCAGTCCAGCACAGATGCTTATGATCTCACCAAACCAAGGTGATCATAAAATTCTATTACAAGCTCAAACTCCCTCTGCTGACTCTCAGACTCAATTAAATGATCGTGAATTACGTCAAAGGCTAAAAATTAAGCCTTTGTTTGGAGGCATAGGTGGTAAACAAACCTATACTCCTAGCCTCAGCTTTGGCATTCCCAGTGCTTTCGGAGCTAACTGGGGAGACTTTTTCGTGCAAGCAGCAGGAGCAACTCGCAAAGAGCGCAATGGCAATGGTGGTTTGGATGGGAGTATCAGTGCGGGTTTTGGTTTGGGAGATAGCCAGAAGTCAATCGGTTTAGAAGTCGCCTTCAACGAAGGTAGTATCAAAAACTTTGGTGATAATGGAAGTTTCGATCTCAAAGCCCACCGTGTTATCTATGCTGGTACTACCAATCAAGTTGCGGCTGCTGTTGGCTGGAATACCTTTGCCCAGTATGGGAATGAAGGAGTGGCTGATTCTAGTGTCTATGGTGAAGTTACAAGTGTCTCCCTGTTGCAACCTACCAATGCTCAAAATCAGATGCCATTGGCACTTACCGTAGGAGTGGGAGGCGGCAACTTCCGTTCAGGAAATGACGAAGTTGGGATATTTGGAGGCGTGGGTTTGCAAGTTCATCCTCAAGTAGGTATCGGTGCATCTTGGAGTGGAGTAGCTTTAAACGCTGGGGTTTCTTTCGTTCCTGTTCAAACTATTCCTCTGACGATTCAGCTTCAAGGTTTAGACCTGACGGATCGGACTGCTGGTGGTAGTGCCGTACTTTTGAGTGTCAGCTATGGTTTCAATTTCTTGCCCAAGTAAATCCCTTTATTTTGAGAGAATCACTATGATCAAAATCAAGTCTCTAATCCTTGCTCTGAGTCTGAGTCCTCTGCTTTTGAGTGCTTGGCAATTGCCAAACCAAGCCATCCCTCTCCCGATCGGGCAGACGGACAGTCAGGGAATCAGTGGTCATACAAGTGGTAATAACTCCGGTGCCTCAAGTGGTACTATTTTTTCAGTGCCTGTCACTCTTCAAAATGGTGGCACAACAAAATTTGGCAACATTACAGTGACTAATAGTGGTGGAATATTTAAAATTACTGTGCCGCCAGATATTCAAAAAATTCTGAATACATCTGCACAAAACGCTGTTGCGACCTTACAAACTGGCGGTTTCACAGAACAACAACTTGCAGCTTTGGTTGGGGCGGTGGCTCCTCTAATTGTGAATCGCACTGAAGCGCCAGTTCCTGGTCGGGTTTTTGTAATTGTGAATACTACTCAAGCGCTAGTTCCTGGTGGGGGATCGTTGTTAACAGGTAGTGGTCAGAGAGAAAGTTTTTCCACTCTAGCGGCTGCCATTGGATATGTAAGGACTGCAATTACTACACTACGTGTCAAAGGCTCTATTTCTGTTCAAATTGGTGGTAACGCAACTATACTTCCTCTTCAAGCCCAAACCCTTAATAGTTCATTAATAGAAACTGTAAGAAAGGTTGTTACATTCAAGAAACCTAATGGGGAAATACTTAATTTTGAAATAGTTGGTCCACGGGATAAGGCTAATAATGCAGACATTATTCTAGCATTTGTGTTGGCAGCCGGAGTTGATCCTAGTGCTGCGAATACTTCCATAAGGCTGGGGTTAGCAGGGGCTGATGCTCTATCCACAACCGATTTAATCTTGAGCCTCAACGGTCTAGTAACAAACCAGAACGATGTCAATCTGACTAAACTCAATCAGGCAATTAATGCCTACAATACCATTGTAGACAAAGCTAATACAAATTCCCTAAGAGCTTTGAATAATACTCCTGAATTTACCAATATTGGAGGGTTATTGCGAAATACCAGAGCGCCTCTAAATTAAAGGCTCCAATTATAAGGGGAGCGGTAGAATCTGAATTAATTATAAGTATTTGCATACTCAATAACCCGATTCTTCCCTGTTCGCTTTGCCTCAAGCATCGCTTGATCTGCCCGATTCAGAAAATCCTTAATTGTAATCCCTGGTTCTGATACAGCTATTCCAAAGGAAGCGGTGATCCTTTCGAGGATCTGATCGCCGTCCTTCAATTGCATTTGTTCAACATCTAGCCTTAGTTGTTCTACTCGTTTCCTGAGTGTTTCTAGCGTCATATTAGGCATGACAATTACAAATTCTTCACCACCCCATCTGCAAGCAATGTCAAAGGAGCGAATAGATTTTAACAGCAGTTTTGCTAATCCCTTAAGAACAATGTTGGCAGTCACATGCCCATAGCGCGAGTTGTAAGATTTGAAGTTATCGATATCAAGGAAAATAACACTCAGAGGTTGTCCCAACCGTTCAGCTTCCGCTAGCCTCTGTTCCGTTATGGTTTGCATATAGTTTTGATTGAATAGTTGGGTCATCCCATCCCGCAAGTTATCATGGGTTAGACGTTGTTTTATCGATAGATTATTCAGTGCAAAGCCTAATGTTCTAGCAATAATCTCACTAATTTCTTGATCTTCTGGGCTGATTTCTTCAAGCGCATGGATGTGTAAAATGCCAACTACTTCGCCTTGTCCAAACAAAGGAATACACAAATGTGCGCCACTAACAGGCTGTATTAAGTGGCTGCACATCAGTCCTGAGTTACGAGGCAATAAAAGGTTGAATTTCGCTCTCCGCAATGCCCAACACTCAGATTGTGAAAATATTTCTTTACTGCTTTTTTCGCCTCCCCAAATACTATTCATTTGAACATAATTCTTGGAATTAGAAATTATACATATACAACCACTCATATTAGGAAACAGCTTGGAACAGGTTAAAGCTACCACTTTATATACCTCATCTTCAGACTCGCAAGAATAAAGCATATCCGCCATATCTGAGAGATATATAAGTTCTCGTTTTTTTGCCTCTAATTTCAGTGTTTTTTCTTCTAAGTTCTGATTTAGGTTAGTGAGCGATCGCTCTGCTTCTATGGATTCTGTAATATCGATACTGAACCCACCGATGCGGTTAGCGCCCGTTGCGTAATCGATAAAGGGAAACTTAAACGATAACCAGTAGGACGACTGATCATTACCAGGTGTCTTTACCTCTTCAATCAGCTTCAAGGGGCGTAGAGTCTTCAAAACGAATTGATCATTTTCCATTACCTGCCGCCCCTGTTCTGGATCTGGCAAGAATTCAATATCCGTTTTCCCCAACCATTTTTGTGAATCTATCGAAAATCTAGACTGTAGCTCCTGGTTGTAGTAGAGCATTCTAGATTGCTCATCTTTGATATAGGCTGCAAATGGCCCATGATCTAGAAATAGCCGTTGCATCTGCTGGCTGCGTTCAAGTTCGCGGTTATCTTCTTGATATCTGGCGATCGCCTCGACAATTTGATAAGCGGTTGGCATCAGGTAGAGTAAAGCAGACAAGGAAATAAACGCCATTACATCAAGTACCCCCAAGTGCAACAGCGACACTGGCGAATGTGGCTCAAATACTGCCAGAAGGTGATGAAATCCGCAAAATAGTACAAATCCACCTGATAAGAAAAAGGCTAGCCAAAACTTAGAAGGGATAGTTGTCTTAGTTTTGGCAAAGAAAACCCCTATTACTGTAGGGATGCCAAAGTATGAAAATGCAGTGATGCCGTGAGCAATCATCCAATTCCACTGAATAGGCTCCATTGCTGACCTGATATGAATATTTCATCCGTTTCACTATAATTCTAGATAGGCTAAAAATGTAATGATAGAAGTGATGAGTTCAATGCATGATGTGTTAGTTTTACAAAAGTTATTATAGTAACGTTCTGAAAGGCTGCTCATTTCACCCCCCGACAAACCTGACTTACCAAGTGAGTGAGTTCCGGCAAAATCAATTTTTCCATCGCTAGTCGCACAGCATTACTGGAACCAGGAAGCGAGAAGATTAATTTATTTTGATAAACACCAGCAACGGCGCGAGAAGCGATCGCCCGCGAACCAATTTCTTGATAACTTAAAAAACGAAATAACTCACCAAATCCCGGTAAGGTTTTCTCCAGCAACTTTTCAATGGCATCGTAGGTGGTATCTCTTGGTGCAATACCTGTACCACCATTGAAAATTACAGCATCTAAATTTAAGCTTTTACCAAGATTTTCTATCTGCCCTTGAATTTGTGTTGGTTCATCTTTGATAATCGTATAGGCTCCTACAGTATGGTTAGTACCAAGGAGTAATTGCTGAATTAGCTGGCCACTTTTGTCTGTTTTAAAAGTGCGTGTATCGCTGACAGTAACCACAGCGCAAGTTACCGTAATTATCGGCGAGTCTGGGTGGGGTTGTTGTGTCATCGGTTAAGCTTTCAACTTTTGATAACGAGTAATTTGACATGGGAAATAGCACATTGGACATGAAAATAATTACTTATGCCCAATGCCCAATGCCCTATGCCCTATTTTTCAGCTTTGCTCAGTCCCAGATCGTTTTCTTCAGCATACCGCTCCATGAAGCGCATAAAGCGATCCCATTCTTGGGCTGATTTCATCACGTAAAGTGCTTCTAATTCTTCCGGTTTCCCGTTAACAAATTTAGCCTTAACTTCACGGGTAACTATTTCCCCTTCTTCGTCAATCAAGTACATCCCGGTAATATCTTCGGTGCTACTTTGATCTAAAATCTTTGGATTCGTAAAAATAAACGTCGCTGTACCACTATCGCCAGTGCGCGATCGCGTCAAGCGCACCTCTGGAATTACTTCTTCGTCAAGACCTTTAGAAAACTGGATTTTCGCCATGATGAATGAATTTAAACTTTTGTGATGGTTAATTTAATATTCTCTCACCAATTAGAACTGCACTGTACTATAGGCTAGTGTGATTATTTTTTAGTATATATACTTAAAATACCTCTTTTTCAAGTATCAAAGTCACAGGGCCATCGTTTTCAATTGTAACTTGCATCATTGCACCAAATTGACCTGTTTCCACCTGCAAACCGCTAGCTCTTAACTTGGTAACAAAACGATTATACAAATCTTCTGCTGATTGGGGAGTGGCTGAACGGTCAAAAGAAGGACGGCGACCTTTGCGACAGTCCCCGTAAAGGGTAAACTGACTGACTACTAACAAATCGCCGCT
Source organism: Nostoc sp. (assembly GCF_036919555.1). Classification (GTDB taxonomy): domain Bacteria; phylum Cyanobacteriota; class Cyanobacteriia; order Cyanobacteriales; family Nostocaceae; genus Nostoc. The sequence continues at coordinate 24,732 of NZ_JBALCS010000054.1, forward strand.
AATTTCTTGTACAGATTTTTGCCAACGGTTGTCTCCTTCCTCGTCAGGAAACAGCCGCAATTCCAAGCACTTACGCACCATCCAGTCGATTTCAGTATCAGTATCGGTATTGGCAATACCCACAAGTAAATTTAGCCCCCGCCCAATTTTGCCGACAATTTCACCGTTAACGGTAACTTGAGATGATTTAACTCGCTGGATAACAACGCGCATTTTACAGCAATTTTCAGGTAAATAGACCACAGTGGTTGAACCTTCTCGTAGGCATCATCTTCGGTAAGATAATTTACAGTAAGAGCCATTGCAAGCAGGGTATCAACCATACCACCAAAGCTTAAACCGTTTTCATCTGGTGCAAAGATTGGTTTTGTGAACAGAAAGCTTGCCCATAAATTCCTGTGGTTGGAAAGATCAGTAATCACTTCTTCGCCATCAAACTCATTGAACCGACGCTGCCAAACCAAGGCTGCAAAGAGTTCTTGAGGAGAATAGGATTGAGCAATCGATTGAATTTTGGCTAAGTCAAGCATCGCATTTACGGGAAGTAGTATTTTTAACAAAACATTTGTAACTACCCTTGCAGTTTATTTACCCAGTGGCTGCTATTCTTATAGTTACTTCGGTCTGTCATAGCAGATAGATTATCCTCGATAATGATTTTCATTTATTAGCGCTCATATACCTCGTGGTAATGTGGGTGCTTTTACTTTATCCCCTGATCGCAAAAACTGTTCGGTTTAATTTTTAGGCGATGTCTGGTGTTTGGTACACTAAGCTGACACTGAAGCTTTAACTTGACTAAAACGGCGATCGCGACTTTGGTAGCTCAACAAAACCTGATAAAATGCTTCTCTAGACTATCAGAAATAAGAACCCCACCCCGCCAAAGCTACGCTTTGTCTCCCTGCCCCGCAAGCAAGGAGGGGATTAAGGCTGGGGTGTTTGGGACTTTTGCAAAAGGTCTTCTGTTAAAATCTGGCCAAAGGATATCGGTAAAATACAGCGATCGCACTTTGTTTTGTCAGTCGGCTAAAGTCGGCAATTTTATCTTATGCAGTTGGAAAAGTTGGGTAAAAAGTTGGTTATAGAAAATTTGGGTTTCAAATATCCTCTAAGACAACTTTACAAAGTTAGAAGAGAGAATTGCAGAGAATGTGGCGAAATTGTTAGAAGAAGGGTAGATAAAAGTTGAGTAACAAGATAAATCATGAACGCTTATAAAACATATATCACCATTTCAGATCCAAAGCAGTTAGTATTATCTGATTTACCATTTCAAGCAGGACAGAGAGTTGAGGTGATTATTTTGGCAGATGATAATCAAAGGGTTACTTTAGCAGAAGAATTAAAAAAGTTATTCAAAGAAATACAAGCGATACACGCAGATAATCCCTTGACTGAGGAAGAAATAGCAGCAGAAATTGAAGCTTATAGACGGGGAGAATGAAAATTATTATTGATACTAATATTGTTGTCTCTGCTGCTATAGCTGATAAAAATCCAGAGGCAGTAATTTTATTTGTGATTGCTAATTCTGCTTTTGAGTGGGTTGTATCGGCAGACATTGTAGCAGAGTATAAGGAAGTTTTAAAGCGTCCTCGTTTAAAATTAACTGAGGCACAATACGAAAGATGGGTTTATTTAATTGATTCAGTGACAACACTAATTAATGTGGATGTGGAGGTTGATTTTCCCAGAGATAGGAAAGATGCAAAGTTTTTAACTTGTGCTATTGCAGCCGGGGCAGATTTTTTTATTACAGGTGATGCTGATTTTAATGAAGCGCAAACTTTGTTAAACACAACTATTATTTCTCTGTCTTTATTTAAAAGATTAGTTTGTGATGTGAGGGAATAAGCTTCAATCTGGTAGGGTGCGTAAGATAGCGGCATAACACATAGTATAAAACTAAGCGATCGCACTTCGTTTTGTCAGTCGCTTGAAGTCGGCAGTTTTATATGATGTAGTTTGAAGAGTCGGGGAAAAAGTCGGCTATATATGTAGCTATTTTTACATACTAAAGCTTGTATTGGTGCGCTATGCTAGTCTGTAACTCCATTTGCACGTATTTAAGATAAGTGAAAATCCACTACATACAACATAGTTAACACTAGTATAGTATATATGTATTGTATAGAGGTTTATCAAGTATGAAGGTCTACGATATATACTCAAAACGCCAAAAAAGACTTATGGGAGAATTCCTTGATGTTTATCGATATGACTATATCTCTAAACAGCTTCGCGTACAAATTATTCATATTCTGAACGATGCTATAGGTGAGCATAGAAATCTGCAAACAATACAGAGCTTCCAGAATATACACGATATTTTATGCCGTGAACATGGCAAATTATGGCTTAAAAAAATATTGAGCAATGGTTACATCCAAGATGTATAGGAATCATATTTGATTTTTGAACAAAATTAGGTATTGTAGGGTGTGTTAGAACGCAGTTCGTAACGCACCAAACCGTTGATGATGGTGCGTTACGCTGTCGCTAACACACCCTACGTATCTTTTCAGAAATCAAATACTAGTCCTATATTTGATTTTATGTTGGAAACTAAGGTCATAGAAGAGATACTTGATGTTGTAGAGTTAAGCTTTGAATTGATTGATAGAGCATACAGGGATGATAGCTTACGATGTATAACTAAATCAAAAATTACACCTGATGAAGCAATTAAAGAATTGAACTATAGATTTAGAGAACACGGGGTAGGCTATCAGTATGAGTCAGGTGAAATTATTAGAGTTGACTCTCAAATAATCCACGCTGAAGCAGTGAAGCCAGTTTTAGAATTACTAAGTGATACACGATTTCAAGGAGCAAATGAGGAATTTTTGAAAGCACACGAACATTATCGGCATGGACGATACAAGGAATGCCTTGTTGAATGCCTCAAATCTTTCGAGAGTACTATGAAAACTATTTGTGATATTCGAGGCTGGATTTATCAACCTGGAGATCCGGCGAAAAATCTTATTAATGTTTGCTTCCAGAACAATTTGATTCAACCTTACTTACAGACTCAATTTACCTCACTAAAATCAAATCTTGAAAGTGGAGTTCCTACTATGAGAAATAAAAATGCAGGTCATGGTCAAGGTTCTCAGCCACTTACTGTTCCACAATACTTTGCTGCTTACCAGCTTCATCTCACAGCAAGTACAATTCTATTTTTGCTAGAAGCCGAGAAGTCCTTATCTTAATACTAATGCTTTGCTTATTCTGGAAGTTCCCCAAATTGTTGACGATAACGCTCAAGTTGTTTTTGCGCTAGTTCAAGCTATTCTTCTGAAGTTTGATAGCGATTTCTTTGTTGGTCATACCAATACAAAACCTGACGCTGGATATTACCAGAGATGTATTGCGATCGCCCGATTCCCAAACTAATTTCTGGCATCCAAAATGGTTCACCAATTTGCAATTGATAGCTACCATCTACTAAGCGATAAACTTCAAAGGGTTGGTGGCGAAGCTCCGAAGGAGCCGCTTCGCTAACGCATTGCCAATACTCTAGATTGTAAATAATGTAGTATAGTACACCTAACTTGGCATAAATGTCTAATTTCTTATCGTATTCTCCACCCGGAGTTAAAGAGACAATTTCCAAAGCCAAGATAGGTACAATGTAGTCTTCTTCCCAGAGGAGATAACTTTTACGAGATTTCCCTGCCTTGGGGCGTTCTACACCCAAGCTCAAAATCCGTCTGGTACAATTGGCACAAGTGGACTAACCCCTGTGGTATGGTAAACGCCCATATCCACGCTGAAAAACCAGTCATTACGGTTTGCCCAAATATATTGCAGCAAGAAGAGAAGCAAGTTAGGAATAAAGTTCTGGTCTTCGTTATCCACAGGGGTATCGTCTGAACAAGGAAGTTCAGCACTGCTAGGCAATTGACGGGGGTCTGATTTCACCATAAGTAATGATGGTGCTGGAGTGACCTATTGACTTTTATTGTATTAGAACACAAGTCTCTAAAGTTGCAAGAGTCGGAAAAAAAGTGCGATCGCTATCGACTTAAGTGGAAATTATTTTTACAAGCGATGGCACATCCTCCATAAAGAGCGATATCTGACGACAAACCGAGCAAGCTTCTACACTTTTGTAAAAGAATTTAGGGATTGTCACACTAAGTTCGTCTGATTGCCGATAATAGTAAAAGTAACCCTTCAGCAATTTACCGTTGTACTCTATCAGTAAATCCTAACTATATTTTTAACCATGACTACGCAAACACTACATCCACCAGAAGTTTATCAAGGTCAGTTTGGGGAATTTACAATTACTCAGAGCGATCGCACTGGCGTAATTATCTACCGCGCTGGGTTAATGGTAGCAGCACTGAGCTTTGCCATAGGTAGCGCTTTAGTTTTGCTCAACAATAACCCGACTGTTTTTACCGCACTTACACCTCTATATGCTTGTTTTAGTCTCGCTCTTGGTGTAAGTTTATTTACTATTCATATCTACATGGCATCAATGCACCGAATGTTGCAAGTTTTTTGGGCGATCGGTACTATAGCATCAGTGATTCTAGCAATCTCTAGTAGTAAACCTTTGGCTCTCACTGTTTACAATCAGCCTCTTACCTTATTTGGAGTTGGTTTTATCTTCGTTGCTTTGACAGGTATTTATTTTAAAGAGGCTTTTTGTTTCAATCGCCTGGAAACCAAAGTATTAACCTTAATAGTCCCGCTACTATTATTAGGACATTTGGTGCGAGTTTTACCAATTCAGGGGGAAAGTGTTTTATTAGGAATTTGGGCGACGTTATTTTTGGTGTTTGCGCTGCGAAAGACAGTGCAAGCAATTCCTGCTGATATTGGAGATAAGTCTGTCTTCACCTACTTGAAAGAGCAACGTTTAGCTAAGGTTTAATGCAGACCAAAAATCGCCGGCGTCAAAATTTTCCTAAGATAAAACTAATAAAACGCCAAGAAATGTGGACACTTACGGCTCAGGGGTGGGCGATTGCGATCGCTTTGATCGCTTCTTTGATATTTTTCACTATTACTCATATACACTCTTTTCTTGCCGTAACTTCCCCGATCAAATCAGCAGAAGTATTAGTTGTGGAAGGATGGCTACCAGATTACGCTATAGAAGAAGCATTGACTGAATTTAAAAACGGTTCTTATCGTCAAATAATTAGTACCGGAGGTACATTAGGAAAAGGAAGTTATCTGACTGGATACAATAACTTTGCAGATGTGTCAGTTGCCACCTTCATCAAACTCGGTTTAGAAGCAGAAAAAGTGGTAGCTGTTCCAACACCTTTCGTGATTAAGGATCGTAGTTATGCATCTGCTGCTGAATTTTATCGCTGGCTATCCAATTCCAATTTACAGGTAGAATCAATTAATCTTTTTTCTTTGGATGTTCATACCCGTAGAAGTTGGCTAATTTTCAAAAAATTACTGAATCCTGATATCAAAGTTGGTGTGATTGCTGCCAAAACGCAAGATTACAATCCAGAGAAATGGTGGGGTTCTAGCCAAGGTGTACGGACAATGCTTGATGAAGCGATCGCTTATATTTATGCTCGGTTTTTGAATTGGAAAGACTAAAGGTGATAATTCGTAATTCGTAATTCGTAATTCCCAGATATCCGACTTCTTTGAGAACTCGGATATCTATCTAGAGAGCGTTTTATGTTTAATTAGATTGACCTACTTATACCAATTCTGTATGAAGATGCGCCAAAATATGAGGTGGGTGCATTTGGTAAAAGCATTATGGGTATGAGATTGCTTATTGAGATTGAAGAGAGCCAAGAAGAATTGGAAAAAGCCCTTAAATATGTCACACAAGCAAGTAGTAAAGAACGCCTACAAATGCTCTACTGGTTAAAAAGTGGACAAGTGACAAGTAGGCAGGCGCTCGCAGAGCGTCTAGGACGTGACCAAGCAACCATAACTCGTTGGATAAGAAAGTATAAGAATGGGGGACGAGAAGGCTTACTGTCAGTGAAACAAGCCCCAGGTAAAAAGCCGATTGTTCAAGGAGAAAACTTGGAGCGTTTAAAACAAAGATTGTGCCAGCCACAAGGATTTCACAGCTATAGTCAAATTCAACAATGGCTCAATACTGAATTAGGACTAAACATAGCGTATAAAACGGTGTATCAGCTAGTTCGCTATCAACTGCAAGCCAAATTGAAAGTTCCTCGTACTCAAAGCACTAAACAGCACCCTCTAAGTCAGTCTCACTTTAAAAAAAACTTCCCTTAGCACTCAAGTTTTTGCAGTCAGAATTTGGAGATTCTAAGCGCCTAAGGTATCTGTGTGAAGACGAAACTCGTTTAGGACTCAAAACAATTACTGGACGTTTAATTACTGCAAAAGGAATTAAACCTTTAGGACAAAGCCAGTGGCGGCGTGAGAATTTTTATTTGTACGGTGTTGTAGAGCCGCTTAGTGGCTATAGCTTTTTCTACGAGTTTCCCTACCTCAATGCTGATTGTTTCCAACACTTTTTGGAATTAGTATCTGCCGAGCTTGGTGATGATATCGCGGTTATCCAGTTTGATCAAGGGTCGTTTCACAAAGCCAAAACTCTTGATTATCCTGATAACATTATCCCGATTTTTCAACCTCCACACTCTCCTGAACTCAACCCAATTGAGCGTTTTTGGGAACTTCTCAAATCAAAACTCCAATGGGAAAACTGTAAAACTCTTGCACAATTACAGCAGAAGTTAACTGACGTTCTCAAAGCAATTACACCTGAAATGATTGCTTGTGTAACTTCCTACGACTTTATCCTTGAAGCTTTATTTAGCGCAGCTTCATAAAGAATTGGTATTACCCAGGATTTGTAATAATGCTTGTCGATAAATTTTTAGACCCTCTGCATTCAGATGGTCGCCATCACTGGTCAAATTTTCTTTGAGAACATTATTTTCATACAAGGGTGCTAGTCCTGCGGCTGCAACTGGCACTTTTTCGGTTTCAGCAACTCGATTAATCAGAACATTAATTTGCTCAACTTTAGGAAGTGGGGCTGATACAGTTGCATCTAAGCTTGCTGCAACTGTTGAATAAAAAGCCGGAATCAGAAAAATCTCTTTATTTCCCATTGTGCGGATAAGTGCGATCGCCTCTTGCAAGTTTTTGCTAAATAATTCATCACTAATTCCATACCAAGCATCATTTCCACCTATGGCAATAATCGCTTTTTCACATTTCACCTTGGTAGGAATTAAACTTTTCAGTTGTTCCAGTAAAGAGATTGTACTCAGACCATTTAACCCAAAATTAAAATTACCACTCCCAAGGGTATTACCAAGTTCAGCCGAAATAGAATCGCCAAATAAACAACCTGAGAACTGTTTACCTTGGGTAGCAAGTATCTGATATTGTAGTGCAATTTGCCCTAAAGGTGAAGAACTTACATTGTCTTTTGGAGGTGCATCAGCAGAACTAGAAGATGAATTTGCCATGCTGATTAGCTTCTGAATTTTTGACACGTCAACAACTAGTTGATTACTAGGATAGGCTTCTAGAAAGCTGATTACTCCTAGACCTTCTGGTGATTTTGCTCCTAAGATAATGGCAGCTCGTAGGGCTTGTATACTGCCTTGATCAGGACGGGCGATCGCGGAGCGTGCCGGAAAGACAGTCCCTTGGGAAGCAAAAGATAAAATTTGCTTGCCTATTCCTGTATTTATCAGCTTATCTAAAGCCGCAATATCAAGAGGCATTTTCACCTGAAGAGTATCTCGGAACTTCTGTTTATCCTTAGCGCTGAGATAACCTAAGAAAGATTGCAGATCGGCAGAAACCTTTTGCGTCTCGGCATAGTTGCGTATATCTGCCACCGGGATCGATTGCTCAAACAATCCATACCTGAAAACAATCTTTTCGGCAGCCAAACTCGGCAACAAACCAAAGACACTATGCAGCAGTAAAAATATTAAGCACCCAGATAGGCATATTAAAAGACGATAGAAATATTTCATCACAGAAGATAGTCGAATAGTCAATAGTCAATAGTCAATGGTCAAGAGTCAATAGTCAAGAGTTAAGAGTCAATATTTAATACTAAAAGGCTCAATTTTCAACCTCAAAAGCTCAACTTCCATGTTTTACAGCAGAATTCAAGTATTTGAACCACATCTGTCATAGGGGCACAGCAATGCTGTGCCCTTACTGCGTGGTCTATTTACCTAAAAATAGCTGTAAGAAACTTTGCCATCTCCTCCACTCCCCCTTTATATCAACAGTCAGCCCTAATTTGGGAATACTTAATCCAGTAGGCGTGAGGATGGAACCGTGGTAGAAGAAGGAGCATATTGGCTAGCTTGGACGCAAATTTCTGGAATTGGCCCGGTATTACTGCGACGGCTGCAACAGCATTTTGGTACACTGGCAACGGCTTGGAACGCTACCAAGGTACAGTTAGGAGAAGTAGAGGGTTTTGGTTTTCAGACACTAGAAAAAGTAGTACAACAGCGATCGCGTTTGCACCCAGAACAACTATTCATCAAGCACCAGCAGGAAAATTCCCATTTCTGGACACCAGCAGATGCCGATTATCCCCGCTTATTGCTGGAAACTCCAAGTCCGCCACCGATTTTATACTATCGCGGTGAAGTCGAACTCCAAGAAAATCTCGGACAAAAACCGATGGTTGGGATTGTCGGAACACGCCAACCCTCAGAATACGGCATCCGTTGGACTCACCAAATTAGTACAGCTTTGGCTAAAAATGGCTTTACAGTTGTTTCTGGGATGGCAGAGGGAATTGACACAGAAAGCCACGTCGCCGCCATGAAAGCAGGTGGACGCACGATCGCAGTTTTAGGAACTGGTATAGATGTCATCTATCCACATAAAAATCGGGATCTCTACAAGCAAATTTTGACAGCCGGGTTAGTCGTGAGTGAGTACCCCACAAAAACCCCACCCGATCGCACTCACTTTCCCCGCCGCAACCGGATTATTGCAGGTTTAAGCCGCGCCATCCTGGTAATGGAAGCAAGGCTTCGCCTTCTGGATATCCAAGCCTTCTAATGGTTACTATACGGGCTTTTGGGGCTACTTGGCTATTCGGTGGCTATTTTGGTAAAAGCAAAAGCAGGTACAGTTGGTATTGAGAAGTACAGGGGTCACTATAGACTCAGATTACCCAGAGCGATCGCTAATGGTTCCAGTCGCTACATATCCACTGGGTTAGCCATTGATGACCCCAGTAGTCTTAAGCAAGCCCAGAGATTAGCCTGGGACATTGAGGACAGTATAGCCAAGGGCAGATTTGACCCAAGCGGCTACAAGGCAACCACTAAAACCCAACTAACACCACAGTTAACCCTTAGTGAACTTTGGCAGCTATTTAGTGATCACAAGAAAACCTCGGTAGCAATATCGACCCACCATAAGATTTATGAAGGCACTTGGAAGCGCTTAATAGCTACAGTACCCCATCAGTCCCCTGATGATGCCGAGGCTGTTAGGGACTGGATAATGAGAAACAGGCCACCCAGTACCGCTAGGCAGGTAATAATACATCTGAGCGCCTGTATGGACTGGGCTAAGTCTCAGGGACTAATAGCGACCAATAAGTTTACTGGGTTATCTAAAAGCATTAAGGTGGCCAAGGGGCATCATATTGACCCATTTACTCACTCGGAAATGTTAGCTATCCTTGAGTCTTTCCAGGGTAGCCATTATGAATCATTTGTGCGCTTTCTGTTTCTGACTGGTTGCAGGACTGGTGAAGCGATCGCCCTACAGTGGAAACAGATGACCCCAGACTACCGCAGTATTACCATAAATGCTACTTATTACCTTGAGTTAAAAACTAGGAAGCCTACCAAGACTAAGAAAGCCCGGATAATCCCTTGTAACCCACAGTTGATTAGATTGCTTCAGGGGTTAACCAGAGGCACACCGACTGATCAGGTATTCCCTAGCCTCAAAGGATGTGTCATAAATAATCATAACTTTCTATTGTATCACTGGCGACCTAAAATAACCCAGTTGATTGAACAGGGGCTAGTCGATCGCTACAGGCCAGCATACAACACCAGACACACTGCGATCACTAGAATGCTAGAGTCTGGTTTGACTTCTGCTGAGGTCGCCAGGGTGGTTGGGAATAGCCCTAGAGTCATTACGGAACACTACGCGGGGGTTAGTAGGAACATAGTACTACCAGAGTTTTAAGGGCTATCTGACTGTATTTAGGTATCAGAGTCTGGACTATTTTGTAATCCTATAAATATTACTTTCTTCAGAGTTCTTAAACCTCCCGGTTAACCCCAGGAGGTTTTTCTTTAGGTCTATTTGACTATATTAGGATATCTAGTTGACTATATTAGGACACATGGATTATTTTTATGGCTAACAAAAAACTACCAATCACTTTAGATGAACACTCCTTTCTCAAACTCAAAACCCTTTCTAAACAATCTAATATCTCTATGGCCGCTATCATCCGGCAGCTTATCTCTAAAGCAGCTACGGAATGATATTAAGGAACAAAGCGATCGCCAAGTAGAACTACGGAAGACCATTGATCGCATTGAAGTTACTGTTAATGAACAAAGCCAAGTTTTAAACTTCATTGCCCAGAGGCTATTAACTCCCAACCAAGACCAACATTAAGAACTCTAAAATACTAAGGAACCGAAGATAATGACTTACCAAGCCATATATGATGATGGCTATTTACAAAATGAAGTTTGTATGGATAGGTTCCCTAGTTATGTTCAAGGGCTAGTCGCAATCAATAAAATGGCTCAGACCAACCCTGTAGAACTCCCTGACGCAGATGATTTAACCCTTGATGACCTTATTTATCTTGAGGATTTATTCGGAGCTTATTAAGGTCTACAGAGACACCAATAAACCTCCGTAGGTCTACTAGCACCTACGGGGGTTTTTCAATGGGTTCTAAGGTAGTTTAGGTCATCTTAAAATACCAGAATGATTGTAAACAGGTTAACCTTGTGTACCAGTTTATGCCTTAATGTGCCAGTTCTGGGTAGCCCAACCATGTTAGCTATGTTACAATGATATCAAAGACATCAAAGATATCAGAGGTTAATCAAATGGTTACTAAATCCAGAAAAACTATCCCTGTGCGCTTCGATGATAATCAGTATGATGTACTGACACATAACTATATTCAATACATGGCTGATACTGGGCTTAGGTTATCCTTGAACACATATATAAAACTGAAGTTGGGACTAGTGGAACCCGTAGACAACCCACAAGTATAAATACCTATTCCTCTAGATAGATGTTTAGTTTTCTTTATATTCTCTTAAGGTTTGTAGGTGGTAATCAGGGACACCCAGAGGCTGAAACCCTTATTCTACTGTTGATATTCAGAAATGACAAAATATTTATAAGTAAGGCAAAAGGGATACACCAATGAAAAGACAAGACGCACAGCAGACACTAAGACTTTCTACCGATGTTCAGGCAAAGCTACTTCGGGTAAGCAATAAAAAACAGAAGCCAGTATCAGAGATTATCAGGGATGCGATCGGGCTTTACCTGAGCCTTCAAGATGATGACTAGACACCAAATAGGGCAACTAGCTGGTAACTGGTCGCCCTAAGACCAAAGATTCAAAGTAAACAAACAACAGGGCTAAATGCCCAAGGATTCAAATAATGGCCTTCTCAAAAGCAAAATACTCAGAAGAAGACAATATATTTAATGATAACACAGATACCTATACTCAGTCAAGCGCCGATATTAACTGGAGTAACCCAGTTCTAGAGGAATCAGAGAAGGCAGCTATTAAAAACTGGACTACTACTAGTGATAGTTATGACAAGCTGTTGTGGCAGTCATCCAGGATAAATAAAGACATCATTGAATCTGATGAATACATCAGAAGTAGATATGAGAAAACAATAGGGTGTGATATGTCTCGCCTTCCTGACCCTAAAGGTGATTATGATGCGCTAGGTAGAATACAGAAGTTAAGAAACATCATCCACTTTGCTTACTACAATAACTCTAAGTTAGGTAAAGAATCCCTAATATTTGATATGTGGGCTAGCTGGGAACTGCAATATAAATACCAGATTAATATCTTAACCAAGGATATTGAATGCGATGGTAAAGTAGTTGACCCAGAGGAGCTTTATCATGATTCTTGGATGACTTACACCCGCGCTTTAGGTGTTGGCATAAACAACAAAGAACAGTTTATTTCATTACTACTAAACTACTTGAGGGATAACAAAGTTAACCCCTGGTTAAAACTAATGAATGATAATGTGTATCTTGTGTCCCCTGAAGAGTTCATGGCAAAGCATGGGTTTGACCCAAATAGAATGTGTGAGTTCATCACAGGGGATGATAGAGAGCTACAGCAGTTTCTCTGGTTGGTTCAGTTCACAGGAGTTATGGCTAGAACTTACAAACCAGGATGTCAGCATGATCATATATTAGTTCTCATGTCAGCCGAGAAAGGACAGAGAAAAACATCCTTTCTCAGGGAGATCGCTAAAGACCCGGCATCATCAGAGCAAAACTCTAAATATTATGTACAGCTAAGAACCTTGAAATCTGATAAGAAAGATGTAGAAAGGCTCAGAGGCAAGATTATAGTTAACCTAGATGAGTGTGACAGCGCGTTCAGGGGGGCTAACTCAGATGACCTCAAGGAAGCCATTTCTAGTAGGTCTGATAACTATCGCGCGTCTTATGGCAGAGTTGCTAAGGATTGGGATAGAACTTGTGTAGTATTTGGGACTACTAACACTACTGGGTTGATTCAGGACTACTCTGGTGATCGCCGTATATTCATTGTCCATGTTAAAAAGCAGATTGATACTGATTGGGTAAAGGATAACTGGGCGGATTTCTGGGGCTTTTACAAGTGGGCTTACAACCAGATGGAAAAAGGCGACACTACACATTACCGCAACTGGTTAAACAAGACTGAGGAAGATTTGGTAGTTGCCAACCAGTCAGAGTATAAAGCGCGAGAGCCTTGGTTAGATGCACTTGAGGGCGTAATGGATGTTTTAGAGCAAACATATCCCGCAGTTGCGATTAAGTCCTCAGATATCCTGGCAGTTATTGGGTCTGAGATTGAGAGTAAGAAGCGATACATCTCTGACCACATCAAAGACATACTGAAGGCAGAAAGAGGGTACACAGAGGGTAGACCAAGACTATTAGGGGGTAAACAGCCAAGTAAACCCGTTATGTATCTATTGGGTGCTGATGAGGACAAGCCCTATTTGGCATCCAGAGAAGACATTTATTCTGCTTATCAGAGTTATCTTAAAGGGATCTACCCAGAGGATAAGCCAGCTAACCGGAGGAATGCCGAGGCTTTTAAGGCTACTCAGGTTAACCCTGAAGTTATCCTTAACGCACCTAGCCTATTACCCCCTGCCCCTGTAGCAGTACTTTTAGGTACAGAAGTTGACCCTGATGATACCCCCTTCTAAACCCCTGAGTCCCTTTTGAGTTCCCTGAGTCCCTAAAAAGGGACTCTGAGTCCCTAGTTGAGTCCCTTTTTGAAACCCTTGAAAACTTTACTCTGTCTAGGTTGTAGGTCTCTGAGTCCCTATAGTCCCTATAATATTTCAAACTTTCCTACAGAGAGAGACAGATAATCAACAGGGGGCTACAGCTACTACTACAGTAGAGAAATGTTGTAAAAAACAGGGACTATAGGGACTCAGAGAGCTACAACCATTACCCACTAATGGATACAGCCATTTCAAAAAGGGACTCAGAAGGGACTCAGCAGGACTCAAAAGGGACTCAAACAGCTAGAACCATTACCCAGCAAGGATTGTATGGATTTATAAAAAAGGACTCAAAAGGGACTCAGCTAACCATAGCCCCTTGAGAACCCCTGGAATATTCAACCCCGGAGGATAATACGATGACCAATCGCTACATAGTAGACCATCTGAATAATACCGGAACAGTTATTTTAAACGGCAAGACCTACCCCGACTACTTTGTAGACTCTGTTGAGGCAGACAGGGGTAGTAATAGAAGCCCCTATGATTTTGATAGTACTAACAGCTATGTTATTACCTTGACCAATGATGAGGGGGTTACTTGGTTAGAAATCATTTACCGTAAGGATTGCGATAGTAACTTACAGGGTTTTCTCTCGGCTGTTAAGTTCCCTGGCTAGAACCACCAACGCACAACGGGGATATCTAAATGACTGAATAGGGGTACAGACAACACCAAAAGACCCAAGGATACCTGATGACCCCTAAGCAACTATTTATTTATAAAAAACTAAACCCGGCACAGAAAGCTTTATACAAGAAACTGACCCCTGAGCAAAGACAAAGGCTCCTAGAGGTCTTAGGGCGCAAGCAAGCTGCACAACGGAGAACAAAGAGAATCGCAGCATCATCTAGGAGGGTAAAATAATGGCTAACAAGAAACCCTGTGTAGTCGATTTACTACCAGATGACATTAAGGAAGCTGTAGACGCACAGTTAGCTAAAAGTATTCCAGCCCCAGCGATCGCTAAATGGTTAGTAGTAAGGGGTCATAAGGTAACATCTCGGCAGATTTATGGCTACAAGGCTAACACAGTCCCCAAGGCTACTCTAACTACCCCCGTAGACCCTAATAGCTATGATGACTACTCAGACGCGGATAAACTCCAGAGCTTACTAAAGACTACATTAGTTACCATAGATACCTTGAATGATTCCTTTAAGGTCACTGGCGACCTAAGCACTGTCAGAGCGCTACGAGAAATGATTGAGACTGCATCAGGGCTTCTGAAATACCAGCTACAGTACAGCCAGCCTGACCCCATAACCCATGTGACTTTTCAGATAGGGAGCCTAGAGGAATCATTAGGGTTTCCTGAAGAGGATTGGGAAAACCAGACGCACTATGGTAATAATCAGGGAAATATACCCCATGATTAGGTAAAGCCCTTAAAATACCCCAGAACCCCCTAGATTACCCCAGAACCCCCTAGAGATACAAATGCCTCTAGGGGGTTTTTGATGCCTCTGTAACCTATTGTGACCCCTGACGCTTTGCGATCGCCAATAATGTCACCAGGATTATGAAACCAGACAACCTCAAGTCCTCGCAAAAGCCTAGAACTCGGTTTTACCCCAATCTGACTATTTACAAGTGACACATAAGCATTGCTTCTAATGCAAAACCCCTATGAGTAGTTACTAGCTACGCACAGGGTTATCTAAATACTTTTCAAATAAGTTCTATGTCTATCATAACACACATTGCGCCTAATGGCACAAGTAAAAACTCCGATCATTTTCAGGATTCCTTTAGCGATCGCCTAGCCTGTGGTAATGCCTGGGAATACTCCCTAGTCGCGCATCTGAAGACCTACGGGTTAGACAAGGTTTATCAGGTTGATCAATATCTACCCTATCGGTCTGAGGTTTGTTACTGGCAGAATAACCCCATGAAACCAGATCCCCAAGGTTGGCGGGATAACCCTAAGTCTAATCTACCACAATCCTTATTTGCCAAGTTCCAAAGGGACATTAGGGTTATCCACAATGGCCAGGGATACAACGTAGAGGTCAAGTCTGGGGTTGATAAGTTCAAATACCCTAACATCCTAGTCGGTGGTATAGAGACTAGATGGGAGCGCTATAGATTCCCGGTTCACTTTGTAGTAGCCATCGATCGCACCACGGGGGAAGCCAGGGTAACTGAGGCGGACAGACTAACCAGGGAAACTAGCTGGCATCGCGTCAAGTCCCAAGAGTTATCTTACTCAGTGCCGAGGCAGTTATTCAAACCTCTGGATAGCTGGTTAGATTTTATCAAAGGTTAAGTGATCCTATGGTGGGCAGGATGGGTAACTCACAACTATATTGCTTGTATAGTAAGAGTTAACCCATGTTTAAGTTACCCGCATTTGTTTTATTGACCTTGGCGATCGCTGGGTATCAGCCGACCCATGAGTTCACTGTTTTACCTCACAGGGAAATGGTTACGGCGGATAATGGTGTACCTATTGCTCTTGAGTTCAAATATGAGAAGCGCGGCGAATGGGGTAAGACTTACACAGGAGTAACCGCATACTGTGCCAACGGGCAGCCCTCAAGTACCCCTATGAGTACCAGTGAGAAATACAAACTATCCGAGCCGGGTTTTATGACTAACTTGGCGGACATGGGTAGACCCTCAGAGCTTACTTATTATACAGTTAGCTACCGGGGGATTACAGAAGTGCTACAGGAAGTCTGTAAGGCAACTGAGGAAGATCAAGATTAGTAAGAGTCAACCCCTAACCAAGCGCTTTTGTTGACCACCGGCTATCCGGTGGCTACACTGGTAGATGTAAACAGCCCCAGAAGTCCCTAGTAGACCGAAGGTCTAGGATTATTGCAGGTTTAAGCCGCGCCATCCTGGTAATGGAAGCGCCGATAAAATCTGGTGCTTTAATTACAGCTACCTACGCAAATGAATTTGGCAGGGATGTCTATGCATTACCTGGAAGACTGGATGATCATCCATCCCAAGGGTGTTTAAAGTTACTGAGTCAGGGAGCAACCTTCATTCTTAAGGAAGTAGACGAACTATTAACAATGCTAGGAGCAATACCACAAATTGATGGAGTTGAGGCTTCGACAGCACCAGAACAGTTAAGTTTGCCAACTTTGTCCCTAGAATTGCAAACGGTAATGAATGCGTTCGCAAGTGATCCTTTATCCTTCGATTTTATTGTCCAACAAACCGGCATGGCGGCTGGCTCGGTTTCCGGTGCTTTGTTACAGTTGGAACTTATGGGTTTAATTTCCCAACTGCCAGGAATGCGGTATCAAAAAAGTTAACAGTTAAAAGACAACAAGACTTTACTACTGTATACGTGCTTGTATACAGCAGTAAAGTCTTGTCTACATTATGTTTTTTATTTGACTTTCTGTGGTAGGTCTGCTGCTCTAAGCTTTAACAGAGTTCTGTCTTGCTCACAAGTCAGGAATACCCTTAAACGAGCGCCCATATTTTAGTTACCTCGGTAGATTCTTTCTCCGTATTTATTTATTTATCTTCACATAGCTTGGTTTTGTCATGCCTACCTACTTACCACCCTTATTCTACATAAGCAAAATATAATAACTATATAAAAATCACATACATCTAGTTAAATACTCGGATAAAATAAAAGTCAGGATAAATACATATATTAAATATGTGTTTTATACCAAATTATATTTCATCAGAATTAGCAAGCTACCTTTAAAACAATGATGCCATTCGTACAACCGACTAATACTCCAACTCACGAGATTAAAGAGAATCTTCAGCAATTTTGTTTCTGTACTCTAGCTATAGGTGCAAAGTATCGTAAACTCGCTGTTGATTTAGCAGCAGATTTAGAAAAATTTTCATCCCAACCACTGCTTATCCTGACTGACAAACCACAAGATTTCAATCAGTCTTCCCAGCTACTAGTTTTTAAGCACTCCCAACAGAGTGTAGGATGTTACCACGATAAACGCTACGTTATTGCGAAAGCTCTATCTCTTTACGATGCTTGTGTGTTTGTTGATGCTGATATGCGAATTTTAAAAGATGTGGCACAAATCCAGTGGCAACCTGGTATCTCGGCTCGCAGTTGTGCAAACATTCTGCAACACTATCAACCAGTCGAGGATAGACCAGATCGCATCAAACGTATAGAGATGATTAAAAAATGTTCTCAAAAATTCAATCTGGACTTAGAGCAAGTCAACTTTGTAAGTGAGTTTATGTTTGCTGTTGCTAAAGATTCAGGCAAGGAGATCAAGTTCTTAGAACTGTGGGAAAAAATTGGCAACTACTTTGAGCTAAATGGAATATATGACAGTGAGGGTAGTGTAATCGGACTAGCGGCAGCTGCTCAAGAATTTCCCCTCCGACATCAGGAAATGCCAGAAATTGAATTTTTCAATGACAAAATTGATGCTATTAGAATTAGAAAGGCACAGGTAGATCAGGAAAACTGCAAGTCTATTTCGAGAATCATAAACAGAAGGCATTCCCACAGCGCTCACTCCTCGAAAAAATTACCAGCCGCATTGGGAAGTTCGCAAGATATCTCTATTTTTTAGCCGGATTGCGAGTTACTACATTAAAGGATTTTGTTTTTTACTATAGCTAAAAAAATTAAGTTTTTGCAGAAAGTTTAAAACCACTGCTTAATTGTCGCCTATCTCCCCCGAAATTTTTTGTTCTCCAGAGTAAGTTAGTTATTACTGCTGAGGCGATTAACTATCTTTAAGGATGAAACTAAAAATAGCGACTCACTTGATGGAACTTTAGAAAATATGAAAATAGGATATCTTCTTCATCGCTTAAGGTTAGGACTACACAACAAGTGGTGGCTGTTTAGCTACAGTTGGCGAGAGTTTCAGTTAAAGCTACAGTTCTACTGGCTTATGTATCAAAGCAGTAAAAGACTAGATTTTAGTCAAAAATCGGCGCTCATATTTGCTCCTCACCAAGATGATGAAGTACTCGGCTGTGGTGGCATAATTGCGCTCAAGCGAGAACAAGGTGTGCCTGTTAAGGTTGTTTTTGTCACGGATGGTGGAGCTTCCCATGCGGATTATTCTAAGATTACCCGCGAGGAAATTATTCAAATCCGTAGACAAGAAGCACTCACTGCTTTGAATATCCTGGGTGTTAATTCCACAGATATTCACTTTCTCGATAAACATGATGGTGGACTGCGCTGGATGACCCAAGCAGAGCGAGAACAAACCATTGAGGAAATAGCTTTGTTGTTGCGTGCCTTTAATCCCAATTAGCCAATTATCTTGGAGGGTAATACTGGGGATTTATAACTGGAGATTGATAACCGTTTGCGGGTACAGGATTCACAACAGGGGGCTGATAACCATTCATCGGTACAGTGCCTGTCGTACTATTGGGTACAGGACTCACAACAGGGGGCTGATAACCATTTGCGGGTATAGTGCTTGTGGTACTGTTGGGTGTAACAGCATTTTGGCTAAACTCTTGGTAGGCAGCACGAGAAATTGAGCTAATCAGTTTTTCGGCGCGAGGGTCGTTATTAGGGCGTTGTACCATCACAGCAGCTATGTAGCGCTTGCCAGTTGGAACAACTATTAAACCTGCATCTGCCAACATTGTGCCAATATCACCCGTTTTGTGGTATATTCTTGCGCCTGTTCCCAAACCCGATGGTAGCAGAGTGTCTTTCTGAGTGCGACGCAAGATATCGAGCATTAGATCGCGTGATGGCATACTCACCAAATTTCCCTGACTCACAATCGCCATCAAATTCCCCAATTCCCTCGAACTAGTGGTGTTTGTCCCTTGCAAATCTGGGAGTTGATTACGAATGATTGTGTTTGTCAATCCCCAAGTGCGGAAACGCTGGTTTAAAGCATCCATTCCTCCCAATCGGGCAATCAACATATTTGTCGCTGTGTTGTCGCTGATGGTAATCATTTGAGTGGCGACTTCCAAAGCAGCGTACTTGGTTCCGGCTGGTTTATATTGCAGAGTTCCCGAACCGCCAGCTACCATATCCTGTTGCATGGTCAGCATTTCATCTAGGCGAATTTTCCCTGCATCCACATCCTGGAAAAAGGCAATTAGAACCGGCAGTTTAATTGTGCTAGCCGCCGGAAAACTGGTTGAGCCATTGACATCTACATAATTACCAGTATCTAAATCTACTAAGAAAACTCCGGCTGCAAGATTTGGGTTGCTGTCCGCCAAATTTTGCACGGCATTTTTCAAAGGGATAATTTCCTGGGATAGGTATAGGCTAGAAACTGCGGCTGGGGGAGTTTGAGTAGGTTGTGGCTGCGATCGCACCACATTACTATTAGATTGTGGCGTCGAATTTGTGCTGATGCGATTAGCTGGGTCTAATACTGACAACACCGTGCCTACAATTGCACCCATCCCAACACCCACAATCAACAATCGCAGAATATACAGCATAGTTTTGGCCATTGGCTTTAACCGCGTTTTCCGCGATGAGCGCCGGCCTCTTTTTGGCATTTCCATCCCCACTGTTTTGACCATCACAGCACCTGGTCGAAAGGGAGGAATTTTCCCCTTCACAGTAGGTATTGGTTTTACTGCCGATGGCATGACTAACCCCGATTTTACCCGACGTGTAGCACCAGGGATTGGGGCAGGACTGATTTGATTTTTTGGGCGTGTTAGCGCCGCTTGCCGTCCATTCGCACCTTGCTGCTGGCTGTTAGCTTTAACTTTCTTCTTTACCACTTTTTGAACTTTTTGTGGACGCTGGCGGCGATTTAAGGGTTGACGCCGCGAGAAAGCTGTTAGTTCGTCACTTGACTCTGACACAGTTACTCCTTGTGACCCACTTGACTGTTTTCTTGCAGACTCCTGACCCAAAACTTAATCTTTAAGCAATATTAATACTTAAATTCTACTTTGCCGCTATGTAGCATTTTTGTGTTTAGTTTAAGCCTAATTATTTTGGGGGGATGATTGCGTATATATTAAACGAATAATTACAAGTTTTCACCATCCCTCTGGTTTTTAATCGCCCATTCTACCTGCTGCAAAATCCCTCGCAGCATGGCTACTTCCCCTGTTTTCAGGTAAGCGCGATTATACAGTTGGCGAAATTTTTCCATCCGACTAGCTGCCGTATGCGGATACACATAACCAATTTTCAATAATAGTGATTCTAATTGCTGGTAGTATGCTTCCACAACGTCTATTGGTGCAAGCTCAGTTTGGGGTAAGGTCTGAATGTCAGGTTGTTTTACAGATTGTGACAATTCATAACAACAGATTGCCACAGCAGTAGCCAAATTCAGGATTACATAATCTTGACTTGTGGGAATGCAAACAAACCTCTGAGCATAATTTAATTCTTCATTGCTTAATCCCCGGTCTTCTCTGCCAAAAATAAGTGCTGCGGGTTTTTCTGGTTCCTCCAGTAACCAGGGTAGTGCAGTCCGGGGGTTTTCTAAAGGTGTTTGCAAACTCCGAAAGCGACCAGTGGTAGCGATCGCCCTGACACATCCATGCAATGCTTCTGGTAAGGTCGGCACTAATACCGCAGATTCTAAAATTTCCGTAGCATGAACAGCCATCATCAAAGCTTCCGACGATAGCGGATCGCATTGGGGATTTACTAATACTAAATGATCTAGCCCAAAATTTTTCATTACCCTGGCGATCGCTCCGATATTTATCGGCCCAGCTGGTTCTACCAACACAATTCTTAATCCACCCAAGCCCATTTTTTGCCTCCTGCGATCGCACCATAAGATATTTTTAGGCTAACTTTCAGCATTGTGGTTCTGCTGAAGAGTTTCCTTGAAATCATTTTAGCTGTGTAAGTGAATGCCTGCGTCAGGTCTGAATAGTTCAGCCCAATCTGTGCCGTTCAGCTAGTCGTTCGTCACTATTTATTTGTAGCAATCTAATTGTTGTACGTCCTGAAGGCGTTAATCCCACCAGATTTAGTTCTAAAAAGGTGAAGTGTTCAGCCCATTTCTGGGTGCGTGGGTTGAAGAGAAAACTAAAAGCCCCTGTTTCTGGATCAAACGATCCTAAGTCAGTGCCTTTATGACGATTACATCGCCAGCAGGTGAGGGCTAAATTATCAGCATCAGTTGCACCGCCGTGCTTTTGGGCAATAACATGATCGATTTCATGGGGAAAAAAAGCAACTCCTGCGGGTAACTGGCAATATTCACATCTATAGTTTGCCCGTTCTTCTACCAGTCGGCGAAGAGCAACCGGAATATAGGTTACACTCACGGTCAACTGGTCAAATAAGATAAGTTACCTGCTTTAATCATCACAACTAAGTGTTCAATACGTTCATACTCATCTAGTTCTTTCAACTCTGTGGGTGTGAGTTCACCTGCGTTACTGCGTGCTAGCAAGATACGCAACCGTTCTTGCATTTCGAGAGTGGGTTTAAATTTAGCAATTTGTTCAGGAGTGGGGTTGCTGGCCAGAAAATTGAGGATATATCGGTAAATTTGTGCTGGTACAGCTGGTTGTTGGAGGCTCAGAGCAAGTAATTCAGGTAAGCGATCGCCTACTTGTGCTAGTTGTTGAGATAGTTCCTCTGATACTTCCAGGGTGATTTTCGGCATGTTGCGCTTTCCTGAAGTGTGTCCTTCTTTCCATTGTAAAGGTGGTAGAACAGACATCAAATCAATATTGCTCACTCTACTGTAATATCAACGTTGTAACATCGCGTGATTTCACTAAACAATGCCACGGCAAGCCCAAATAAAAAGCTTCAGGAAACGTTGGTTTCCTCGGATTCTCAAAAGAACTTTGATCATGCTGTTAGTGCTGGGGCTATTGTTAGTGGGATTCGCCACTTATACTGTGCGCCAATCCTTTCCTGAAGAGAGTGGCACAATTCAACTACCTGAACTCAAAGCTGAAGTAACCGTCCAGCGTGATAAATGGGGAATTCCCCACATTTATGCTGCCAACTCCCACGATTTATTTATGGCGCAAGGTTATATCCACGCCCAAGATCGTTTTTGGCAAATGGATTTTTGGCGACACATCGGTTCTGGGCGACTCTCAGAAATGTTTGGTTCTTCTCAGGTTGACACTGACAGATATCTGCGGACAATGGGTTGGGCGAGGGTGGCGCAGCAAGAAGTTCAGGAAATTAATGCAGAGATGAAGGCATATCTGGAAGCATATGCAGATGGTGTCAATGCCTATCTGTCAGAGCATCAAGGTAGCGCCTTGAGTCTAGAATACGCTGTGCTAAAATTTCTCAATCCTGGGTATAAGCCAGAACCTTGGCAAATACTGCATTCCCTGACTTGGGGAAAGGTGATGGCTTACGATTTGGGTAGAAATTTCGAGAGCGAAATTGAACGTGTCATCCTGCTCAAAACTCTTACTCCCACCCAAGTAGAGGAACTTTTTCCACCATATCCTCAAGATCTGCCAGTGATTTTGCCTGAGTTGCAGCAAGCAGAGGAAGCAGGGGGAGCAGGGGGAGGGGGGGACAAGAATGCTAAACTACTCTACTCTCCAGATGTCTTCCCTGCTTTAGAGTCAATTACTAAGCCGATGATGGCTTTGGAACAACTTATAGGACCCAGGGGAATAGGTATTGGTTCAAATAACTGGGTGATATCTGGTCAGCGGACGGCTACTGGTAAACCAATTTTGGCGAATGACCCCCACTTAGGTGTACAAATACCTTCTATCTGGTATGAGGTTGGTTTGCACTGCACACCTAAGAGTGCAGAATGTCCCTACAACGTTACTGGCTTTTCCTTTGCGGGAATGATCGGGATAATTATCGGTCATAGCGATCGCATTGCCTGGGGTGTGACTAATGTACAATCTGATGTGATGGATTTATACATCGAGAAAATCAACCCAAAGAACCCAAATCAGTATGAGGTAAATGGCAAATGGGTTGATATGAAACTCGTGCAAGAGACGATTCAAGTCGCGGGAAGTCAGCCGATTGTGCAAACGGTGCGCTATACCCGACATGGGCCGATTCTCTCTGATGTTTCACCTAATCTGAAGGAGTTCCAGCCAAGTCAGCCGTTACAAATACCGCAAAACTACGCCGTAGCCCTGCGCTGGACAGCTCTAGAACCTTCCAAAATAGGGTATGCCATTTCCCAAATCAATCGCGCTCAAAACTGGCAGGAATTCCGTACTGCTGCCAGGAACTATGATGTCCCGGCTCAAAACTTGGTCTACGCTGATGTTGATGGCAATATTGGCTACCAAATGCCTGGTAAATTCCCGATCCGAGCCAAGGGAAATGGGCGTTATCCCGTTCCTGGTTGGACGGATGAATATGAGTGGCAAGGCTATATTGACTTTGAACAGTTACCCAAAAGTTTTAATCCATCTCAAAGTTATATTGCTACTGCCAATAATTTAGTTATGCGTAAATTTCCTTACTTAATTACCACAGACTGGGTTTATGGCTATCGGGCAAAGCGGATCGTTGAAATGATTTCACAACAAACGCAACCGATTTCCCTGAAGGATGTGCAGGGGATACAAGGTGACGATCGCAATCTCAATGCACAAACATTAGTGCCACTACTGCAATCTATCACTGTTGATACCCCCCGCTTGCAAGCAGCCCAAAAACTTTTACGAGATTGGAATTTGCAGTTGGGAATGACATCGCCTGCTGCTGCCTTGTTTGAAGTATTCTGGAAACACTTGCTAGCAGATACGTTTCACGATCAATTGCCTGAAAGATACTTTCCTGATGGAGGCGATCGCTGGTATGCTGTGGTAGCAAATCTGGTAAAACAGCCTAATAGTTCTTGGTGGGATAATCGCAACACCCCAAAAGTTGAGAACCGCGACCAAATCCTGCGACAATCCTTTACAGAAGCCGTGGAAGAACTAGAACGGATTCAAAGCAAAGACCCGAAAAACTGGAATTGGGGCAAACTACATACTGTTACTTTTCGCAATGCCACCTTGGGTAAATCTGGGGTTGCACCGATTGAAGCTTTATTTAATCGTGGTGCATTTACTACGGCTGGTAATGGCGAAACAGTGAATGCTAACCGATGGAGAGCAAACAAATCCTTTGAGGTAACTGATATTCCTTCACTGCGGATGATTGTAGACTTGGGAAATTTGGATAACTCAGTAGCGATTCATACACCTGGACAATCAGGCCATGCTTTTTATCGGCACTACAACGATATGGTTGACTCCTGGCGCAAGATTGAATATCATCAGATGCTTTGGGAACAGAAGACTGTTGCAAATAATACTGCTACGACATTGAAGTTAGTTCCAAAATTGGCAGAGTAAAGGACAAGCTGACTATGCTTCGGTGTAGTCGTCAGAAAAACGTTCATCCCTTGGAATCCTGGGATGATAGTGATTTAGTTGATTAGTATTAATTGGTTTTTTCTGTTGAGCAGGGATATTTCGCCAACCTAAATCTTTGAGGATTCTCTGAGCTGCAACTTCACCTGTTCTACAACCCCCTTCCATATATCCTTGGTAGGACTGAGAGCAGTGTTCACCGGCAAAAAATAGATTACCTACACGTTCTTGTTCAGCTCCACTTATCCCTGTCCATTGTCCGACTAAATAGCAAGCATAGGAGGCTCTTGTGTATTGCTCTCCAGGCCAATAGGCGCGAATGGCTTCACCTTGACGCAGGTTTTTGATTCCGGGGAAAATCTGATTTAATTGTGGTAAAAGTATTTGAGCTTGAGATTCAGCTGAACCTTTGCCCAAAGATAAACCATGTTTACCACCAGTAAAGTCAGTAACCAGACCTGTGGGGCTTTTTTGGTAGCGACTGGCTTCCCAGGTGTTTTGAAAGCCTGTATCAGTAAATGTTGCTGCTGTTGAGTTATATTTAGTGCGCCACAATTTTTGTTGATAGGCTGTAATTAACTTGGCATTTGTACCATATCCTAATTCTGCGTTAGCGAAGCTCACCGAAGGTATCGCTTTCTTTTTAAATGCTGGTAAATTCACATCCAGCTTCACTAAACGCAAAGTGCTAAAGGGCAATGTCAGCAATATCCTTTCATAAGTGCAATCAAAAGTTTTATAACCAGACCGTAAACTAACTCGATAGCGACCATCGGGACGGATATAGATAGCTTCCAATTCTGTTTCAGTTTGTATAGCATAAGCTAAGGAATTCGCTAGCAGACGGGGTACTTGGTCGTTACCACCACGAATGGTATAACGTTCATCGCTTTCACCGTAGAGTGAGAATCTATCAGTGTTAGTACCAATCAAAAACAGTAGATTCAAACAGGATTGTTCTACCGCTTCTCGACCATACTCGGTAGTATAAGATACCTTCAGCATTTGTTGCAGAATGGGATTAATTTGTGCTTGCTCTAAATATTCTGCAATGGAAGTATTATCTAAAGTGAAAGCTGCCTGATTGTAAGAGCGATAAGTTACATCTCCATCCCCAATAGCAGCTAAATCAGCTTCAATTTTTTTGGCTAAAGGAATAAAGTAATTAATAATTTCTAGTTCGGGAATTTTGCGTCTTTGAAAGTACCATGTTTCTGGCACTAATCCCTTATCAGTAGCGAGTATATCGACTATTGTTAAACCAAGTTCTTGAGCAAGCGATCGCAATTTCGTATGATCTGTATCAATAAATTCTCCACCTAGTTCCACAGTCACGCCAGTACCTGCTGCGTTGGCTAAACTACGCATCCGACCACCAACGCGATTCCTCGCCTCAATGATGTCTACAGGAACCCCAGCTTGACGTAAGCGGTAAGCAGCAGTTAAGCCAGCAATTCCTGCACCCACTACTAGCACCTTGGGAATCGTGGCAAAAGCCGTAGAATCACGTCCATTATGCCAAGTAGCTGTAGCTAATGCGCTTGCTAATCCCAAACCCCCATACAGTAAGCGGCGACGAGTGGTTCTTTGTTTTAAAATGTCAACGATCTCATCTGTGGGAATGCCAGTTTTGATCGATGCCCTCGCAATTTTATAAGCGCGTTGGAAAGATACCATTAGTGCAGACCTAGCCATTCAACGCACCTCTATTGCCGCTAATTTTCAAATATTATTAATAATCGCACGTTGAAATGACTTTTTTGATGAAGTAATTAAATTAAAATATGAAAATTAATCAAATTTCTCCTGAAATTTTTGGTTTATCAAAGTGTGAGCAATAAATAATTAAAGGTTTGTAGTAAACGGTTCCAGCCCTTACTACGAGATAATTTAACTAAATTTAAAATACGTAATATAGTTTGATTTATTCTTGCCCACTTACTTGTATTAAGTGAAACACTTTCCTTTATTTTTAACAGTGACTTTACCAAAAAGCTAATTAGGTGGACACTATATTAGCCTTCAAATTCACGTTTACTTAGTTAAATAGGCAGTCGATAACCACCAAAAACAGCAAAGCTAAAATTTTTGTACCAACAATCCACATTTTGAAAACCAGCCGCTTCTAGCCAGCAAAGTTGAATATCAAGGGTTGCCATGCGATCGTATTCCATGCGTTTTTGTGCAGCTTTAAGATCCTCCTGTGAGATACCCTTAGCACGGACAGAATCTAACCAGTGTTGGCGATAAAGTTCTTCTAAATCAGGGGTTTTGCCAAGAACTTGATCGGCGTTGACAAATATCCCTCCAGGATTGAGGATATCATAAATCCGTTGATAAAGAAGTTCTTTGTCGAAATCTGACAGATGATGAATCGATAAGGCCGAGATTATCAGGTCATAGGAACTACCTAAATCAGTCTTAATGTAATCACCAATTAAGATTTTGGGAGATTTGCCCATTTTACTAAATCTAAACTTAGCTTTCTCTAGCATCTCAGGGGCTAAGTCCAGCAAGGTGAACTCTGCATTGGGGAAGACAGACTGAACCATACCTGAGTAAAGTCCAGTACCAGCACCCAAATCTAGAATCTTCAAAGGCGCAGCGCCGTCGCCTGAGATGATTTCAACGGCTGTTTTGTAAAAGTCATCAAAACAGGGAATTAGGATACGACGTAAGTTATCATAATCTGTTGCGGCAGTATTAAAAGCTTCTTGAATATTCATTTTTTAATCTTTAATAAAGGTAGAACTTTTTGTTTTAACAATTCAATTAAAGCTGGTTCCATATACTCATATTCATCTGGTATATCTAAACAGATAATTCTTTTATCTTTCAGCAAGGGCTGAAAATTTTTCGATAGTTTGCTTTTATGAGATTTTTCCATTACAAAGATAATATCAGCCCAGATAATAGCCTCCGTTGAAACTGGTACTTCGGCATAGCGATCTAAACCTGCTGAGTCTGTTTCAAGTTCTTCATATTCAGAAAACACAGCCTCGGCGGTGGGACTTCGCAGTTTATTCTGGCTACAGAAAATAAGAGCTTTTTCATTAGGTGTATCCATTTTGCTCTCCTGTGCAGCATCCTAAACTTATTCTAATTGGGCTTAGGGTTAGCGTAGCTCTACAGTTTAACAGTTCAGATAAAGTATTTTACTTTGCGATCGCACCACAGACAAGCCCAAAACTACGCTAAGTATAAGCGATCGTATTCTGTTCAACTTCAGAAAGTTGCATTGGAGTGTGGTGTTAGACAAATAGAATTTTATTGCTGTATATGTAATCCATGAACTATACCGCCTTCAGAATCAAATCTAGACTGAATGATAGAGAAAAACCTGCTATCCCCCTTTTCAAAATGTCTGAAAATTGCGTAAGCGAGTAGATCAGCAAGTTGAATTAGTCTCGAAGCTTTTGAGTCTAAAAATAAAGGCACTTCCGAAAAGTTTCTGATAACACCCCAACTGTATCCAATAGTTCTAAAGTCAGTTGCTAAAGATTGAATTGTTGTCTCGTAAGTGGATTTGTCAAAAATTATGATGCCTCTCTGTGTATTATCATTTTTGTGCAGCCTGATCAAATACCTATCAAACCTACTAGCTAGTTGTTCAAATGCAACTTCAACAGGGTCTTTTGGTGATACTACAGTCTTCTTGATCACACTTGCGAATAGTCGATTACTTGGGTGTGACTGTAGGAAAATCTGCAAAATATCTTCAATAGCTTTCTCTCTATCACTCTTAGGATAGCTTCTCCACTTTCCTCGTCCACTCAGCATTGGACTACCATGCAATTCAACTGATACTGGATCAGCCGGATCAAATCTAGCAGCAATTTGGTCAAGCTGATCAGAAATCCAGTATCCTTGGCGCTCGAATACACAAAACCCAGCCAGTACAAAATATTGTTGGTTTGAGTCGTGTGTTGTGCCAGACTCTCTGCATACAGCAAATACATGGCTGTTCTTTATTCTTAGACAATAAAAATCAGTCAAGGGAAGACCTAGCTTCCGCGATCTGAAAAGGTCAGACCTCTTGACTGCTATTCATATTATATCAGCTACTTTATAGGCTAGCTTGTCTCTGGTTGCCTAGTTATTAAAGTAAAATAGCTTACTCTGCGATCGCACCACAGACAATCCCAAAACTACGCCAAGTATAAGCGATCGCATCTGTTTAGCTTCAGAAAGTTGCATTAGAGTGTGGTGTTTATTCTTAGACAATAAAAATCAGTCAAGGGAAGACCTAGCTTCCGCGATCTGAAAAGGTTAGACCTCTTGACTGCTAACTATATTATAAGTTGTTATATCTCTAACATAAAAATTTTACTACAATAGATTCCTTATTTCAGGACTTACACCACCAGCAGATAAATAAAAATCCTGAATTTTTTTAACGTACTCGTAAACAAGTTTGTGCAAATCTGAATCAAAATTTGAAAATCCTTGCTCTGATGATAAATCTTCGTCTTCATCTTGCCATACCAAATGGCCAGGACATGGTTCTTTTGATTTCCAATTTTTTTTGTCTTTCTCTGAAGGAGTAATGCTTTTATCCCATACACGAATTATATACATATCATTTGGCCAACTAAAGTAAACTCCTAGCTCAATAAAAGATTTTTCCAGACTGACATCTATTTCAGATAACCTTATAGATGCATCATTTTCTTCATAGTCAGTAGAAGTTTTTAATTCACACTTGTTAGATTTTAAACCCTGAATAATTGATTCAGAAATATGTATTAAATTATTTTCCAGCTGACGGTAAGTGAAATCACTTCTATTGTTCTGTTTCATAGTGTCCCTTCTGAATTGAGATGGTCGCTTACAATACACTAAGGTAAGTTTGCTCAGAATTCATCGGTAAAACTCGCAACTTCCGATTTTTCAAGTCTGGTTCTAAGCCTAAAACTTCCATTGGCGTCACACCCAAAAGGGCATAGGGTACTTCTGTAAGTTCCAGACAATCAAAGGTTCCTTGGCGTTCTCCAATACTAAGTTCAACATCTCGGAAAATCCGCCCCTGCTGCACTCCAGCCGCAGTCTCTACCTGGGCTTCTCCACCTTGGACTAAACCTAGTTGACTAATAATGCTAGCAGGTAAACACAGCAAAGTTGCGATCGTATCAACTAAAACATTATCTAGAATATAAGAGCGAACTTCCTCTGGAGAAATAAAGCCTCGCTGTGCCAAAACTTGATCAATTCGATTCGTGACAGTGAGGGTAACTATTACTTGCCCCATTTGCTTACCTTGAAGATTTGGCAGTACCAGCTTACCCATTTCAGCAAACTCCTGAAAACAAAATATTTTTGAGAGATGCCTTAAAATACAAAGACGCAAAAACGCTTCTGCGCTTCTGCGTCTCTGCATCAGATATCGGACTACTTACACCATTTCAGACGAAGCCTGCATCATCTGCTGCGGCTGCGGCTGGAACATGAACAACGAGTACACCACATCTCGGCGAATGTTAACCATCATATCCAAGAAGAGTTCGTAACCCTCGCTCTTATACTCAATTAGCGGGTCTTTTTGACCATAACCGCGTAATCCCACCGATTCGCGCAAAGCATCCATTTGTTGCAGGTGTTCCCGCCACAGTGTATCAATGCGTTGCAAGATAAAGAAGCGTTCAGCTTGGCGCATCAGTCCAGGTTGAACTTGGTCAATCTGTGCTTCTTTGAGATCGTAAGCAATTCGCACCTGTTCGTGGAGGAAGGCTTTAATCTCACTAACAGACATATCCTCTAATTGATTTGGCTGCAAATCCGCTAGCAGATAGACGAATTCTTTGACTTTCTCAACCAACTTTTCTAACTCCCACTCTTCCGAGGGTAAGTCTACGTTGATGTAGTAATCAACGATGTCATCCATCGTTTTTTCAGCGTACTTGATTACCTGTTCTTTCAAATCTTGACCTTCTAGCACTCGGCGGCGTTCGGCATAAATAGCACGACGTTGATTATTCATCACCTCGTCATACTCAAACACCTGCTTACGAATATCGTAGTAATAGGTTTCAACTTTTTTCTGTGCGCCTTCCAAACTGCGGGTGAGCATCCCAGATTCGATGGGCATATCTTCTTCCACTTGGAAAGCATTCATTAACCCAGCAACACGTTCGCCACCAAAAATCCGCAGTAGGTTATCCTCTAAACTTAGGAAGAATCTCGTGGTTCCAGGGTCGCCTTGTCTTCCTGCACGTCCGCGCAACTGGTTGTCAATCCGCCGCGATTCATGGCGTTCTGTACCAATTACGTGCAAACCGCCGATTTCCACTACCTCATTATGTTCGCGGGTAGTAAATTGTTCATATTCCTGCTTAACGCGATTGTAAGCTGACCGCAATTTCAGAATCACAGGGTCATCAATGGGAGCTTTTTCTGCGGCGATCGCTACCTTGTCTTCTGCTTCCAGTTCCGGTAAACTGCGATCGCCATACTCACGCACCGCAATTTCTACTGCTTCTTTAATTAGTTTTTCTGTTTCTTTTGTCAACTGGGTGGGGAAAATTTCTGGCGAAGCCCGCCAAGTTTTGACTTTTTTACCAGGGGCAAAACCTTGACCACTGCCGTGTCCTGTTGGTAATCCGGCTGGTCTTTGAACGCTAAAGCTGTCTTCATCTTCTGGCATGACGATTCGGGGCATGAAGTATTCCCGCAGTTTCAGACGTGCCATGTATTCGGAGTTACCACCGAGAATAATGTCAGTACCTCTACCAGCCATGTTGGTAGCAATAGTAACAGCACCTTTGCGTCCGGCTTGGGCGACGATTTCCGCCTCACGTTCCACATTTTCCGGTCGGGCGTTGAGTAATTCGTGGGGAATGTCTAGTTGCTTCAGCAGTCGGCTGAGAAGTTCGGATTTTTCTACACTAGTGGTTCCTACTAATACAGGTCTGCCGAGTTCGTGCATTTCGGCACATTCTTTAGCGATCGCCCCCCACTTGCCCGGTTCTGTCTTAAAGACCATATCAGACACGTCTTCGCGTCTTCTGGCTTGATTGGTGGGAATTACCGCGACTTCCAGTTTGTAAATTTTTTCAAATTCTGGTTCTTCTGTTTTTGCCGTTCCGGTCATTCCACCGAGTTTTGGATACAGCAAAAACATATTTTGATAAGTAATTGTCGCTAGAGTTTGAGTTTCTGGCTGAATTTCTTCGTGTTCTTTGGCTTCAATAGCCTGGTGTAGTCCATCACTCCAACGCCGTCCGGGTAGTACCCGACCGGTAAATTCATCCACAATTACCACTTCTCCATTGCGGACGATGTAATTTACGTCCTTGAGAAAAAGTTCTTTGGCTTTAATCGCATTGAAAACGAAGTGCGCCCAAGGATCTTCTGGGTCAAATAAATCTGTGACTCCCAAAAGATTTTCCGATTCAGCAAAGCCTTCATCTGTCAATAGCACGTTACGAGCTTTTTCATCCACATCGTAATGCTCGTCTTTCTTGAGTGTGAATGCGATTTGGGCGGCTTGGAGATACTTTTCTGTAGGTCTTTCCACCTGCCCAGAAATAATCAGTGGTGTCCGCGCTTCATCAACTAAAATCGAGTCTACCTCGTCAATCACACAATAATTGAACGGGCGTTGCACCACATCTGCCATTGATGTCGCCATGTTATCCCGCAGGTAGTCAAACCCGATCTCACTGTTAGTGACATA
Organism: Nostoc sp.; assembly: GCF_036919555.1. Classification (GTDB taxonomy): domain Bacteria; phylum Cyanobacteriota; class Cyanobacteriia; order Cyanobacteriales; family Nostocaceae; genus Nostoc. The sequence continues at coordinate 57,187 of NZ_JBALCS010000054.1, forward strand.
GGTAATATCGCAGTCGTAATTTTTCTGGCGTTCGCTGGGAGTCATGCTTGCCTGGATTAACCCCACACTCAGCCCCAAGAATCGATGCACCTGTCCCATCCATTCCGCATCCCGACGAGCCAGGTAATCGTTGACGGTGATGACGTGTACACCTTTACCAGTGAGGGCATTCAAATAACTCGGCAAGGTGGCGACCAATGTTTTACCCTCGCCGGTTTTCATTTCGGCAATTTGCCCTATATGCAAAATGATCCCGCCAAGGAGTTGGACATCAAAGTGCCGCAAGCCTAAGACTCGCCGTCCTGCTTCCCGGACAACGGCGTAAGCTTCTGGCAATAGGTCATCCAGAGTTTCGCCTTTTGCAACCCGTTGTTTAAATTCGGCGGTTTTACCTTTTAACTCATCATCAGAAAGAATCTTAATTTCTTCCTCTAAAAGGTTAATTTCAGTAACAGAAGGTTGGTATTTTTTAAGCTTACGAGCGTTGGGGTCGCCCAACAAAAGTTTTAGCATGGCAGATTATAGAACTGAATCAAGGGGGATGGGAATTAAAGGTTCGGCATTGATTATAAACATTTAACCCAACCCAACCGTTTCGGTCGTGGATGGGTGTGAAATGAGAATTACCTCAAAAACAGGAGAAAAACGAGCCAATCACTTTCTTAAATAATTGGTTTTAACTCTTATCTTATATTTACTCTTTCTTCATAGTATCATTTTGCCCCCAGATGAGGCCAGAGAAGGAGTGGGAGAATAGAGTGAGGAGTTAGGAGTTAAGAGTTAACGCGATGTGCGACTTCTTCTTAAAACCCCACTTCCATTCCTCTCTCCGCTTCGGGGAGAGGCTTTAAGTCTTGCTCGCCAACCCTGGTAGGGAAGGGGCTGGGGGTTAGGTTTGAGAGAAAGTTGCACACCGCGTGAGTTATGAATTTTTTAACTCCTAACTTCTGTAGAGAGGCGATTAATCGCGTCTCTACTCTTCATTTCCACTCTGCTGTCAGGCGGCGGAAATTGTAATCACTAACACTGGGATGACAGCTGACACAACTGCCAAGCTGGACGGGACGTGGTAACTTAACTCCTGGATGCAAAGCTTTAAAATAACGTGAGTTGTTGACGCGATAGGGTGTTTCTTCGTCGTCTAGTTGGACACGGGAGAAAGTCGAAAGATATTTCCACACCAAGATGCGCTGCGGATCAACTAAAGGCTTTAGTTGTGCGCCGTAGTGCTGGGAGTCTTCCAGAAGATTTTTCCAAGTTTGGGTGGGCAAAACGGCTGGTGGTAAGCCGATGTGGCATGTGGAGCAGCTTTCTAAATACACTTCTTGCCCTAGTTGGTACTGTGCAGGCACTACGTCAACAGTGCCAATTTCGGCGGAAGGAGTAGCACTTTGAGCGTTAGTTGCCAAAGCTAGAAGCCATCCCATAACTAGGCTCCAGGTGACAATTACCAGAAGTAAACCGAAAAATTGGCGTTTGAATTCACGTTCGGCGCTTTGGTGTAACGATCGCATTTCGCCATCGCGGGTTTTGCGCTTAACAAAAATTGACATTCCTCACATTCCCAGATATTTAGAAGTGGCGCTTGTGCTAATCATAAGACTTACGCAGTTTTGGCAGTATTTGGTGATTTTGCCTAAGTACTTTTGGCAACCAACGCATCTTTCATATCCACAAGAGTAAACGGCGTTTTTGTACCCCCACCATGCGATTGGGTGGGGGTATTAAACCATAGGATGCAGAAATTTACATCTGCGATCGCTATAGTTTTATAATCTAGATGACCAATCTGCCATCAGCCTAACCAATTAATTTCTGCCAGTTAGTAGGCCCGACAATCCCATCGGCTTCTAAACCATTTTGCTTTTGAAAGTTCTTAATTGCAACCTCTGTTTGCGGCCCGTAGACGCCATCATTATCAACACCTAAACGGTATTGCAAGTATTTGACAACTGCACCACCAGCATGGTTTGGTCTGATAATTCGTTTTGCCAAAATTAGATTTATGGCATTCCATGTAGCATCATCAGTAATTCCAGTCGGCTGAACCCCAATAATAGTCTGAAATTTTCCTACGGCAGATTTTGTGTTAGCCCCAGTGAAACCATCTTCCACTAGCGCCGTACCATTTTTATCAGTTATTTTGAGTCGATTTAATGCCTTTTGCAGTCTAAGAATAGTTGTATCTACATTCTCCTCTTCATCTGGTACGGGTTTAACAGGAACACTTGACACTTTACCAGTTAAGCCTTTGACGATCGCATTAGCTATTGCTTCTGGATTATAAAGATTCATATCTTTTTGCGAATCGACAAAGCAACCTTCTACCAGAATCGCCGGCATATCTGTATGTTTCAGAACATACAAGTGGGAACCACTCTTAACGCCGCGATTAAAAAATCCTAACTTGACGATTTCATCTAGTACAGGTTTAGCGATTTTTGTCCCCGTATCGCTAGTCGAATATACTTCTGTGCCGTTAGCTTGTCCATTAAAGCAGTTAAAATGAATCGCAACGTAAATATCTACTTTACTCCCATTAGCTGTAGAACATCTTTTTGAAAGCGATTCAGTTACTGTACGAGCGCTACTTGGTCTACATACTACGACTTCGTTCCCCAAAGCTCTTAACTTGGCTATAACTCTATTACCGACATCTAGAGTTAAATTATCCTCAAATTTAATCCCGCTCGCTCCTGTATCTGGTGGACAATTGTGCCCGCTATCAATTCCAAATTTCATGATTTCATCCTCAAGTTAGTTATTTTGACACTAGTACCGCAGGGCAGAATTCAAAATTCAAAATTCAAAATTCAAAATGAATATAGCGTAAGCGTTTCATTTATTTTGAGTGGGTGGTTTATTTATGCCGTGCTGTACTAGTTTAAATCTCTTCCAATTATAGATACAAAGTTTTGTTAATAATTTTTTTGAAGTAGTTGTTGGGAATGTCCACATTATTTTAAGTAATACTACACTGGCAGACAAATTCAAAATTCAAAATTCAAAATTCAAACATTTTAGACAATTTCAGACAGTGATTTAAACCCTGACTGAAATTGAAGCTATGTGTAGACGTAGGGGGCTTAAACCCTTCGATTTGCGATAAGTTTTTGCCTGAATCTGAACAGCAAATTTACTGTGGTAAAATCCACTAATTCAAAGGTATATTTTCACCAAAAACACAACCATTATAATTTATCAAAATCGGGAATAACCCGTTAATTTTTGCAATAAATTGAAATGCAGCAATTGCCTCCATTATTCAGATAATAACGCTGACAAATGTACTTAGTAGACTGTGACGGAAGTTTACCGACTTTTAACCAGTTGCTCAAGCAATTGTCTTGTTAATTGAGATGGTAGCTGAATTTACGTCCTACCTCAAGGTACTACTGACCAAAGAGGCAGGGGAGCAGGGAGCAGGGGGCAGGGGAGAAAGATTCTGGAATTCCCCTGCCATCTGGGTTTCAGAGCAACTAAATTTATTTATGCCCAAAAGCAAAAATATTTATTTCGAGATGCATAGCACGAGAAATAATGCGTCCGTTTTCAGAGCAAATAATTTTATTTATGGGGTTCTCCCCCCTGCTCCCTGCCCCCTGCTCCTTTTCCTCTTCTTTGACCGAAATCTGTGGGTAGATATTTAACAATCAACCTGTGAGCCAGTTTAAAATTTAAGTAAAGAAATATTTCGTAGCTTACAGGCATGAAACGCATCGTCTTGGTTGCTGGGTTTGAATCGTTCAACGCTGACTTGTATAGAAAAGCAGCTTTTTTGGCTAACTCTCGCTGTCCAGAGTTGGATATTCGGGTATTTAGCGATCGCGATATTACCAGTAAACGCACCGAGGTAGAAGCAGCACTTCATGAAGCGGATGTATTTTTCGGTAGCCTACTATTTGATTATGACCAGGTTGTGTGGTTGCGCGATCGCATTGCCCAAATTCCCATCCGTTTGGTGTTTGAGTCAGCCTTAGAATTGATGAGTTTAACCAAGTTGGGTGACTTTGCCATTGGCGACAATCCCAAAGGAATGCCCAAACCAGTTAAATTCATCCTCGACAAATTTAGCAACGGACGAGAAGAAGACAAACTCGCTGGTTACATCAGCTTCTTAAAAATTGGCCCCAAACTACTGAAATACGTGCCAGTGCAAAAAGTCCAAGACTTACGCAACTGGTTAATTATCTATGGTTACTGGAATGCTGGCGGTTCAGAAAACGTCGCTTCATTATTCTGGACACTAGCAGAAAAATACTTGGGTTTAAAAGTCGGCGACATTCCCCCGCTAGTCGAAACCCCCAACATCGGATTACTCCATCCCGACTATCCAGGATTTTTTGAATCGCCCCGCGAATATTTAGAATGGTATAAAACCCATTGTAGAGACGCGATTCATCGCGTCTTCCCTAATCGCGTCTCCCCAGTAGTAGGAATTCTCCTCTACCGAAAACACGTCATCACGAAACAACCCTACATTCCCCAACTAATTCGCAGTTTTGAATCAGCCGGGTTAACTCCTTTGCCCATTTTCATCAACGGCGTGGAAGGACATGTGGCGGTACGAGATTTGATGACAACCGACTATGAAATTCAGCAACGACAACTAGGTAATATAGAGACTGCCTCGCTTTCTAGTGAAGCAGTAAAAGTCGATGCGATCGTTTCGACAATTGGCTTTCCTCTGGTGGGTGGCCCGGCTGGTTCAATGGAAGCTGGGCGTCAGGTGGAAGTAGCAAAGCGCATCCTCACTGCCAAGAATGTACCTTATATTGTTGCTGCACCACTATTAATTCAAGATATTCACTCGTGGACGCGCCAAGGTGTCGGCGGATTGCAAAGTGTCGTCTTGTACGCGTTACCAGAATTAGATGGTGCTATTGATACCGTTCCCCTCGGTGGTTTAGTGGGCGAAAATATTTATCTAGTTCCCGAACGGGTGCAGCGACTAATTGGTAGGGTGAAAAGTTGGGTGGCTTTACGACAAAAACCGACATCGGAACGCAAGATTGCGATCGTTTTATATGGGTTTCCTCCAGGTTATGGTGCTGTGGGTACAGCTGCATTATTAAATGTCCCGCGTAGTTTGCTGAAGTTTCTCCACGCACTCAAAGAACAAGGTTACACCGTCGGGGATTTGCCGGAAGATGGGGAAGAATTAATTCGCTCTTTGAAAGAGGCGGATGAATCTTTAAATAACGCGGAGAATATCCCTGCATCTGTAAATGTCCGCACATTAGAAAAATGGTTGGGATATCTGCAAACCTCCCGCATCGAAAAACAATGGAAATCTCTCACGGGGACTGGAATTAAAACCTATGGCGACGAATTCCAAATTGGTGGTGTGCAATTAGGAAATGTGTGGATAGGTGTACAACCACCTTTAGGTATACAAGGCGACCCGATGCGCTTAATGTTTGAACGAGATTTAACGCCCCATCCCCAATATGCTGCTTATTATAAATGGCTGCAAAATGAGTTTCAAGCTGATGCTATAGTTCACTTTGGAATGCATGGAACGGTAGAATGGTTGCCTGGTTCTCCTTTGGGTAATACGGGTTATTCTTGGTCGGATATTTTGTTAGGAAATTTGCCTAATTTATATATATATGCGGCGAATAATCCTTCTGAATCGATGTTGGCAAAACGTCGCGGTTATGGTGTAATAATTTCTCATAATGTACCGCCTTATGGACGGGCAGGTTTGTATAAGGAATTGGTAGCATTGCGAGATTTGATTTCGGAGTATCGTGAAGATCCACAAAAGAATTATGTCTTGAAGGAAGGGATTTGTAAAAAAATTGTGGACTCTGGTTTAGATGCAGATTGTCCGTTTTTAGAGGCGAAAAAGTTGGGTATTGCCTTTACTCCCGAAAATGTGCGGTTGTTTAGCGCTCATGCTTTTGATGGTTATTTGGCGGAGTTGTATGGATATTTGCAAGTTTTAGAAAATCGGTTGTTTTCTTCTGGGTTGCATACTTTGGGGGAAGCACCGAATGAGGAGGAATTGGGGTCGTATTTGGAGGCTTATTTTGGGGGGGAAGAAGGAATAAACGAACCGCGTTCGCGAAGCGTCTCGCAGAGAAGGCGCGTTCACGAAGTGTCTCGAAGAGAAGGACGCGAAGAAGAAGAAAGAGAAGAGGAGGAAAGGCTAATAAGGGATTTATTGATGCAATCTACGGATGAGTTAACGAATTTGTTAAGGGGATTGAATGGGGAATATATTCCGCCTGCGCCTGGTGGTGATTTGTTGCGGGATGGGGCTGGTGTTTTGCCGACTGGGAGAAATATTCATGCTTTAGATCCTTATCGGATGCCTTCACCTGCGGCTTATGAACGGGGACGAGAAATTGCTCAAAAAATTATCGCCCAGCATTTGGATGAATCTGGGACATATCCTGAAACGGTGGCGGTGATGCTTTGGGGATTGGATGCGATTAAAACCAAGGGTGAATCTCTGGGGATTCTATTGGAATTGGTGGGGGCTGAACCTGTTAAGGAAGGAACTGGCAGAGTTGTTCGTTATGAATTGAAACCGTTGGTGGAAGTTGGACATCCCCGTATTGATGTGTTAGGTAATTTGTCTGGGATTTTCCGGGATAGTTTTGTAAATATTATCGAATTGTTAGATGATTTATTTCAACGGGCGGCTGATGCTGATGAACCCGAAGATCAGAATTTTATTAGAAGACATGCTTTAGCTTTAAAAGCCCAAGGTGTAGAAAATGTATCGGCGAGATTGTTTTCTAATCCGGTGGGTGATTTTGGTTCTTTGGTGAATGATAGTGTAGTTGATGGTAACTGGGAATCTGGCGAGGAGTTGGGCAATACTTGGCAAAGTCGCAATCTATTCAGCTACGGGAGAGAAGATAAAGGTCAAGCTAGACCGGAAGTGTTGAACACGTTGTTAAAAACTAGCGATCGCATTGTTCAAGAAATCGATTCGGTAGAATATGGTTTAACTGATATTCAAGAATATTACGCCAATACCGGCGGTTTGAAAAGGGCAGCAGAAAAACAACGCGGTAAAAAGGTTTCAACCAGCTTTGTGGAAAGTTTCTCGAAAGATACTACACCCCGCAATTTAGATGATTTGCTGCGAATGGAATACCGCACTAAGTTGGTAAATCCCAAATGGGCGCAAGCGATGGCGAATCAAGGTTCTGGTGGTGCATTTGAAATTTCCCAACGGATGACGGCGTTAATTGGTTGGGGTGGTACTGCCGATTTTACCGATGATTGGGTTTATGACCAAGCGGCTGATACTTATGCGTTAGATGCAGAGATGGCGGATAAGTTACGTAAGGCAAATCCGGAAGCTTTTCGCAATATTTTAGGCAGAATGTTAGAGGCGCATGGGCGCGGTTTCTGGCAAGCTGATGATGACAAGTTAGATAAATTACGTCAATTATATGAGTTGACAGATGAAGAATTAGAAGGCGTTACAGTTTAGAGAGTTGGGTACGTTAGGCATAATCACAAAATACCTTGAAAAGGCTACAAGATAAACGCTGTAGACTTTTTGTGTGAAAACAGAGAGAGCGATCGCTTTTCTTGAGGCGATCGCCACGATCTGATCTACGCTTAAACACAAGTCAATTGCGATCAGAGCGTGGCAATCTCAAACCCGACGATTGCTTAACTCCACTTCGTTGCGATCAAAATCACATCTTACAAATAATTTGCTGGACATGAAATGATTCATCTTTTGATTCAGCAACACCTGCCCTTGAGATTTATTTCCCCCGTCTCTGTTTTTTAACTGCATACCCGTAGGGCAAAGGCCAGTTCATTTCCTCATCCAAGTGGCAACGCGCATGAATCGACCAATATGGATCGCGGAGCATTTCTCGACCAATGAGAACCAAATCTGCACACCCACGAGTAATTATTTGATTAGCATACTCAGCCTCAGTTATCATCCCCACAGCCGCAGTCCTAATTCCAGCCTCCTCTCGGATTTTGGCGGCAAAAGGCACCTGATAACCTGTCTGCACGGGAATCCTGGCATGAGGGACTAAGCCTCCTGTGGAAACATCGATCAAATCAACGCCTAATATCTTTAGTTCGCCAGACAATATAACTGATTGCTTGAGATCCCAACCTCCCTCTACCCAGTCGGTAGCAGAGAGACGCACAAAAAGCGGTATCCCACTTGGCAGAATATCTCGCATTCTTTTTACCACCTCCAGTAACAAACGCATTCGGTTCTCCAAGGAACCTCCGTAACGATCTGTTCGTTGATTACTTAGCGGCGAAAGAAAGGAATGCAGTAGGTATCCATGAGCCGAGTGGATTTCGATAATCTGAAAGCCCGCTTGAACGGCATGCTGGGCTGTGGCAACGAAGGCTTGAATCACCTCTTCAATCCCATCCTCATCCAGGGGTATGGGAACGGGGCCGCCCTCTTGAAACGGAATTGGGCTTGGCCCGACTACAGGCCAACCCCCTTGTTCAGGTGTCAGAGGTGTACCACCCAGCCAAGGAAGATTGCAGCTCGCCTTCCGGCCAGCATGGGCTAATTGAATCCCTGCGATCGCTCCCTGTTGGCCAAGGAAGCGCACAATCCGAGCTAGTGGCTCAATGTGCATATCGTCCCAAAGACCAAGGTCGCCGGGGGTAATTCGTCCTTGGGGTGTCACAGCTGTCGCTTCCACTACAATCAGGCGAGTACCTCCAACAGCCCGACTCCCCAAATGGACGAAGTGCCAATCGTTTGCGAATCCATTCTCTGCCGAGTATTGACACATTGGTGACATCGCTATGCGATCGGGCAGGGTGATATCTCGAATTGTCAGTGGACTAAACAAGTCTACTTCCGGTACATCCGAATCGTGCAGACTTGTTGAGTAACAACCGGGGGAATCTATGAATTCTAATTCCGTCTGGGCTGGGGATGATGGCAAAGTTGTTAGTTTCTCTGTAGTCATGCTGGTACTTTTCCGTGCTTTGTGGACTAACACCCAGTATCCGAGTTAGCTCGTCAAAATCGATTTTGGATAAACAGTTTCAGATATTGGGTGTCTGATTTTTTCTCGCTTATCCAATGATTTTTAACTAATCCCCCTAATTCACCATCCCTCTATAGAGTGGGGAATTACCGCGAACAAACAAAAGAAGGAATGGAAGCGGGGTGACAAGAATAAATCGTAGATCGCGTGACTATAGTCCTGCAAACCACTCATAGCCTTGATCTTCCCAATAGCCTTTAATCGGTAACAAATTACTGACGAATGTAATTTGAGTCACCCACTTGCTTTGCTTGTAGCCCAGTTTAATTGGAGATGCTAGGCGTATGGGCGCACCATTATCAGCCGATAAAGGTTGTCCATTCTTTTGATAAGCCATGAGAGTTTGAGGATGTATAGCCGAGGCAAGATCCCAGCTTTCATAGTAACCATCAGCAGATTTGAAGTAGACATAGCGGACGTTTGACTTCGGCTGTACCAGCGCTACTAAGTCTCGCAATCGCACGCCTCCCCATTGAACGATCGCAGCCCAGCCTTCAACACAGATATGCCGAATTACCATTGAAGTCAAGGGAAGTTTTTGAATATCTGCCATGCTCAATTGCATCGCGTTACTAACTTCACCATCAATCTTCAGGCGAAACTGCGCCGGATCAATTTGCGGAGTGAAGTCAAAGGTATTAATCAGCAATTTGTCTGCTTCTATGGCACTGACAGGAAATTCTGGTATAGGTTTTTGAGTTAGCAGCAGTGCTTGCAGACGTTGATTTAGTGGCTCAGATATTTGCCGCACATTATTTGAGAACAAACTTGTCCCACAGCCATCTAAAAGAAAGCCTACCCCTGAAAGTCCAGATAGTTGCAGTAATTGGCGACGGGATAGGGTGCGTTTGGGAAGAATCAGACTCATAACTACCTCTACAGGAACATAGATTTAACTAGACGGATGTTTCCTACCTTCAGGGCAAGTAAGGAGTGAGCAATTGTAAACAGTATGACAGTGGGAACAGTGATAAAGTGAACAGTGCGTAGATTCTGCCAACTACCAAACAGCCCCGAAAGCCAATGCAGTTGAGCCGGTTTGTACATCGCCAGACCACTCATGATTGCCAGCAGCAGCACTGGAATGATCGCAGTATAAACTAGCCGATGCCATGCGTAATTCTTGCGCTTGGGGTTCTGGCTGACTTGCAATGCTTTTAAGTCACCGCGATCGGCAAATCGACGCTGCCAACGACGAGTTACAAAGATATAAACTCCATACCAAAGTAAGTTCAGCGAAAACAGCCACATCGCAGTAAAATGCCAGTTTCTGCCACCCCCTAGCCAACCTCCTAGCAACAGAAAGTCAGGAAAATGCCAACCTGCACGCCCTCCAAATACCGGATTAGCATTATAGATTTGCAGTCCGCTAGTGATCATCAAGATGAGACTGATGATATTAATCCAGTGAAAGGTCTTTGATAGAAAAGTTTGACTTGGTGTTGAGCGACCTTTGCCTTTTGATGAAGTCATACCAATTTTGGATTTTGAATTTTTGATTTTAGATTGTTCCAAGTTATACCAATTTTAAAAATGATTGCGACAGACGGATTCACACAAGCTACACCCAGAAGGCGATTCCCCATCCAAAATCTAAAATCGTATTAGACTTTCTGATTGGGTCTTCTAATCCAAAATCTAAAATTGGCAATCTAAAATTGGCACGTCTCACAGAGATTGAGTAGGAAAGAACGGAGCCAGCCAAAGTTGTATCTGCACATCCCAACCCAAAAGAATAGCAATTGCTGTGGACACGATCGCTACGCCACCAATTCGCTGCAACATTGGACTATGGGAGCGGAGATTGAGGATTCGTTTGCTGAGTACTCGCCCACCGTAGGCGATCGCTAACAGAGGCAACCCGGCTCCGATTCCATAGGCAACCAGTAGCCAAAATGCACCTGCGACTTGATGATTAACTGCTGCTAGTACTAAAATTCCCCCCAAAACCGGGCCAGCACAGGGAGTCCACAAAAGCCCCAACTGAGTCCCAAGCCAAAACTCTCCCATGAGTCCGATTCGTGGAGTATTTTTAGCCCACTTGCCAACTGGAATATAAGTAAATATTCGGTAACTCCAGGTGGGAAAAATCGCCAGTAATCCCAAAAATAAAAGCAGTACGATCGCACCATTCCGTAATAAATTAGCCAAGCCTGTAAACCAGCTTGCTGTTACACCTAGTAAACTACCTGCCAGTGCAAAACCAGCAATTAATCCCCCTAACAGTGCTACTGGTCCGTAAGTATGCGATTGGAGCGATCGGCCCAATAGCACAGGCAAAATAGGTAAAACACAGGGTGAAAGCACATTCAGAACTCCCCCCAATAAAGCCAGACTGATTGATAGAGTAGAAGTAGTCATAATTCCTTCTAACCCAATAGCTGGCGGATAGTTTGCTCTATTTTTTCATATTCCCCTTCACCAATATGGTTATATTGCAACAAGCCCTGACGGTCAGCCAAAAACATATGAGGCCAATATTGATTGTCGTAAGCCTTCCAAGTTTTATATTCGTTATCAACCGGAACCGGATAAGTAATTTTGTGTTGTCGTAATGCCTTTTTTATGTTGTTTGCATCTCGCTCAAAGGCAAACTCTGGTGTGTGGATGCCAATTACCTTGAGTCCCTGCGACTCATACTGCCGATGCCATCTAGTGATGTAGGGCAGGGTACGCTGGCAATTAATACAAGCAAAAGTCCAAAACTGGATCAGGACAACACTGCCTTTGAGGTCAGCGATTGACAAAGGTGTAGAATTAAGCCACTGACTGATACCCTGAAACTCTGGCAAACTCTTGCCTGCTGGAGGTTTCGCTGCAATAGCTTCCGAGCCTTGCGTATTGTTACGATTTGCAGAAGAGATAGAAGGGGCATTCACTTTTCTGAAGTTGGGAAATGTTGTGGCTGCACCGATTCCGACAACCCCTAACCCAAGGTAAAAAAGTAACTGACGCCGACGAAGCAGGTTGTGATTCATCAAAATTTCTCCTGTTGAGGTGAAAACGCCAAAGTATAGGGATTGGAATCAGGATTTTCCTGGTTAACCAATCCCTAGTACTCAGTAGAAGAAAAGTGAGATGCAAAGCTAGTTGTGGCTAGGGCTTGGTGGAAGCGGGTGATTGCTTCATAGCATCGCCGGCTTTGTCTTTACTCATCGCACCGCCGGCTTTGTCTTTACTCATCGCATCGCCGGCTTTGTCTTTACTCATCGCATCGCCGGCTTTGTCTTTACTCATCGCATCGCCGGCTTTGTCTTTACTCATCGCATCGCCGGCTTTATCTTTGCTCATCGCAGGAGTGGCTTCAGGAGCAACTTGATTGTTGGTTTCAGGAGTGCCAGAGCAAGCAGTGAGACTGGTAGTTAAAATCAGACCAGCAATTAAAGAAAGTGTTTTCCAGTTCATAGTCTTCTTTCATCCTTTGGATAGTTCTTTTTGTATTGATTTATCAGAGGAAACTAAGCTACAGGCAGATTCATCAAAGCTGTTGGAGTCCAGAAGATAGCTTCTTGTAGAAGACTCCATCAGACTTTTGCTATTGCGATCGCACTGAAGCGATCGCATCTACGTGGCAATAAAATAACGCCTTCGTTTATAACACAACTTTGAATAATAGGAGTAAAAACGATTGTCTTACTCTTGATGCTTGAGTTATCCCGAACATCCAAACTATCTCTGTTAGGACTGAAGCCTATCTGAAACTAAGCCATGATTTTCATAAATTTATCCCTTGATAAATTTTAGGTGATTCTCAGCATTTTCTCAGGCAATTATGGTAGTTTAGAGATACCGCCTAATTTAAGTATTCTCTCAGCCAAACCTCATTCTGAAGTGAATGAACGCAACTTAGCATAATGAGGAATGCCTTACTAACGCTGCCAATAAATAAGCCACTAACCCCTGCTAAACCTACGCTGTGGTAAACCAGCCTAATGAAAGATACATTCTGGTTTTGGGAACACTAGATTTACCACTAGAGCATCGATTCAGTAATCAAAAACCTAACCCCCTCTTCCCTACCAGCGTTGGGGGAGTTTAGCCCCCCTCTCCGAAACGAAGAGGGGTTGGGGGAGAGCTTCTTCCAGGATTACTGAATTGGTGTTCTCGACTTAACAGGAAGGAGTTGATGTCTAAAGGCGAATGGAATAACATCTCGAAAAATACAGTTCCCCTGCAATTACCCATAATATTTTTAAAACCAGTGAAGCGTAATACAATTACCCATGAATTTGACTCTGGTTCCCAAGTAGAAATACTACCTCCACAAGAAAGTGACGACCATTTATCAGAAGCCTCCAAGCTACTACGCCAAGGAATTCAACAGCAGCAAGCTGGTGAATTAATCGTGGCGATGAAGTCTTTACAACAATCCTTGGGGCTGTTTCAGGCAGTTGGGGATTTACCAAAACAAGCACAGGTACTTTCTTTTTTAGGATTGGTAACTTACAGCGCTGGAGACTACAAAGGTACTATCTCCTACTCCCAACAGTGTCTGTCTTTGAGCGAAGACACCTCAGATTTAGCAGTGCAAATGCAAGCACTTTCCCATTTAGGCAATGCATACCGTCATCTGAATGACCATCAAAAAGCAATTGAGTTTCTAGAAAAATGTTTGAAAATAACGCAGCAACTACAAGACAAACGCAGTCAAGTAGCAGCACTGAATAACTTGGGATTGGTGTATAAAGCTTTAGGCAACTTTACACAGGCAATTGAGTATCAGCAGCAAAGCCTAGAAATTGTGCGGGAACTCAAAGATAATTGGGGCGAGGAACAGGTACTCAAGAATTTGGGTAATGCTTGGTATGCTTTGGACAATTACCCAAAAGCGATCGCCTATTATGAGCAGTGTCTAGTAATATCACGCTCCTTAAAAAATGTTCGCAGTGCTTCTCAGGTGCTAAAGAATCTGGGAAATGCTTGTTATGCCTTAGGTGATTATGCTAAAGCCATTAAGTATTATGAAGATCGGTTGCAATTAGCCAAAGAAATTCAAGACAAGCGTAGCGAGGAACAGTCTTTAGGTAGTTTAGGAGTTACTTGTGAAGCTTTGGGTGACTATAACAAAGCAATTAGATATTATGAAGAACGTTTGCTTTTAGCTAGGAATATCAAAGACCGTCGCAGTGAAGAACAAGCTCTTGCCAGTCTGAAAGTCGCTTGCTACGCATTGGGTGATTATGCTAAAGCTATGCAATACCAGCAGGGAACATCTCCAAATAGTTAAAAAGCAAGACAGTAAAACAATTCAAAATTACTCGTACAGATCAATTCCCCCAATTGTCTTTTGTTGTTGGAGATATCTGAGAACTTCTAATGTATCTACTTGGGGAAATTGGGCGTAAAAATTACTCACACTCCAGAAGGGTTCCGGTGTTTCCAAAACTATTATGCGATCGCCCCACTGTTCTAACCAAGGTAGCAATTTTGGTGGCGCTACTGGAGTACATAGCCAAACTGCTGCTGGAGAAAGCGCTTTCATGGCAGTTGCCGCTACCGCTATTGTCATACCTGTAGCAATGCCATCATCAACTAAGATCAGCGTAGCATTCTCGGCATTCACCTGCGGACAAGCAGAAATTAATTGAGCCTCAAGAGACTTAGCAAGGTTTATCGCTTTATTTAAAGCTACTTCCCGCCTCCCCGCATCATGTTTAGACCGAAATAGCTTTTGATCAGTCCAAAGAACATTCCCGGAAGTCGTGACTGCACCAATTGCTAACTCTGGGTTTTCTGGATGGCTAATCTTTTTCGCCACAACAATTGTCAACGGACAATCCAAAAGATGTGCTATTGGTGCTGCTACTGGTACGCCCCCTCTCGGCAAAGCATAAACAATTGGTACAGGCTTTACGCCAGAATCAATAGTTTGCTGAGTTAAAACATCATGAATCACTCGCGCCAACTGCTCACCCGCATGGGTGCGATCGGCGAAAAGTGGGGTATGTGACATGGTTTCCCCCAGCATCTTAGGACGGCACTGCTTTTATGATGACTGAATTTTGTCTCAAATTAACTGATAGAATCAGATTTGTATAAATAATAAGTATTCAGCAAAAGTCTATTTATTCTGATAAATCTCCAACCAGAGCAGTATTTAACTCAGATAAGACAGCTGGTGCTGATAATGCCAAAATCCTGATTTTCATGAGCAGCGAAACCCAACTCAGCCTCTTCGACGACTCAACCTTTAACCAACGAGAACTGATTCCTACAGACGCGAAAATTGCGATCGCTCCGGGAACTTATTCTGGCATAATGGAGTTGACACAGGATTGCGATCGCTGTCACCGTTGTCCATTGGGAGACACTCGGACTCACGCTGTTGTCGGACGTGGCAATCTCAAAGCACCAATTATGGTTATAGGAGAAGCGCCTGGTCAAAATGAAGATGAAACGGGTTTACCATTTGTCGGTAGATCAGGGCAGTTGTTGGAGAAAATTTTGGCATCTGTGAATCTGACTACTGAGCATGATGTATACATTGCCAATATTAATAAATGCCGCCCACCAGATAATAGAGTTCCCACTCCAACAGAAGTGGCGGCTTGTCTACCCTACTTACTAGAACAAATTCGCCTAGTTGACTCCAAAATAATTCTGTTAACAGGTGCAACTGCTGTCAAAAGTATCACTGGCGATAAGCGAGGGATTACGAAAATTCGCGGTCAGTGGCTGGAGTGGGAAGGGCGTTTATGTATGCCAATTTTTCATCCTTCCTACTTGCTGCGTAACCCTTCTAAGGAAAGAGGTGCGCCGAAATGGTTGATGTGGCAGGATATCCGGGCAGTGCGTGCCAAGTTAGACGAAATTCAAAATAACAGCTAATGTTTAATTCCTTCCTTTTTAAGACTTGTCATTACCAACATCTTTTCAATTACCAAGACTTAAAAATTTTTCAGGCAGAAACAAGCCTCAAACCCATACAGGGCAAGGAAAGTACACCAAAGGCTCAAAAATGCTTGAAACCCAGATATATCAATAAATTAGGCAAACCGATGTCAAAGTACTTCTGTGTATACATTTGATAGTTTTTTCTGGCTACTTTTTGTCTAAGTCCCGTTACTCGCTTCGTTAGCATATTCGCTCTGTGAGTGAAAAAATACAAAATCTTTTTCCATGAGTGCAGCTCTCTAATGTATAAAGAAAAAATAGGTAAACAAACTTTTTTGTATTAGCAATATGCCCAAACAATTGAGTGATTTTCAAGTTTTCCCCAAACATATTGGCACTTGGTCAGGCTACTGGATCAGAATGGATGCTAATGCTCAAGAAACAGAACGCTTTGAAGCAGAAATTATACAAAAGATAGTTGACAATCAATGGCTACAAACCAATACTTACCATTATGCCGACGGGAGAATTGTCACTAACAGTTTTGTTGGTAAGGTAATTAGTAATGATGAAATAGAAATAGAAGCAGTAGATGTTCCCGCATGGGAAAATTTCACCACTATTGCACGTGAACATGGAGATAGCATTATCATTTTTAATGTCTGGAATAAAGCGACAGGCCAATTATTGGCAACGGAAATGATTAATCTTGTAAATAACAACAATAAATGTCGCACTAGCCAAAGTTTTACAGAAGATGGGAAATTAAAAGGCTTAATGTTAATAGTTGAGAAGCGGATTTCTAGTTAAAAAGTTGATGACGAATTATTGACCAAATTTGGCGCTGGATGGATAAAATATAATTCGTTCCCAGTCTTCGACTGGGAATGCCTAATGTGAGGCTCCGCCTCAAGACTTGCGGCAGAGCCGCTATGATCAGCATTTCCAGCCTCTGGCTGGAAACGAGGTTTTAAAAGGGTTTAAGCTTAAGTTGACACGGATGATTCATCAATTGCCCCTACGACGAAAGTGTTTTTTCAAATCATCTATACTTGGTCTTTTCTGTCAATGCGTAATTCTTGAATTATTTAGCAGTCTTAGCAGTCTTTTTGATACCTTGCCAGATTTCTCGCAGTCGCTTCAAGTTAGGCGTATGACCACCATAACGCCAACTAACATAAGCTTGGCTAATCTCATCTATTACCTCAGCAGTTGGTGGGGCATGATGCTGGGATGAGACTCTGGCATACTCTAAAGGTGTTTGTGCTGGATGTTTGCCTAAACCTTTTTGGGTTGTCCATTGCAGCATTTGTTGATAAAGGCTCTCCATTGCTGGCAATTTCTTTAACCATCGACGGTTGCGCCACTCTCGCCACTGACCCCAACCCAGCCAACCAAGGAAAGCTGCTATAGTTGCCAAGATTAAGCCAGTCAATACGCCAAACCAACCTTGAGAGAATAAAGCTAAAAACCAAGCGATCGCTTTAATCACCCAACTCAATATTGTCCCAAATACATTATTCAACAAACCTGTCACCGGAGAAGGCAACCATCCAGCAACCCAGTGCCACAACTGGCGCAACACACTAAAAGTCTGAGTATCTTCAACAGATGGGGGAATCAGGGGATGATTAGGAATCGGGTCAAAGGCAAACCAGCCATATTTCGGAAAATACACTTCCGTCATCGCGTATGCGTCAGTATTACGGACAACATACAGCCCTGTAAATGGATTAAATTCTCCGGCACTAAACCCTGCTACTAACCGCGCTGGGATGCCAATGGAACGCAACATCACCGTCAGAACTGTAGAGAAGTGGTCTGGATAGCCTCCCTTTTGCTTAAACAAAAAAGTTTCTACCAAGTCTTCTTTTTCACTCAAATAAGGCAATTCTAAGGGATTTTGGGGAACAGAGTAGTGTTGCTTTAGGTATTGAGCTAAGTAGAGAGCCTTTTCATAGGGTGAATCGAGGCTTTTAGAAAACTTTGTGACTCCTTCTTGATTGTAGCTAGCGAGAATTTCTTCAGTCTGTTGCCGGACTTTTTCGGCAATTTCGGGAGGAACTTGCAGATAATACTTTTTAATATGTTTTGGATAATTAGTAGAAGCTTTACCTAATAAAGTGCGATCGCGGTATGGGACTGCGGAAATGACTGTGTAGGTGAGTCCTTCTGATAATTCTACAGGCGATCGCAATCCGTCTTCTTGATCAACAGCGATCAGTGCTGTGGGAAAGTAAACTTCCTTGGGATAAGCCATCGCTGGAATTAGGTTAGGCAAATCCGCCACCATTGTATAAGTTTGTACTACCTCTTGGGTTTTACCAACGAGCACAGATGGGTAAAGAAAAATTTGGTAAGACCAAGGCGATCGCTTAATAGTCGTCACATCTTCATTCCGGGAAATCTCCCATCCCTTACCTGTATAACGGTCAAATCCCAGCACTCGCCAAAAACCCTCAATTTGCGATCGCACCCGCATTACAACCTTAGGTTTCATCTCGCCGCGCAGATTTTGGTTAATTTGGCTATTAAAACCGTAATAAAAGTTATTATCTACTTGACCTGGTTGACCAGTTTGATTTTGCCCTGTACCACCGCTACCACTGCCTTGATTATTACCTTTACCTTGGCGGACATAACCGGGATTGATGATACTACGTCCCGTGAAACTACCTTTTACTTGAATAGTAGAACTTACAGGAAACGTTCGTAATTGATAGCCAGGAAATCGGGGTAAAATAGCAAAAATTGCCAGACCCAGACCGACAATTAGCAAAAAATTCAGAATTAAAAATTTAAAATTAAGAGTTGAAGAATTCTGCTGATGGGATTTTTCCTTTTGAGTTTTTAATGGCTGCAAACCCAAGCGTGAACGATAATCTAGGACTAAAGTTGGGAGAGCGATCGCTAAAAATAACAGTAGCACAGGTGCAAATGCTAAAGTCTGACTTAGGGTTCCAGCCACACCCAATAAAATCAGTCCGATAATAATCGAATAGCCCAAATCTTTGCGGCGGGGTGTATCAAAGCTATGTAACACCTGTAGTTGAATTAATAACTCTGCCAAACCCAAGCGCGTATCATTCAACTCCCCCACTAATCGCCCAAAGAAAGCACCCAGTGCTACTAACATTCCGATAGCGATGCAGAACTTAACTGCAACATTAGCATCGCGGCGACGATAATAACTCCAAATCGCACCTACTCCACTCAAGGGAAACGCCCAAAAACTGAATGAAGTCTCGGCGGCAATATCCGTCGCCACAATTCCCAAAATAACTAACGCTAGCACCAGCACCCGCAATAAAATTGAATCTTCCACTTCTATTAAAGGCGACCTCTGCGGATTTCGCGGCCAGAAATTACCTACAGAGGGAGGCCAAAACCGATTCATCCTGGATAAGTTAAACATTTGAGTCTAGCGAAGCAATAATGTAGATGCAACAGACACAATACGGGGGACGTAATTGCCTACCCTACTACTGTGTCAAATAAAAAATGATCGATCAAGGGAGACACGAGAGGGAAGAAGACGCAAAAAGGCGGAGAAATTATCAAATACTCTCTCCGTGTTCTTGTGTGTCCATATCCCTGCGTCCCTGTGTCTTTGTAATAACTGCTTCTCGTAGATGCCCTAATCACCCCTTGTTGAAAAATAAGATCAGCTCCAAAACCAGGAAAATCTTCTTAATATATATCGACGTAGTGTGCTAGCGGTGGTAATTTAAACTAAATCGTGGGACTAATCACAAACAACAACGACTGTTGGTCTATTTCGGGAAATTCAACTTCCAGGGTATAAGTTGGGTTAAGTTGCTCGCAGCCTAACTCTACACTTAAGTATCCAGGACTCGAAGATGTTGCCATTGCTAAGGTGCCACTTCCCCGCAGCGTCAAAGTTCCTTTAACAGGTAACTCAGCCTGAATAAGTAACCTCGTAAGTTTACTTAGAGACTGGTACTCTACTCTGATATTCAAAGTACCAACACTGGTTAGCCATTGTCTTTCTACCACTGGACTGGTTGTTGAAAGTGGTAGAGTCAGATTTTCTAACAGTTGTTTAGCTGCTAGCAACGACAAAGCCATCTGTTGACGCGGTTGTAAATCTGAGTAATCGCTCTGAATAGTGGGCATTGTCTCCAGAGTGTTTACAGACCGATAGGTGCTTCTTAGCACCAATCCAGCTATATCGTTTAACGCTTGAGACTCGTTGGGAAAAAAGTTCTCCACCACCTGAACTAATTTTGCCCCCAGAGGCACCGAAGATGTCACCAACGCCTGACACTGTTCTAGCAATTGCTGGAAAACTCTTTCCGGTAAGCGAGTCGGTAACTTCAGTTTCGACTGTTGTACCATCCATCCCCACGTAGGAACGAGTGTCATTGACGGCTCATCAACAAAATCAGGATAGTCGATTAATTGTGTTTCCCAAGGAAACAACGGTGGATGGTCTTGGACTTGGATTTGTAACCGACGCTTAAGGACAGCTTGAAAACGATCTTGCACAGTAGGAATTTCTCCCAGTTGAAAGGTCTGGGGCGTTCCTCCCAATTTTGGCTGACTGCTTTTTGAAGCAGTAGCTTCCTTGAGGAGGTTTTCTACCCCGTCATTTTCCTCACATTCTACCGATTGCTCGTTAGTTTTGACATTATCTGTCAATAACCAATCGAGACACTGGTCTTGTAAGGATTCTGAGTCACTATTCATGAGTAGATGCACCTGATCCGGATACTAATGAGTTACGAATTTCCCAAGCTTGCTCAAGAATCTTAAACCATCGTTTTTGAAGTTGTGCCATTGACAGCCCTAAAGTTTTTGCTATTTTTTCATCGGCTTGTCCTTGTTGCTTTAACTCTAATAAAGATCGTTGCTTATTGTCCAGTTGTGCGGTATATACTTGCCATTGCTGGGGAGTTAAGCCCAAATTGGTGTGCAAAGAAGCTTCCAGCCACTCGTGAACTAATTCCCAACGGTGTAACAAGGCAAATCGAATCAAATGATACTTAAAGCGCTGCTGCAAATAATCTCTTTGACGAGGGGTTAAACCTAAAACCGACTCAATTTCCTGTGCTGATAAATCCTGGAGGCGGAGGGAAAAGTAATCAGCGCAGTCAGATTGTTGTCGTTGTTCGAGATAATTCATCAATTCTGTAACGACAACGGAGCGCAAGGTATCTTCTTCGGGTTCGGGTTCGGCTTGGGTTGCCATTGTGGAGCGTAATTGGTGAATTGCTGGCTCTTCCCAAGAACCGTCACCTTCATTATTGCTACCTTCTGCGGCTTGTTCTATATCTACGCTGGTTTCTGGGGGCTGCTGTTGGGAAAAAGTTTGCGCCCGCAGGATAATTAACTGCTGCTGACGGCCTGGTAAAGGAATGCGTCGCTTGCCGTAGCGCTCGGTAAATGCCATATACTCGGACAATTCCAAAAGCGTCTGAGGGCGATAAGTAGCACCGAGTTGATTTTCTCGCCGGAAAGCGTTCAATGCCTCCAGATAAAAACTTTGTAAAAAATCTTCAATTATAGTCAGTCGCCCTTGATAACTCAATTGCTTCTGAGGGGGATTAATATATCGATAAATAATTGCACTCAGAGTACTGTGTAATTCTACCCTGCCCCGATTTGAACCCAACTGATAGTATCTGAGACACTGTTGTAGCCGATGCCGAGCTAAGGTCATCGCCGAGCTTTCTACAGACCCAGAAGCTTGGATACGTTTGCTTTCATGACAAATCCGGTAGACTTCGGTGGTAATACGTGTTGCTACATCGTGGCAATTCTGTTCCGAAGCTTTGGTTGATTGTTGAAACTCCCTGGACAGGAGTTGAAAGATCACCTCCACGCCTTTAGAATTTTCTCCCAGAATAGTTGCAGATGGAATAGTTGCGGTTGCGGCTGAATTCATAGTCTCGGTTTTCAAAAGACCCTAAGTATTTAAATACAACCTGTACGACTGTGGGTATTGGCTTTTTCAGTTTTACGTATAAGCTAAACGCAGACCAATCCTATATTTAGGATGTGGCTGATTTTATTATTCCCAAGTTTGATGGGATTGTTCACACTTTGATAGATGTTATTGCCATTACCCAGGAGCCGTATACAAGTCATTATGGATTTAGAAGCACAAATTCAATTGCTGATTGACAATGCACCCCGCGATGGTATGACACCACATCTTGTTGCAGCAATTGCTCCTGCCCTTAGAGCGATCGCTCAAAAATTACGTTACTCCCAATACTATATTCTCCAAAATTCAGAGGAAAGCTGGGTTTTAACTACGTTGAGCAATCGGGCTAATCCAGGATTGGAAAAGCGTGTGATTTACGCTTTCCCTACCATACAGGATGTCTCTCTAATTTCCCCTGCTGGGCTTGACCCTCAAATGCTAGCTAAAATTGTTCCTGTAACCCATATTTTGTTTAAAATGGTGGCATTGTCACCCGTAGATAGTATCGTTTTTTTGGAAACGCCGGGTAAGACCACTCATACCGTTGAAGTTCGGCGATCTGAACTAGAAAAACTGATGCAACAACAGTTACGACAACAGCGATCGCCTAAACAGATACCCCCTGATATTGCATAGAAAAAATTTGGATGTGGGGTTTTTTAGATACAATCCCACATCCAAATTTTTAAATCTCAAATTTCTTTAAAAAAGTTTTCTAAATCAGGAAAAAAAGAAATTTTTTCTTTCCCTTACACCACACCACGGGCTAAACTCTCGATGAAACCTAAAATTTCTTAAAAAACAGTTATCAGTGAACATTTTTCAGTTTTCAAGTTTTAGTTTCCCAGTGAAGTAGAGTCGCAAACCGTAACACACCCTACACCTAAATCCCCACTTTCTAACTGATAACTGAATTTAATAGAGGCGACTCAGTGTGTACTCAGCGATGTTAATCAATGCCTGGTGGGATTCTGAGGGTGGAAGAACTGCAAGATGTTCAATTGCTAACTTCGCATGGTCAGCAGCTAACTCTCGCGCCTGCTGTATACCTTGACTATCTTGAATTATTTCCAGTGCTTGATCTAAATCGCCTTCTTGAGCAAACTCTCGTTCAATCAGCACTTCCAAAGCTGGTTTTTGGGCTAAAGCAAATAAAACGGGTGCAGTCAAATTACCACTTTTGAGATCCGACCCCACTGGTTTACCCAAGGCATCTATTGTACTGGTGAAATCTAGAATGTCATCAACAATTTGAAATGCTATACCAAAATGACGTCCATAGCTATACAGATGCTCAACAGTTTCTCGTGAGACTTCACTGAGCAACCCAGCAGCTTTAGAACTGTTGGCAATTAACGAAGCTGTTTTGTAATAACTCTTCTCAATGTAAGTTTCAATAGAGATACTAGCATCAAAACGATTCAGTCCCTGCTGAATTTCCCCAGTAGCCAGATCCATAATCACTTCTGAGAGGAGTTTTACCACCTCCAAATTGTCCAAGTTTGCTAAATACCAGGACGATTGGGCAAAGAGAAAATCTCCTGCTAATATGGCAATGCGATTACCGAACAAACTATGAACGGTAGGAACGCCTCGCCGCACGTCTGATTCATCTACCACATCGTCATGTACTAAGCTTGCTGTGTGAATCATTTCTGTAATCTCAGCAAGGCGGCGATGACGCGGTGTAATCTCTTGTTCTAACATTGTTGCCCGCGATATTAGCAGGACAATTGCTGGTCTAATACGCTTTCCCCCAGCTCCGAATAAATGTTCGGCTGCTGCAAACAGAATGGGGTGGCGATTTCCAACTAGCTGTTTTAGGTTATCTGCTAGTAGTCGCAGGTCTGCTTCCACAGGGGTAAACAGGGAGGTGGCTGGGGTCATGTATGGGCGGACTCTGACTTAGGTTACGAAAGTTTACATATCCTACACTCATTTTAAGATAACCCTGTGCCAGCGCAAAGTTTTCATAAAGTAATCCCATATTCATGAGCATATCGGTGATAATTAAGCTTGATAGTGATTATGTCAATAAGCAATTATACTTGTTTTTCAAGGCTCAGGTTTTAAATTAGTTTAAAACCTGAATTCTCAGTATATGAGAAGGAATATAAGATTGAATTATGCTAAGTAGTTTCCCCGTTGCCGTTTCCCGCCACAGATCAAAAGATAATCTAAGCAATATTACTTATTGACAAAATGGATACAATTTAATTTTTCGGCAATGGGTAAGACTTGGTTTCTCCAAGACTGAAGTGCAGCTATTCAAAAAATTTAAAATTTAGCACTAAAGTGGGCTTAAAATTTAGGGTGGTTGTGTTAGGCTAAAATATAGGAATTTTAAATTTTTCAGAAATTCATACGGCAAAAGTAAGTCACCTACTAGTTGATTTTAGTGACTTGGTGATGTGAGTCTAAAATAATTAGTCGTAGCTTAGATTAAGGGGATAATTCCTTTAATTTTTCCTACGATATGCAAAACTCCGGGTTTGGAGCTATGCGATATCCCTATGGGAAGCCGCTACACGTCTTCAGCGCACGTTGAGCGTAAGCATTGCTCTTGTCACAACAGTTTGAGCAAAAAAAAGCAGATCAAGTAGACCGGTGAGAATGGTAGTTTTAGATTGCCAAATGGCAAGCTAACTGCTGTGGGATCTATGGTCTGCAAGAAGTCGCATTAGACAATAAATTATTTGTCCGTAGATAATTTTATCTCTATAGGTAATTTTACCATAGGAAACTACAGCCATCAAGAATGCACTTGGTTGGCTGAGGTTCTACTTCTTTTATGGAATTTTATATTTGTTTGAAAAGGTACTGGTAGGACTAATGATTTACGGAAGTATGTCTATGATGATTTTTATTTTAGCGTCTGGATATTTGTTCACAGTCTACCTGTTATTAGCACTGGCGAAGCGAACGGGTACAAAGACTGTTATTACAAGCTTGCCTTCATCTGCTAAAGGGAAACACCAGCAGGAGATATCAGTAAAGACAAAGGCGACTCAAGCGGTTAATAGTCAATAGTCATTTGTCATTTGTCCTTGGTCATTTGTTTTGATTAAAGGACTAAGGACAAATTAGTTTTATTGGAGTTGGGAAATAGCGGTATCAGTGAAGCAAACCTCTTCAACCATTGGGGTATAGCCTAGCCACTGCAATCCTGACTGGGAAAACTGTTGCGGACAACCGCTCACAGCGAAGCGAGTTGGCAGTGGTGGGTGAGTATTTCTTAAGCCTAGTAAATCTAGCTCTTGGGCACAAGCTGCCACAACATGAACAGCTGGATCAATTAACTGGACTTGAGAGGAGAGGAGCGATCGCAATACTGGTGTGAGGTGGGGATAATGGGTACAGCCATGTACTAAGGTGTCAATTTCCTTCTCTAATAAAGGCTCTAGGTAGGCTCGTGCTACTTCAGCCGTGTAAGGGTCGTGAATGCGGTTTTGCTCAATGAGTGGCACAAACTCTGGACATCCAACTTGCCAAACTTGGACATTAGGATCTATTTCGAGTATAGCGTGCTTATAAGCATTACTCTTAGCCGTAGCTGGAGTAGCAATCACACCAATGCGCCTTCCTTGCTGTACTGCTGCCCTTGCCCCTGGTAAGATAATGTCAAGGATTGGTAGAGAAAATTCCTCACTTACTGTCTCTAGCGCTAGTGCCGAACTGGTGTTGCAAGCCATAACAACCATTTTCACACCCTGCTTTTCCATCCAGGTGAGGATTTCACGCATAAATTGGATAATTTCTGCTTTTGAGCGGATGCCATAGGGAACTCGAGCTGTATCCCCAAAGTAAATAATAGATTCATTGGGGAGTTGGCGATAGAGTTGTCGCAATACTGTCAGACCACCCACACCACTATCAAAGATGCCAATTGGGGCACGTTGGGGTTCTTGATCTGCAAAATCGTGAAGATTTCCTTCAAAAATGGAAGATGAATACACAGGCAGATATTGATTTAGGTTTTTGGATATAAAATACAGAATCTAGCAGAGAATTCGCTAATTTACCACTAAATTCTGCACCGAAAAGAGGTCTTTATACCACCTCTTGAATGAGTAATTTGGACTATATTAGCGGTGTAAGTATTTGAGGATACCACGAGCGATCGCTTCTGCCATGCGATTTTGATACTCTCGTGTTCCCAATCTAGGATTATCCTCGTAACCAGTCATATAGCCTGTTTCCACTAAAATCGAGGGCATAGAGCTTTTCCTGAGAACGTAGAATCTGGCTTTGCGGGTTCCTCGGTTTTTGATAGTACCGATGTCCTGGAGAATGGTATTGCGAACTACTTCAGCCAGAGCATAACCACTGTCGTAATAATATACTTCTAACCCATTGACATCAGGGCGATTATCAACCGAATTAGCGTGAATGCTAACAAACAAAGTCGCGTTAACTCGTTTCGCAATCTCTACCCGTCCCTGAAGTTCTACGAAAAAGTCAGCATCCCGCGTTAGTACCGCTTGTACACCATTTTGCTCTAAAATTGCTGCGACCCTTTTACCAATAGGCAGAATTACATCCTTTTCTAAAAGTCCACCCAGACCAGGGGCACCTGAATCTTTTCCACCATGTCCTGGGTCAATCACAACTAGCAATTTTCCTTTGGGAACCGAGGAGTGTGTCTGTGGCTGGGAAATTGGACGGGGATTATCTGTGGGGTTTGGGAATTGTCCTGAGTTTAGCGATGGCAGGGGAGGTAAAGCAATGGGCGGTGTGATGCTACTACTAGAGCGCTGTAATTCTAAAGCCAAAAGCTGGTCGCCAACCTGGTTGAGTTCCCCAATTTGCACACCGGCTGCTGGTTGAACCAAGACCACGACAGTATTGGATTCTTGTGGTTGCAGGCGTACCCGCAGGATAGGGCTATTAGCATTAAAAGCAGGGCCTATAACTCTGGGAGCTAATTTAGCATTGTTAATAGTGATGCGGAACAGACCAGAGGTTCTATCCCAGCCGCCTATAGCAGATAAAGTTTGGTTGGCTCTAATCAGCAGTTGTGTACCATTATTAGCCAGTTCCACAGACTGAATAGTAGCAGTAGTTGAGGTGTTAGGAGGTTGTATAGGGCGGGGACTATTACCTCCAGACAACTGGGCAACGCCACGATTGGGTAGAACTACAAAACCACCAACGCTGCTATTAGTTGCTCGCCAATTAGGACTATTTTCATCTACCTGTAAAGTCAGGCGAACAACAGATGGGCTTGTTTGCAGTTGGGTGAACTGGATACGGCTGACACCATAGCGATTAATCGACAAATCTCGCTGCTCTAGATTGGGTGATAAAGTTGCGCCAGCAATGTCGATGTTGATTGCTTTTTGATCGTTGCTACGATTTACTTGAATCTGAGGATTACCACCACTTGTACTGATGAAAAAACCATCGCCTGTTACCCGTAAGTTCTCAATTTGAGTAACTCTGGCGACAAGCATTCTGTTGTTAGGTGGATTCAGAGAGCCAGTTCTCACCACATTGTAAATATTCCTTGGGGAGAATATTGGTGTAGATGTTCTTGGTGAAGTTTCTCTGGCTATAACTTCTCCTTGCTGTCCCTCAGTATTTTTTGAGGGGAGATTTTCGGCTTCTGGCGTAGGTAATTGCACCGTCCAGCGATCGCCAGTTGTGGCTACAAATTGCACTCCCTTGGGGTCAAGAGTATAGCCAGGAGTCAATTCAACGACTATGCGCGTTGTTTGTTCGTCAAACTGCCCAACCCGGATGGAACGAATTCCACCGCCTACCTGTTGGGTCAGCTGCGGACGCCCAAATGTCGTTCCTGGCAAATCAATTACTAAACGAGTGGGGTTAAAAATTAATTGTGCTTGGGGTTGAACATCCCCTAAAGTATTAAATTCAAGCCTGTTTTGATTGGCATCGAAACGCCAAGATTCCAGTTTCGCGGCCATTGCCGGCGACGATAGCATGAAGATAGTTCCAATAGTACTGGATAGTAACCAGTGTAATTTCACAGTCCTTTCTCCTGATTCACATTCATGGCAGCTGTCAACATCTGAACATATTGGCAAATCCTCACACCATCACCGCACACACTTGAGTTTTTTGCTGTTATTAAGACCCAGCTAATGGCGTAGAATATATCATGCTCCTCTGATTTTGCCATGCCATTAGCCCATATAAATTTGACTGCCAATTTTAAATTTTAGATTCCCGATTGCAGAAAAGCCGATTTTAGGTTCATGCTGAACTAAGTCCCGCTACGCTAACACTCCTTATGAGTGACACAAATCCAAAATTTAAAATCCAAAATTTAAAATCCAAAATCTGTTTACTTGCAAGCCATCAGACGACAATAACTTTGAAGCTACTCTTGCCCCGGAGGGAGAATACTTAAATCGTTGTACTACTAAACTTGGATAAAAATGGTAAAGATTAGATGTATTTACTCAATAGTTTTGACTAAATTACTTATCTTCTCTTTAGATACTGAAGGACACCACGAGCGATCGCTTCTGCCATTTGATTTTGGTAAGCTGAGGTTCTCAGCCTAGCCATATCCTCTCGACCAGTCATATAACCCGTTTCCACCAGAATGGAGGGCATAGAACTTTTTCTCAGGACATAAAATCTGGCTCGTCGCACTCCCCTGTCTTTGAGAGTACCAATACTTTGGAGAATGCTACTGCGGACAATCCGAGCTAGATCCAGACCACTGTCATAATAATAGACTTCCAAACCATTAACATCGGGACGACTCGCACCGGCTGAATTAGCGTGGATGCTCACAAACACATCAGCATTAGCTCGCTCTGCTAATTGCACTCGTCCCGGAAGGGTAACAAAATAGTCAGAATCCCGCGTCAGAATTACTTGTATACCATTTTGCTGCAAAATCTGACCAAGTTTCTTACCAATAGGCAAGATAACATCCTTTTCGCGTGCCCCCCCAAGACCAAGCGCTCCAGAGTCTTTACCGCCATGTCCTGGGTCAATAATCACTACTACTCGTCCATTGGTAACTCGGCGCTGTGGTTGTAATCGGGGCTGGAGATTGGGATTATTTGGGTCTGGGAATGGACCCCGGTTTGGCGGTGGTAGCCCCGGTAAAGCAAACGGGGGTCTTCCAGGGAGGGAGACAACTCGCCGAGAGCCTTGTATGGGTAAAGACAAAAGCTGGTCGCCGATTTGCTTGGGTTGCCCAATTTGCACTCCGGCTGCTGCTTGAACTAAGACAATCACAGTGTTGGGTTTTTGGGGTTGCAGACGTACCCGGAGAATGGGGCTATTGGCAGCAAAGATAGGCCCGGTGACTTTCTTAGCTAATTTAGCATTGGGAATTGTGACGCGAAACAAACCAGAGGCTCTATCCCAGGTTCCCGTGGCTGATACAGTTTGATCGGCTCTAATTAGCAGTTGTGTGCCGTTATCAGCCAGTTGCACAGACTCAATTGTGGCTGGCGAGTTGTTGAGAGATGGTCTATTAGGAAAGGAAATGGGTTGTGGCTGATTGTCCGGTAGGTTGTTTGAATTATTACTTTCCGGCGATGTGACAACGCGACTAGGTAGAATTACCAAACCACCGCCACTACTATTGGTTGCTCGCCAGTCTGGGCTATTTTTATCTACCCGTAAAGTCAGACGGACGCCAGGAGGTTGGGTTTGTAATGAGGTAAATTCGACGCGGCTAAGACCATATTTGTTAACGGGTATATGATTCTGCTGCGCCAGATGTGATGATAAAGATGC
Source organism: Nostoc sp. (assembly GCF_036919555.1). Lineage (GTDB taxonomy): Bacteria > Cyanobacteriota > Cyanobacteriia > Cyanobacteriales > Nostocaceae > Nostoc. Next base: position 86,710 of record NZ_JBALCS010000054.1, read on the forward strand.
GTCAGAGATGTCCATAAAGATGCTAGCGCGATCGCGGCTCCGAATTACCTGAATCGGAGGATTACCACCACTGCTGCGAATGAACAACCCATCGCCTGTTACTTGTAAGTTCTCAAGTTGAGTCGCCCCTCGTGTAGTAGTAGCAACCCTTGAAATATGAGGTTGAGGCTCAGAGTTTGGGGTGACTACACTGTAAGCACTTCTGGGAGATGAGGCAACTTTATCGACTTCCGGCTTAGGTAATTGCACCGTCCAGCGATCGCCAGTTGTGCCAACAAATTGGACTCGTTTGGGGTCTAAAGTATAACCAGGAGTTAGTTCGATGACTATACGTGTTGTGTCTGTATCAAACTGCCCAACACGGATCGAGCGAATTCCACCGCCTACCTGTTGGGTTAGCTGCGGACGCCCAAATGTAGTTCCTGGCAAATCAATTACCAGCCGAGTCGGGTTGAAAATTAGTTGTGCCTGGGGTTGAACTGTTCCCACAGTATTAATTTCCAGCCTGTTTTGATTGGTATCAAAGCGCCAAGATTCAAGTCTCGCGGCCATTACTGGCGACGATAGCATGAAGATAGTTCCAATAGTGCTGGGTAGTAACCAGTGTAATTTCACAGTCCTTTCTCCTAATTCACGTTCATGGGAGCCATCAATATCTCAACTTATTGGTAAATCATCACACCGTCACCACTTAAACTTGACCTCTGATGCCTTTTTTGATTTTTAAGCTGGTATAAAGACACACTTAAATTAATTAGTTATCAGGTTTCATATTGGGTCTAAATCGCCATGTCAAACCTTCCACCTGTAGAGGTGGGGGACTCTGACTCCCAATCAAGCTAGAAAACTGATAATTGATAGCCGTTCACTGATAAGTGTTTGTTCTTTGTTGCGATTGATGCACTGAGTAGATTATTCCCATTACTGTCAGATGATCTAGCAAAATCTATGGGTGTTACTCCCAATTACCTGGAAAATATTCAGATAAAGGCTCACAAGCCGAGGGAGACTGGAAATAAATAACATTCTGAATGCTGGTAGAAATTAAAAACAAACGATTATTCTACAATCACACGGGACGGAAATTTGGGGAGAGAAGTTTCCACAGCACAATCGCAAAATCTTCAAAGCACGGTGATAGTACTGAATTCAGAGTCCTGAGTTCTGAGGGAAAATTACTCAGAACTCAGTAATAATTTATCCAAGACTCTGATTAACGATCGCCAGAATCTGGGGTTACTTCCAAATTGCCACTGTCATTTGATGCTGGCACCCTCGACGGAGGTGGTTCAATTACCAACGATGTCCCAGAGGAACCGTCTAAAATTAGTTGCTCTGAGCCTGCATCCACAGTTTTTGGATCTGGAAATACAAATCGTAACAAAGGAGGAGCTAAAAAGGTTGTCAAGATAACCATCATGATAATTGCTGCCCCTAATGGTTTCGAGAGAGCGCCACTGGCAGCGCCGACACCAGCAAACACTAACCCGACTTCGCCTCTAGGTATCATCCCCACACCAATCGCTAAACGGTTGATTTCCGGTTGACCAAACACGCTTAAACCTGTGATTACTTTACCGAGAATGGCTACTGTGATCAGGAAAGTTGCCATAATTAGACCTTCACGATTGTCGGGAATTGCTGGGTTGAGAACTCCCAAATCGGTTTTTGCCCCAACAGTCACAAAGAAAATTGGCACTAATATATCGGCAATGGGACAAACTTGCGTTTGCAGTTCTTTGCGCTTATCTGTCTCCTCTAGCACTAAACCCGCCGCAAAAGCTCCCAGAATTGCTTCTAAGTGAATGACGGCGGCAAGATATGCCATAGCAAAGGCGAAGATGAATGCTGGTATTACGAGTCCACCGCGTGTTTTGAGTTGATCAGCGATCGCTACAAAGGACTTATTGAAAACATTGCCTAGTAGGATTGCGCCCAAAATAAAACCAGTGGCGCTGATAATCAAATAAATGACTTTACTTACATCCACCACGCCATCTTTAGCTAGGCTAGCAACTACCGCTAAAACGATGATTCCTAATACATCGTCAATTACGGCAGCACCGAGAATAATCTGCCCTTCTTTAGAATTGAGTCGCCCCAATTCTGACAGCACTTTGGAAGTCATCCCAATACTAGTGGCAGTTAAAGCCGCCCCGGCAAAAATTGCAGGTACAGCATCAATACCAAACAAAGTCATCAGTCCTACAGTCCCAGCAGCAAAGGGTACTACTACCCCCACTACTGCGACGACGGTGGCTTGGATACCAACTGCCATTAAGTCTTTTAAATTCGACTCCAAGCCGATTTCAAACAGCAGGATGATCACACCCAATTCTGCCAAAACGGAAATGACCTCAGATTGCGCTCCAAACACCGCTGGAGTGGCTTCAGGGGTTAAACCAGCAGTGATTTGCAGGAAGGACATGATCAAAGAGCTAGAACTGCCTGTGCCGCCTTCTGGAAAGACTAAAAGGTGGAAAACAGAGATGCCAACTACCACACCACCAACGAGTTCCCCTAAGACGGGCGGCAAACCCACTTGGTTTGATAACTCTCCACCAACTTTGCTAGCGAGATAAATAACTACTAAGCTTAGTAGCACTGCTGCTACTACCATTGAACTGTCTGCGGCTTCTGTTGCGCTGGCCAGCAGAGGAAAAGAGTAGCTGATTGGATCTAACAAATGCATGGGTTCTGTGAAAATCCTTCTCTTTGATTCTGACGCGTTTCTGAAAAACATCTGTCTAGGGAGACGCAATTGGCAGCTTTTAAAGCTTAATTTGTGCCATTTGTCAACTCAATCAAGCGCTGCCAGTAGACTTCCCAAACCGGGACTACAGACAGTCTCGGAAGTCGCAGTAAGTCAAAGTCTGTGAATTTATTGTCATGTTTGATTTGGGCTAGGGTGACGGGTTGGTGTACTCTTCGTAATGCCCGCACATCTACAACTGCCCGTTTGCTGTCATTGAGTTCTGGATCGATATAGGGTTGACTAACTATCTCTGCTAAACCGATGACTTGCCGTTCTTTGCCTGTGTGATAAATTAATGCCAAGTCACCAAGGAGCATGGTACGTACATGTTTCAGCGCTAGGGAATTGTTGACTCCATCCCAAACTGTACTGCCGTCCCGTTCCAAATCGAAGTAGGAATAATTTTCCGGTTCAGTTTTCAGCAGCCAATACGCCACGACAAAATCTCCAAAAAAGCTAGTGTAATTTTTTTAGTATCCAAAAATGTAACCATTTCAGCTTTTGACGATCGCAGTGTCAAAGTAAGAACATAGAAATCGGATCTAGCGATCGCACTTAAGTTATGAAAAACTTGTGGTAGCTGTTAAATCTCAACGGCCACCAAAAGATTGTTACATCCGCTTGTTAAAAACATCTGTGGATACTTTGAGGAGTGCAAATCTGATGACCAGAGCCGCTTTACCTGGTTCTCAGTTTCCATCTGGAAACTTGGGGAAAATACTGCCTTTAGCTTTGCTTTTATGTGTAACTTTTACAGTGCCTGCGTTCGCACAAGAAAAGGATAAATTGTGGCGAACCCTTAGTGTTAGTGGTCGTGGAGTGGAAACAACTCCTGCAACCTTAGCGCAGGTTAGTTTAGGAGTGGAGATTCAGGGGAAAACAGCCCAGGAGGTACAGCAAGAAGCCGCCCGGAGGTCATCGGCTGTAGTTGCGTTCCTCAAGAGCCAAAATGTCGAAAAATTACAAACTACTGGTATTAGTCTCAACCCAGTTTACAGCTACACCAATAATGTGCAGCGGATTACAGGCTATGCTGCCAATAACACTGTCAGTTTTCGCATTCCTACCGAAAAAGCTGGGACATTATTGGATGATGCAGTCAAAGCCGGTGCAACACAAATTAACGGTATTAGTTTTGTTGCGAATGATCAAGCGATCGCGGCTGCTCAAAAACAAGCATTAAAAGAAGCCACCCAAGATGCCCAGCAGCAAGCTGATGCTGTTTTCAGTGCCTTGGGTTTTAAAGCCAAAGAAATAGTCAGCATTCAAGTTAATAATGCGAGTCCGCCTCCACCACCCATGTTTTTACGGGCTGAGGCTGCCAAGTTAGCTGATACTTCCACCCCTGTTGTTGCTGGTGAACAGCAAGTAGAAGCATCGGTGACACTGCAAATTAGTTATTAGTTATTAGTCATTAGTCATTTGTGAGGACAAATGACTAATGCTCCATGCCCCATGCCCCATGCCCAATTAAAAATGTTCTGAAGACGTATCTCCTGTACCGCCCTCTCCATCTCGCTTAGAGCCTAATAAATCTAGTTGATCTACTCTAATAATCGGTGTAGAACGGTTTGCTCCTGTTTGGCGATCGCTCCATGTGTCAAACTTCAAGGAACCTTTGATGCCAATTAAGCTTCCCTTACGGACATAATTACCTGCTACCTCAGCCGTCTTATCCCATAATTCCAGCGTGAACCAGTCAGGTTCATCGCTGTTGCGCGATCGTCTTTTTACAGCTAGTGTCAATCTACACTTAACACTTCCAGATTCAAAATATTTTATATCAGGGTCACTGCCTACACGACCAACAAGGGTGACAATATTAATACTCATGTGCGTTACCTTTAAGTACAAGTGTACTGATTAATTCCGACTTTCATCATAGCGAATTGTGAAACACTTGAAAATAATGTGTTAAACAGTTAACAATATAGTTGACTTGAAAAATTATACATACTACTTGGAGAAACACATAAAAGTATACGGATATACTTAGTTAACCAGAAAATATCAAAAAATTGAAGCTTGAGAGATAGTAAATATTCCTGGGAATCATCTAAAAATATAGTCTAGTTTACTCAACTCAGGATATAAACTTCATCAAATCCGGCACGATTAACTCTTACCGTTGTAGTCAAAAAGTATCGCACATAGGGGGCTTAGAGACGCGTGGGTATTTTTAGAAACTTTCGCACATCATGGGATATGGGTATCGACCTCGGTACCGCTAACACTCTCGTTTATGTATCTGGTAAAGGTATTGTACTGCAAGAACCTTCTGTAGTTGCGATCGATGTCAACGAAAAGGTCGCACTAGCAGTGGGAGAAGAAGCCAAAAAAATGCTCGGTCGTACACCTGGAAATGTGATTGCCCTCCGCCCCTTGCGTGATGGTGTAATCGCTGATTTCGATATAGCCGAGCTGATGCTGAAAAGCTTTATTCAGCGTGTAAATGAAGGCAGATCCCTAATTTTACCTCGGATTGTCATTGGTATTCCCAGTGGTGTCACAGGAGTAGAAAGGCGAGCTGTCATGGATGCAGCTCATCAAGCAGGAGCAAGAAAAGTGTATTTAATCGATGAACCAATAGCTGCGGCAATTGGTGCAGGACTACCTGTTGCCGAACCGACTGGCAACATGATCATCGATATTGGTGGTGGTACAACAGAAGTTGCGGTGCTAAGTCTTCAGGGTACGGTGATTAGCGAATCAGTACGCATTGCTGGAGATGAACTGACTGAAGCGATCATTCAGTATATTAAGAAAGTTCATAACTTAGTCATTGGTGAACGTACTGCCGAAGACATCAAGATTCGGCTTGGTTCTGCCTATCCTACTCATGATGATAATGAAGCCATGATGGAAGTCCGAGGCTTACACCTGCTTTCGGGTCTACCGCGAACTGTCACAATCAAAGCCCCAGAAATCCGTGAAAGCATGTTGGAACCACTATCAGTAATTATAGAAGCTGTGAAACGGACACTGGAACGCACACCTCCAGAACTGGCAGCAGACATTATTGACAGAGGTATTATGTTAGCTGGTGGCGGTGCTTTGCTCAAAGGCATAGATACCTTAATTAGCCATGAAACAGGGATTATAACCCACATTGCTGCCGATCCCTTGTGTTGTGTTGTGCTGGGAACAGGTCGTGTGTTAGAAAACTTTAAACAGTTGGAACGAGTTGTCACCGAAAGCTCTCGCAATATGTAGTAAAAAAAATATCATATTTGAGTTCTATTTGGGTTCTATATAAATAGAATCCAAGTAGAACTTAATTTGTATAAGTAGATAAAGGTATATATGGTTACAATACGGCGTTGGTGGGATCGTAAAGGGTTACAAATCGGGTTGTTAGCTCTAGTAGTTGGTAGTGCTTGGATATTGCGACAGACTCAAGGTGAACTGGTGCTTGAGACATACCAGGCAATTACCCGTCCATTAGAGATGTTGCAGTCAGGGCCAACTCCAGAAGAACGTCTTAGAGATGCCCGAATATTGGAATTGCAAACTCGAATAGTAGATTTGGAAAGTCAAAAGACAAAGCTACAAAATTTATTAGGCTATGTGGAAAAAGAGCCACTAGCATCACGGCCAATTCCAGCACGCGTGGTAGGACGTAGTGCTGACCAGTGGTGGCAACAAGTTACCCTAAATCGCGGTGCGAATGTGGGGATTCAGGAAGGCTTCATAGTCAAGGCAGATGGCGGATTGGTGGGTCTGGTGGAGAATGTAACTCCCAATACTAGCCGCGTGTTGTTAATCAGTGACCTCAATAGTCAAGTGGGTGTATCAGTTAGCCGCACGTCAGCTAAAGGCGTTTTGCGAGGAGATTCTTCTGCTGAAGCTGTGCTGGAGTTTTATGAAAAAGTCCCAAATGTCAAGGTAGGAGATTTAGTTTCCACATCTACTTATAGTCAGAAATTTCCCTCTGGCTTGGCAGTGGGACGAATTAAGTCCCTAGATTTAAAGAAACTTCCCGCATCAGTGGCGAAAATTGAGCTTTTTCCGCCAATCCGCTCTCTTGATTGGGTAGCTGTTTATCCAAAGCCAGAAAACCAAGAGTCGGAAAATCAAGTGCCGCAAAAGTCTAAGTAAATTCTCCCTTAAAAATCTATAGAAAAATGAAGATTCCTGCATTTGGTAACAGCAGGCAGACAAAGCCAAAATCCTCAGAGCTAAAATCGAAATTCCAAATCCAGCCGCTTTATCGTTGGCATCCCGGTATACGTCAGTTGTTGGGTTGGATAGTGACGGTTGGATCTGTACTGTTATGTTTACTATTATTGCCAACCCGCCTGCCAGGTATGGAATTATTGGGAATTGGCCCTAATTGGCTGTTAATTTGGGTGGTAGCTTGGAGTGTGAAGCGCCCAGTGTTTTCTGGAGCATTCGCAGGTATAGTTCTGGGGCTACTTCAAGATTCAATGACATCACCTAACCCTACTCATGCGCTCAGTTTAGGTATAGTGGGAATTTTAACTAGTCTGCTCCAAAAACAACGTTTTATCGAAGAAGATTTTATTTCGATTGCTGTAATTGTCTTTGGTATGGCAGTTTTGGCAGAAACTATCTTTGGCTTGCAATTAACTTTGATCGGCGATGAGCGCAAAATAACAGATATTTGGACATATTACCAGCGTGTCGCCCTAGCTTCTGCCATTCTTAGTAGTCTGTGGGCACCTGTAGTCTATTATCCCTTAAATCGTTGGTGGCAGAGGATGAAATCGTTAGAGCAATTAGTAAAGGGAGTTAGGAATTAAGAAGAGGATAGGTTACAGGTGAGAGTCAAGAAAATTATCCTGTGTATCCTGTAACCTAAATCTTTATGGAATTTGGGCAACCTCTGGCAATATAGATTTAAGCGACAGTGAATTAAACAACACCGTATCATGGTAGTTAGTAGCATTCATGTCTGATACTTTCTTTTTTGCCTTAAAAAAAAATCAGGTAAGTCATCTCCTGATTTCTTGACGGCAGAATGTGGAAGCTTTCACTGATTAACCTAGTTGGAGAACGCTGATGTCTAAGGAAAGAAAAAGTAATAAAGAAGTTAAAAAACCTAAAAAAGATCCCAAAGACAAAAAGGAGAAACAAGAGCCAAGCAAATAGGATGATTTAGCCTAGTGCGTGCGATGTCTACGACAGTCACTGAGCTTGCCTACCTTGAGCCGACGTTGAAGCGTCGAAGTACTGGCTACGCCTATGCAACTAAATCAAGCAGGAACAAACTTCAGCGAAACACCGTTCATGCAGTAGCGCTGACCAGTGGGTGCAGGTCCGTCATCAAAAACATGACCCAGATGACCACCACAGCGACTACAATGTACTTCAGTTCTGGTCATAAACAACGACTTATCAACAGTTAGAGCGATCGCACCTTCAATTGGATTAAAAAAGCTGGGCCAGCCAGTACCACTGTTAAATTTTGTATCAGATGTAAACAGTGGCTGTTCACACGCGGCACAAAAATAAGTGCCATTGTCGTATTCCTTATCCAATGGGCTGGTGTGAGGGCGTTCAGTCCCATGCTTACGCAATACACTAAACTGTTCTGGCGTTAAAATCGTGCGCCACTCTGACTCTGGTTTGGTAATTTCAAATCCACTCTGAGAAGTTGTCATCGCTTCTGACTCCCAATTGATATACTTTGATAACACTGCTGTGCCGACTATTACTGCACTAGCCTGTAAAAAATAGCGTTTGTCCATATATCTATTATTTTCTATTTTGCCGTTAACTGGCCAATCAACTCCAGTACGGGATTCACTACTTCATAACTATAATCAGCGATCGCGCTGAATTAGCCCTGATAATCTCATTAAAATTAGCTAAGAAACAACAAAATATTGCACGGGAATCCGATCAACTTGACCTGATTTTGGACAGTACACCTAGATGTGTGTTACAGGTCGTGCATCGATTGCAGGGGGAGCAGGGGGACAATTGATGCCCAATACCCAATTTTTCCGATCGCCAGCTTATTGAACACGGTTTAATATACATTAGTCTGATAGAGATACCGGAGTTTTCTGAAAACTTCTTGCTTGCTTAAGTAGAATATGTGATACTCTCAAGCTATAAGCAAAGCACGGTATTTCTATCGAATTACCGTAGTTTTAAAAGGACAGGACTAATGCAGCTACTATGGTTCATCCCAACCCACGGCGACGGACGTTACCTTGCAACTGCTACAGGCGGAAGGGCAGTAAGCTTTCCTTATCTGCGGCAGATAGCCCAAGCGGTGGATGACCTTGGTTATACAGGGGCATTGTTGCCCACGGGTCGTTCTTGCGAAGATGCTTGGATTGTAGCGTCAACGCTGCTATCACTGACGCGACAGATGCGTTTTTTGGTGGCGATTCGTCCCGGCTTAGTATCACCTGGAGTCGCAGCACGGATGGCGGCGACTTTTGATCGGCTCTCTGGTGGACGCTTGCTGATTAACGTTGTTACCGGGGGCGATCCTGTAGAGTTGGCGGGAGATGGCTTGCATTTGGATCACGATCAGCGCTATGAATTAACAGATGAATTTTTGACAGTATGGCGAGCGATCGCTAGTGGTGAACAAGCCAATCTTCAGGGCGACTATCTCAATATTCAGGATGGTAAACTGCTGTTTCCACCCGTTCAGAAGCCATATCCGCCCTTGTGGTTTGGCGGTTCCTCTGCCGTTGCTCAAAAAATTGCTGCCAAGCATATAGATGTCTATCTAACTTGGGGCGAACCACCGGCGCAAGTAGCCGAGAAGATTGCATCAGTTCGCAGACTTGCTTTATCAGAAGGGCGAACTTTGCGGTTTGGAATTCGCTTACATGTGATTGTGCGAGAAACCGAGAGTGAAGCCTGGGATGCGGCGAATGACTTAATTCGGTATGTGGATGAGGAAGCGATCGCTAAAGCTCAAAAAGCTTATGCGCGGATGGATTCTGAAGGACAACGCCGGATGACTCAATTACACCACGGTAATCGTGAGGCATTAGAGATTAGCCCGAACCTGTGGGCGGGAGTCGGTTTGGTGCGGGGTGGTGCGGGAACGGCCTTAGTAGGCGATCCCCAAACTGTAGCTGCCAGAATATTGGAATATGCAGATTTAGGTATTGAATCCTTTATCCTCTCTGGTTATCCCCACCTAGAGGAAGCTTATCGAGTTGCAGAACTTTTATTTCCCCATTTGCCCTTAGAGAATCTACCCGCAGTGGAGAAACAACATGTTTTAAGTCCGTTTGGCGAAATTGTGGCAAATGAAGATTTCCCTAAGCAACAGCATCAGCAAAGAGCAACGTCCATATCCTAGTAATTAAGAACTAGAAGATTACCAGCCATGTTGCACCAACAAATTGACCAAAAAATCTCCGAAAAAGAAGCGTGGGCATTGCGTCGTCAGTTGGGGATACCTAACAATAAACGCTTGTGGGTGCTAGCTTGCATGGACGAACGTTTACCTGTGGAGAAAGTATTAGGAATTGGTGAAGGGGATGCTCATATTTTCCGTAATGCCGGGGGGTTAGTTACAGATGATGCTATTCGGTCAGCGATGTTAACTACACAGTTTTTTGGCACAAAAGAAATCATCGTTATTAATCATACCGAATGTGGCATGATGACAGCATCAGGAGACTTTCTCAGTGAGGTATTGCGAAATAAAGGTATTGACGTGGATCAAGTTAGTGTCGATCCTGCTTTGCCAGAGTTGAAGCTACCAAAAGGCGTTTTTTCCAAATGGATCAAAACGTTTACCGATGTGGATGAAATCTGCACACAGCAGGTGGAATTGCTGCGTAATTCTGCTTTCATTCCCCAAGATGTAGTTATTCATGGCTACATCTGGGAAGTAGAAAGTATAAGTTTGCGCCGTCCCTACAAACGTCTGAGTGAGAAGGTTAACACAGCATCAGCTATGAAGACCAAAACCACAAAACATACTCAACCCGTTTTAGAAATTGGGAGTTTAATTGAATGACAAATATTTTAGCGATCGCTGGTAGTCCTACTCATCCATCCAGAACTTACGGTTTTGTCGAATACACTGCCAAGCTTTTACAACAAGAAGGCTTGCATGTAGACATTATTTCAGTTCGGGATTTGCCTGCTGAAGATTTAGTTTTTGGACGATACGACAGCCCGGCTTTAGAACAGCCAAAAGCTTTATTAGCAAAGGCAGATGGTGTGATTATTGCCACCCCCATTTACAAAGCTGCTTATACAGGAGTGCTGAAAACATTTCTAGATTTGCTGCCACAAAAATCATTGACAGGTAAACCCGTGTTACCAATTGCTCTTGGTGGGACGATCGCTCACTTATTGGCAATTGAATATGCCTTGAAACCGGTGCTATCTGAATTAGGAGCGCGGCATATCCTAGCTACTATTTATGCGGTAGACAAACAAGTTCAACGACAAGCTGATAACAGCGTCCTGTTAGATGAGGAAATTGAGCAAAGACTCAAAGATGTTCTCAAGGAATTTGTTAAAGCTGTAGAATATGATGCCGCAGCACCTCAAGAACTGGTTCATGCCAATTAAATAATCAAGTTTATACCTCCGTTTACTCGTAGCAGAGGAGTAAAAATTACCCCTCTGCTACCTTTTTCTAAAAGTTAATCAGAGCAACATCTATTTATTGTCAATTATGCTATGACAAACATTTGTGGACATAGCTGAGACACCCTTGAATTTTTCTTATTATTCCAGTCTCAGCTTTTTTTTGCACCTTTTTCAACCCGTTGAACTCACGTTCCCTAGAGGAATTTTCGCCAACGTAGCAGATCGGCTCATGACCACCTGGCTGTAATACAAATTCAAACACTCATGAGTAACGATCAAAATCAATCGGTTTACGATGTAATCATTTCCGGGGCTGGCCCAGTAGGACTTTTCCTTGGCTGTGAACTGGCCTTGGCCAAATGTTCAGTCCTGATACTGGAAAAGGCGGAGAATCCGCACTCGCCCTTAAAGCAGCTTCCTTTCGGGATACGGGGACTTTCGGCGCCTACTATTGAAGCGCTTTACCGCCGTGGGTTGCTAAATGAACTTGAGGTACATAAACGCCTTAAAAACCCCCACCAAAATGCCGGACAAGGATCACGTCGTCAGGTTGGACACTTCGCCGGCATTCCATTTCATGAGGGCGATATCGACATCTCACAGTGGAAGTATCGCCTGCCAAGCTCGACTGAAACCAGTTTGATTTCTGAAATGCAAGAGCTTGAAATGGTGCTGGCCCGCCGCGCAGAAGCCTTGGGCGTAGAAATCAAGCGCAGGCTTGCCATTACTGGCTTTCACCAAACCGGGGACGGGGTAACTGTTCAGTCTGGTGAGCAATCTTTCCAAAGCAAATGGCTTGTGGGTTGCGATGGAAGCCGTAGTGTGGTTCGCAAGGCGGGCGGTTTTGAATTCGCCGGTACGGAGCCAGAATTCACCGGCTACACGACTCAGGTTGATATTGCCGATCCGGAGAAGCTCAGTCCGGGTCGAAACGTGACACCAACAGGCATGTACCTCCAATCCCAGCCAGGTTACGTAGTCATCCAGGATTTTGATGGTGGGGCATTTCATAATTCAGAAAAGCCAGTCACGCTTGAACACGTGCAGGAGGTGCTGCGCCGCATCTCGAACACCGACGTTACTATCAGCGCCCTGCATATCGCAACCACTTGGACTGACCGGGCACGGCAGGCCACAACCTACCGCAACGGACGGATACTTTTAGCCGGCGATGCCGCGCACATTCACGCACCGTTGGGAGGCCAGGGACTTAACCTTGGACTTGGCGATGCCATGAACCTTGGCTGGAAGCTCGCCGCAACCATCCAGGAGAAAGCTCCGTCAGGCTTGTTGGACAGTTATTATACCGAACGGCACCCAATTGGCGCACAGGTTCTGGATTGGTCACGCGCCCAGGTTGCAATCATGGGAACAGAGCCTCATGCCCGCGCACTGAATGCAATTTTCCGCGACCTTATGAATACGCGCGATGGTGCCACCTATATTGCAGGAAGGGTGCGGGGCGTTTTCACACACTACGATCTCGGTGGCGGCCACCCTTTGGCAGGCCACAGCGTTCCCAACTTTGAGTTGGAAGTCGGGACGAGGATTGGTGAGCTAATGCACGATGGTCAAGGAATACTGCTTGACTTCGATATGAATGCTTCACTAAAAACTTTGGCGAGTGAATATGATGATCAAATGAAGTATGTTTGGGGCCGGGCGAAAGAACAATTAGGCTTGAGCGCTGTACTGATACGCCCTGATGGGTTTATCGCCTGGGCTTCTGACAACGAACCTAATGAACAATCAATCAGACAAGCGGTTGCTCTTTGGTTTGCTCGATAGCCTGGAGTTCCAATAGCATCTAATCCACCTAAAGGCACATTGATTCCTGTAACCTAATCCCGTTATAGAGAAAACAGGTAACTGCCCCGACCTTACGATTCGCCTTATCACTGCCGGGACATGGAATAACCATGTAGAGCCTACCGGCACGGACGGTTTTACAGTGTAGGGATTAAAGAACGGCCGACAGCACCCCTACCCTGTAACGGATATGTCAGAGGCGGTAAAGCAGCAGCTGAATTTACTACACACCCCTTGCCGCTTTAAATACTGGGCGCACTTGGTTAGGGTTGCCTGGGATTTGATTATTTCCAATCTGTCGTAAGCGCACAGCATTGCTGTGCCCCTACCGCGTGGTCTATTTACCTGAAAATAGCTGTAAGTTGACACCAATGCACAAATGTACCCCCCTAGCGCGTGTTCCATTCGTAGATTTTGACACCAAAAATCTTTGGTGTTCACTTTAAGAAGAATGTTCAATGAAGGAACTGGGCTATTCTTTCCACAGCAGTTTCTAACAAAAGTGGCTCATGCACCAGGGCAAAACGGACATACCCTTCTCCAGATTTGCCAAAGCCAGCACCAGGGGAAGCGGCTACACCAGTTTGTTTGACTAGCTGGGTACAAAAATCTATGGAGTTTTGACTCCAAGGTGAGGGCAATTTTGCCCAGATGTACATTGTGGCTTGGGGAGTGGGAACGTTCCAGCCAATGCGGTGTAAAGCGTTGATGAAAGCATCACGCCGCCCCTGGAAAGTAGCGACAGCAGATTTTACGCCAGATTGAGGGCCAGTCAGGGCAGCGATCGCACCATTCAAAATCCCCCGATACTGATTAAAATCAACTGCGGCTTTTACCTGACGTAAAGCGTTAATTAACTCAGCATTACCGATGGCGTACCCAATACGGAAGCCGCCCATATTGTAGGACTTGGAAAGGGTGAAAAATTCAATCGAGACGCTCTTTTCTGGGTCAGCTTGGAGAATTGAAGGAATTGGGCATTGGGCATTGGGCATAGGGCATGGGGCATTGGTTATTCTTTCTCCCCCTGCTTCCCCTGCTCCCCTGCTTTCTTTTCCCAACTCCCCACTCTCGCCAAATACCAAATCTACGTAGGGGAAATCGTGAACCAGGGCGAGATTGTGCTGTTGACAGAAGGCGACAGCTTCTTGAAAGAAAGATAAAGGAGCGATCGCAGCTGTGGGATTGTGAGGATAACTTAATACCATCATCCGCGATTGAGCCAAGACAGGGGCAGGAATATCAGCTAACACTGGTAAAAAAGCATTTTCTGCCCGTAGTGGCATTGGGTAGATTTGACCACTGGCTAGGTAGACTCCCCCGGCGTGAGAGGGATAACCTGGATCGAGCAACAGGGCGAAATCTCCGGGATTGAGTATCGCTAGGGGTAAATGGGCTGTGCCTTCTTGAGAACCAATTAGAGGTAGTACCTCAGTTTCGGGATTGACTTTGATGCCAAATTTTTGTTCGTACCAGTTGGCTGCGGCTTGGCGAAACCCAAGGGTACCGTTAAACAACAGATAGCCGTGGGTAGTGCGATCGCCAAGAGATTGGGCGATCGCCTCAATGACATGTGCCTCAGCTGGTAAATCAGAAGACCCCAACGACAAATCAATTACTTGTTGTCCAACTGCCAAAGCGACTGCCTTGGCTCTGTCCATATCAGCAAATACATTAGATTGTAGGGGTTGTAAACGCTTTGCAAATTGCATATTAGTCATTAGTCATTAGTCATTGGTCATTAGCTATAGACTATGAACTATTGACTACTTAAGTGCTTATCTAAGAGTTCGAGTAATTTTTCTTTGCTGATGACTCCCTCAGTAGATTCTAATAGTTTGTCTCCTTGAAATAGTCTGAGGGCTGGCACGCCTTCCACTTGGTACTGCTTAACAGTGAGTGGGTTGGGGTCAATTTCCATTTTCACGATTTTGAGGCGATCGCTATATTTGCTAGCAGCTGAGTTAATCACGGGCGGCATTAATTGACAAGGACCACACCAGGAAGCCCAAAAGTAAACTAATACAGGCTGCTCGGCTTTTAACACTTCTGTTTCAAACTCAGCATCAGTTATGGTGGTGATTACAGCCTTACTCATTGCAGTCTCCATCAGGTGGCGATCAAAGTTGGCACACACAATACTTTATCCCAAAGTATTGACTAATGACCGAAAATTTGGGATTCAAGCCCCGCACTTTTAGGGCGGCTTTTTCTTAGATTTTAGATTTCTGATCAACTCTCTAAGCACGTCCGTCTTCGTTCTACCAACCGCATTGCAATACTCTTCTAGGATTTGAAACTCAAATTCTTCAATCCGAAAATCTAATCGTCTTTTCATTGCCACTTCCGGCTGCTTGCTGTACAATAATAACATGAAAGCAAGATTTAAATATCGCATTTATCCTACAGAACTACAGAAAAACGCCCTTTCCAAGTTGTTCGGGTGTGCAAGAACTGTGTGGAATGATGCGTTAGATTTTTGCGTTAAATCTTTTAAAAAAGGAGAAAAATACTGCAAAGAAGCAGAACTTCAGAAACGGTTTATAACCCAAGCTAAAAAGACAGAAAATAGAAGATGGTTATCGGAAGTTTCAAATATTACTTTGCAACAATCTATCAGGGATTTAGGGCAAGCTTACCAGAACTTTTTCAAATCTTGTAAGGGACAAACAAAGGGCAAAAAAATACGTTTACTAAGGTTTAAGAAACGCAAATCGGCTCAATCAGCTAAGTTTATAATTGGTGGATTTAAAGTACATCAACATAATGTTTACTTAGCTAAGATAGGTAAACTAAAAATTGTTTGGAGTCGTCCTCTACCATCTGAACCATCAAGTGTCACTATTATTAAAGATTCTGCGGATAGATATTTCTTAAGTTTTGTTGTAGAAATGAATACAGTTAAATTACCTGATAATGGTAATGCTGTAGGCATTGATTTAGGAATTACGGATTTTGCGACTTTTAGTCATGGGGAAAAAGTCAAGGCTCCGAAACCCTTAAAGAAGCATCTTGAAAAGCTACGTTCTTTGCAGCGTAAACTATCCAATAAACCAGTAGGGAGTAAAAGGCGTGAGGTAGCAAGAATTAAGGTCGCTAAATTACACGCAAAAATCTCTGATACTAGAACAGACTTTTTGCATAAATTATCAACTAAAGTTATCCGTGAAAACCAAACGATAGCATTAGAAGATTTGAACGTTAGCGGCATGGTTAAAAACCGTAAGCTTTCTCGTGCTATTTCTGATTTACGTAGTTTTCGGACTATGCTTGAAGCTAAAGCAACAATGTATGGTAGGGATTTACGAGTAATTAATCGATGGGAACCAACATCTCAAAAGTGTTTTTGTTGTGGTGAAAAGGGCGGTAAAAAAGAACTTTCAGTTAGAGAGTGGACTTGCCTTTTTTGCGGTAAAGAACACGACCGAGATATTAATGCTTCAAAAAATATTTTAAAAGTCGCGGGCGGGCAGTCCGAGACTAAAAAACGAACGTAAAGGAAGGCGTAAGACTACCGTTAAGGTAGTAGCATCCTGTGAAGCGTTAACCCCCTTCAAACCAGTTCAATTGAGCTTGTTTTAAGGAATCCCCGTTCCCTTCAGGGCGGGGAGGATGTCAAGTAAAATCCCACAACCAACAGGCGTGGGACTAGCTCAAATAAGTTTTCTGCCAATTTTACAATTGATCCAATTGCTTGCGTAGGGAATCCAACTCGGCATCAACCACCTCATTAGACTTAGCAGGAGTGGTTTGTTGTTGCGGTGGCAGTTGGGGTTGATTTACTGGAGTAGCGG
The DNA here is from genome assembly GCF_036919555.1 of Nostoc sp. Lineage (GTDB taxonomy): Bacteria > Cyanobacteriota > Cyanobacteriia > Cyanobacteriales > Nostocaceae > Nostoc. The sequence continues at coordinate 103,615 of NZ_JBALCS010000054.1, forward strand.
GTGGTAACATTTGGGCTTTCAAAGCTGCCAATTCATCATCAACATCGCTACCACCTTCCAACTGGGCAAATTGGGTTTCTAAATCTGCACCTGCTAACTCTCCTAGTGCCTGGGCTTTGGATTCTTGGATTAAGACTTTTTCTTCCATCCGCTCGAAGGCAGACATTGCACTGCTGGTATTCATCCCACGCACCATGCCTTGGAGTTGCTCTTGAGCTTTGGCAGTGGTAATTCTAGCTTTGAGCATTTCTTTCTTGGTCTTAGCCTCAGAAATCTTGCTTTCCAGCTGGATTAAGTTGCGCTTGAGGGTTTCAACTTGAGTGCTTTGGGTATCCAAACTAGCTTTGAGGGCGGCGCTGGTGTCCGTATAAGTCTTCTTGCGCTCTAGAGCTTGTCGTGCTAAGTTCTCATCACCTTTTTGCAGCGCTAGTTGGGCATTGCGTTGCCACTTATTGATTTCATTTTGGGCATCATTGTACTGTTTCTCACTGCGTTTTTGGCTGGCGATCGTCTGGGCTACTCCCTGACGCAGCTGCACCAAGTCTTCCTGCATTTCCAGGATGGCTTGTTCGAGCATTTTTTCGGGGTCTTCGGCTTTGTTAACCAGGTCATTGAGGTTAGAACTAACTACTCGCTTAATGCGATCAAATAATCCCATAACTTTGTTTTTCCTTGTCTGGTTTACGCTTTTTGTTGGACAGTTAGCTTTTTTACTTTTTAATAGCTACCTATTTAAATGTAATCTTTCCGCTTTGAGTCAGTACCTCCTAACAACTCTTAATTGTTAAGATAGCTCCAAACTGGGGTAATTAGCCGAACTTCAAGAGTCTTGGGTTTTGGGTAACTGCTGCGCTGTGTTCTGGTTCTCCTGGGTGAGGAGACTGTTGTGCTGTGTGTTTTCTGCCTGGTTTAAAACCTGCACTTTCATCGCTGCCAATTCGGCATCTACATCATTAGTAGATTCCAAAGAAGTAAATTGTGTTTCCAAGCCGTCGCTACTGAGTTCAGAAATCGCTTCTGATTTAGCTTCTATCTGCAAAACTTTTTCTTCCATCCGCTCAAAGGCACTTAGACTGCTGGTAGCAGAAACTGTGCCCAACATTTCTTGGAGGCGATAAGACGCTTCCGCAGAACGGGCGCGAGCAATATACATATCTTTTTTAGTTTTCGCCTCGCCAATTTTTAACTCCAGCGATCGCATATCCTTTTTTAGCCTAGCTACTATATCGTTTTGCTGCCCTATCTGGGAAAAGAGGGCTGTAGAAGTTTCTTTATAAGCTTGGCGCTTAGTCAAAGCTTCGCGTGCTAGAGGTTCGCTGCCTTGTTGCAGGGCTAATTGAGCGCGGCGATACCATTCTTCTGTTTGAGACTGGGCAGCCGCCGCCTGTCGTTCGGTGCGTTTCTGGGTAGCGATCGCTTGTGCGACACCCTGCCGCAACCGTACCAGATTTTCCTGCATCTCTAGGACAGCTTGCTCCAGAATCTTTTCTGGATCTTCTGCACCACCGATCAAACTATTGAGATTAGCGCGAATCACCCGCAGGATACGCTTGATTAATTCCATGTCGGCTCTCCATTCACGAAACTCAGTAATGAGTGCTGAGTCCTGAGTGCTGAGTATAAGATTTTTTGTCGTCGGGTAGTTATGCAGTGGTGAATGCTCAGTTAGAGTCCTGAGTATAAGATTTTTTGTCGTCGGGTCGTAAACAAGCAAGATTTTGCCTCTATTACTTCAGCACTCTTCACTCATTGACTCAGCACTCAGCACTCAGCACTGTTATCTTATGGTATCGTAGATTTTTGCAACTCATGGCTGCTGAACTCGTGCGTTAATTCCCTTTCTCTGTAACAGTTGCATCTGTTGTTTTACTTGCACTTTAGTCTTAAAAGCACCCAGATAAATCAATTCTTTGTTGGATGATAAATAAGCATCGGGAACTACTTGCCGTGCTGAGGCTAAAGCCGCGTCTTTATTGTCTATCACTACATGATAGAACCCATCTGTTCCTGGTTTGATTTCTGAATTCGGCTTTGGTGAGGTTGCGATTGGCTTGGGCGAAGTTTTTGCCGGTGAAGTGGGAGGCAAATTCAAAAGAGGTAAGGGCTGTACCGTCGGTACTGGTGCTAAGGCGATCGGAGTTGTCGGCTTTAGGGCTGTGTTGGGGCTAGGCAATGCCGCTTGAGGATTTGCAAAGTTTTGGGGAACGACTGGATTAGGCACTACTGCGAGGCTTGGTTGGACTTTGGGTTGTAAGCCAACTACATCATTGGGATCTTTCACCTCAGGAAACTCTTGGGCAGCTAGATTGGGATACTTAGGTATAGAACTGCTTGGTGGCTGGATTTGAGGTTGGAAATTACTCCCAACTTGCTCAGTATTTTCTGGTGCGGCAGAGGAGTTCCCGTTAAACAACTTGCCTAAATTCCATTGTGGCAAGCTTTTGGGATTGAATACTACATAACCCAAGGTAAGACTCGCAACCAATAGCAGCAACATGGAGCCGATACCCAAAGGTGATAGCAGACTGTCGTTATAATTGCTTGGCTTCTTGGTTTCTGGTTGTTCTTCTTTCACACTTCGCAGCAGTGCTTCACTAGATTCTAAATAGTCATCTGGGTGCTTAGGGGTGTCATCTGGCTGCAAGAGATTTTCGCTTTTAGTATGTTTAACGACTACTGGCACGATGCTGCTAGTAAAGTTGGTACTAAAGTTGGGCGGGGGTGGTGGAAGTTGAGTTTGTGTTTTAGCAGAATCTGAGATGGAGGGTACATTGAGATTATTTAGTTCTTCAGTATTTGCCGTAGCTGGCGCTGGGTTCATTTCCGGATTCACAGCTACAGATGCGGGTGGTACGTCAATTTTTGCCGTAGCTGGCGTTTCCTGATGATTCACGGGTACAGATACAGATGGCACGTTGGTTTTAATTTCCGTTACTGATGACTGAGTTGTGCCCGATGTTGTCGGAATGGCAGTCAACGGCTGGGTTTGACTACTCATGTAACTTGTAACACGGGGCTGCTTCGATGACACCAAACCAGTTCGCGTCCGTCGGTATCGAGCTAACTCTTGATCTAGCGGCACCTCTAAACTCGCTAGTGCTGCTGCAAGTGCTGGTTTCAACCCAGGTGTTTTAGAGGATTGAGTACCGGAATCATTCAGGGGATTTTGAGTCATTGCCTCTGTGCCTCAAACATAGACTGCTGGAATTAACTTTAGATATTATTTGTGACAATGGTAACGGAAATTATCAAGACTGGGGATTGGGCATTAGGCATTGGGCATTGGGCATTGGGCATTGGGCATTAGAAAAGAGAGATTTTCAGGTTTTGTTATGAACGATAGTTCATGGGAGTCTATTTTGGAAATAGAGTATGGGGCTGTGAGGCGAGTAGGGTGAAAAATCCTCACTTCTCACTCCTCACTCAGCACTCAGCACTCAGCACTTTAAATGATGTCGTTGAAATCAATTAATGATATTTTAGGCATTCTGGAAAAGCAGGCTAAATGGCAGGAGCAACCATTTCAACGCCTGCTCAAGTTTTGGCCAGAAGTTGTTGACCCAGTGGTTGCCGCACATACTCGACCATTGTCGATTCAACGCGATATTTTGTCGGTAGCAACTTCTAGTGCTGCTTGGTCGCAAAACCTGACCTTTGGTCGCACGTCTCTGCTTTTAAAGTTGAATAAAAAGCTGCCAACACCTTTGGTTGATATTCGCTTCTCTACTGCTGGCTGGCAGAATCCATCTGTGGAGAGAAAACAGCAACAAACGGTTTCAGCCCATGAGCATCCCAGTTACCTTGGTGATGAAATTAGCCACCCTGATGTTACACCCACCAAGGATGTAAATTCTGCTTTTGGGCATTGGGCTAAGGTCATGCGATCGCGATCGCATGGCTTACCCCTTTGTCCTCAGTGTCAATCTCCCACCCCACCTGGCGAACTCCAACGCTGGGAAGTCTGTTCTGTCTGTGCTGCTAAACAGTTTTGAAGGCAGTCAGTCCTGACCTAAATTAAAAGCAAAATAGTTTAGCGATTATTTGTTGAACAGAATTTATCCTGAAGTAACTTGCTGTTACCACATAAAATAGTTCTGGCTCTGGAGAAAAAAGAGATTTTAAGGCGAGAATATGGCGAATTTGGCATCTAAAGCAGACTATTTATCTAAAATTCTCTACCTTAAACTCTCCTTAAGGAGGAAGTTAAAAGGCTGGAGAAATCAAAAGCTTTGCTTTTAGTCTTGATCCCTAATAATTTCTAGCCAAAATCTATATGTAATCACTCTCAAGATTATTGAAATATATAACAACAATATAAAAATATTATAAAGTTTGTTTTTCCCTTGGGATCGCTGAAACCTAGATAAAATAATAACTTTTTGGCTCTTATCCGTATTTATATATAGAAGCAGAATAGAAGGGTGAAATACAGCCTGAAACGAAACTAAAGATGAATCAATATGAAACCCATTAAATATTTAGCATCTGCCTGTAGATATTGCCGTCATTACCAGCCAGAGGGTCGCCGTGGCGGAATGTGCCAGCAGTTGGGAGCACCTGTTCAAGCAACTTGGAAGGCTTGCTCTTTGGCACTCCCACCTTTTGCACCTACTTGGGAAACCTTGGAAGATGCTTGGAGTTTGCCAGATGCAGCCCCAGTTTTAGCCTGTTCTAATTCCCCAGCCTCAGATTTAGATAATGCTGCTCTTGCCCCTGTAGAGGAAATAACTGCCTCTATATATTCTGAAGAGGCCAAGACTGAAGCAGTGTTTATTTAGTTATCCATTATTACTGAACTGATTTTGTAGTTTGCTTAAGATAAGATTTGTTTTTAAGATTTTTAGTGCTGTAAAAGTTGACATCTACAAAAATCGCACCTCACTAAAGGGTGCGATTTTTGCAATTCTAAGGTAGCCAAGGAAAAGAGCGAAAATCTGGTGGACGCTTTTCGAGAAAGGCTTGTTTGCCCTCAGACCCTTCTTCTGTCATGTAATAGAGTAGGGTGGCATTACCAGCGAGTTCTTGTAAACCAGCTTGTCCGTCACAATCAGCATTGAACGCGGCTTTGAGACACCGAATTGCGATCGGACTTTTTTCTAAAATCTCCTGCGCCCATTGAATACCTTCCGCTTCTAGATGTTCCAGTGGGACGACGCAATTAATTAAACCCATTTCTAGAGCTTGTTGGGCATCATATTGGCGGCAGAGAAACCAAATTTCTCTAGCTTTTTTTTGCCCCACGATGCGGGCGAGATAGCTGGCTCCAAAACCACCGTCGAAACTGCCGACTTTGGGGCCAGTCTGTCCGAAAATGGCGTTATCGGCGGCGATGGTAAGGTCGCAAATCAAGTGTAAAACGTGTCCACCACCGATCGCATATCCAGCTACTAAAGCAATTACCACTTTTGGCATGGAACGAATCAGGCGTTGTAAGTCCAACACATTCAAGCGGGGGATGCCAGTTTCGTCCACATAACCCGCATGTCCGCGCACACTTTGATCGCCACCCGAACAGAAGGCATATTTGCCATCAGTGTGTGGGCCATAACCAGTAAATAGGACAACACCAATAGTAGTATCTTCACGAGCATTACAGAAAGCGTCGTACAGTTCAAAGACAGTTTTAGGACGGAAAGCATTGCGTTTGTGGGGACGGTTGATGGTGATTTTCGCAATGCCATCGTTTTTTTGATACAGAATGTCTTCGTAGGTTTTGGCAGTTTGCCAGTTAATTTGCATTGGTATGAAGTGCGCTGTTGTGCTTGAGAATTTTATCGCGGTATTAGGGACAAGCGATACCTGCGGTGGGCTACGCCTACGCTAAAATTGGTATCTCAAGCCTTTACAATCTGGTAATTGTCTGGGTGTTGAGGAATAAAAATGCGACGTGACACCATTTTCTATAAATTATTTAAGCAATTTCCTCTTTTGCTGTTTGAATTAGTAGATGAACCACCCCCAGAAGCGGAGAACTACCAGTTTGAATCAGTTGAGGTGAAAGAAACGGCGTTTCGCATTGATGGAGTGTTTTTACCTCCGGCTAATGCAGTTTCCAAAACCGTCTTTTTTGCTGAAGTCCAGTTTCAGAAAGACGAGGACTTGTATCACCGCTTCTTTAGTGAGTTGTTTTTGTTTCTCTACCGTCACACTATCCGTTACGATGACTGGTTTGGAGTAATAATTTTTGGCTCTCGCAGCCTGGAACCTTCTTCCTCTTCGATTCACCGCGCTTTGTTAGAAAGTGGTCAAGTCAGGCGGGTTTATCTGGATGAGTTAGGGGATTTGCGACAACAACCTTTGGGATTGGGTTTGATGTTGCTGACAAATGTTACTTCTGAAACGGAAGCAGTGGAAGACACGCGGGTATATCAGGAAGCGGTGGAAGAAGGAATGCGATCGCTCGTCTTCCGAAAGTTAAAACGACTATTTGGTGAAATTGCTGAGGAACTTTTAGCCAAAATTCAGACATTATCGCTGGAACAGTTGGAAGCGTTAGCTTTGGCGTTATTGAAATTGAGGTTGCGATCGCAATCTTGAAAGGGTGATTACAAGTCAACCAAAATGATCTTGAATTGGAAGTGATGCTATTTGAAAGGCTGCTTGGCATTCATTAACTAGATTTTGGCTGTTGACACTCGACCACAATCACCATTAGGGATAAAATAAGCAACCGTGCAGAAAGTTACGTTAAGGCTAATTTTCCTAAGAACAGAACTTAGTCATTATCTTTTGAACAGCCCGAAATCTTGATTATTTAGTTGAATGTCCATGCATATTACTCAGCGTCAAGAGCAATTTAGTAACGCTTATATTCGTGCTGTTGCAGCAGTAGTAGGTTATACCCTTTATAAACAAGAGGTAGATGATGACAGCATTGACTTGGGTATTGCAGCCAAAGGAGCTATTGGAACTATTCGCTCCCCCCATTAGACCTATCCGCGAATTACCAAATCTATGCTAGTAATAGGTTTGAGTCATTATTTAGGACAGGCGATCGCTGACACTAGTCTGACGATAGA
>NZ_JBALCS010000055.1:0-24541 GCF_036919555.1 Nostoc sp.
ATATTTCTATTCTCATCAGATAACTTCTTTGACTTCCTTGATTTCAAAATCCTATCAACCTTTTTAATTAATAATAGTAACTCTAATAACAATAGTGATAATTAATATTGAATAAACAGAGATATATTTAGTTATAAATAGACAGTTCTGTCTAGATTGTAAAACATCTTTATCCCTACATATATAAGACATTCAGCAATCTAAATAGACAGACCATTCTAACTATAAATGAACAAATAAATGATTGAGTTTCTATCTTAAATATGGATATTTTACTTGGAGAAATCGGCGATATTTGCTCAACTCCAAACAACAGAATAACGCAATCATTGGCTTTCCGGCTCTCTAGCTGATGACTAATTGTAACCACGAATACTGTTTGTAAATTAATTTGTCAGCGCAAGTAAATTGGCCAGATGTATGATATTCTTAATTTATAAGGAATCTAATACAAGGACGAAAACTCCTTAGGTTCCTTTGAAGTGAGTATCAGACCAGCCTCATCATTTATTGGTGACGGCATAACGTTAATCGAAATGGAGCAAAACCGCCCAAAAATCGGTTTTTCGTTTGGCGAAGCCGTTGTCATAAAGTAGGCTGGACTGATTTTTCTATGTATCTTACTTCTAGGAAAAATAGTGTTTGTCTTGCTGTGATGAAGCAGAAATTTCTCATTCACCTGCTGTAGCTGTGGAAGTTTTTTGAATTCTTGGTGACAGGATTGCAACTAATTTTTAGCACCATTGTTGTATTTCGCATCCCACTATATTCACTGCTATATCTGTAAGAAGCTGTTTAACTTTTGGCAGATAACTGCAATATTTATAGTGCTGGATAGACGGCTGATTTTCACACTCTGAATACTTGATGCTGTCAGAATCTGGGCAGTGAATTCTTTCAAAAACTACAACTCTATTTGGATTCAACACTCTACTTGATTAGACCATAATCTGGGAGTCAGATCAACAAGTCTGCGCCATTACCGAGGTTTTTATGCGGAAAATCGCTATTTATGGAAGAGGGGGAGTTGGCAAATCCACAACGACTCAAAACGTAGTGGCTGGACTGACCGATATGAATCGTAAAGTAATGGTTGTAGGGTGTGACTCGAAAGCAGACTCCACCCGGCTCCTTTTGGGGGGATTTCACCAGAAGATTGTACTTGATACGTTGCGTAAAGAAGAAGATGATGTCAATCTAGAAGACTTCCGTCAGGAGGGATGGGGGAAGACGCTGTGTGTGGAATCGGGTGGGCCGGAACCTGGTGTGGGATGTACAGGTCGAGGCATTCTGACATCAATTGGATTGCTGGAACAACTTGGTGCTTATGATGATGCAGTTAGACTTGATTATACATTTTATGATGGTCTAGGTGACGTAGTGTGCGGTGGATTTGTCATGCCCATTCGTGAGCGCAAAGCTCAAGAAGTTTACATTATCACTTCTGGGGAAATTATGGCAATGTATACCGTCAACAACATCTGCCGAAGCATTCAAAAGTATGCTCCGATAGGCGGTATACGTCTGGGAGGATTGATCTGCAACTCTCGCAAAGTCGATCAGGAAGATGATTTGATCAAAGCTCTGGCAGAGAAACTGGGGACTCAAATAATCTACTCCATACCCAGAGACAACATGGTGCAACGCGCAGAGTTCCACCGCAAGACGGTGATTGAGTATGCTCCTGAGTGTGAACAGGCGCAGCACTATCGCAACCTGGCAACGGCAATTGATCAGAATACAGATTTTGTGACTCCGAAATCTATGTCTAACGATCAGCTTGAGGAACTGCTGGTAAAGTTTGGGTTGTTCGACTAGTACCGTTTCACGTAATTCGTAATTCGTAATTACTGTTGCGTAAAGGTTTCAGACATTTAAAATGGGTGGCTTATTTACGCCGACCTGTAATAGGATGATCAAGTGGGGGATATCCCTTGTACTAAGTGTCTGGAGCAATTGGCAACCTCTGACTCGAAAAAGCAGAAAAAACTGCGTAAGTTTCTTACCACCATTTGAGAAATCGACGTTGTGAAGCACGTCAAAATTTGTCTACCTCATTGAAGGAGTAGAACTTATTATGTTGACTGAAGAGGTATTAGTCCAAAAATTTATCACTATAGCTCAGGGGCGCTGTCCCAAAATTAGTGAGTTGCTCCACTACTGCCACGTCGAACTTGTAAACTCCTATTGGGGCTACCCCCCAAAACTCATACAACATTTTGTTGTTTATTATCCTAATATGCTGTATGCCTCAGTTAATGCCTACAAAAACATTTTCAGAGGCGTTGCCCAAGATTTGGGGATATCGGACGCTGTTTGCATAAACGCCACACGCATTATCCGCGATCGCGCCTCAAGGTTGAAGGAAAAGAACCCCATTCTATGGTTAGAACTCCAGTGGGTGGCGGTGCCCACTAGAAAAGGCAATTGGTATTTAGATCAAGACTTGCCACACTCGGACTAAAAGTTGGGTTATTTTTAGTAAGATAGTACACGAAAGCTGAGAGTTTGTAAATACTTGATGCCTTGCGATTTGAGCGTTTTCTTTTGGTGACGTAGCTTGCCGCCGTAGGCATCGCCTTGGTTGGCAAATAATGAAAAAGCGATCGCTAGGTTGGGCTACGCCTACGCTAAAAAGTATCCAAAGCTGCAAGTATTTTAGCGAGGTGTATGCTATGCTTGCAGCAAATAAGCAAAATTGTCAAAACATCAATATGTCTTCCAACAAAAACGCCAAACACTAGAAAACCTTGCTATTGCCCCAACAGATTTAAGTTTTTTAAGTTTGTCCGCTACGGCTTTTTCTAACGGAGAGATACAGTCTCATGAAACTGGATGTGAATCTGTGCAACAACCTGAAGTCAATTAGAACTCGCTTGGGCATGAGCCAGCAAGAATTAGCTAATATAGCTGGCGTAACTCGTCAGAGTATTGGTGGTGTGGAATCTGGACAATATGCTCCTTCTGTTGCTATGTCACTGCGTTTAGCCAAGGCGCTTGGTTGCCAAGTCGAGGACTTATTCTGGTTTGAGCAAGATTTACCAGAAGTTGAGGCAGTTCTTGCCGGATCAGCCCCTAAGCAACAGCAATTACGAGTTAGTCTAGCGCGGGTTGGGGATCAATGGATAGCTTATCCTCTCGTTGGGAACGATGCTTTTCGTATCGAAATGATTCCAGCTGATGGTGAAGCAGTTGCGGTGGACGGGTTCCCCGGCATAAGCAAACTGCTGAACCCGGAGGGTGAGACGCTTGCAGTAAGACACCCCGTTGTCGGGAGTGGGGTTAGCGCAAGCGGTAGCGACGTAGGAGCGTCACCCGTAAGAGTGAAAGAGTTCCCCAGCATCAGCAAATTGCCATTAGCCTCAGAGGTAGCGATGCCGGAGCGTCAACCGGAGAGTGAAGCACAGAGCCAGATCGGTACAAAAAAAGTCCTGGTTCGGCTTCTGGATGATATAGGCAAATTGCACAATACAGTTGTGATTGCTGGTTGTACACCTGTGCTTTCCCTCTTGGCAAGAGCAACCGAACGTTGGCATCCGCAACTGCGAATTGATTATCATTTCGCCCACAGCACGGCTGCATTGCGTAGTCTGTGCCGAGGTGAAGTTCACATTGCAGGGATGCACTTATATGATCCCCAAACTGGGGAACATAACATCCCCTTTGTGCGGCAAGCCTTAACAGGTAAGAGTGCCGTTTTAATTACCCTTGGAGTTTGGGAAGAAGGTTTATTAGTCCCACCAGGAAACCCAATGGGAGTTAAAACACTTTCCGACTTAGTAGAATTTGGAGCAACTATTGTCACCCATGAAGTCGGTTCTGGCAGTCGGATGCTTTTAGAACGAAAACTCCTTGAAGAAGGAGTGCCATTCCAGACTGTGAAAGGATTTGACCATATCGTTCACAACCATCAAGATGTTGCTTTATCTATAATCTCAGGCATTGCTGATGCAGGTATAAGTACGGCATCTATAGCTAGTGCCTTTGGGTTGGGATTTATCCCCCTTCATCGTGCGCGATACGACTTGGTGATTATTAAAGAATACTTGGAAGAAGAACCAGTAAAGCAGTTTCTCAGTATCTTGGGACATCAGCTAGTGCGATCGCAATTAGAGATTCTCGGTGGCTATGACATTAGTAATATTGGGGAAGTTGTAGCAAATATTTAGTAATTCGTAATTCGTAATTCGTAATTATTAACCCACGACTAAGGAATATGTATTTTACTTTCCACAACTCTAGTTAGTTGCTCTATCTTGCAATTACGAATTACTCAAGTCAATCAAAACTACCCAACAAATTAGCCAATCATGAATCATCACTTCTTGATGAACAAAGATCCGATTCAAATTAACGATACAACCTTAAGAGATGGCGAACAAGCAGCAGGTGTAGCCTTTAACGTTGAAGAAAAAATTGCGATCGCTACCTTTCTTGATGCCATTGGTGTTCCAGAATTGGAAATTGGCGTTCCGGCAATGGGGCAAGAAGAAGCAGAGTCGATCCGAGCCATTGCTAATCTGGGATTAAACGCCCAATTACTTGGCTGGAACCGTGCTAATTTGTCCGATATTCAGGCATCGATAGATTGTGGTTTGCAACGTGTGCATATTTCCGTTCCGGTCTCAGAAATTCAGATTGCCGCCAAGTTTGGGGGTAATCAGCAGAAAATGCTAGATCGTTTGCGGGATGCAATAAATTTTGCTTGCGATCGCGGTTTATCTGTATCTGTTGGTGGAGAAGATTCTTCTAGAGCCGATGAATCTTTTTTGCTAGATGTGGCGTTTTATGCCCAAGAGTTGGGAGCTTTCCGGTTTCGCTTCTGTGACACTGTAGGAATTCTCGATCCTCTGACTACTTACAGCAAAGTTCGCTCTCTTGTCCATCATCTATTCATTCCCATAGAAATGCACACACACAATGACTTTGGACTGGCAATGGCGAACTCGCTAGCTGGTCTGGAAGCAGGGGCGCTATCGGTTAATACCACGGTAAACGGGATCGGTGAACGGGCAGGTAATGCGGCGCTGGAAGAAATCGTGATGGCACTGAAACACATCTACGGTATCCCAACCGGGATTGATACAAAACGGCTGTTGGAACTGTCACGCTTAGTTGCGAAAGCTGCCAACTGGCCAGTTCCTCCCTGGAAAGCGATCGTGGGTGAAAATACCTTTGCACACGAATCGGGAATTCATGCTCACGGTGTGCTGCAAAATCCGGGTACTTACGAACCGTTTGCGCCAGAAGATGTTGGTTGGGAACGTCGTTTGGTAGTAGGCAAACATTCCGGTCGGCATCTGATATTCAGTGTGCTGCAAGAACATGGAATCACGCTCACTCAGCCAGAAATTCAATCAGTGCTGGATGCTGTAAAACATCAGTCAGTAAAAGTTAAGCGCAGTCTCACGGTTGAAGAACTTCTCAGTTTGGTTCCCCAAGCGTGAACGCACACATCTACCAAAACATTAAGTTGAATTGTGCTTTACCCATCAACACATAAATATGTTTCAGTCAGTTTGACCAGAGAAGACTTGAATCAAAAGTGAAGTTGGTTAAGAACGCATAACAATTCCGTCTCAGATTATTGCTCGCAATTATTGTATCAATTGCTAAGATATTACCAACTATATTGGTATTAACTATGCCGAGAAAAGAGCAAGGATGGATCACTTTTCAATTGTCTCCAGAAGAACGGCAACTTCTGGAGCAGTACTGTCAAAATTTTCAACGCACTAAAACTGATGTGTTGCGCTCCTTGTTGCGTAGTCTCCAGCCAAAATTACTCAAACAGCAGGGGAAGCAGTTTGATTCTATGGAGGTTGATCTCGACCAACTTTGAGCAATGGTGAAGCGAGTTGTCTTACACCTAAAAAAATTTGCAATGGGGTTAGTAATCCCTCTGAAATCGTAAAAAAGCGTTCAAGTTGAAAAAGTTGATTATGACAAATCCTACAGAACTATTGCGATGCCTGTGGTGGTCACTGAGCGCGGCCGTTGTGCGGGCAAAGCCATCGCGCTACGGTGAGGGTGAGGTTCCCTTCAATTACGAAATTGGCTGGAACGATTTTCTAACTGTTCTGGTGATGAAACTTCTGCGGCTTGAGCAGAGTTTCTTGATGCAGAGGTAAATCAGATTGTTGATGCTCCAATACCAGTTGATGTCCAGGGTAGTCAGGATTGGTTAATTCTAGTAAAGCATTTTTTTCTACCATGCTTAATTTTGATTCCATTCGTACCACAGCAATACAAAAAGTCCCATATAACTGGGCTTTAATAAAAAACTTGCTTTCACCAGAGGCAAGCTTAGAACTAACTGCGAGTTTTCCCCAGGAAGACTTTCGGCTATCAGAAGGAGAGGGATACGGATACTCCTGGGGAAAGATGCTTGCCACTAGTGAGGATATTTCCTTGATGCTCAAATCTAGCGATAATCGCTGGCGAGAGCGGATGGCACAAGGCAGACTTACTTATGACTTGAGACACCTCAGTAAAGTCTGGCGACAGTTGATAGAAGAACTGTGGACAGATTCTTACCGCGCAGCAATAGCCGAAATGTCTGGGTTGGAACTAAAGCACTGTGTAATGGATATTGGATTTCGCCGATATCACTTAGGACATTTGCATCACCCTCATACAGACGAGCCGAACAAGGTTTTAACTCATCTGCTATTTTTCAATCAACAGTGGTCTGGAGACTGGGGAGGCTGTTTGCGAATTCTCAAAGACTCCCAGCCGGAATCTGCCTTCCAAGATATTCTACCTCTGAGCGATTCCTCGGTTGCGATCGTGCGTTCTGACAATTCTTGGCATATGGTAACTCCGCTTACTTCTCCTGTATCGGAGTCTCGGCTAGGCTTACGAGTTGCTTTTTTTGGGAATAGTCGCCTAACTTCAGATTTCGGAGAAACCCAGCTAGCTGCGTAGCAGTCAAGTCTTTTCTTTCTACTTTTGTCAGAAAATCAGCCTCCTGATTTTCTGGTTCTTCCTTGTCCTCCTTATTTCTCATGGTTGATAATCCCTCTGAAATCGTAAAAAAGTGTTGGAGTTCAAAAGCTGACTATGACTAATCGTACAGAATTACTGCGATCGCGCTATGGTGAGATTCCATTCAACTACGAAATTGACTGGAACGACTCTCTAGAAACGTTACTATCTCATCGTTCAGTTCGGTCTTATCTATCTGACCCATTACCACCAGGAACCCTGGAATGGCTAGTTGCAGCTGCTCAATCTGCTGCTAGTTCAGCTAATTTGCAAACCTGGAGTGTGGTAGCAGTTGAAGATAAAGAGCGCAAAGCAGAATTATGCAAGCTGTCTAATAACCAAGTATGGGTTAACCAGGCTCCTGTATTTTTGGTTTGGTTAGCAGATTTAGGTCGTATGGCTCATATTGCTGACAGTCGCGGACTACCTCATGTGGCTCTGGATTACATAGAACTGTTGTTTAAAGCAGTAATCGATGCCTCGGTGGCAGCGCAAAATGCCACTCTAGCCGCTGAATCTATTGGTTTGGGAACGGTATATATTGGCGCAATCCGCAATAACACGCAAGAGGTAGCAACACTACTAAATTTACCACCTTATGTGTTCCCCGTATTTGGATTGTGTGTGGGTTATCCCAATCCTGAGGTACAACCTGCTATTAAGCCGCGTCTACCCCAACCAGCTGTATTCCACCGGGAAACCTATAAATTAGCAGAACAAGATGAAGCGATCGCTCACTACAATGATATCATGAAGGAATTCTACATTGAACAAAAGATGAATGCTGCTGTTGATTGGTCACAAAACTCAGCCGAGCGGATCGCAACTTTAGACTATTTAAAAGGATGCAAAAACTTACGTGAAACTCTCAACAACTTTGGCTTAAAGTTGCTATAAAAAGAGTCAGCAGTCAGAAGACACAGAGAACTCTAAGCATCCACCGTACCCCTAGTAGAGAGCAAGCTACGCGCAGTAGAGACTAAAGAATAACTTCTGATGTCTGCACCAAAGCTTCTGACGCTTAAAGACTTGTTACCGCTTCACTAAAGACTCAAAACTCTACACTCAGTCTCAAAAGATAATTTCAGTGCGTAAGTCCTAAAATAGACCAGCTAACTTGCCAAATATAGCAATTCTCCTGCTTGAAACCTTTGTACGAATTTGGGGAATCTGAAGACATTTAAGCACTCAACAGGCAAACGATTTAATGGGTATTCCAGCAAGCTTTATCTTTCAAAAAAGGGCTGAACTGTAAGAATCGCTCTTGTCATGAGAATTGCTGACCAAAAATGTAGAATTAACCCGCGAAACAGAAAGGAGCTTCAAACAATGAATAATTTGTCTACCAAAGACCTCAACAGATTACGCTCTCAAAGCAAAATAATTATGAATCGAGTGGAGATTTTCATAGAAACTTACTTATTAGAAGCTCCCCCTGATGAAAAACTGATTAACGAAACCTTACAAGAGATCATCAAGGCTACGAATAGCTTAACAACCGCAGCATCCAAGATGAAAACCGCAGAACCCGTAGGTCAAGACGCTAACGGTTCAAAATAGTTTAATAGGGCTGAGTGGAACCCCATAGCTAAATAATGGGGATTGAATACAGTACCGAATTACGAGTGCTGAGTAATCGACGTTAGATACTCAGCACTATTTTGGTTAGGGAGATAAATGAATTTAGACTATTAGGAAATACCATGCTAAAAGGGCTAACTTCAAAGTTAAATAGCTGGTTGCAAAGAAATAGAATTGTCCGGAACTTGGAGTTTTTTCAAGACTTTATTATCATTTCTCTCTGCCTGGGTTTATTCTGTGTGATGCTCATCCGGCTAGGAGATATGTTCTTCTCCTTTTTGAGTCCATTAGATTTGCGGCAAGTAACATCTGATATCTTGTTCATTTTGATTTTGGTAGAGTTGTTCCGCCTGTTAATTGATCATCTACAACAACAACGAACATCCGTGACCGCAGCAGTAGAAATTACTATTGTTTCTGCTTTAAGAGAGGTGATTTTACGTGGTGTTCTCGAAATTCCCCGTGACCAAATTTGGGGAATAGCTGTATTTTTACTAGTTCTAACAGGAATCATGGTGGCTTTACCTTGGATATCTCGTTTTCTTGAACAGGCGAGAATTGCTAACCCAGAAACAACTGATAAAACACAATTATTAGCTGAAAATCCTTTAGCTTCTGATTAATTGTAACCACAAATACTGTTTGGAAATTAGTTAGCGATCGCAAATAAATTTTGCAGTTACCATGCCCCTTCCCCCTACCTCTCTGTTGAAAGTAATCGGGGCAATTTTTTGTACATTGAATATAAAATCTGGTAACAAATAGCTAAGGTTATTCTTCTTGGGTGACAATCCACAACAAGTCTAACCACAACTGGGGATAAGTTTGCTTTAGATTGGAGCGGGGATCACGTATCAAGTTATTGGCATTCAAGCAAACAACCTCAACTAGCCCCAGATATTCTGCTACTTCTCTAATGAGATTTTTTTGTTCTACTACAGCACTAATTAGTCTATCAGGGCAGTAAATCCCAATGTATTTTGCATGGCGGATACACGTTTTTATATTCACTCTTGTTAAGTGAGGATGAGGATTGATCACCTTCACATAACATTGGCTTAACAGTTTCCATACCTGTGGGTGAGTGTGTTCAATAATTACATTAAATTGCTGGGCTAAGTCTTCTTCGGTAATCATTACTCTCTCCATTGCTTTGTTGACCTGGCACTTACCAGTAATCTCATGTCATCTGTTACATACTTTGGTAAATACCTAATTTTACAAAAAATTAAAACAGCAATTCTTTGCTGATGCTATGTGCATATTCACCCTAGTGAAATCGTTAATTTTTAGTCAGGGCAAAATTTATCCCAAAGAGCGAAATTGGTTGGTATGTTTTCTACGGCTTCTATTACTCGCCTATCAAGCATCAAAGCTGAAACTAATCTCTAAAACTGTATTAAATACTACTTTTTAGCAATTTTGTTGGTAATTTTTTCTGCTAGACAAATGCTCTGTTTATTGGAATTTGGGCCTTTTGAGCCATAATACCAGCTAAAAAGCAACCGCACGCAAAAATAATTTGCGCTTCGCAAGCAAATTTGCAATTTCTGTGATAGTGTTTTTATATGGGGAATCAAAATAGCGAAAGCACAGTCATGTCATCAAAGAAAAATGATCGTTGCTTAGTACTTTGGGACATCGGATGGTTCACTCACAATTTGAAATTCTCGGCGGTTACGATATCAGCAAAATCGCTGAAGTTCTAGCGAGTGTTTAGAGTGGATTGCAATGGTTGGTTATGTGGTTAAAGGAAAACTTGGCGTAAATTTAAATTCCTGCTGCAACCACTCTTTAGGTATGAGTAACCTTCAAGGGATTACAATAATTGATAATGCTGAATTCGTAATTCATAATTTGTAATGACGCTCTTTACGAGACGCTCTTGCTAGCTTGCTTCTTTGCAGGAGTAGGCGGACTCGCTACGGCTACGCTAACGTAATTCGTAATTAATAAATTCGGATTTAATCTGAGTTTCCAGCTTGGAATCAGTAGCTTTCTTTTTTCCAATTGGTATTACCACTGCCAGAGAAATCATTTGAGTGAGCGGATGGTAATGCTTGCAATATTCCTTGAGTGATGTCTTATTGCTCTAGCTATTAGTCAGAAAAAACAATGACTAATGGCCAACAAAAACTGATCAAAACTTGAATATGTTCTGGATTCGGACTCTTTTTGCTGTAGAACGAGCACCTCCGGTGGGCACAAAATGCCAACGCCTCCAACGACGTTCTACATAAGGTAACTACTGTAACTTGACAGCACAATCGCCTCATAAACCGACAGACGGACCAAACAAACAATCACACGATCAATTATCATGTCCGACGGAAAAATTAGACAAATTGCTTTCTACGGTAAAGGCGGTATCGGTAAATCTACTACCTCTCAAAATACCCTCGCCTCTATGGCAGAAAAGGGTCAACGCATCTTGATTGTAGGTTGCGACCCCAAAGCTGACTCTACCCGATTGATTCTGCACTGTAAAGCCCAAACCACCGTGTTGCACTTAGCTGCTGAACGGGGCGCTGTAGAAGATATCGAACTCGAAGAAGTGGTAATCACTGGCTTCCGAGATATCAGATGCGTAGAATCAGGTGGGCCAGAACCTGGTGTCGGTTGTGCCGGTCGCGGTATCATCACCGCTATCAACTTTTTGGAAGAAAATGGTGCCTATCAAGACGTAGATTTCGTATCCTACGACGTATTGGGCGACTTTGTGTGCGGTGGTTTCGCCATGCCAATTCGTGAAGGTAAAGCCCAAGAAATCTACATCGTTACCTCCGGTGAAATGATGGCGATGTTTGCAGCTAACAACATCGCTCGTGGCGTTCTCAAGTACGCTCACACTGGTGGTGTACGCTTGGGTGGGCTGATTTGTAACAGCCGTCAAACTGACCGGGAAGATGAACTGATTAGCACCCTGGCAGCCAGATTGAATACCCACATGATTCACTTCGTCCCGCGCGACAATATCGTGCAACACGCCGAATTACGCCGGATGACAGTGAACGAGTATGCACCTGACAGTAAGCAAGCTAATGAATACCGGACATTAGCGGACAAGATTATCAACAATACAAATCTTACAGTTCCCACACCCATTGAGATGGATGAGCTAGAAGATTTATTGATTGAGTTCGGCATCCTCGAAAGTGAAGAAAATGCTGCAAAAATGATTAGCCAAGCAGACGCTGCTAAGAAACAAGAAGACGCTCAAGGCGAAGCACTAGAAGCACTGAAAAAAGGAAACGTAGAAATAGTTTCCGGTAGCGAGAAGAAGTAAGATACTTGTTCCGACTCAGGTGCTAAATACAAAGTAAATATTAGGTAGGCGAAAATAGCCCACCCTCTCACCAATCATTTAAAATGGAGGTAGTCGAATAGCTGATCTTAACTCTGTGCATTTGATATTCACCGTGTTAACACTAATTGACTAACGTGTACATGGCAACATTAATACTTTAATAGTCTAATTCGTGTTTTTGTTTTATCCTTCTCTAACCTAGTTGATGTTTATGTTTTAGGGGATGGGAAATTCTCTTTCTCATTCCCTTTTATTACATACTTTAGATACACCCTTAATAAATTAAAATCCGATAAAAGTCTTTGGGAATTCAGTTAATATCTAACAACTTCTACCTATTGTCACCAAACAAATGAATCCCACTCCAGAGAAAACCAACGATTCACTCAGTGACTCCAATTCCGAAAATGCTCGTCAGCAGCAGATACAAAAGAAAAAAAAGTCCTCCACACAATTACCCCAACCTGGAACTACTCAAGGGAGCTGCGCTTTTGATAGTGCAATGATTACCCTTGTACCAATCACCGATGCTGCTCATGTAGTTCACGGACCAAGCGGTTGTGCTGCCAGTATTTGGGGAAGTTACAGCAGTCTATCCTCTGGTTCGATGCTGTATAAAATACGCTTTAGCAGCGACATAGATGAGAACGATATCATCTTCGGTGGAGCCAAAAAGCTGTATAAAGGCATTTTAGAATTAGAAAGACGCTACAAACCTGCGGCAGTGTTTGTTTACTCCACTTGCATCACCGCTTTGATTGGGGATGACATCGAGGGAGTTTGCAAAGATGCCACCGAGAAAACAGGAATACCCACTATCCCTGTACATTGCCCTGGATTTATTGGGAATCAAAATTTAGGCAACCGTGTCGCTGGTGAAGCAATGCTTGAACATGTTATTGGAACAGCTGAACCAGATACTAGTACACCCTATGACATCAACCTAATTGGTGAATACAATATTGCAGGTGCAATATGGAATGTTCTACCGTTATTGGAGAAATTAGGTATCAGAGTTTTGGCAAAAATTACAGGCGATGCTGTCTACAAAGAAGTATGCTATGCCCATCGTGCCAAGCTTAACGTCATACTCTCCTCCAAAGCACTAATCAATATGGCGAAAAGGATGGAAAAACAATATCTAATTCCCTATATTGAAGAGTCTATTTATGGCATAGAGCAAATCAATCAGTGTCTAAGAAACATTGCCGCAAAGTTGGGTAATCCTGATTTGCAGGAACGTACAGAAAAGCTAATTGCAGAAGAAACTGCTGCAATAGATGAAAAACTCGCTCTTTATATCACCCGATTGCAAGGTAAGCGGGTTATCCTTTCTACTGGAAGTTTCAAGAGTTGGTTGATTATCTTTGCTGCTAAGAAATTGGGGATGGAAGTTATTGCTATTAGTAGTAATAATAATCAGGAGGATAGAATTAGAGTCAAAAGTTTGCTGGGTCAAGATGGCATAATTCTAGAACAAAATAGTCCTGAAGAAGTTTTACAGATAATTAACGAAAATCAAGCTGATATGTTAATTGCTGATAAACGCCATCAAGACACTTCTCTCACAGCTAGGATTCCATTCCTAGATATTAATCAAGAACGCAACCATGCTTATGCAGGCTATATAGGAATCTTAGAAGTGGCACAAGAACTGTATGCCACTTTTTCCACCCCTGTGTGGGAGCAAGTATACCAGCCAGCCCCGTGGTCAGCAGGAAATTCTTCTGAGGAGGATATCTAATGGCGATTATTAGCGTTACGAGTACATCAGTTGCAGTTAATCCCCTGAAGCAAAGCCAGACTGTGGGTGCAGTTTTAGCCTTTTTGGGATTGAAGGGAATCATGCCTTTATTACACGGTTCTCAAGGCTGTACTGCTTTGACTAAGGCAGTATTAGTACAACATTTCCGTCAGACGATTCCCCTTTCCAGTACTGCGATGACAGAAGTTGCAACTATTTTGGGTGGCGAGGAAAGAGTTGAACAAGCAATCCTAACTTTGGTGCAGAGATCCAAACCAGAAATTATCGGTCTTTGTAGCACTGGACTTGTGGAAACCAGAGGTGATGATATGGGGCGTTTTGTTAAGGAGATTCGCCACCGTCACCCAGAACTCGATTATTTACCAATTGTGCTTGTCTCTACACCGGATTTTAAAGGTACATTACAGGATGGCTTTGCTGGTGCAGTTGAGAGTATGGTTAGGGAAATTCCTCAAAAAAGCTGCAAGCAAGATGCTTCTGCCCCACAAATCACTATTTTGGCGAGTTCTGCCTTCACACCAGGGGATGTACAGGAAATCAAAGAGATTGTTACTTCCTTTGGACTCCTACCTATTATTGTACCTGACCTTTCTGGCGTACTAGATAGTCATATAGAAGATTGCTCTAGTGCCATTACAGCTAATGGCACAAATGCAGCACAGTTGCGCTCAATTGGCAGTTCTGTATTCACTTTGGCACTAGGTGACAGTATGCGGGGTGGGGCGCAAATTTTAGAAAAGAGATTCAATATACCTTACGAGGTATTTGGTGAACTGACGGGACTATTAGCAGTAGATAAATTCCTGCAAGCTTTAGCAGATATCAGTGGTGTCAGCGTGCCGGAGAAATACCGCCGTCAACGCCGTCAGCTACAACATGTGATGTTGGAAAATCACTTTTACTTTGGTTGCAAGCGAGTTTCTTTGGCCCTGGAACCAGATTTACTTTGGGCAACAGTTTCTTTCCTGCGATCGCTCGGAGTTCAGATTCACGCAGCAGTGACAACAACACGCTTTCCTCTCCTAGAAAAACTTCCGATTAAGAGTATTACTATCGGCGATTTGGAAGACTTTGAGCAACTGGCGGTTGGGTCTGATTTGCTAATTACCAACTCTCATGGAGTGGCGATCGCTCAACGCTTAAAAATTCCTCTCTACCGTCAAGGGATTCCCATTTTTGACCGCTTAGATCATGGTCAATTTACCAAAATTGGCTACCGAGGTACTATGCAGCTTTTATTTGATCTTGGCAACCTGTTTTTAGAGCAGGAAACAAAGCTTAAGCATTAAACAGAGCTAATTTTAACTATTCATCACCATATTACCAATATTATTGGTAATATGTAGCACAAGATACAATCTTGCCGATCAACTTTAGCTTTGATAGTTACTATCAAGCCGTATACTCCATCTGTGAATATACCAACCAATGCCAGTAATATCATGTCCGCTTGATTACTTATTAAACCCGAAGAACCCCACCCCCAACCCCTGCCCGCAGGCGGGGAACTCGGGGCCCCCTCTGGGGATTAGGGGCAGGGAGACAAAGCGTAGCTTTGGCGGGGTGGGGTTCTTTTATTATGGGTAATTTGGCGGACATGATATAACTAGCCACTAGCTTCTGCATTGACTCAAATTAAGTCTTCTTCATGAATCCAGCACAGCTAAAAAAAACAACTGCCAAGGCGAGTTGTGTGACAAGAAAACTTCGCCGCCGTTTTGACGTTACACAATCTGTCATTACACCATCTTTGCTCACCTGGTTCGAGGTTATTGGTTACACAGTTTTGTTAGAGCCAGACATTGCTTTAGGTAAGCACGAGATCGGGCGGAGTAGTTATAGTGATGTGGTTTTGTATCAGCGCCTTCATAGTGCTTTGCAGAAAATTAACCCCACAAAACCGGATGAAGCGATCGCCGCTGCTATCCATAAGGTTACTTGTACAGAGAGTTCCGACTTGCTGGAAAATAACTTTCGCTTTCACAAATTGTTGACTAATGGTGTGGAAGTTGAATATTTGTATAACGAAGAAATATTTGATGACAAAGTGTGGCTCATTGATACTTATAATCTACTGAACAATGATTGGCTAGCTATTCATCCCTTGACTGTAGTTGAAGGGAGTCATGCTCACTGTCCTGATGTAGTTGTCTTTATCAACGGTTTACCCTTGGCAGTTATTGTCTCGATTCAGCCAAGTGATGAACAGTCCACTTTCAAAGAAGGTTATCAGCGAATTCAGACCTACATTGAACAAATACCGAAACTGTTTTCCTACAATATATTCCTAGTTATTACTTATGCAAATCGGGCACGAGTCGGTACATTAACCTCAGACTGGCAGGAGTTTTTACCCTGGCGCACGATTGATGGGGAAGATTTTCCTGCCAAGGGCACAGCTGAACTAGAGGTGCTAATTCAAGGCATTTTTGATAAACGGCGTTTCCTAGAGCAAGTATTGCACTTGATAGTGTTTGAAGAGAACGGAACCAGCATTAGTAAAAAATTACTTCGCCGACCTTTTTGTACTATACAGTACCCCAAAAAATCTTCGCGCCAAGGCTGGTAAGTGCTGATTTATCAGTGATTAGCAGAAAAGCTAACTCACAATTAAAACTTCCTAATTACTTATTATGAATAAATCCCCCCTTCCCGCAGATGATTTACCTCCAACTGGAGCAACTATACTTAACGAGTTATTCTACAGGCAACTAGAAAAAGCTACTTGCAGGCAATTTTATCAAGCCTGCGGCTCAATTATGCGAGTTTTGCTATCAAATTGTCACTGGTATTTCAAGATAAATACTAGTCCTTTGATGTTAGTCATTATCTGCTATGACATAGAAAGTTATCTGAATATCGTCGATGCTATTCCCCAGTTCATCAACAAGTTGAAGCAGTTTTCCAACAAAGCCAAAATTCACCTTTTTCCACCAGATCAGAAAGGAGAACCTTGAGAAATAGAGATTGAAGAAACGTCAGATGATGAAGCCTAGTCAAGCAGGTGAATAAACGAAAATTTGGTATTAACCAAGCAATACCTTTTGCTTTGGGCCTGCCAATTTTTTATTGAGTGCTAAACTCATAGCCGCAGCTAGTAATAGTCCGTAAACATAGTTGGGTTCGGGTACTGATTTGGTGGGGCTAGTAAAGCCATACTCATGCAAAATTTGCTGTCCTTTCTCTGACAAAATATAATCTGCTAGTTTCTGTGCATTCGGATCAGCATTTTTAAGAACTGTTAAACCAAATGGCGCTGCAACAGACAAATAATCTGGTAGCCCAACTACTTGCAGACTCGGATCAATTTTTTGCGATGCGATCGCGCCAGTATAGTAAGTCAAGAAAACATCTGCTTGCTGAGTGTTGTCTAAAAAATACACTAAGCTGTCCTGTCCTGATGGGACTATTGGGGTATTCGTTCCACCTGTTAATCGCAAGGCTTTACTATTGAGGGTATCAAAACTACCAGGGTTTTTGGAATTAGCTTGAGTAAATATCTGTTGAGTGTAGTCTCCAAGAGGATCTAATATAGGTGTTGAAGTTGCCAACTTGATGTTGGGATTTAGTAAGTAATCTAACACCTGATTTGGTGTAATTTTTGCCTGGGAATACTTTGAGGAAAACACCGCTACAATCTGGTTTTGAGTAAATTCCACTGGCTGACTACTCAACCCCTTAATGTAGAGTTTTTGTGGATTTCCAATATCTGCACTAGCAAAGACATCAGCAGTAGGCTGTCCAAGTTGGAGTTCTGTTTCTATTGCTTTTTCTCTAATTCCTGATGGCCCAAATACTGTATTCGTTCCTATTCCTGTTTCTTGCGTGAAGTCTTGGCTGACTTCCGTTAGTGCATTTCTTAAACTACCTGCTCCATATAAGTTGAGATTAGCGGCAAAAGCTTGATTTGGTATCATAACACTAAAGGCACAAGCTGCCAAAAAACCTGTCAAAAAATATTTTTTCATCTGTTCGCTAAAATCTTCAAGTTTTTGGATATTTTATCCTCAAGGTTCAGACTACCAATTTAGTTGGTAAATTGTCAATTACTTTATATAGACAAATGTTGGCTTTGTGACAATACGGTTCGGTTAAGAAAGTTATCAGTTGAGGCAAGCAGGAGGAGCAGTTATTCAGCAGGGGGAAAAAGAATTATTGCTCAATAACTCTTTTTCCTCCTCTGCCTCAATAGCTTATCCAAATTGTATTGGGCTTTGTTAATTATTGAAAACATGGTAGGCGTAAACAAGCTTTTCGCCAGCCACACTCAATAGATTTACAAATGTCTCCAGAAGTTATTGGTGATAGTCTTGAAACCGACAACCTTAGCCTCTATATCAGAAATTTTTTGGTTTTAAAGGAGAAGCAGGAGCGGATAATATAAGGATATTTGTCACATTAGTAACGTAGCGACCTCCAGCTTTGTCATCTGGAACTACTAAACGAGCAAATCCTTCATCTATTAAAAGCACGACTTTACCATCAGCACCTTTTTTTGCATATGCAACTAGCACTGTTTTCCCTTCAAAGTTAGGTTGAATTTCACCAATAGCTACAACTGCACCATAGCAATCTGTGGCATCAACTAAAACATATTGCCGCAGAAGAGAGTTTTTAGAATTTAAACCAGAATTCCCAGGTTTGAGACCACCTCCGGCTTTCGGATTATTAATCAATTCCCATAGGGGGACTCCATAGTATGTTTCTGTTCGTGGACCTGAGCCGGTTTGAAAGCTCACAGTGATTTCAGTAACTAATGCTGGATTTTGTTTTTTTAAAGTATCTCGCAAATTTCTGAGGTTTTGCAAGTTATAGGTGGTTGGATTCTTGATTTCTCCACCCAAGCGAAAACTTGGCGAAAAACCTCCAAGACACTTATTTTTATCCGAGAGAGATGCTATTTTTTCTTCTTTTTGCAACGGAAGACTACTTTTTGAGTCAGCTAAAGTAGGCTGCAATAAAACCAGTATCGATAGTATTAAAGATGCAATGGGTATCGTGCGGGTAAAACGCATAAAATATTTCTCCGTTTACTATTGAATATTGAAAAAATTAGATAGTTTTGCTCACCAAAAATTAGTCTCGTTGTCGCCAAAACTGAGCAAATTGACAATAAATTTTGTTAGATTAAAATCAAAACGGTTCTATCGTTAAACTTTCAACTCCTTACCAGACGATATAAAATAGCTAGTTTTCAATATGAGTTATTAAAAACTAATGAATTCTTATGCCAAAGTTTGCCGCAAACCTCTTGTTAGATTTGCGTCTTTCAAAATGGATAAGTGTATCTGTGTAATCTACTGAAGATAATACCAACTTCTTGAGTAAATTACCAAATAATATGGTAATCAAACGCCAACAAAATTAATTTTTATTTCTTTTTAAAATAGTGAAGCTTAATATTGTATAGAAAGTTGCTGTCGTTATTTGTCTTATAAGTATATAATTATCAAGCTAATAAACTGTTTACCGAAAAATTGAGTTATGTCTTAGATTCAAGAATCTCCGTCTCAACAGAAAAGGGGAGTGTCAAAACTGAGTCTCACTTATAAATTGGAAAACTGTCCGAGTTGTGACGATCGCCCTGGTTATCTTAAAGCGGTAAGCGCTAGCCATGCCGTCAGGCTTATCGCTCTATTACCAATAGTGAATACTCCTGATTCACGATGACTGAAACCCTTGTTTTTACGTTGGTTTTCAAAAGTTTGTGGTTTACTGATTCTATCTCTGGAAACAAGAGCGATCGCACAGTTGATTGGCAGTTTATTACGGTAGATGCATGGCTTAAACTTAAACGACTTTATCCTCAATTTTAGGCGTTGCATATTTGCGGGATGATTTTGCTAGTTTTGTGGAACGCTCAAGTTGCCCACCCTACAAGAATCATCCCTTGATTCAGCAACGCCCAATTTTAAATTGACAGACTACTACGGCAACTTTTGGGGTGTCGGTGGTCAATTAACCATGTCTGCGTTATCGCACCGTCACAATACCCCATTTTTGCTTATACAGAAGTAAACCAACACTTACAGCTACTAATGTGCCAAGTATTGAATCCGATTCGGGAACTGCTACGATTTTACCCGAACCACTAATTGTGTTGGTAAAAGCACCAAAGTCAGTTACTTGACGACCTGTTGTTACTAAAAAGTAATTTCGTTGAGCTGTTAGTTGTCGGTCAAAGGCAGGGCTACCATTATCAGGAGCGATCGCTGCTACTAAAACGTTAGTCAACTGGTTAGTGGCTTTGAAACTATCCTGGTATAAAACCAGAAAATTATCCCAAACTCCATTAGTAGGTGATGTAGCTCCGGGTACAGTACTTCCAAAGCTATACAAACCCGATTCTTCAACCACAAACTGAAAAACGCTGTATGGTACAGTCATACCCATAGTTCCAGCGTTTTCACCACTTATTCTATCAGGAGGATCGCCTGGTGCTGTACGCCGCCAAGTCGCCTGATTTGTGGTATCACCTTGATAAGTCAAGACAGCAGCTTTAGTAGGAGTAGCGGTACATAATGTAGCTAATCCTAACCCGAGAGCAATAAATAGCGGTTTTTGGAAAAATGCTGCTTTCAATATTAATTTATCCTGTATATGAATTGGCGGATTGAGAAAATTATTTAGTAAGGTTGAGAATGCAACAATTGAATTTCTCCAACTGTTGCAAGTTAAGGATTTAAGCCTTTAAAAGCTGATACAATCTACTACAATACTTGACAATATCTACGCAACTTCCATGCTGTAAGACAAGATAAGCCAATTAACAAGAAACCAGAGATTGATGGTTCTGGGACTTTAGTAACTACTAACGAAAGATTATCTGCATAAGCGTCGTTTACTCGTCCTCTTACATAATTGGCATTCAGCAGTACATTAATTTGACGTGTACCGACAGGTACAGAGCCATCAGCTAACTGCAAAAATAAGCCTGTGGTATTGTTTCTTTGCGCGGGAGTTGGCGAAGTAATACTTGCTATGCCTAGAGACTGGTTAGCTTGATCGAGGAAAGTAATGTTTAGTGATGCGCTATCTTCATCGGTGCTATATCCCCCCAACCAGCCGCTCAAGTTAAACCCACCTTGATGTGCATCAATAGTTGAGGCCAGATCAGATATATCGATTAATTGCGAAGCACTGGAAGAGGCTCGATCAGCGCCGCCAAAAAATAGATTTTGACCGCGATCGCTTGGCCCAGGAACATCAGTACCAGGAAGAGTAACGTTCACCACATTACCTAATGGGTTGATAAAGCTAAAACCTGTTGCCCCGTACTTTAATACACTGAAACTACGTGTTGGAGTCCAGCCAGGGATAGTAGGTATATCAGCCCCAACAGCATTACCAATTGGATCTCCTTGCCCAAGTTCTGCATCACCATTTACTATCAGATTAGTGCCAAAGGTGGCAGCATAGATGGGGTTAGAAAGCAAGAGACTAAATGTAAGTCCTGCTATCAAGGTTGCACCAATCTTGACCATTGCTTGAGAAAACAAAGGAAACATATTTTGCTTATTCATAGTTTGTTTTTTCGTTAGGCTAACTAACAGCTTGCTTCAAAATAAAACAAGATTAATTGATTTTCTAACTGTGGTATTCATCGCTGACTTGAACTTTTTGCCGTTTGGTAGCAATTAACTTCCTCTGTAAGGCAAAAGCTACGCTCACAGCAAGTAAAATTCCACTAACTCCTTGAGGTTCGGGAACAGACTTCGGACTACTAAATCCATACTTTGCCAGTATTTGTTGCCCAGTTGATGAAAGGATATAATCAGCTAGTTGTGAACCTCCAGGATTCGCACCCTTGAGTACAGTCAAACCATAGTCAGCTTGAACTTTTAAGCTATCTGGCAATTCCACTATTTGTAGACTTGGTGAAATTTGTTGAGCAGATAAAGCACTGGTGTAATACACCAAATAGATGTCTGCTTTGTTGATATCTTGCAGATAGTAGACTATGCTACCCCCCGGACTATTTCTATTCGGTGGTAAAGTCCCTGATAATATTACGGCTTTAGCATTCAGTTGGGCAAAGCTACCTGGCGCAATTGCTTCGGCTTTGCGAAATACCTCCACACCGTAATCTCCCAAGGGATCACTTACAGGTTGAGAAATGCCCAATTTAATGTTGGGATCGAGAAACTTATCAAGCAGATTCTCGGTTGTGAGTGAAACCTCTGGTGTGGCGATCGCATAGATAGGATTGCCGGCAAACGTCTCGACTTCCCCACTTAAGTTGTTTTGATTGAGTACAAGGGCATTACCTAAATCCGCACTGGCATAGACATCTGCCTTTTCCCCTGCCAACAACCTATCTTTCAATGAACCAGAAGAAGCAAATTCTGTTCTGACAGAAATCCCAAATTCTTGGGTAAAAGCACTAGCTACTTCCGAAAGCGCACCCCTCAAGCTACCAGCAGCATATAAAGTTACCTCAGAAGGTGCAGCCAGTGTGGCTGCTAAAGTCTGTTTTGTAAAAGTAATATTGAGAACGGATACACTCAGCGAAGCGACAAGCAAATACTTTTTCATGATTTTTTAATCGCCCATGAGTAAAGAAAAAATTACTTTTTCCTGGTCTTTATACAAGCTCTTTAGCATTAATACTGTGTGAGCCTGTGTGAGCTTTTGGTAATTAATGCTAAAACATTCATTTTTCTGAGCGTTTAAACTTTATCAATTATTCATCAATATTTATTACGTATGTGTTAATACGCATTTATGTTTTCGATTAAAGCTATCATACCAACTTGGTTGGAAAAAATCAATTCAACTACGTAATTAAACGCTGACTTTATCAAGACTTTAAGTAAAAAGTTTTTTTATCTTGATGAGATTACGCATATGGTAAGACTTTAGGAGCAACTACGACTGTAGTGCTTTTGCGATCGCCTTCCCATTCTCGATGATCAACCTGAAGCATAGATGTGGGATAGTTTGTTTGGAGTAATGCCGCCAGTTCCTGGTCAAATAGTTCTACTTTATCTGGTGTGAGGCTAGCTGCCACACCAGGGCAAACGTATCTTATTTACTAATAAAAACTAATAAAGATTTCAAAATTATCTAGATAATCGCAAAACTTGATGAATTGATAAATAAAGCCAATATACTATACCCAAAATTAGAAAGTAGTTTATCTCAAAATAAATTACTTTTTATTAACCATAAAAAACTTGCTAATTAGGCAAAGACAAATAAGTTACTACCTGAGAATAAGTGAACATTTCTCGTGCCACCACTAGCAGCGATCGCACCCAAAATCTGAAAATTTCCCTTAATACAATCATATATACAATCGGAAAAGGAAAGAGCGAAAAATGAATCCGAAATATCTACAAAATTTGCACTTAGGCGCGGCTGCAAGGCGTAAAGGCAAGATCAGATGTACCATCACAATCCTTCCACAAACTAAGGAATGGTCTTGAAAGCCGCTTTAGAGTAGTGGCTTTCTGTTGACTACAGTTCTTGTGTATCTACTTGTGCGTGATAGTAGTCTTGAACGTATTTACTAGTCACTTCTAGCAGTGTGTCGTGACCTTCAGAACTTACCTGTGGGAACGCTGACCTTACGCTGCTGATATAAGAGGTAAAATCACTTTCACTAGGATTGAAGAACTCTTGCCCGATGACGAGTGCGGCATAAGTTTCAGACATTTTAGTGCTGAATCCGTGCTCCGTGAGTCCATCGCCAATGTAGCGAAATAACCAGTTAGCGTCAGGGTCGTGCTCAATCAATTTAGAAGCGTTTACGATGAAGTCTTGGTATTCAGTCATTGGGGTTACTCCTTTGGTTGTGTTGGCTTTGCAGGTCAGGAAAATTGTGGCGGGGAACTAGTGAAAAAATCCGATTAGCCTAAATAGCAGTTTGGGTGCGGTGATATCGGTTTTGCGATAATTCTGGACGCGATCGTTAGACTCAATCACGCCCGATGCCCAATGCCACCACGTCATCGATTACAGCGATCGCAACAGAGTAAAGCTGTTGACTCTGGTCAAATAATGAACTGGGAAAGCCAATGCGGTGTTTTGCTCCCATCAGTAGCAATTACACCAAAGTCAACTTTCATAAGTAAGTTTGTTGCAAAAGTTTTTAGGTAGTATGAATGCGTTTGCCCTGTGCTTTATTTCACTATGAAATAAAGCAAATATGCAGGCATAGCAGCTTATGAATCTTGTCCCTCGACAATTTCTTTTTGGATAAAACTAATTTGTGCAGCTAATTCTTGCCGAGTAGAAGCTTTGAGTAGATATCGGAAACAAAACCAAGTTATGTAACCAATTCCAGTCAACTCAAAAGCTAGATTTAACTGCGGAATTTCATTTAGCACATCTAATACAGCTAGAATCAGCTTAACCGCTACAGTCGCCGCAATAATTGTAGCAAAACAAATAATTGGCAGTTGGTATTCAGTGGAAAATTTACCTAAATATTTAGGTAATTGCTCTAAATATTCAGAAAATTTACTACCAATTTGCTGCGATTGAGGTAATGGTTGATTAGCAGGTAGTAGTAATGCTTGAGTATCAAATTTTGAACTTTCAATTGGTGCAATAGATTCGGTTGATGTAATATCAAAAGATTTCGATTCTTGTACTTCGCTCTCCCAAGGTAATGGTTGATTAGCAGGTAGTAGCAATGGCTGAGTTTCAACTTTTGAACTTTCAAATGCTGCGAGCGGTTCGGTTGATGTAATATCAAAAGATTTCGATTGTACTTCGCTCTCCTGAGGTAATGCTTGATCAGCAGGTATTAGCAATGGCTGAGTTTCAACTTTTGAACTTTCAAATGCTGCGATCGGTTCAGTTGATGTAATATCAAAAGATTTCGATTGTACTTCGCTCTCCTGAGGTAATGCTTGATCAGCAGGTATTAGCAATGGCTGAGTTTCAACTTTTGA
>NZ_JBALCS010000056.1:0-30966 GCF_036919555.1 Nostoc sp.
TGCAGATGCTGACTTATCATTGTCCCTTCTTACACCTGTTTTAGTACCCGTATTGTCTCTTAGTCTTGTTCAAAAATCAAATAGGAGTCCTATAGCTTAGAGGATGTTTGAAAAGTCTAATTTATTACTAGCCCTGGCACAGGTACGGCTACACGAGACTTTACCCACCTCCGTGGGTTAAGAATCTTGATTTTTCGTTAGTCCACGAAGGAAGACGAGAGTTTGTGTAGTAGCGAATTATATTCGCCCAATACTTTTCAAACATCCTCTTAGTTTGTGAAGATGGACTGAGAGGATGTTTATGAACTACCCCACCCTACTGCGTTGAGGGTGGGGTTTCTACATCCCCACCCGTAGAGCAAGATTTTTGACGCTTCGCACGACCAAGTTGCTTCATACTTCCCGCAGTTTTGCGGGTGCGTGAAGTAGAGCTACAATCATCCACGTCTAAGAGGTTAGTCCCTAACCCCTGTAGATTATTTGAGTACCAAAGCAGTATAACTTCAGCAGATGCAATATCGGCACCATTAGAAATAGTAAAAGAATATATCAAAGCACAGGAAACGCCAAAAAGCTAGTAATTGTCAAAAACTCAACTGCCCCATCACTTCTTTTACCTGTGGTAAAAATTAGTAACAGGGCGTTTCCTTTTTGACTCGCTTACCTACACTCCCTGCCTTCGGCTGAGGAAGGGGAATTACGCGATACTGTTAAAAAATCAAGCAGGAACATTGAAAATTTTGTGTTCCTGCTCAACACGAAATTAGGCTTTTTATCAAAGTCGCTTTAAGAGATACACACGGCATTACCAGGGGGTTAACCCTAGATGAGGTGCTTCTATTTTGTCAACATTAGTCACTCTTGCAAGAGGTTTATTGTTGAGGGGACTAACTCTTAGTAGAGTTCTTCTTCTTTGTGAGTTTCGATTGTCACATTGGAGGTTGGGTAGGCAACACAAGTCAGCACATATCCGGCTTCTATTTGATCGTCATCTAAAAATGACTGATCACCTTGATCAACAGTACCCGATGTTAGTTTACCTGCACAGGTCGAGCAAGCACCAGCGCGGCAAGAGTAAGGGAGGTCAAGACCAGCTTCTTCAGCAGCGTCTAGAATATAGGTATCGTCATCAACGTCAAGTGTTTGGTTCAGCCCTTCGGCCTCGTTGATTAGTGTGACTTTAAAACTTGCCATTGAGTAATCCTCTCTTTTGCAAACGGCAGTATAAGTTATCTTAAGGCAAAGGTCACGGCTATTCTGTGGGATTAGCCGCTCGTTAAAATTTGCTTCAATTCTGATACTACGAGAAAAATTAAACGATGTAACTGGAAATTGAACCCGATTAGTAATGAAATTTAGTTGCTTAATCCTGATAAGTTTTATTTATATTATTTCCTGCCCTAGTCAGGCTGTGATTAAAAAAAACTATCTTAGGGATGAAAAAACATGAATAGGATTAATGCCACCGATATTTTGTCGGACTTACGCAGAAAAGATCCTCAGCTTCCCTTAAAAAGCAGAGCTGTTTCATTCGCTCAGGTAGAGATTTTGTCAATCTTATGAGCGAAAAATAAGCTTTGAGTTGGTAAGCCAAAAATTACCGCAACGAGTCCGTAAATTTAAATGCGTTCTGCACAACTTTTAGAGACGCTTTGCGATCGCTATGATAATTGTTGGATCAGATTTTTTAATCACCTGATTTTTTGGGGTTAGACGCTTGTAAATTAGCGCCTTTTAGGAAACTGGCAGGATGAAAAACAGAACTAGTGAAGATCATGTATAATCCAGAAGCAGCTTTGGAAAAAGCAAGAGTGCGTGTAGGTTTGGTAGGTACTGGGTATGCGGCCAAGTTTCGGGCTAAGGCATTTCTCGATGATCAGCGATCGCATTTAGTCGCAGTTGTTGGTCATTGTGCAGAAAAAACAGAAACCTTTGCCAAAGAATACCAGATTGAAGCGTTGAGTTCTTGGCAAGAGCTAGTAGAACGTGAAGATATAGACCTAGTGGTGATTTGCACTATTAATCGAGATCATGGTGCGATCGCTCGTGCAGCCCTTACTAATGGCAAACACGTAATTGTAGAGTATCCCATTTCATTAGATGTGGTCGAAGCTGAGGAACTGATCGCTTTAGCAAAAGCACAACAAAAACTCCTGCACGTTGAACACCTAGAACTTTTGGGTGGTTTGCATCAAGCCTTAAAGCAAAACTTACCCAAAATTGGTGAGGTATTTTTTGTTCGCTACAGCACCATCAATCCTGAGAATCCTGCACCCCGCAAATGGACTTATAACCACGAGTTGTTCGGCTTTCCCTTAATTGGTGCGCTGTCTCGCCTACATCGTCTCACCGATTTATTTGGTAAAGTATTTACAGTTAACTGTCACCAGCGATATTGGGAAATAGAACCGGAATATTACCAAACCTGTTTCTGCACTAGTGAACTGTGCTTTAACAGTGGACTTTTAGCCCAAGTAGTCTATGGCAAAGGTGAAAGTATTTGGCAATCAGAACGCAAGTTTGAAGTTCACGGTGAAAAAGGTGGTTTAATTTTTGATGGTGACACAGGAATTTTCATCCAGCCAGGGGAAACAACACCTATAGAGGTTGGCCCTCGCCGGGGTTTGTTCGCCAAAGACACGAGTATAGTGTTAGACCATCTTTTTGATGGCACTCCTTTGTACGTTACCCCAGAGGAGAGCTTGTATACCCTAAAGGTTGCTGATGCTGCACAAAGAGCTGCACAGACAGGGTTAACTATATTTATGAAAGATATCTAGATAAAAGTTGATGAAAACCGAACTAATTGTGATTTTATCCCAGCGAGAATTAGACAAAATGCGTCAAGCTGGGCGTTTAGCAGCCAAACTTCTCCAGCATCTGGAACCGTTCGTGAAGCCAGGGGTTAGTACTCTCGAACTCAATGATGAAGCCGAACGTTGGACGCAAGCTCATGGAGCAAAAAGCGCACCCCTTGGCTACAAGGGTTATCCTAAATCGATTTGCACTAGTGTAAATGAGGTAATCTGTCACGGCATTCCCAACGCCAAGCAAATCCTCAAGGAAGGTGACATCATTAATATTGATGTGACACCGATTGTTGAAGGTTATCACGGTGATACATCCAAGACATTCTTTGTCGGCACTCCTTCCCCAAAAACGAGGAAGTTGGTAGAGGTGACAGAGGAGTGTCTCCGCCTGGGTATTGCTGAAGTTAAACCTGGGGGACGCATTGGCGACATTGGTGCAGCCATTCAAGAGTATGCTGAAGCACAAGGCTTTTCTGTAGTGCGAGATTTCGTTGGACACGGCATCAGTAACATTTTCCACACTGCGCCGGATGTTCCCCACTATGGCACACGCGGTAAGGGCAAGCGCCTCAGATCAGGGATGGTTTTTACTATTGAGCCAATGATTAACGAAGGCACTTACGAAGTCGAGGTTCTGGGCGATAAGTGGACTGCTGTAACGCGCGATCGTAAGCTTTCGGCTCAATGTGAGCATACCTTAGCTGTAACTGAAGATGGCGTTGAAATCCTCACCCTACCTGAAGGTGAGAATTACTGGGGTGTATGACAACATACTATGAAAAAATTCCTTTCGTTTGGGAGGAACCAAAACTAGCAATCCCAGTTCCTCAAAGATTGATATTTCGTTCGCTCAACGATGTCAGTATCGAAGATTTCACTGCTGCGGTTAGCTGTGCTATGAGTTCCTCATTAGACCGAAGCGATCAAAAGGCAGTTAGAGAATTGGGAGCAGATAAGGCAGCCTCAGAGTTCATCGTACAAGCAAGCAAAGATTTCGATTATGAACCACAATGGTGGCAACTTGGCTATAACAGTACGGGTGAACTACTGGGGTTTATCCAACCAGTACTATATCGTGGGTGTCGCAAAGATAATCTAGAAGAAGGCACAATCTACTATATTGGTGTTGTACCCAAACAGCGAGGGAAGCGTTACATTTACGACCTCCTGTGCCAAACTACCTACCTTCTTCAAAAAATTGGTGTTTTGCGTGTATTTTGTGACACAGACATTCTGAACACACCCATGATTAGAGCATTCCAAGATGTCGGTTATCACCAGTTTAGTTCACCTAAGCAACGCCCTTTATAGGGGCTATCTAATAGGTATTTAACTTGAACTTTTGTCGAATAGATTATGCTTAAAGAAGCTGGTCTTGCTAAATAGGAAGTAAGACTAATAGCTTGATGAAAATCTGTCCCAAATATTAAGTAGATTTTTTACTACTTGATTAACATAATGACTCAAACTCTCGCTGCGGAAAACATCACACTTGAGCAACTAATATTGCTCTATGGATTAGAGTTAGTTGATTCGGAAGAATTCTTTCGAGAGTGGCAAGATGACCTACCGGAACTGACAAGCT
The DNA here is from genome assembly GCF_036919555.1 of Nostoc sp. Classification (GTDB taxonomy): domain Bacteria; phylum Cyanobacteriota; class Cyanobacteriia; order Cyanobacteriales; family Nostocaceae; genus Nostoc. Next base: position 4,396 of record NZ_JBALCS010000056.1, read on the forward strand.
TAGAAAAGCAGCTATTGGATCAAATAAAGGCAGGCTATATAAATTTACGAAACTATCCGCCTTTATTAGAAAATACAGTTAACACGACTGTTTTATCGCCACTGCTATTCATTGGCAAGTTTTATTTACCTCCTTTTCACCTCAAATTAGAGAAATCTATCGAGATTGAAACACAAGACAACCAAACTATCATTAAAGGGCGAATTGACTTCTTACTTCTAAATCAAAAATTCTGGGTAACAGTTATTGAGTCTAAACAGATTGCTTATTCGGTAGAAGCAGGACTTGACCAAATTCTGGCATATATGCTGGCTGCTCCCCAGTCACAAGATGTAGTATTTGGCATGATTACTTCTGGTGGCAGTTTTATGTTCATTAAACTGCTCAAAAGTAATCCTCCTCGCTATGCCACTTCGGATATTTTTGATGTCCGTAACCGTGGCAATGAGTTATATAATGTACTCCAGATTTTGAAGCGTATTAGTCAATTGACATTTGCCTGATTAAAGATAGTTAGAATAATCAAAATCAGCAATACCTGCTCTACCTGAGTTGGATGTAAGAAAAAGTCTGAAAACTAGACAGGGTAGAGCTTATAGTAACATATACTCATTTAATTTTATGTCAATAAGAGCCACTGCACTGTCGCCGCCTAAGCACAACGAGTTCTTAAATCCTGGATAAGAAGAAATTCTAAACCTATTTCGGCAAGCCCCCGATTTAGATGAATGGATGAGACTAACAGCTGACCAAATAACCACAACAACGGATTAAATACTGGATTTAACACAAGCTGTGACTATCTCGGTACAGATGGGAACAATAACTAGTAAGCATTTCCCTTAGCCGAGATTAGGAGTTTTGTACTAGTTATGCCGACTTTCCCCACCAATTCCGACCGTACCGACGATAGGGGTTAATTGTAGCCAATTGCTCCCCAAGTTCTTTAGATGAACTTGAAGAACTTATGGTGCTTCGTTGTCAAGAAATTATGAAACAGCACGACTTAATCCAAGGACTAACTTGCTACCACTGGTGGCCAAAAACCAGAACAGTTTAATTATAAGTAATCATCCGAACTTGATATAAGATAGAAATCTGTGAATAAATCATAATTTACTGCTATAAGAGTAGCAATAATTGGTTGAAGATGCTAAATTATAGGATTATTTTTCTGTAATACATATGTACGGTTATTAAGGTATGCGGCATAATAAACGCCTGTACCGGACGATTGGCGGTTTTGTTGCAAAAACTGACGCTAGACACCTAGAAGTGAAGCAAAGGTTTAGGTACAAGAAAATTACTTCAGATAAATCAACAAATTCAATCCCGGAATCTTGGGGGAAAGGGGTATAATCTACCTCTAAACTGAGTTCAGCAATTTCTAAAGCTTTTTGGTACAGTATTCTAGAAAATCCACATAACGAGAATAGGCGTTCGCCCTTGGCGTTGGCGCAGCCATCGCTGATTGCAATTGCCAGTTAATTGCTCAAAATCAAGAACTCAGTTGCTATGATCAAACGCCTCCTTGTGGTAGAATCCCCCGGAAAAGTCAAAAAACTCAGTCAAATTCTGGGTTCAGATTGGAAAGTTCTAGCTAGTTGTGGTCACATCCGAGAACTCAGCAATGAAGGGGACGATTCCTTGGGCTTTGTCATGGACGGCAGTAATGTCCGGTGTAATTATGTCCCGCGTGACCAACGAGCGAAAGAAACAATCCAGAAGCTCAAGTCTGCGGTGAGGCAGGTTGATGAAGTTATTTTAGCAACTGACCCAGACCGGGAAGGTGAAACGATCGCTTGGCATCTCAAAGAAACGCTGGGTTTAAGAGAACCGAAACGAGTAATTTATACTGAGATTACAGCATCGGCGGTGCAAAGTGCGATCGCTAATCCCAGAAAGTTAGACCAAAATTTAATCGGTGCTGGACTGTGCCGAGATTGCCTAGATAAGTTGGTGGGTTATAAGGGTAGCCCTTTAGTTTGGGCATTAAATAACGGCGCTAAGAGTGTTGGCAGAGTCCAAAGCGCGACGTTGCACTTGATTTGTCAGCGAGAAAACGAAATTCTGGCTTTTGTCCCCCAAGATTATTGGAGTGTCTGGGTAGATTATGCTGAAGGATTCCGGGCTTTTTACAAAGGGACGGTCGATTCTGCAAAAGATGCACCAGACCAAGAAACTGAAACTCACGATGACGCGAAGGTAGGTAATAGTACAGAAACACCAGAATCTAAGCGCGTTCTTTCCGAAGCAGAGGCTACACGTTTAGTTGAAGAAGCACAGCGACATCCTCATCAGGTGATTCATTTTGAAGGAAAAGTCGTTAACCGCCAGCCACCGCCACCATTTACAACTTCCAGCCTTCAGCAAGCAGCCGGTTCAAAGCTGAGGTTTGCTCCTGACAAAACTATGGTTGTTGCCCAAAAGCTTTATGAGGCAGGGTTAATTACATATATGCGAACAGACTCAGTAATGCTGAGTCCAGAATTTTGTGCCAGCGCCCGTAAATGGTTGGAGCAAAATGACCCGCAGAATGTACCGCAGCAAGTCGCCAAGCATCGCAGTAGCAAATCGGCTCAAGAAGCACATGAGGCGATTCGTCCAACGGATGTGTTCCGTCCCTCAGTTCAATTGCGCTCTGAACTTCCTGATGATGAGTTTAATCTGTATGTGATGATCTGGAAACGGTCAATTGCCTCTCAGTGTCGTGCGGCCCAATTGCGTAAAACTTTGGTGATTACTCAGTCTGGTTCCCTATTGTGGTCAGCGAGAGGGCAAGTTATTGAATTTTACGGTTATGCCCGGTACTGGAACAATCTCAGCAAGGATAGCGTTTTACCTTCATTACAACAGGGACAACCATTGAAACTGGAGAATGCTGGACATGAGCAGAAGCAGACTCAGCCACCACCCCGTTATAGTGAACCAAAATTGGTGCAATTGATGGAACGTAAAGGAATTGGTCGCCCAAGTACCTATGCTCCTACTGTTGCTACTTTAAAAAAACGAAATTATGTTGAGTTGAAAAAAGACCATCTTCAACCGACAGCATTAGGATTAGAAGTTGATGCGTTTTTGCTCAAAGCACTGCCGGATTTACTAGAGGCGGAATTTACAGCGAAAATGGAAGATGCTCTTGATGCAATTTCCGAAGGAAAGAATTCTTGGCAGCATTATTTAACTAGTTGGAATCAGAATTACTTTCTACCAGCGCTCTCCAAAGCTAAAACTGTAGTTGCGAGTTTCCCAACAGGTAAAGCTAATGTGATAACTGAGCGAAAATATGAAACTTCTAAGACTCGATGCCCTGAATGCAAAAATTTTCTCGCAAAAATTCCGAGCAGTAAGGTTAAAAAGAAATATTTCCTCAAATGCACAAAACGCTGTGAAAATGTCGTGCTATTTTGGAGCGACTTTAACAAAACTTGGCAGCCACCACAAACTAAAGCAGTCCAAGCTGAGAATCAACAAAAGCCTTCCGTGAAGATGACGACATATCCTTGCCCGGTATGTAAGAAACCTCTAGAGGAGTACAGTTATATCAAAGAGGGTCAGAGTAAGAAAATGTTGCGGTGTTGTGACCCACAAGCACGTAAGGATACTAAACATAAAGATGTGGCTTATTTCAGTACACAAAAAGGGTGGTGGAGTCCTAAGTTTGGGGAGATATCAAAAACTTAACTAAAGCTATCCTGCTAATTTTACCCCTAGACAAAGAAATTTGAGCTTTACCTGATAACCCCTTTAACTACCAAGTTTGATACCCTGTTGCTTGAGTAGATTTATCAACAATTTTTTAAATATGCCACCTAGTATACCAATAAGAGGAGTAGGCACAGTTAGGAGATATCGGCGGAAAGTTTTGACATCGAAGGGCCAAACGGGCAACTCATCGGTCATAGTGTATAAAGTGCGTAGCTGCTGAATTTTTTCAGATTTTTTCTTGAAAGCTTCTGTGTCTTCAGCCAGACTAGTATAAATACCCGAATACTCCGCTCGGAATTGTCGAGCAATTTTATGTAGAGACTCTTCTTTAGCTCTTTTCATACCGCTATGTGCTGCCAGCAATGGCCCAAAAAAACATCCCATTGATAAAAAAATATACAATGGAATTACCAGATTAACAAACCAGAATCCTTTTCCGACATCTTGTGTAATCACCTGATACTCAATCACGCCAATCCATATACCCAAAACAGCAACTAGATAGGCAGTTTTAAGCGAATAATCACTGAGACATCGAAGACCACCACAGCGATCGGGATGAAGAGGATTAATATCGAGATCCTTGTTTCCTAAAATTCGATATAAAATCCAAATATTGGTAATTAGATTAAGGACAAGTATACTACCCATATATACGACTGCAAATGTGGCAATCGTAATAATCAGTCCTGGCAAAAGACTAGAGCTAGTCCAACTCTTTTCTAATCTAGGTCTGATGATAAAAACAATAGTGCTGAAAAAGATAGCGCTGGCAAGTGCAGAAAGTTTGCGCCATTTTTGGGAATAGAGGTTAATAACAAATTGATCAATCTGAAATTTGTCAATTTCTAATACGTCAGATTTTTCTAGGTCTTGAATTACTTGATCAATTGCTTGAAAACTCCACAAGTAATATCCCAATGTTACTGGATTAATGAAAAGTCCTACTAACCAGGGAATCCAGTCTTTAAGCAACCCCATTTGCTCCTGCTTAGACCATAACGTATGACTTATCCATGCAGTAAACAAATAAACTACAGTAGTGGTAACTGCTGCCAACAGTCCAAAAGTTAGAGGAGAAAGACGAAATTTTTCAATTACTAGATACGCAACAGGATCAAATCGGTGAAGGTTTCGTTTGTGCGAAATATCGTTTGTCATTTTTTCTGTAACAATGAGTCAGGTAAATAACACCATACATATTTAGGGGTAAATGTGCCAATTTTGGCAAAATATATAGGAATCATATTTGATTTCTGAACAAAATTAGGTATTGTAAGGTGTATTAGAACGAAGTTCGTAACGCACCATTATCAAGGCTTAGGTGCGTTACGCTATCGCTAACACACCCTACGTGTCTTTTCACGCAATCAAACCGGATTCCTATAGTAATAAATTTAGTAAGCCAAAAAAGCTTACTCCATAACCATTTTGAATTCTGCGTAGCGGTACTAAGTAATTATCAACACGGACTGACCTTAGTGGCAAGTTCTGCGGGGTTCATCTCTTTAGCTCAATTTAGGGTAAGCGAAAGTCCGAAAATCCTAAGTACTTTTCCCCCTACTTGTCCTCAGTTTTACCTAGTGTGAGTAGTTGCCTCATTTGATGAGCCAATAATTCTAGTCCCGCATCCTTGGCAAAAAATCCGTCTGCTTGTGGACACATTTGTTTGCCATGCACCTCTAACTCATTCATGCTCATGTAAGCCGTGACGAGGATGACGACAGGAGAACGAGGCAAGCGCCGCTTGAGAGCGTTAACGATTTCCATGCCATCTGTATTTAGCTCATGCCGAGCCGTAGGCAGCACAAAATCGACCAGAAAGATATCGTACTGGTTTAGTTCGTCTAACTCCCATAAGAAACTAGACACGGACTTGTAGGTTGCCACAGCATATTCTTGCTTCAGAAAGCGCTGGACGATCCGACACCAGTGTTCGTCATCATCCAAAATCGCCAGCTTGTACATGGAGATTCAATTCCTCCTTTCACCGAGTAGAGTAATCATATCCAAAAAGGCATCGTAGTCAGTGATGGGTTTGGTATAGCAACTGTCAGCCCCAGATTGGGACAACAGGTGATGTTGCTCGGCGGGCATGGTGTAAGCCGTCACCAAGATAATTGGTATCTGTTTCCACTGTGCCTTTAGATGGCGCGACAGCATGGAGCCATCAACTTTTTGTCCTTGCCACCTAGCTCCCGGCAAATTGATATCCATAATCACCAGTTCGACTGCCCCCGCTTCGCATAGCTGGAATATCTCTTTTGGTTCGGCAGTAATAAACACCTGATGACCCCCCAAGCGTTCGATTAGTTTGGCGGTTCCCTTAGCCAGGAGTTGGTTATCTTCAACCAGTAGAATGTTCAATACTGTCACCTCTGATCTGACTCAGTTCGTTTAGGGGCAGGGTAAAAGTCACCGTGTTCCCTTGCCCTAGTCCAGGGCTTTCAAGCCAGATATTACCACCCATCAGTTCCACCAATCGCTTGCAGATAGTCAGCCCTAAGCCGGTGCCCCCGTAGGAGCGCTGGGCAGAACCATCAGCTTGCACAAATGGGGAAAACAGTTGCTCTGAGTTTTCCATCTCAATGCCGATACCCGTGTCGCGCACCGAGATTTGAGCCATTGTCCCAGTCCTATCGACGACAGCCCGGACATGAATTTGACCCTCATCTGTGAATTTGAAGGCGTTATCCAGCAAGTTCGTCATCACCTGGCGGACTTTGATCTTATCGGCGAAAACAGTCTCGATTTCACAATGGAGTGTCAGAGGAATTGACTTGTAGCGGCTTTCGGCACCAGAGAGGAAACATTGCTCTTGTAAAAGCTGTTGCAGATAAACTGTCTCCAAGTCTAAGGCTATGCGCCCGTCTTCAATCTTGGCAATGTCAAGCACATCGTTAATGATAGTAACCAGATTTTGCGTCGATTGGTAAGCGCCGTCGATATATTGGCGCAACTCCTCTTCGTCTTCATAAAGGCGCTCTTTAAGCAACTTTAAATAGTTTAAGGTCGAGGCCAGAGGGGTTCGCAGTTCGTGGCTGGTAGAAGCCAAGAAGTTGCTCTTGAGGCGACTCACCTCTTCGGCGGCAGCTCGGGCATGAGAGAGAGCTTCGCTGTGCATCTCAACTACCAGGCGTTGCTGCCGTTCGCGCTGATAGAGGCGGTTTTGCAGCACGGCCAGCGATAGGTGAATGTTCAAAGACTGGATGAGTTCCATCTCTTCGATGCTCCAAGGGTGAGCTTTATCTTGTTTGAGTGCCTGCCATTGCGTCATTGACTGGCGAGGCTGCTGTTGGCGCTCATCAGCCTCGTGATAGCCCGGCCAAAGATTTTTTGTCCCGATTTGGTCACGAAAGAAGGTCAGATACCCCAAAAATTCTTTACCATAATACAACGGTTGAACAATCAAACCCCGAATCGGTGTGGTCTGGAAGGATTCAATCAGCTGGTGCAGACGCGGTTCTTGCTGAAGATTAATTACCACTCGCAGAGCAGGTTTCTCTTCTTGGGTTAAGCCAGTGTCGATGGGAGCAGGAGCTACCCCTACCTCTTGCCAGAGGGGATGATTTTCTAGTAACTTTGGTTGATCAAGCTCGGATGGGGTCGGCTGATTTCCGTAAGTATAAAGATGGGCTGGTAAAGCCTCATCCGAGGAAGTGAGGTACAACCTTCCTCCAGAACTGCCAGAAGCTTTTACTGCTTGTTCCAGAACGTTATGCAAAATCTGCTCCGGGTCCAGAGGCGCGTGCAGCAGAGCGGCAATCTGATTGACGATCGCTTCACGTTGCTGCTGTTCATGTACCTGACTCAGCAGACTCGCCTGGGTAATTGCCAGTGAAACCTGCTCAGAGAGCAATTGGATGACCTGCAAATCCTCAGATGTAATTTCTCTGGGTTCGGCATGATGAGAGATCAACAGCCCCCAGAGTTCCTGTTGATAAATTATTGGCACCACCAGAGAAGATTGCACACCCATTTGGGTGAGATAGTCCACATGGCAGGGGTCTACCGGTCGGCTTAAGATATCTTCGAGAGGTTGCTCTTGCACTTCTTCAACGGTCAAGTCTCCCGTTGCCGTCGTTTTGGGAGTCGGCAGCGAGTTGAGGATAATCGTCTGCTCCTTGACATTGACAATGGAGCGGGTACGTGCTTTGATAAACAAGGCCCGCGCTTGGGGCGGAATGTCATCAGCTGGATAGTGTAATCCCAGCAACGAAGGTAGACGGTTGGGGGCACTCGCTTCGGCAACGACTTGCCCATGTCCGTCGCGATCAAAGCGGTAGACCTTAGTCCGGTCGGTTTGCAAAAATGCCCGCAACTCGACCACAGTTGCATCCAAAATCTCTTGGAGGTTCAGCGATTGCCGGATGCGGTTCGCCATGCGAGCCAGCAGAGCTTCTTTGGATTCAGTCAGGAACTGATCTTTTAGGTTTCTAAAATCGGAATTTGTAGCCAACTGGTACTCTCTACTTCTCAGAATAATTATTTATTATTTAACTAGGCTAGCAATTACCATCGCTAATTTGGCTGGTTCTATTGGCTTAGTTAAATATTTTTGGAATCCTGCTTGGAGAATTTGTTGCTGGTTAACCTCTCCAGCATAGGCTGTCAGTGCGATCGCTCGGATCTCTCCCCCTTGCTGTGGCGGTAGCGATCGAATTTGCCGAATCAGCATATAGCCATCCATTTCTGGCATCCCAATATCACTTAAAATAATATCTGGCTTCTCAACTGCCAAGGCGTCTAGTGCAAGCGATCCTGAGGCGAAGGCACGCACAGAGGCACCAGACTCTTTCAGGATGAAGACTATTAGATCGCGGGTGTCAACTTCATCGTCCACGACTAGCACATTTACCCCTTGAAGATTAGGGGAACTGTCAGGCAAAACCTTGTCTTCACTTGTTTGAGGCTCGACACTCCTGAGGGGTAACAACACAGTAAAGGTGGCACCTTTCTCGTCTCCCTCACTTTCTGCTTGGACTGTTCCACCATGCAGTTCAACGATTTGACGAACGATCGCCAGACCAAGCCCTAAGCCGCCAAAGGTTCTTGTTGTGCTATTGTCAGCTTGACGGAAGTAATCAAACACATGAGGCAGAAATTCTGGGTTGATGCCCTTACCCGTGTCACTCACCCGGATTTGCGCTTGTGTACCCACGCGCTCAAGTGCTATTTCCACCTGGCCCTCGGACGGTGTGAACTTAACGGCGTTAGAGAGCAAATTCCAAACGACTTGCTGCAAGCGACTGGGATCTCCCAAAACTTGCCCTACATTCGGTTCAAATTTCGTCTTCAGTTGAACTGACTTGGCTTGAGCCGCTAGACGCACAGTATCAAGCGCTACTTCAATCACAGAGGACAGGTCAACAGAGCAGACTTTTAAGCTGAGTTTGCTTTGAAGAATCCGGGAAACATCCAGTAAATCTTCCATTAGCTGAGACTGCAACTTGGCATTGCGCTCAATGGTTGCTAGGGCATAAGCCGTCTTTTCTTCATTAAATTTGCGGGTTTGCAGGAGTTTTGCCCAGCCCAAAATCGGGTTAAGGGGGGAACGCAATTCGTGAGATAGAACAGCGAGGAACTCATCTTTAAGACGATTGGCTTGTTCAGCTGCATTTTGTGCCACTTCGCTAACGGCCCGAGCGGCTTGCTCACGCCGCGCAGATTCTTCGGCTGCTTGACGGGCGTTGCTACTGTAAAGAGCGGCGGCGGTAAAATTTGCGAGGCTTTTCATCAGCCGCAAGTCTTCTCCATCAAACTGCCGATGCTCATCGTGGGATACAATCCAAATCGTGCCAAGTGGTTGATTGGCAATCAATAAAGGAACCACCAGGATCTCGACGATTGTTGGCTGAAACTTTTGCAAGTAGGTGAAATACTTTTCTGGATAGGAATAAAGCAGGGGGGTTTGACGTTCTAGGCAGATGCCGCAGTAACTAGAGGTGTAAAGAGTAAGAGTTTGTTCATACGCTTCTAACATCCCGGCTAGTGCAAACCATCGGCAGATATGTTCCCCGCTCGAAGTCACCTCAAGTAAGCTGACACCTGCTGATTCTGCCCGACACAGTTTAGTGGTGATTTTTACAAGCTTTTTGAGCAGAATTTGAGGCTGCTCAACTAGTTGCCGTACCAGAGTATGAAGTGCATCGTTCTCTTCTTTGAGGTCAGTGGTTCTGGTTACTCGACGGGACAACTCTTCAGTGATGAGAATATCGTCTAAACATATTTGCTCCACTGACTCATTCGTCATTACACTACTCCGTTTCTAAGAAATATTGCCTCAGCAGGCTCTCTCCAGGTTCACCTAAGTTTCGTAACATTTCTTCAATTTTTATTAAGAAAAAATCAAAAATCAGAATTCATTCTGATTTTTGAGTAAAAGGGTTTTATACGCCCGCCTAATAAAGGCTGTCTACAATCAGGTGGTAGTATAAAACCCTTTTATTTATTTTCACTCCTAAATTCTGACCAAGCCCTCCGGGCAAGGGCTACGGTGTACACACAAGTCGAAAAAAGCTCGATTGACCATTTCTCGTTCCCATGCAGAGCATGGAATGGCTGATTAGGGGCTGCTGCCTCCAGTCAAATTGAGTCGGAGCCTCAATGAATGCGTTCCTAAGCGGAGCCTGGAACGAGTCAATAGCCCCTGAGATACCTCACCCTGGTTTTACGTAGTAAAACCTATCCCTCTCCTTAGTAAGGAGAGGGATTAAATATAGGACAGGGTGAGGTTTTAGAGGACTTTTGGGTAATCTGATAACTTGTGTGTACACCGTAGGGGCAAGGGAGGAGGAAAGAAAAAGTTTTTGGGAAAGCCTTTTGCCAAAGCCTAGTTGGGTACAGGCCACCATACCGGAGATATGGTGGCCTGCAAGAGATTCACGGACTCGCTAACTTACGCTATTAGTTGTGGTTATAAGCCCCCATTATTATTACCTTTAGCATAGCTGCCTGCTGCCTTGTTTTTTGGCTTCCTTTTTATTCCCATCAAATAAAGACTACGACAAATGATGTGTCCTTGGTACTTCCTGAAGGAAGAGTTTGGAAGTTTATTCTCATACCAGCACAATTTTTTGTTTGAAAGCCAATGTTGAAATTGACTTGCAATTGATAGTGCTAACGGAAGCGATGTCTACGACGGGCTACGCCTACGCTAAAATCTAAAATGCTACCAATGCGCTAGTTACATTCACCATGCCATTTGGGCAAAATTATCCTTTAATGGATCTGGTGAGCATGAGTGAGTGTGAAATTAATTTTGTGTTGGTATTAATCAACACAGTTGACTTATCTGAGCCGCAAGTTCTGCGGGGTTCATCTGCTCGTAGTGTTCAAAGGGTTGGTGAATCCAGGGGTTGTCAACCAAGTAATCAACATAATAATCGGGTGCTATAACTGAACAGGCTTTATACCAAAGAACGGCGGTGCGAATTTCCTCAATGGGAAAATCAATATTTTGCTTGAGCCAAGGTATAGTTTGTGCCAATGTGATCCCAGAATCTACTAAGTCATCTACTAGGAGAATGCGCGAACCTAGCTTTTCGGCAGTCATTGTCAGGTGGCGCGACAAAATTAAATTACTTCTTTCTTGCTTATCAGGGCCACGGTAAGATGAGGTTGCTAAAATTGCCAGTGGTTGCTGGTATATACGGGAGAGAATATCTCCAATTCTTAGTCCTCCTCTGGCAAGACAGATAATCTGGTTGAATTCCCAACTGGATTGATAAATCTGAATAGCCAGTTGTTCAATTTTTTGGTGATAATCTGACCAAGAAACATAAAGGTCTGGCATAAGTCTAACGGGAGTGGTAGATAGCTAGTATTGAAGGCGATGTCTACGACGGGCTATTTGGCGTCGCAAACTTTATATTTTAGTATGAGTGCAAGTTATTATGAACGATTCTGCTGCTGATGGCGATGCCCAACGAGATATTCTCAGTCAAAAACTCGACTTTAAAACAAAACTAGCTTACGGTGCAGGGGATTTAGGCCCAGCAGTTACTGCAAATATCTCCGTCTTTTATCTGCTGTTTTTCTTTACCAATATCGCTGGTATCCCTGCGGGTTTAGCTGGCAGCATTTTGATGATTAGCAAAATCTGGGATGGGGTAAATGATCCGGTTATCGGGTTCCTGAGTGATAAAACGAAATCTCGTCGCTGGGGCCGTCGTCTGCCTTGGATGTTTTATGGAGCAATTCCCTTTGGAATTTTCTTTTTCTTGCAGTGGATTGTACCGCAATTTAGGGCAAATCAAAGTGATAATATTTGGCCGCTGTTCTTGTACTACGTGGCGATTGGGGTGCTATCTCAGTCCTTTTTCACAGTTGTGAATTTGCCTTATACGGCAATGACTCCAGAACTAACTCAAGATTACGACGAACGCACCAGCCTTAACACCTTTCGATTTACATTTTCCATTGGTGGTAGCATTCTCTCATTGATTTTAGCGCAAATTGTTTTTTCCCAAATTGCCGATCGCCAACAACGATATCTCGTTTTAGCAGCAATTTGCACTGTAATTTCGATTTTCGGATTATATTGGTGCGTTTTTGGAGTCCGCGATCGCATCCTGGCTTTTGAGGCCAAACGCGTCCAAGCCGAGGAACCTGCATCTCTCTCCTTCTTGGAACAGCTAAAAATTGTCTTCAGCAACCGACCTTTTTTATTTGTTATTGGTATATATCTTTTTTCTTGGCTAGGTGTGCAGATTACAGCTAGCATTATTCCCTATTTTGTAGTCAATTGCATGAAACTTCAAGAATCAGATGTGCCTACACTGCTGATTGCAGTGCAAGGAACTGCCTTGCTGATGCTATTTGTCTGGGGGGCGCTGAGTAAAAAAATCGGCAAAAAACGTGTTTATTTTATGGGAATGAGTTTATGGATAATAGCTGCCGCCGGACTATTTTTTTTACAGCCCGGTCAAATAGTTTTGATGTATGTGATGGCTGTGATGGCGGGTGTTGGTGTATCCACAGCTTATCTAATTCCCTGGTCGATGATTCCAGATGTGATTGAATTAGATGAACTCCAAACCGGACAACGCAGAGAAGGCATTTTTTATGGCTTCATGGTTTTGCTACAAAAATTTGGTTTAGCTTTCGGGCTGTTTTTGGTAGGAAATGCTTTGCAAGTATCGGGTTTCAAAGCATCTGTAGCCGGAAGTCCACTACCCATCCAACCGGAATCGGCACTGTTGGCTATTCGTATTGCCGTTGGCCCTATACCTACAGTTTGTTTGATTCTTGGCTTAGTTTTAACGTATTTTTACCCGATTACCCGGGAGATGCACGCAGAAATTATGCTGAAACTCAAAGAACGGCAAGAGAAGAAGGGGAGTTAAAATAATTCGTAATTCGTAATTCGTAATTCAGTTTTGTGGCGGGGTCTAAGAGGATGTTTGAAAAGTCGTAGAGTATACCAAAAAGCCCGCTTGCATTCCTCTCTCCCCGCTTCGGCTACGATGTACACATAAGTCTCTCTAGACACAATTTACGGTTTCTCGAATAGCTCAAGAAAACCTCACCCTGGTTTATGCTACGCAAAACCTGTCCCTCTCCTTACTAAGGAGAGGGATTAAAGTCAGGACAGGGTGAGGTTTTTGGGTAATTTGAAGACTTGTGTGTACACCGTAGCCCCGCTTGGGGGAGAGGCTTTGAAACCCCCATTCCCTTGTAGGGAAGGGGGGCTAGAGGGGTTAGGTTTCTGAGGTTTTGATGTTAGCAATAATACTTTTCAAACATCCTCTAAGACAGATGTGGTTCAAATACTTGAATTCTGCTGTAAACCCCCAGAATTAGTTAAAAGAAGTCGCAAGTAAAGTTTTGTAATGAAGATTTAACCCCAACACAAAACTTAATTACGAATTACGAATTACGAATTAACTATATTCATCCCAAGCTACAGGAAAGGAATAATCTGAAAATCCTGAGAAATCATGATTTTCGCTGCGAGTTTCTTCATCCAGAACTTTGACAACTTTGTTATAAATGTCTTGTGCTTGTTGCGGGGAATCACCGATGCTGGTTAATCCCAACTTGCCAAACTGCGAAAGGCAACCCATAAGATGAAACACTGTCCCCGTTTCAGTCCCACTGTCGAAGTGTAGTCTCTGGTCAGCGATGATATCCATCAAATCATTAGGCAATAATCCCTGATAGCGCTCTTTTTGGAGATTATCAGTGGCAATGTAGTATTTTGCACGACCTTGCTGACTATAAAATAAGCCCGTGGAAAGGTCATAGCGACCGTTTGTTAATAATTTCAGGGTCATGAATGGATGAGTTGTGCCGCCTTTACGCAGGTTAATTTCGATCGCCTGAATATCCCACTCTTCGTTACCCTGATCAACGGCGATAAAATCTACGCCAAATCGCTCCAAAGTGCCTTTCTCTGCTAGCTTTCTGCCAACTTGTAATCCCAATTGTTGTAATTGCAATCGATACCTTTGATCAGCCGGAAAGCGACAACCAAGATAAATCTGACCGTCTGGGCCTCCGAGAATTTGATCGTGGGTTGAAAGAATTTCGACTTCGCCATTGGGTGTGATCCGTCCTTGGACACTTGGCGATCGCTTAATTTTTCCTTCCACAAATGCTTCGGCGATCGCTCCTAATTCCGGGATTCTTCCGGAAAAATTGTCCCAAGTCTCTTGTTTTGCTTGAAAGCGCATTGTTGAGAAGCGATCGCTAATTGCTGCTACCCTTTCGGCATGAGTAACTTTACCGGGTGCTAAATTATCAATCGGTCTAAGATCCAGCAATGCATTCCCTTCTCCAGAAATGCCTTCGTTAAGTTTTATCACTACCCGTTGTAATGTTGGTTGTCGTTCCCACAAATCACTAGTAGCTTCTGCCAAATCTGTATGATTCCAAATTTTTTCGCTGCCATCTGGATGTGGTACTCCGCTTTCGGCGAAGATTTGCCGACTGCCACTTTTTGTTCCCCAAATCTGTAAATCTGGTGCAGCAGCATACAGGGGTACACCCAATTTTAAAGACAATTCGCCTTCCCACTGCGAAGAGTTGTAGCAGCTCATAAATGATTTGTCTAGCCTCAAAGCTTGATGAATCCGCTCTAGCAGGCGGGGGCGTTCTAAAATCTTTTGGCTCAGAGGCTTAAGGGAGGAATCGTAAGTAGAAAGTAGCAGCAAGCGATTGCGAGCATGAGAAAAGGGAATTCCTGGCAACAGTTGCAGATAATAATCAATGATACTCGGATGTAGCGGTACTGATGTCACATAAACCAGCCGAGTCCGAGGATTTTGCAACCGAATTAAGGAAAATAGTAATCTTTCTTCATAATGCTCGCAGCCTTCGATCTTTTGGAGTTCGCGCTGGTCGATACTCAGGGAGGGAATAATTAAAATATCCGCTTCACTATTGTCAAATAGTTCGCTTGTTTTCCAGCGATCGCGCAGGGTTAATTGTAAGTGGCGAAACTTTTCAACCTGCTCTAACTCGGAAATATTTAGTGTTGCCATAACCCTTGCTCTCTAATAATCCCAATGTATCGTACCACGCGGCTTTTGGACAATGAGTGTGGGGGTATAGCCGCAGCGTCAAGATTCAGGATTGCTATATGTGTTTTGAATGTTAATTCAATATACAATTACCAAGACAAAACCTATGGCTAAATCAAAAGAGCAAAAAGAGAAAAAAGAGCAAAAATTACAACCGCCACAGGAGCAAGAAGTCCCAGGTGTTGAATCAGAAATGACACCAAAACCCAAAGCAGAAGATGCCCAGTATCGGGGTAGTGGCAAGTTACAAGATAAAGTAGCATTAATTACGGGTGCAGATAGTGGTATTGGTCGTGCTGTAGCGATCGCATTTGCTAAAGAAGGTGCAGATGTAGCGATCCTTTACCTCAATGAACACGACGATGCCAAAGAAACAAAACATTTGGTAGAAAAACAAGGGCGTCGGGCAGTAACCATTGCAGGCGATATTGGCGATGAAACTTTTTGTCAGCAAGCTATCCAACAAACAGTTGGTGAGTTTGGCAAACTCGATATTCTGATCAACAACGCCGCCGAACAACATCCGAAAGAAAGTATCGAAGAAATCACCAAAGAACAACTAGAGCGGACTTTTCGCACTAATATATTCTCAATGTTTTTCATGACTAAAGCTGCACTCAAGCATTTACAAGCAGGCAGTTCTATCATCAATACCACATCGGTAACAGCTTATAAAGGTAGCCCACAACTATTAGATTATTCCTCTACAAAAGGTGCGATCGTTGCCTTTACTCGCTCCTGATCACAAAATTTGGTGTCCAAAGGAATTCGCGTTAATGCTGTCGCGCCAGGGCCAATTTGGACACCTTTAATTCCCTCAACTTCTCCCAAAGAGAAGGTTGAAACTTTTGGTAAGCAAGTACCAATGCAACGACCCGGACAACCAGAAGAAGTTGCTCCTAGCTACGTATATTTAGCCTCTGATGATGCTTCTTATGTTTCTGGACAAGTGTTACATGTCAATGGCGGAGAAGTTGTCAATGGATAAGTAAAAAAGTTAGGAGTCATTCAATTTCGGATTTTAGATTTTGGACTTTAGATTTTTCTTTCAATCAAAAATTCAAAATCTCTCTAAAACTGGTAGAGTTTGGAGTGATAATTTTTTACTTCTTCATTCTTAACTCCAAACTCCTGTACAGACGCGATTAATCGCGTCTCTCTTAACTCCTAACTTTAGCCTAATTGTCTTCCATTAGAGGGATGAGTGAACGTTAAAATATTGATAATCTATCTAGCAGCAAACATTTAAAAAATAATAACTACGTCTATGGCATCTCCTACACCACTGCATGGCACGGAACTAGTAGATTGTGCTAGAGCAAATGCCAAACAAGGAATTGAAACTGCTGCTTATCAGTGTGGCTATGGTCAAGACCTGAACAAATTTGCACAAGAACTCAGACAAGCTTGTGAAGAGATGAATTTACAAGTGAAGGAACTTAGCGGATTGATTACTGACCAGGACTTGATACTAGAATTGGGTACTGGCGAAATTGTTGCTCCAAAGACAGAATCAGAATTGTAAAAGTTAGTCATTTGTCATTTGTCATAGCAGATTAGTGCCTATAGCGAGCGATCGCTACTTCTAATCATCGTTGCAGAAAATAAGCCCAGACAGTAGCGATCGCACATCTAACATTCCTCCCAATAATGCCGTAGCGTAGACGTAAAGCGGTTTGTTGTCAGATATCGCCTTGTAGCTGATTACCTGCAATACTCTAGACAACATTTGCTCGACAATATCGCGGACTTCCTGGTTTTTACAGCTATTTTTAGGTAAATAGACCACGCAGTAGTGGCACAGCAATGCTGTGCCCTTATGACAGATGTGGTTCAAATACATGAAAACTGCTTTTAAGTTTCTCGATTAACCGCTCTTGAACGCTGTAGTCGAGATATTCATAAACCTCCATCGCCTCATCCATAGAAAGCAAGCCAAAAGTCAAAGCGTGTATTGTTTCTAGCAAACCCTAATCTAAGGGAAACTGGCAATGTGCAACGTCACACTTGTAATTTTTCCGACTTTCAGTAAATTGAAAACTTTGTAAATTAGCGAAAGAGTAAGAGTTTCGGACGCTGAAAATTCCTTACGATTCGCTGCATAGTCCACCTACAACTGGTATGCCTAATAGTCAAGCATGGGCTTATCTTGGGCTATTTCGGCAAAAGCTAGACTACCTATATTTTTGGCAAAGATATTGTTCCAGCAGATTGCGTTCCCTAGCTTAAAGGCATGACTGGTAAGGCTTTTGCAAAACTTTTGGCTCCACTAACTTGAGGTTAGTACTATATCTCTGCTGGCTCTTGTAACAAAGATATGAATTGACAGTCAAGATGAAGCATAGATAAACAATACTTTTTCCAATCTTTAAATATAAAACTTTTTCTTTATAAAACTTTTATGCAATTAATATCTACAGAGAGAAAAAACATGAGATCATCCAGATGTGAGCAATTTTTATTTAAAGCTCATCAAAACTTTGATCTTTCTTTAGAAAGAATATATCAATGTGAATATTTAAACAAAGTTTCACAAAACAGATGGGCATAATACCATGATTTAGTGTCAAATGTGTAATTGATTAATCCCAGAACAATACTTAAATAAAATATGTAAAGATTCTTGCCTCTACTAGACTTGCTTAAATATGTATCTGCCCCGATTGGGCGTTGGTTCGCATCAACTTCATCCACCTGCACATTAGTGAGATTAGAAGCTCTCAATAATGGTGATTTATCATTTTTTATTAAATTCACCAAACTGAATTTACATACATTCAAATAAATTTGTAGGAATAAAATAAAGATTAATAAGGACTAATACGCCCTTAAATTAATCTTTAGCATTTATTGCTATACACATTTTTCTATATATCTGCTTTCAGAAAAGATATAGGAGGATATATCACGTCATACTCTTTTATTTTAATGTTGATGCGAATAGGCAGCAGATTAGCAAAGGGGGATAGATAAAAGGAATAATTTGTATCAGTAATTGAGTGAAATAGCATCATTATTAATAGGCAAACAATGAAAGCTTATCAATATTTTTATATGAAAATATTCAAGATAAAACTAATCCATAAGCATTGATTATGGTTTTAGTTTTAGCACTATTGCGAGGCATATATCTTAATGGGTGATCCGAATCAAGGTCTTAAACAACAGTTATCAACATCTGTAAGTCCAGTAATTGGTACTCAATCATCTCTAGAAAACATTGGTCAGAAACAACCTAGTATTTCCGGTCGGGCTAGCAGCAACGTGCTTTCTCAGGGAGATGGGCTGAAAGCAGAGTACTACGACAACATCGACTTTACAAACCTGAAGCTAACTCGCACAGATCCGACGGTAAACTTTATTTGGGGCGCTGATTCTCCAGCTGCGTCCATCGCCGCAGATACCTTCTCAGTGCGTTGGACAGGTCAAGTGCAAGCCGAGTACAGCGAAACTTACAAGTTCTATACCAATAGTGATGATGGTGTACGACTGTCGGTGAACGGTCAACAAATCATCAATCACTTTGCCGACCAATCTGTCAGAGAATACAGTGGCTTGATCGCACTGGTTGCAGGTCAGAAGTACGATATTAAACTTGAGTACTACGAAAATACTTACTCTGCCATTTCTCAACTGTCTTGGTCAAGCTCTTCTCAGGCAAAGGAAATCATTCCTCAGTCACAACTGTATTTACCATATCTTCAGTCCACTATCACTTTAGGATCATCTTCTACGACTGTAAACGAAGGCGATAATAGTGTGTCCGTAACTTTGCTGAGAAATGGCGATTTAAGTAGCACATCTTCAATTAAATATGCCACCCTATTTGGTACTGCCACAGCAGGAGTTGACTACGGAAGTGAAGGCACCGAAAGCGCTGGAACAGTTATTTTTGCGCCGGGACAAAGCAGCAGACAGATATCCATTCCGATCAATGACGATTCCTTAGCAGAAGCTGATGAAAGCTTTAATTTTGTCATTGATCAACCACAGGGAGCAACACTAGGACTCCAAAGAACTCTCGCAATTACGATTCAAGATAACGATCGCTCTGGACTCGACTTCACTAAGCCAACAGTTAATGAGGGTAGCGGTTCTGCTACGGTGACAGTTTTACGAGGTAACGCTTTAAGGGCTGCTAGTCTGGACTACATAACCGTGGATGGGACTGCGAAAGCGCGATCTGACTATCAGGCTCAGACTGTATCTAAAACCTTGAATTTTGCAGCAGGAGAAACCACCAAGACCATTGTTATCCCCATTATTAATGACACCGTTGGGGAGTCAGATGAAACATTTACTTTGAAGTTCAGTAATGCAGTTGGAGTGCAACTAACAACTCAACAGACAACTATCACTATTCTCGATAATGACTCTGGTAACTTTGCTTTAGATACGGTAGCTTCTGGTTTGACTGAACCCACAGCTTTTGACTGGGCACCTGACGGTAAGACTATATTAATTGCCCAGAAAAATGGGATAGTGCGAGTCTTGAAAAACGGCAGCTTATTATCAACACCATTTATCGATATTTCTCTTGAGGTAAATGATACAAGCGATCGCGATCTGTTAAGCGTTGCTGTACATCCAGATTTTGGTAAAAATCCAAACGGCAATAACTACGTTTACCTGTTGTATACCTACGATCCACCAGAAACCAATCCAAACAATCCTAAGAACAATCCCAATAGCACATTGGACGATCGCGACCAGAGGGCGAATCGGACTGGACGGCTAACTCGCGTGACAGCTAATCCCAACACTAATTATACTACTGCTATTGCTGGCAGCGAAGTTGTACTGATCGGCACAAATGGCACTTGGGAGAATATCAGCCACCAAGATGGAGATAGCACAAATATCACACTTGGCTACGCACCATCAGGAATTATCAACAAAGATACTGGTAAGCGGTTTACCAGTTTGCAAGATTATCTCAATAATCTCGATAAAGTCGAAAATATCCAGAATTTTATAACCAACGATAGCGCATCTCACTCAGTTGGTTCTCTGAAGTTTGGTACTGATGGTTCTCTGTTTGTTAGCTTGGGAGATGGCACTTCCTACAATGGGATAGATCCGCGAGTAATTCGTGTCCAGGATCTTAATAATCTGTCCGGCAAACTCCTGCGGATTGATGCGATTACAGGTAAAGGCTTATCAAGTAATCCTTTTTACAATGGTGATCCCAATACTAATATTTCCAAGGTCTATAACTCTGGTCTGCGTAACCCTTTCCGTTTCACAATTGATCAGAAAACCAATACCCCCTATATTTGGTGATGTTGGCTTCGGTACTTACGAAGAGGTGAATATCGGAAAACCAGGAGCGGACTTTGGCTGGCCATTCTATGAAGGTGGTCTTGATGCGAATGGCAATACTGTCAGCCTGAAACAACCACAATATGCTGTCCTAGATGCGGCGCAAGACTTTTATAATAGTGGCACACCTGTTACAGCACCAGCTTACACTTACAAGCATTTTGGTTCCAATTCGATTACTATGGGTGACTTTTACACAGGCAATACTTTCCCTTCAATCTATCAAGGTGCCTTATTCGTTGGTGATTTCAGTCAAGGAACCATCGATGCTTTGAGATTCAATAGTCAGGGCAAAGTTGTCTCAATTAAGCGGTTTGCTTCCCAAGCAGACACGCCTAATCTTGGGGTATCTGTACAAATCACTACTGGACAGGATGGTAATCTGTACTACGCAAACTTTACCGCAGGCGAGATCGATCGCTTCCGACCTGTTTAGATAGCTGACAATTCAGTTCATGTGGAAAAAGCCCACGGAAACCCTAACCCCCTTCCCGACGCTCTAAGGGGGAAAACTCAAAGTCTCTCTCTATAAGGCTACGGTGTACACATAGGTCTTTGGTGACGCAATTTCCGGTTAAGTCTTATAGCCTCTGAGATACCTCACCCTGGTTTGACTACGTAAAACCTGTCCCTCTCCTTATTAAGGAGAGGGATTAAAGATAGGACAGGGTGAGGTTTTGGTTTTGGGTAATCGGATAACTTGTGTGTACACCGTAGCTCTATAAGGAGAGAGATTTTCCAGATACCGTGAAAGGTCAAGATAACTTTCTCTCGTTCCCATGCAGAGCATGGGAATGGCTGATTAGAGGCTCT
The DNA here is from genome assembly GCF_036919555.1 of Nostoc sp. Taxonomy (GTDB): domain Bacteria; phylum Cyanobacteriota; class Cyanobacteriia; order Cyanobacteriales; family Nostocaceae; genus Nostoc. Next base: position 25,764 of record NZ_JBALCS010000056.1, read on the forward strand.
GCCTCCAGTCATATCATGTCCGGGTAATTAATTCGTTGTGATTCCCATAGTCATTGCACCCCACACGCCAGATGCTCCACTTGGGGAGACCCCAAGACCGCACTGGCTCTCCTTAATCCCCTCCCCGCCGGCTCTTAGGGGAGACAAAGCATAGCTTTGGCGGGGTGGGGGTTCTTTGGGTTTAATAAGCAATCAAGCGGACATGATATCAGACATTGAGCCAGAGACTCAATGAATGCATTCCCATACGGAGTATGGGAACGAGGAAAGCCTTATCAAGTTAGGTTTGGTTTTTAGGACTTGTGTGTACACCGTAGCCGTGAGTTCCCAGAGGGGAGATAAAGCACAGCTTTATCAGGCTGAGGTTAATCTGTACCTCATTCTTATTAGGAAACGCTATATCTCACTGTTGACTAATTTTGGTTAAGATAACTTTGTTAGAAATCCCAATATTTTTTTGGTATTTGATGTCAGGAGTGTACGACGATAAGCATCTGCTGCTTTTTTAATAGCTTCAGCTTGAGTGGGATAAGGATGAATTACACTACTTAACTTACTCAAACCGATCTTATTCACCATTGCCGTAGTCACAACTGATATCATCTCACCCGCGTGGCTGGCAACAATAGTTGCACCGATAATTTCATCAGACCCCTTTTTATGGTAGATTTTGAGAAATCCTGACTCTTCACCATCTGCGATCGCTCGGTCTACACTACTAAAAGCTATCTTGATTGTCGTCACCTCAATACCCAATTTCTGCGCCTCGTGTTCGTACAACCCAACATGGGCAATTTCTGGGTCAGTATAAGTTACCCACGGCATCACCAAACTACTGAGTTTGGAGCGTCCGAAACCGAAGGGAGAAAACAGCGTATTTTTAATCACAATCCGCGCTGCGGCATCAGCAGCATGGGTAAACTTCCAGTTCATACAGATATCGCCAGCTGCATAAATTTTGGGATTCGTCGTCTGGAGGTAATCATTTACCTTTACACCTTGGCGGTTGTCGTATTCTACACCCACTAATTTTAAATTTAAACCTTCCACATTCGGCGATCGCCCCGCACCGACTAAAATTTCATCTACTGTCACCGAATCTCGATGGCCATTGGAGGAAAAGTAAAGTCGTTTCCCCTGGGTGACAGTTACCACTTCTTCTAATTTGGAATTCAATACCACGCGAATTCCTTCGCTAATTAAAACCTTTTGGAGAATTTCAGCTGCATCAGCGTCTTCTTTATTCAGAAGGTGAGAACCGCTATGGAAAAGTATCACCTCACAACCCAAGCGCCCGAAAGCCTGTGCCAATTCGCAACCAATGGGTTCGCCACCAATTACCGCCAAATGTTCCGGTCGTTGAATCAGAGAAAAAACCGTCTCATTAGTTAGATAACCCGCCTTTTCAATTCCCGGAATCGATAGTTGTGCAGCTCTTGCGCCAGTAGCAATTACAGCTTTTTTAAACCGGAGGGTTTTCTCACCAACTTCCACAGTATTTTTACTTGCAAATCGACCGCTACCCAAAAAGACATCGACACCCAACGATGAGAAGCGTTCAGCTGAGTCGTTATGGCTGATATCAGCTCTTATCCGCCGCATCCTTGCCATGACTTTGGAAAAATCAACATCAATATTATGTTGGGGAATATTAACTCCCAAGTCTTGAGCATTCCAGATTTCACCAACGACGCGGGCAGACCGAATAATAGTTTTAGATGGTACGCAACCAACATTTAAGCAATCTCCACCCATGAGATGCTTTTCAATCAACGCCACTTTTAAACCCAAATCCAGACCCGCCGCACCCGCCGCCACTACTAATCCCGCCGTACCAGCACCAATTACTACCAAGTCGTAAACATCTGCGGGTTGAGGATTAACCCAATTTGGCGGATGGACGTAAGACACCAACTTTTGATTATACTCATCCATTGGGCGAACTGTGACTCTCTCGAATTCTGAATTGGTCATTGGTGGAACCTCATTTGAGAATTAAAAATGCTCAAGTCAACGCCTTTGCGATATTCAAAATTAAGAATACCTATGAAAGGGAACAGGGAAAACTAGGTCGCCCACAAGGGGCGAGGCTTATCTAGTAAATTCAGGCGGCTCAATCTTTTATTTTTAATGCTTATTTAACAATGAATACAACTTTTGAACTGTTTTGTCCGTCTGGAATTGACAGATACTATTAAAGCTTTCCTGTATAAAGGTTTCAGCAAGAGATAATTTATCTTTAGGAGAACGCGTTTGAATTTTTAATTGCTACTTACCTTCTCTTCCAAAGCTTTCCGCGCAATCTGGGTTACATAAACTGTCACAGCGACTGTAGCAATCAAACCCAAAATCCGAATTACCCATTGTAAAGTCGGGTTGGTGGGTTGAGCATTACTACCAATCATGGCCAGATTACCCGCAAGGGAACCAATATAAACATACATAATGGTTCCAGGAATCATGCCTACAGAGCCGATAAAGTAATCTTTAAGTGAAACTCTCGTAATCCCAAAAGCATAGTTCAGCAAATTGAAAGGAAATATGGGGGACAATCGCGTTAACAGGACAATTTTTAATCCTTCTCTACCAACAGCTTGGTCAATGGCAGCAAATTTTTTGTTATCTGCGATTTTACCAGCAACCCAGCCCCTTGCTAAATAACGTCCCACAAGGAAAGCAGCAGTAGCGCCAAGGGTTGCACCAATGAATACATAGAGAGAACCCCAAACTGCACCAAAAATCACACCAGCTCCCAAGGTGAGAATAGAACCTGGGAAAAAAGCGACGGTAGCGATAATGTAAAGGGCAATAAAAGCGATCGCTCCTACTGTACCAAGGCTATCAATCCACTGCAACGCATTCCGTAAAATTGCTTGGGGATTGAAAGAATTTGAATTTGTAGATTCTTGTGCTAAGGCAAAGTCTGTGTTTGATAAAAAAGTAAAGCTAAGTACTAGTAATATTAATCCAATCAATCTCAAAAACTTCCGCAAATCTCCAGGATTAAATCGATTTGCTATAAATTTCTTGTTCATAACTTACAGGGGTAAAAAGAATAAATAAATTTTTGACCTTCTGAAGCTCGACGTTGACCTTCTGAGGCACGACTTTGACTTTCTGAGGCATGACTTTGACCTTCTGAGGCACGACTTTGACCTTCTGAGGCTCAATGTTGAAACTTACACCTCAAATTCAATGCCTCTAAGATATACTACTTACATCAGAAACAGCTTAAACCCTCTTAAATTTTTCTCGGCGATACCAGCGACAAATTCGCTTAGGTGAAATACCGACTAAATAAGCAATAATGACTATTTGATTAAGTAGCGTAGTTTTGAATACTCCTTTTTGTAACCATCTACGGGCTGATGTAACAATTGGTGTAGGGATAATTACAATACGTCCGATGCGTTTTAAACTACGCATGAGTTCAAAGTCTTCCATGATAGGCAATTCAAGAAAACCGCCGATTTGCTGAAATACTTCCTTTGTTAAAAATATTGCTTGGTCGCCATAGGGCATTTGGCAAAAATGCGATCGCACATTTACTCCCCACTCCACCCATCGTAAACTTAAAAGTGATGCATCAATCCGCAAGTTAAACGCACCAGCGACAATCCCCGGCTGTTGTAGCGCCGTGCGAATCATGTCATCAAACCCAGTTGGTAAACGGGTATCTGCATGGAGAAATAAGAGAATATCACCGTTAGCAGCTACAGCACCGGCGTTCATTTGAACAGCCCGACCGGGAGATGATGAGATAACTTTGATACCTAATGACTGAGCAATTTTTACTGTGCCATCCTCTGAGCCAGCATCTACTATAATTACTTCTATATCTTTACTGGGTTGAGTAGTTGCGTTAGCATAGCGTACAGTAGCTATCGCTTCTTTGATATTCCCCGCTTCATTGAGAGTTGGAATAATAATAGAAATTCTGGGACTTCCAATATTCTGATTCATACCTTGATTGACTGCATAAGCTAATCGCCTATTCTAAATTATGTGCAATAATCCAGAATAAATCTCTTTCCCATAGGTGTGTAGTATTTCACTCTATTGGTTCTCAATGAGGTTATCTATCATTGAAAAGCGATCGCTACCTACAAGTTTGCTTACAATCTATAGGACTCCTACTTGATTTTTGAACAAAATTAGGTATTGTAGGGTGTGTTAGAACGAAGTTCGTAACGCACCATTATCAAGGGTTTGGTGCGTTACGCTGTCGCTAACACACCCTACATATCTTTTCATAAATCAAACCGGATTCCTATAGCTAAAGTTGATGTTATCCCCAACATAATTACTATGACAGCGATCGCCATTAACTTAAACCCGATTATTCAACTCACTGATAATCAATTTTATCAGTTGTGTCGGCAAAATCCTGAAGTCAAATTTGAACGCAATGCAGAGGGAAAACTACTAATAATGCCACCCACAGGCGGAGAAACTGGAAATCGTAATATTGAAATTGCAGCAGATTTTGTGATTTGGAATCGTCAAACTCAACTAGGAGTTTGCTTTGATTCTTCCACCTGCTTTAAACTTCCCAATCGTGCAAACCGTTCTCCTGATGTCGCTTGGATAAAAAAAGATCGATGGAATGCACTCACACCTGAAGAACAAGAAAAGTTCCCACCGATCGCACCAAGTTTTGTTTTAGAGTTAATGTCACCCAGCGATACTTTGCGAGAAACCCAAGAGAAAATGCAGGAATATATCGATAACGGAGTCAAATTAGGTTGGTTAATTAATCCCAAAACGCGTCAAGTAGAAATCTATCGTTTTGGTCAACCAGTGGAAATATTAACATCTCCACAAGAATTATCAGGAGAAGATATTTTACCAGGGTTTATTTTAAATTTAAACATAATCTGGAGATAAATATTATTGATTTTGGATCACCTGCTCAAATTCAATAATAGCATCGGACTGGTCAGGCATTGCGATATAACGCAGCAGTAAAGCGGGGTCTAAATTTGGAAAAAAACTACTATACTGGCTCGACAATTCTATCTTGTTTCCAAATAACTGATTCTTCCATTATTTCAAGTTCTGCAAATGTCTTGGCAGCTTTCAGAGTTGTATTTAAGTCAATGCATGACTTAGAGGATGTCTGAGAAGTTTTAGATATGTGATTTTCATCACGCAAGTTGCTTGAGCATTAATCGAATCATGGCAACATAAATAAATGCTTCAG